>CAYMDP010000005.1:0-95168 GCA_964389375.1 uncultured Pseudobdellovibrionaceae bacterium | reverse complement strand
AAATGGCTGCTGCTATGGGCGGCTTTGTGATTGGCCCTGGGGAGTCTACTTTAGTGCGCACAAGACATTGGGAATTCCCTATATCGCTCGGCACCCCACTCAGATCTATGCAAGTCTTTTGGAGCTTGTCTCGGTTGGGCTCTTAGTTTGGCTTGAATCCAAGAGCCGGACTAAAGGCGCAGCAAGCTTTGCAGATTGGTTTTTTAAACCTGGACAAAAGTTCTTTCTGTTTTTAGGCCTCCATGGTCTGTGGCGAATGATCATGGAAAGCTTTCGAGAAGATTTTAGAGGACCTGAGTTTTTGTCTTCAAGTGTCTCAAGCTGGATCAGCATGGGGATTATCGCTATTGCTTTAGTGTGCTTTAGGCACAGCCTGAAGAGGTCTTGATTCCGTCTAGGACCTGTCTCAAAAAAAGAATTTTCTTTCGACTGTTTCAATATGAGATAATCTATGCAGACCAACTCTTTGACAGCTGTCAAACGAACGGCGCAAGAGTCCAGTCCATTGACAACTGAATGCTTATGGCAGGCATGAATTTTGGACTAAATGGGATATATCGCAGTTTCACTTCTTTTGGGGGGACCAAATTATGAAACAGCTAGGACCACTATATTTTGTTCGTAATATGATCTTTGCGGGTCTGCTGGGCTTGGGCCTTTTATTCTCGAACTGTAGCGAAGTCGACTTCCAAACTTTGCCTTCAGAAGATCAGGTCGGAGATTTAGGCGGAGATGGCGGAAATCCCATTACTCCTATTGATCCCGATTCAACGGACAGCACTTATGGACGACTTCAATCCTTTGTTTCGGAACGCCCAAAATCTAAATTAGATATCATGCTAGTTGTCGATACCTCTGGGTCCATGAATCCAGAGCTTCTTGAGCTTGGAAATCGCTTAGAAGGATTGGTTGCAGGCCTTGAGGCAAGGGGCCTTGATTGGCAAATTTGTTTTACTCAGACCGCTGTCTATACAGACTCGGCGGGTCTGGCTTTAAGATGGCTAAGCCCAACTGGACAAGGGGTTGCTCAGACGCAGACCCGAGTCTTAAATAATACTGTCTCTGGATATGCCGCGATGTTTCGAGCAACGATGCAAAATGTGTCGAGTGTCGAAGGCTTTTCTGCAAGTGGTGACGAGCAAGGTATTCACGCCCTAAGTTTAGCTCTAGAAAGTGCTGCAAATAGAGATTGCTTTCGATCCGATGCTGCTTTCTCAGCCATCGTCATTTCCGACGAAGACGAAAGAAGCTGTGGAGCTCGATGTCAGTCGAATTCGGACTATCCGACTTTAACAGGGCGCGGACTGAACAACTACACCACACAATATCGAGCTCTGACCAATATCAATTTAGGAAGCTCTCTCGTCGGAAAGGCCGCAAATCTTTTGCCAAATACTCCATTTACCGTGCATTCAATTGTAATTCGAGAAGGTGATACCGCCTGCTATCACGCGCAAGACCAAAGCTCGATTGCCTTCGTCGGTGTTGAGTATTCAAAGCTAAGCCGTCTGACAGGTGGAACGATTGGAAATATTTGTGCTGCAAACTACGCCAGCCAACTGACAGACATTGCCGCCCGCATTCAATTGGCGATGACTTCGGTCACATTAAATTGTGTGCCTCAAGGTCCGATTTCAGTTGAATATGTTCCGAATCAAACTGGTATTACTGTCAGCACTTCAGGGAACAAGCTTTTCTTCTCTCGAGAAATTCCCGTCGGAACTCGAATCGACGTCCGCTTCTCTTGTGAAGCCGGCGCAATTTAAGTCATAAAGGTATACTGCCCCCAATAAACTGAATTGGGGGCTTCTTCACTCAGATCTAGCCAAGATTTTTCTCAAATTTTAAAGATAAACTTAATCTAAAAATCTATCGGCGCGAGCGCTTGTCAATTTTTACGGCATTGTCCGGGATTAAACAATGAAGCTCTTCAAAAACCTCTGCATAACCTGCTTTAACCGCTGCATTGGCTTGAATATTAAAGGTCTTCTCGTGGCTAACACTGACAAGGGCCTTTTTACTTTGGCTATGACCCAGGTATCCCAGTCCCACACAGGCGTCCGTTGCACGAGCTAGAATAAGCTGATCTCTTGATTCACCCGATAATCTTGCTTCCCGGTCGCCAAGAGCTAAAAGGCTTAACCTGCCCTCATTCCCTAGATCCACGACCAAATCTCCACGGGGAATTCGAACAGAATTTTCTGCACGCACCAAGGAGCTGGCAATCATCACGATCAACATCACAGAAAACAAAGTGCCTTTAAAAAGACGAATCCCTAAACGTTTCATCACACATGCTCCTTGGCTACAGGTACTCATGGCGCCTTGAGTGCAGCTTGGGTGCCACAGGAACTCGGTCGAATTTCAAAGATCTAGCCCTACTAGTTTGCATCCGGGAGGTTTGATCGCAAAATTTTAAGGCCCAAACTCCGCTTTTTGTCACCTCGAGGTAACATTTTCAGGCGCTTCGCATTTAAAGAAAGGTCTTAGAATGCGTTTTATTCGAGCTGTGCTGGCATAAAGCATGAAGATAGAAGACTTGTGAGTATAGAAATCGCTCTTTAAGGAGTAAGGATCATGAAATTAGGCTTAAGCATCATCTTAGGATTAACGATGACAGCAATGATCGCCGCTTGCGGTGACTCAAAATCAGGTGGCGCTGCTCCAGCGGTTCCCCCAACTGCTCCGGGAACAGTTGTTCCAAATGCGAACACAGCAATCAATGCTCGCGAAGTTCTTACCATCACAAACAGAGACCAATATAAAAAATTTGTTGAAGATTGGGGTTATTGTTCGACCATTTTGTGGGGAACTTGTAGCTACCATGATGACCACGCTGAAATTGGGATCTCGACAACGACTTCAACTTTTACAAATGGTGTCGCTACAGGAAGCGTAAGTATTTTTGTTTTTCAATCTGGCTTAACGGGCGGCGGGATGTCTTTGGCTCCAGTTATTCTTCAGCCTGAAATTCGCTCAATTAACGGTGATACGGGATTCGAAATCCGTCGTCTTGGAGCCTTTGGCACTTATGCATACAATAAGTACACGACGGTTCGAGTTGACAGTGGACGATTAACTGACCAAAGCGTGCTCATGATTGTTCTTTATAATAATATCGAAATCGGTCGCGCCAACGTTCGCTTACACTAAAACCGATCGTTTTCAGAGGCGGGCCTATTAAACGGGCTCGCACTTCCTATCAAAATTTTTAATAGAAAGAATGTAGAAGCGCCGCATTTGAAATGCTGATTTCCCAGTCGCATTAGCTCTTGTCGCGACAGACTCCCTGGGATAGATCTGAATGCACATGAAGCAAATTAGCTGCCCACGCTGTGGGCAAAAAACAGTTTACTCCCCTCAGAATCCTTATAGACCCTTTTGTTCCGAGCGCTGCCAAATGATTGATCTGGGAAACTGGGCTGAGGGCAATTATAAAGTGCCTGGGAAGAGTCAAGAGCTAAGCAATCATGAGGAAACAGAATTGGACCCCAACTCTAAAGAAGAAGATTCGGATCCTAATTCTTAATTTTTCCTGCAAAAAAATGCCGCAGTCCTCAGAAAAAATAATTTTTTAATAAGATTCTCATTGACCCCGAAGGCCAGTGAGGTTTGAATTTGAAGCCACATAATTAACAACATGATTTTCCAATACGGGGGAAACTATGAATAAAGCACAGCTGATCGAGAAGATCGCAACTGACACTGGATTCACTAAAGCTCAAACTGAACAGATTTTGGATGTCACTATCGACACAATCCGAAAAACTGTTAAAAAGGGCGACGAAGTGAAACTTGTTGGTTTCGGAACCTTCACGAAGGCGAAGAGAAAAGCTCGCACTGGCCGCAATCCACAAACCGGCAAAGCCATCAAGATCCCAGCTGCTTGGTATCCTAAGTTCCGTCCAGGTGCTGAATTCAAAGCACTTGTTCGATAATCTACGTTTTTAATGTAGATCTAAAGAAGGCCAGCCTTAGGGTTGGCCTTTTTTTATTCCCTAAAATGAAATAGGCTTATTTCAGAGGGATCAAAGCATGAGTGCAACCAAGTCCATTCAACATATTGGCGTTTTCACAAGCGGCGGCGACGCCCCAGGCATGAATGCCGCTATCCGAGCCGTAGTCCGCACAGGAATCTTTGAGGGTCTTAAAGTCACGGGTCTTCTTCAAGGCTATGCTGGCCTGATTGAGGGCAAATCCATAGCCCTTGAATTAAGTACCGTCGCCAATACCATTCAGCGCGGTGGAACCATTCTTAAAACCGGTCGAAGTGCAGAATTTATGAAAGCCGAAGGCCGCAAGAAAGCGGCCGACAATGTTCGAAGGCTCGGAATCGAAGCCTTGGTCTGCATCGGTGGCGATGGCTCTTTCGCAGGCGCACAACTTTTAGAAAATGAACATCAAATCCCGATCATTGGAGTTCCAGGAACTATCGATAACGATATCTTCGGAACTGATTTAACAATCGGCTACGACACGGCTGTGAATACAGCCCTTGAAGCCATCGACCGCATTCGTGATACAGCGGCCAGTCACGACCGACTTTTTATTGTCGAAGTCATGGGCCGAGACTCTGGCTTTATCGCAGTCGACGTGGGTCTTGCCGGAGGAGCCGAGGAAATTTTTATCCCCGAAGCCCCGATCAGCGTGGACCAAGCCATTCAAAAAATCCAAAAAGGGATGAGCCGCGGAAAGTCCTCAAGTATTCTAATCGCCGCCGAAGGACAAAAACCCGGACGCACTTATGATCTGGCCGAACAAATTCGCAAAAAATCTGGTTTCGAAGCCAAGGTTTGTATTTTAGGCCACGTTCAAAGAGGGGGCGCCCCGACTTCGACCGATCGAATCCTGGCAAGCCGCCTGGGGGCCGGAGCCATTCAAGCCTTATTAAAAGGAAAGTCCGCCGGAATGGTCGGACTGCAATCTGGGCAAGTCACCTTCATGGACTTTAAACACTGCCTCGGAAAAAAGAAACAAGTCCCCACCGAACTCATCGAACTCGCAAGAAGACTCTCGATTTAATCCCTAGCTCCGGCAATCTTTCAAAAGGTTCCCTCAGCCATAGCTTGTCAGAGAATTCGAAGGCATTTAAAAAAGTGCTCCGCCTCAGCCGTCGGACATTCTCGGTCGGCCCGTAGGATCAAACTTAATAACCAGGTTTTCATTTGGGCCGCCCTGCGAAACTAGTCTTCGGCGGACACTTATTTTAAATGCCTTCGAATTCTCTGACAACAAAGTGTTCGTCCACTTCCGCATACTGTCGTCCTAATTCTTAGGAATAAAAATTCGGGACCCAAAAATTGCTGAGTCAAATTCACGGTCGACTGAGCGAGTTGTTCCCGAAATAAGTTTCGTCGGTCGAACAAAGTTTTGGTGAGTTCAGAATTGCCCCCTTTTTACCTGAGAAAATCCGCAAGATCTTTTCAGATCCATTGGTTTTATTTTTATAAGTGTCCGCCGAAGACTAGTTTCGCAGGGCCGCCGCAGGCGGACCGAGAATGTTCGACGGCTGAGGCGGAGCACTTATAAAAATAAAACCAATGGATCTGAAAAGTCCCAAGGATTATTCCTTTTAAAAGAAAAAAGCCGCCATGGTTGTGGCGGCTTTCGAGTTCTTTAGGTTAAAGACTAACTATTATCTCTTAAGGTTGATGACTTCCGCTAGTAACTCATCCGTTGTCGTGATGGTCTTTGCGTTGGCCTGGAAACCTCTTTGGTTTTGGATCAGGTTCACGAATTCTAGAGCTAAATCGACAGTCGATCGCTCAAGAGATTTCGCGAAAAGTTTTCCGCGACCGGCTCGTCCCGGAGCGCCCACTGCAGGTGCTCCTGAATCTCGGGCTTCCTTCATTCGGTTGTTACCGACCTTGAAGAGAGCTTCTGGATTTTCGAACTTCGACAGTGCAACTTGAGCTAAATCCCGAGTTTCACCGTTACTGTAAAGTGCCGTCAAGATCCCCTCATCGTTAAATGACAGGTTGTTGATGGTTCCAGCCGCGCTTCCATCCTGACCCCAGCTGATCAGATCCGACTCTTTACCGTATTGCTTGCTTCCGTCTAAGCCTTCGCCTTTGTCCGTCGTGATCGCATCACCGAAATCAATTTTGATTTGCTGGTTCTGTAAAGCTCCACCCTTAAAGTTAAAGGCCGTTCTAGTCATGGCTTCTGTGTCTAACTTTCCATCCACAGTAAAGGTCACTTTACCGGCACACACTTCTGAAAGTGTTCCCTCAACTCCTCCGACCACTTCTTTACCATCGACCATTCCACGGTAACTCCATGAGCGATCCGCATCTTTGTTAAAGAATAGGGTCATAAGATGTTTATTACCTTGAGAGTCATAGACCTCGATACCTGTAGAATAATCCGAAGTATCGTGTGGATTTTTGGGGTCAAAAACCTTTCCGTTTTGCACTCTAGAATCTAAGTTAAGATCTAGTCGCACTGCCGAGGTCGCACGAGCGGGAATCAAAGCTCTTGGAAACTTAATATCCCCAGTTTTATTTAATATTGTTCCGGACTCATCGGCCTGAAAGCCCTGAACCCGCTGTTTATCGTTTGTAACAAGGTAACCTTCACGGTCGAAGTGAAAAGATCCATCTCTGGTGAAGGACTCTCCATCTGATCCACGTAATGTGAAGTAACCATCTCCAGAAATCGCAAGATCTGTCGATTTCTCTGTGGCATCCACGTTACCTTGAATCAAGATCGGATTGACGGCGCCGATTTTTACCCCGCGACCGATCTGGTTTCCTCCCAGAATCCCTTTTAGACTTTTTGAGACGATGTCTTGAAACTCGGCACGAGAGGCTTTGAAACCCACAGTGTTTGAATTCGCGATGTTATCGCCAATCACACCTAAAGCTTCACCCTGTGCAGCTAAACCGGATACACCGGTGTATAATGATGAAAGTACGCCCATAAGAAAACCTCCATGTCTTCCTGCTGCGTCAGTCAATCGGCAGCATTTGATGGAGGGGCCCCCTCTACGAGGTCCAGCCCCTACTATTTAATTGTTCAAACCACTCTCAAAATTAGGCTTTCGGCCTTTTTTATATAAGTTGCTTGAGTTGCTTCTCGCTCGAGCATCCTGCCCCCACTCCAGTCCATCCTAGACCCTTAGGGGCGAGAAGCCACTCAAACCACTTGTGACTTAAACCGCCTACGGCTTAAATCATCACCGTACTATCGATATTCGTAAAAACATTCTCCTTCATCGAAGCTTTGTCCATTGCCGTTACGATTGTCTTATTCTTTACACTTACGATAAAAGCCGCTTCATCTCCCAGCACCAGCATCTCTTTTGCACCTTTGCCTTCAGCGGTCTTCACTGCGGCTTCCATTCGTGTCATCAAATCTGGAGTCATCTTAATCCCACGACTCTGCACGCGCTCAAGAGCATGATTCGAAAGCTTCAGGCTTGGCGCTAAGGCTTCAACATTAGCTTTTGCAGTTTTTTCGGTCTGAAGGTTTTTTAAAGCCGACGAGAATTCCTCGCCAAGCTTACCCTCAGGACGATCCGCTCGCGTTCGATCTGGATTTGAATCCAGAGAACCAATGCGCGGGTTTAAACTGTTTAGCTTGCTGTCGATCATATACCTGCTTCAACTCCGTTTTTCTTCAACTGATTCATCATATCTCGGCTTAAGCCAACTTGCTCAATATTACTTGCACCGACTTCAGCTTTTCCAGATTCAGGCTTCACTACGGGAGTCAGTGCCGCGGCTTGAGCCGGCGTCACTTGAGCCGGTCCCGTCTGTCCCGGAGCTACTTGATTATTCACTTCCAGTCTTTCGACTTTTTGTTGTTGAACTAAGCGAGGATCAATAATTTCTTTAATATCACTTAATGGGACCGATTGTTTTCCGATCATTAAGATTGGACCATGAGGAGTGAAGTTGACTCCAGAGATCACACCTTCGAACTTTGTCTCGGCATGAACTTTAGTCCCATTCGATCCAGTCGCTTCGATGCTGGCGACATATTGACCCGGATTGGCCTTAGTGCCGTCTTCTTTTAAACCATTCCAGCTGATCTCGTTGTCGCCGCTTTTTAGTGTTCGAGCCTCTAGAACTCGAACGACTTCGCCGGTTTCGTCTTTAATTGTCACCTTGGCAAAATTTGCGTCATTGGCCATTCTAAATTTCACATCATGAATTTCTGAAAGATCGGTTCGAGAAATCTTTGAAGAGTCTCCAGAGACGGCCTTACCAATTAATCCTAATGCACCAAAATTATGAGCGGGCTGTTGAGCTTTAGCCAAACCATCGATTGAATCACTGATATTAGTTAATTTCTCGAGCGAAGTAAATTGGGCAAGCTGAGCCGCCATCTCATGACTTTTTAAGGGGTTCGTCGGATCTTGATTTTTCATTTGAGCCAGCAATAGACCCATAAAGGCATCTTTATCCATGCTGGAATCTCCAGCGGTTCTCATTTTCTTCGCCGGATCGACCCAGTTCGGATCAGTAATCCGATTTAAAACATCTCCGACGTTTTCTTCACCGCCGAAATGTTTTTGAACATCTGAAGCACTCAGACTGCGAGTGCCATCGGATTTAAAATCCGTTCTTTGTTCAGCCGTGGACCAAGTTTGAGTTCCGGTTTTAACTCCTAACACATTCCCTCACTATGCGACCAAGTCCAATCTCTTGCGATCGCCCGAGCCCCGGTTGGACTGAGCGGCAAGGATGGCGTTGTCAGCTTCATCTTTGGTTTGAGATTTATAACCACGGGCCCCTGGAAGGTCGAAAAAGTTTCTTCTCCAGGCCTGATTGTCTTGTCTAAATTGCTCCATAAATTGGTGCGCGGCTTGACGACTTGACTCGTCTTGCTTTTGATCCATTTGTTTTGAAATATCACTGGCTGTGTCGACTTTGATGTGCTCGACTTCCAACTTGTGACTCATCAAGCTAGATCTTAAATCACTAAGGCCTTTTTCTAAAAATCTTTTAGCCTCGTTTGTCTCGGTGACCATCTCAACGGCAACTTGTCCGTTTTTAACAGCAACCTTCATAGTCAATTCACCCATCCCGTCAGGACGAAGTGTGACCTTCATTTGACCGCCGCCTTTTTCTATCAAGAGTTGGGTCTTTTCAGCGACTTCTTTTACATTGGCCTCTTGATCAGCAGGACTTGCAAGTCCTTGAGCAAACATGGGGGTAGCTAAAGTTGCGGCCGCTTCATTTTTGCCGACAAGGGCGGGGCTAGCTGCGTAAGTGGTTTCAGTCGCAACTTCAGCAGAAAAAGGCTCAATTTCTGCATCCATACTTAGTTCTGGCGATTGCGCTTGGTTTTGTTTCTGAAGATTTGAATCCGCCGACTCACCTTGCTTTTTTAGACTTTCCGCTAATGCCTTAAATGGGTCGCTTTCCCCTTGAAGCTCGGGACTTTCGGAAGGAATTGAGGTCTCAATTTGCCCATCAAGCTTCGAACTTGAAGCCGGTTTAGAGGCCTTTGCGGTCGCCGCAGTTGCAAGAGCTCCAGCTGTGGCTGCCCCTAAGATTTTACTAGGAAAGATTGAGGCCGAATCGTCTTCGGATTCAGTTTGTGCTTCAAGGCCTAGATCTTGAACAGAAAGGTATTCCTGAGGGATCTCTTCCACGGACTGAGCCATTGGATTATCAAGCCCAGTTCCTTGGCTTAAAATATCTTCATTCTTGAAAAACTGATTGGTCGGGCTCTGCTCTAAAATCGAAAGCTTTTGATTTTTCGGATTCAACAGACCTAATTCTGAGCTATTGGTCTGTGATTGCAATGAGGCTTCGCCAGAAAGCGGCTTCATGGATTTGGGATCAAGGAAAAAATCTTTTTGCATTTGATCCAAAGAGGACCGTAATGCTGCTTTTTGCGCATCTTGTTTGCTTAATAACTGTAAAGACAACTGCTGACCGGCTGGTCCCATTTGCTCTGAAACATGGCTGGCTTCAGAATTATTGATCATCTCTAAAAAGATATTTTTTGCTAGAGGCTCTTGTGCTTGAGTGATTGGAAGGGCGTCCGTCAGCTTGTCCACGTTCTGAATCGGAGGTTTTGCCAAATCAGAAACAGTAAGACTTGCAAAGGCGACAAGAACATCCTCGACCTTGATTCCCAGTTCGTCTTGCATTCGCTTCATAAAATGATGAAGCGTCATACTTTTTTCTAATTCACTTTCACTCGGTCCCGCCTGAGAAGTTTCGGGACCATAAAACTGAGCTTTGTTTTGAACAGGAGCTTGAGGCTCTTCCGATTTAACCTGTGTTCCCTGAGGGCCTGGCTTTGATGGAAGAGGTGATCTTACAGAACTTGCCGATAGCTCTTGGTTCTGTGCTGGCTTTTTATCTGTCTTGGGGGCTGGACTTTGTCCAGCGCTTTGGCCTAAGGATTCAGAGAAGGCATTTTTTTGATCAGGCTTTGAATTTGAATTGCTTGCTAGAGGACTGCTGCCCCCTAAACTTGCATTCAAACCTGATGTTGCCCCTAAGATATTCACTCTGTCTTCCTACTTTTGTTGATAGCCTGCAAACATTTCTGATAGGGCCTGAGCTTTCGCCGGCGCCAGCAAATTCATAATCTCTGCAGCGTTCTTTTTCTTCATCTTTCCTAAAATCTCTACAGCAAGGTCTTCATTCAGACTTCCAAGAATCTCTGAGGCTTGTTTTGGTTTCATGCTCGAGTAAAGTTCCACTAAACGATCCACCCTTTCTTGGTCCATATCCACGCGAGTCTTTAAAAGTCCTGCGATTTGATCCCGAACTCCATTAAGTTCTTTGATCCGACTTTCTAGCTCAGCCTTCTGCTTGTGCAATTCCTCTTCCAACACGTTCAGTTCTTGTTCACGCAGGTCGAGTTGCTGTTTTCTTTCATTTAACTTGCCGAAATAACTAATGTCTTCTGCGGTCCAGTTACCTGGTTTTGATTCTGTCCCAGCAGTTTGAGCTCGGGCTGCCGCTGCACTTTTTTCCTCACTTGTTTCTTTTGTCTGGGCAGGATTTGCCGCAGCAGCGCCAGCCTGAGCTGAGGCCTGACCCATCACTTGAATTTCGACACGGTCAACAATAGACCAAAAGGATTCTGGCTCCATAATATACCAACCAAAGGTCGAGACGATGATTCCCAGACATAAAAAAGCAGCCACGGGTAGATCTGCTTTTGAGCCCCCTTTGCTTTTTTTAGAACTTTTTGCCGCAGGCTCTGGCTTTAACCGAAAGGCTTTGCGAAGCTCAGCTTCTGTGACGGCGGATTCCTTAAGGTTCTTTCGCTTAAGGCGATTGGGCTGGACCGCTTCAGATTTACCCGTATTCATCTTGGCTTTCTTAAAAAAAGCATCATAGCCTTGGCTCATTAGCTCGTTCTCCTCTTAAATCTCATCGTCACTAGCTCGTCCGTATTCTTTTCATCTAATAAATCGAGTTCTTTTTTATGTTCGACTTGTCTTTTTTCTTTCAGTCGCCCTAAGGCCTTGCGCTCTTTTGAGGCCTCAATCAAAATCTGCTGCTTATCCTCGGCTTTTTGCATAAGGTCTCGGGCCCGCAGTCGCTCCCGCTCGATGAGAAGCTGTTGGCCTAAAATAAATTTTTCGGCCTGTCGAATTCGTTCTAAAGCGAGGGCCTCTTTCGATTTTTGTTCCCTCACAATGTTCTCTCTAGCCCTATCAATTTCTTCATACATCTGATCAATCTTCTTAAGACATTGATTCAGTTCCGCTTGGGCCATAGCAAATTCCGTTTGAGCGACATCCTCAACTCGTTTTCGCTGCTTCAGCACTGGCTCTAATCCAAACCGAAATCCTCTACCCAATCTCGCCTTCCTTTAACTAACTCGAGATCAATTTTGCCAAGGCCGTAATGGTCTCGGAAATACTTGATCCATTCATATAATCTTGTTTTAAAAACTGAATAATGCCTTCGTTCATTCGAATCGCTCGGTCAATTTTTGCGTTTGATCCTTGCTTATAGGCTCCAATATTAATCAGATCCTCGGCTTCGTTATAAACCGCAAGATTTTCGCGGATCATGTTCGCCGCCATCATATGCTCAGGCGAAACAACATTTCTCATGACTCGGCTTGTGCTTTGTAGGACGTCTACCGCTGGGAACTGTCCCCGCTGAGCAAGACGGCGATCCAAGACAATATGTCCATCCACGATCGATCGAACCGCATCTCCGATCGGATCGTCCATCGAATCCCCTTCGACAAGAACCGTAAAAAGTCCGGTAATGCTTCCTTGTCCGTCAAAGGTGCCAGCTCGCTCTAAAAGTTTAGGAAGAATGGAAAATACACTTGGGGTGTAGCCTTTCGAAGCTGGCGGCTCGCCAATATTAAGTCCAATTTCTCTTTGTGCCATTGCAAAGCGTGTCACTGAATCCATCATCATCAAAACATCTTTACCCTTGCGACTAAAGTATTCCGAAACAGTCGCCGCCACAAAAGCCGCTCGCATTCTTAACAGCGGACTTTGATCAGAAGTTGCGACGATGACAATAGATTTTCGAAGACCTTCTCGGCCCAGGGTGTGTTCAATAAATTCTCTAACTTCGCGGCCTCGCTCCCCCACCAGAGCAATCACGTTCACATCTGCCTCAGTCGCTCGAGCCATCATGGCCATTAAGACGGATTTTCCGACTCCAGAGCCTGCCATAACACCGACTCGCTGCCCTTTTCCGAGAGTTAAAAGACCATCGATGGACTTTACACCTAAACTTAAAGAGTCCGAAATAGGCGGACGGTGTAAAGGATTTGTACTTTCACCGTAAAGGCTGACCTCTTCAAAACTTTCTATGGGGCCTTTGTCATCAATGGGCTCACCCATTCCGTTGATCACACGTCCCAATAATGCATCGCCCACATTGATTGTCGCTTGATTACGAACCAAGACAATCTTGGATCCAAGACCAACCCCGCGCATTTCTCCAAGGGGCATCAACAAGACATTTTTATCTTGAAAACCCACCACTTCAGCCAAGAATTTAAGTTGGTTTAAGGGGTGAATCTCGCAAAGACTTCCTATACATGCTCCCGGCAAATAGCCTTTTAACAAAAAGCCAGTCACCTGGGTTACTTTGCCGATATCCGTCGTTACCCCAGAAAGCTGAAGTGCCCGTTCATATTTTTCGAAATTAAGCGGACTCAGCATCTGATGGACCCTTATTTTTTGGAATCTTGGGGGCTAAAATCGCCCAGGCCTTTTCGAGACGCTCTTCTAAGCTTGCATCAATAGAACCATAGTTGGTTTCGACAAGACAGCCTCCGCGAGACAAATCGTCTGCGGCCTCAACCTTGACCCGCTTTAGCACGTCCCACTCTTTCTTCATTTTTTCGCGAAGCCCTTCGATAAACGAAAGATCGGCCGCGGCTACTTTGACTAAAATTCTCTCGTCGGTCTGAATGGACTCGAGGATATTTTTAAGCATCTCGACAATCAGCTCTGGCTTTTCTTCAATTTCGGTCAGGGCAATTTTTTTTCCAATTTGATAGGACAACTTAACAATCTGAGCTTCATTTTGAACCATCAGATTGGCCTTAAGGTCCTCAAAAGATTTTAGCACCACATCAAGATCTTTTAGTCTTTGGGTGAACTCTTCTTTGTGTTCTTGAAAGGCTTTTTCGGCCCCATCAATCTGACCTAACTCGTAGGCTTCTTTATAAGCACGCTCTTCAACGGCCTTCATTTGCTCTAGGGCCAGCTGTTCAACTCGGTTATCCAAAGAGCGTCTTTCGAGCTCTTGAATTCCTGCTTGTTTTGCCACAAGCTCACTAATTTTAAAGTCCGTTTTTTTGAAGTCCTGTTGAGAGACGAATTGGTTGGCCGATTTTCCCGGGGAAATTGGAAATTCTTTTGGATGATAGTCGAAGACGACCTCATTTGAACCTTTTAACTTTACAATACCTCGAACATTTCCCATCGCTGCGGACCCCTCTTCCTAAGAAGTCTAAAAAACCAGTTCACCCAAAAGTCAGAACTATACCAAGGCGTCTTCCGATCCGCCTCTGGCAATCAAGATCTTTCCTTCTTGTTCAAGCCGTCGTGCTGCGTTCACGATCTCAACCTGAGCCCCTTCAACATCTGAAAGTCGCGCAGGTCCCATATTGCCAAGGTCGTCTTGTAAAAGTTTTGCAGCTCGCTGAGAGATATTCTTAAAGATCTTCGCACGAATCTCTTCATTGGCTGTTTTAAGAGCAAGAAGAAGCTTGTCGTTCGGAACTTCTTTAAGAAGTGTTTGAATTCCACGATCATCAATTTTGACGATATCTTCGAAGACAAACATCAACTTACGAATTTCTTCGGCTAAAATCGGATCCTTCTCTTCAATTCGAGACATAATTGCAGTTTCGGTGTTTTTATCCATCACGTTCAGCATCTCTGCAACGGGCTGAACTCCGCCAAGAGAAGCTTGCTCGACTGTACCAAGATTCTGAAGTTCTTGCTTTAACACTCGATCGACTTCAAGAATCAGCTCTGGAGCAACGTGATCTAGGTTCGAAAGTCTTAAGACAACTTCGGCCTGTAAGGACTCAGGCAAACGCTTTAGGACCTCGCCTTTTTTCTCTGGCTCTAAGTGCGCCAAAATAACGGCAATCGTTTGAGGATGTTCGTTGATCAAGAAGTTCGATAAGGACTTTGCATCGACTAACTCCAAACTTTCTAAGTTACGGGCCATTGGAGAGGCTGTACTTAAGTGTCCCAAGATTCCTCGGGCTCGCTCTTCTCCCACGGCATCTACAATTGTGTCCTTGCTGGTCGGTCGCTCAGAAAAAATATAATCTTCAGACTCAGAAATCATCTCGTAGAATTCTTCAAGGACTCGCTTGGTCACTTCAACTGGCACAATTCTAAACTTTTGCATTGTTCCCAAAAGTTTTCGAATATCACCATCGTCTACGTGAGGAAAAAGCTGTTTTGCTGCGGCCTCTCCAAGATAGTTGATAAGAATGGCTGCTTTTTCGAAGCCGCGAAGATCATCAAAGTTAACATTGTCATGTTTTATGAGTTTCACGCCCATTAGCTATCTCTCCTTGCCATCCACAGACTAAATGCCCCAGCCGCTTTTTCATGATCATTTTCCATCAGAACCATAATTCGCTCTTTTAAGAGTTCACTTTCAGCCTTATTCGGATCTAAAGACTCTTCGAGAACCGGCAAGGCCCCACTCATACCTGGAAGGCTATTGTCTACACTTTGAAGTTCTTCTAACTCTTCGATCGTTCGTGGCAACATGTCCTCAACACTGTCTTGGAATGAATCCGTAATCCATCTCATAAAAGGTCTGACGACGATAAAGAAGAAAAGAGCAAGGCTTAAACCCAAAAGCGACCACTTAAATAGAGATTGCAAAAGCTTTTTTCGCTCTAAGGTTGTCAACAATCTATCCGCTTCCGAGAAATCTTCTTTTTGAAAGCGAATGTTTTCAATTTTAACATCATCACCGCGAGCCGCATTAAATCCGATCGCGTTTTTTACGATGGTTTCGTACTTTATAAGTTCCGCTGCCGGAATTTCGGTCCAATTTTCTTCTCCCGTCGGCGCACCATCGGCCCCGGGCTTGACATGGCCATCAACTAAGACTGCCACACTGATTCTTTGAATCCCACCAGCAGCCTCTTTAATGTTTCTGATCGTTTTAGGGACATCGAAGTTCGTGGTCTTTAGTTCCTTTCTAACATTTTGTCGAAACCCAACCTGATCGGCCTCTTCGGCACCCGGAATATTCGCTCTAGCACCTGGGATTCCAACAGGATTTGTTCGAGCTCCATCTAAAAGCTCTTCTTCGCTCGTTGAGCCTCGGATCGCAGTCATTTCAGGATCTACTTTTTCTTCGACGGTAACGACATGCTGAGCATTTAAACTTGCGTTAACACGGGCAATGACTTTTCCAGCTCCGACCACTTTTGAAAGAATCGATTCGACCCGTTCTTCTAGATCTGCTTCGATTTTTCGCTTCATATCGACGAGTTCACTAGATGCCGCAGAATCCGCCGAATATTGTTTTGAAAGAATTTTTCCGCGATCATCTACGACGGTCACATTCTCGGCCTCTAAGCCTTCAACTGAGCTTGCGACCAAAAAGGTAATCCCTCGAACTTGATCTACGGACAAAGTTTTTCCAGGATGTAGATCTAAAACAACAGAAGCTGAAGTCTTTCCCGACTCTTCAAGGAATGTCTTTTTGGGAGGAAGGGCTAAAATAACCTTACTCTGCTTCACCGATGACAAGGTATTGATGGCTCTCATCAACTCGCCCTGCAGCGCTCTTTGGTAATTGATTCGCTGGGCGTAAGAGGTCACGCCGAAGTCTTGTTTTTCAAAAAGCTCTAAGCCGACATGCCCGATATTATCTGTCGCAAGATCCGTCATAATCGCCATTTGAGCCGAATGAATCAAATCATTGGGGACAAGAATGGATTGCCCGTCTCCACCCACTCGATACGGGATATTTTTCTTCTGAAGTTGAGTGACGACCAGGCCCATCTTATCACTTGGTACATCTCTAAGAAGAACCGAATGATTCGATCCTGAAAGCATCAAACTTGAAATCGCTATGGCCACCATAACCACCACACTGGCGGCGATAATAGACATGCGCTTTATGGGCGTAATGCTCTTAAAAAATTCTTTAAATTGATGAACTAAGTGTCCAAATAACTGCTGCAATCGAATCCCCCTTTAAATCCCTAAACCTGCATCTTCATAACTTCATGATAGGCATCAATAATCTTATTTCGAACTTGAACCATAAGCTTAAAAGCGATGTCCGCTTTCTCTGAAGCGATCATGACCTCTGGAATATTTTTGGCTTTTCCAGTCGCGAGATCCTGCATTTTTTTATCTGAATCTTTTTGAAGAGCGTTGACGGTATTGACCGCCTCTTTAAGGGTGTCCGCAAAGCTTCGTGACTCTGGGCCTTGGGCTCCCATCACTTCGCTTTTCATGCCCGAGCTAGAACGTAGATCACGAAGCGTTTGCCCCGTTTCAATCATTCCTTCTGCGCTTCGAATTGTTAAACCGTCCATGGCTCAACTCCTTCCTTAAAGTCTACCAGACTTTACTTAAATCCCCAAACCTATCGTCCAATTTCCAAAGCCCCAATGGCCATATCTTTAGTTGCTTGCATCGCCGAGACGTTAGCCTCGTAAGAGCGTGTGGCTTGAATCATATTAGCCATCTCTTCCATCAAATTAATATTGGGATAAGCGACATAACCCTCTTCGTTTGCGTCCGGATGATTGGGCTCAAACTTTAACAAGGGTGCCTTAAGATCCACATGGACATCGGTCACCTGGACCCTCTGAATCTTTTCGTCCGGTCGAGTAGTTAGCATCTCACCAAAGTTTCTGGCGTCCGGCATGGACTCAAAGACCACATCTTTTCTACGGTAAGGTCCACCCTCAGGAGAGCGAGTCGTATTAATATTTGCAATATTCGACGAGATCGTATTCATACGAAGACGCTGTGCGGACAAACCACTACTAGAAACTCTCATTCCCGTAGAAAAATCCATTATCGACCTCCGTCACTTGCGGCATACTTCATCAGTCCCAACTTTTTGTTGATCAACTGAAGTGCTGCTTTATACATAATTGAGTTCTCGGCCAAGGTAGACATCTCTCTCTCGAGGTCCACCGTGTTTCCATCATTCGCCATATTGATCTCGGGATTATCATAAACATCGGCTCGAGCTCTTGAGATGGCCCCCTGACCCATTAAATAATGCTCGGGGTGACTTGTGTGATTTTGTCCAATTTTTTCGTGATCAATCGCCCTTGATAAAGCTTCCTCAAAATCAACGACCTTTGCCTTAAAACCAGGGGTTTCGGCGTTTGCAATGTTAGAAGAGGTCACATTATGCCTTAAAAGTCTCATATTAATGGATGAGGCTAAGGCATTCGTTGTCGTATCAAAGACTTTGCTCATATTCGCACTCCATCTTTGTATTCGTTCAACTTGTTTCTAAGTGTTCGTATGCTAATTCCTAACATCTGTGCGGCCCGGGTGCGATTTTGCCCCGTGTGTTCGAGAGTTTTCATGATCAAAAGTTTTTCTGCTTCCGAAACGGTCATTCCGGGTCCGAGGGATCTTTCTTCCCGGGCTTGAAAGTTTTTAATAAGAATTTCTTCTGCAGAAACAATTCCACCTGTCGCTAAGAGGACAGACCTTTCGATGACATTTTGAAGCTCACGAATATTTCCTGGCCACTTCCAGCTCAGTAACTTTTCTAGAGCCTCTACGCTTAAACTTTTTCTTTCGATTCCATTTTCTGCACAAGAAGCATCGATAAAGAATCTCGCCAAAAGATCAATATCTTTAGGTCGAGTGCGCAAAGGGGGTACTTCAAGAGGGATCACATTAAGTCTATAAAATAAATCTTCTCTAAATTGTCCGCTCTCAACCATGGTCGTTAAACTTCTGTTACTTGTCGCAAGAACTCTAACGTTCACGCGAACCGTTTGATTTCCGCCAAGACGCTCCACTTCTCCTTCTTGTAGAACACGAAGCAGCTTTGCCTGAAGAGGAAGCGGAAGCTCACTAATTTCGTCCAGTAGAAAAGTTGAATCATTGGCCATCTCGAACTTACCCAATTTTCTGGCGTCGGCTCCTGTAAAGGCTCCCTTTTCGTATCCGAAGAGCTCACTTTCTAATAAACCCTCTGGAAGGGCCGCACAATTGATCGCATGAAACTTCTTAAGGGCACGGGGACTTTTTGAGTGGATAAATCTTGCCAGTAGCTCTTTTCCAGTTCCACTCTCACCAAAGATAAGAACCGAAGCCCGGCTTGAGGCGATATTTTCGGCCATCTCAAGGACCTTACGCATTTTGGGATCAGCTGTGTGAATTACATGAAATCCTGTTGTCGCCACTCGCTACTCCTGTTTCATCTTTTCCATTGCTGGAATTCGATCAATATATCGTTTGTAGTCATCTTTAAACTGGGCGTGTTCGATTTGTTCTTTGGCGAGCTTTTTATAAACTCCCGCGGATTTTTCGTCTAGTGGAGCCCAAACTTTTTCGGCTCCTCGAAGATCCCCTCTTTGAAACAAGATCTGACCCGCTTTATAACGAACCGACCCCAAGGGACGATCCGCCTCAAACTGCGCCAAAAGATCCATATAAATTTCGACGGCGGCCAATGGTTTTTTAAGTTTTACAAGCAAGTCGCCCTTAAGCTCTAAGGATTTTGCTAAGACATCTGTTGGCACGGGCTGCTCTTCCGTAGATTTTACTGGGATCTGATTGAGCGCATCCAAACTTGCTTGAGTGTTTCCTGTTCTATCTTCAAGCTCGGCAAGCTTCAGGTAGACTGGAGGAAGAAGGCTCGAGTTTCCCTTCCAAGCGCCAATCAAATTGCGGACAAATATTTTTGCCTTCTCAATTTCGCCCTTTTCTTCGTAGACCTTTGCCGCCAACTGAACACGCTCAATTTGCTCTGCGTCTGTCAGCGCTTCAGTTCGAGTGATTTCGGTCAAACGATCGAAGGCCTCTTGATATTTTCTGTTCGCTACATCCAGAGAAGCAAGTCTAAGTTGAACGGCTTCGATTTCTGGAAGATGCTCGACGACTTTTCTTTCTTTTTCCTCAGCTTTTCCTTTGATCTGCTGCAGTTGAGTTAAAACTGCTCCGTAATAATTTTTTGCCTCTGGAAGGACTCCTGCCTGTTCGTAAGCCCGACCAATAAAATATGGAATATCAATTCGACCATTATTTTTTAGCCAGGTATTCGCATAACTACTTTGAAACTGAAGGGCCGGAAGAAACTGTTCCTTGGCAACTCGACTTCGTAAGATCTCGGACATATTCCTTAAAATTCTTTGTCTGAAAAATTCTTGGTTCACCGAGGTTGGATTTTTTTGGTAGTAGGAGATCAAGTAATCGATCGCCTTTTCATTTTCATTTCTGCGGTAAAGTCCGTCCGCCGTCATGAGCGTGACAAACTCAGACATTTTCGGAAGTTTTGAGTTGCGTGCGATTTGACCCATCTCACTCATTGCATCCTTTAACTCTTTGTCTTTCATCCCCTTCATTCGCTGACTTAAAAGTCTAATTCTAGCGATTTCAGCTCCCTGACTGGAACGGTACCGAAAATAGCTCTCTAAAAATGCACCCATCACTTGACTGCGGTCAGCACCTAAAATTTCGAGAAGCTCTCCGATGCGGGTTAAAGAATAGCTTCCGTGCTCGTGCTTTGGAAAACTCTCGGTATAGCGTGCGTAGTTTTCTAGACTTTCTTTGTAATTGCCCATCCAAAACTGGGACTCTGCCAAGTTGTAAAGCGCATTTGGAAAAACCTTTTCAAACTCTGGATATGTTTTAAGAGCCGCTTTGTAGGCCTCAATCGCTTTGGGGTAGTCCTCTTTGGCCAAATGAACATCACCCAGACGGTAATGGGCTTCGACTGCAAGTTGAGGGTCTTTTGAATCCCTCAGCCCCTCGTAAGTCCTCAGTGCATCCTCATATTTTCGAATTAACAAATATCCCTCGGCAATAGCCCGGCGAGCAAAATCGCTTTCCGCTGAATCTGGATATTTTTTTAAAAAATCTTCGAAGCTTTGGATTGTGGCCATTCCGTCGCCTCGGTCCAAATCCATATAGGCAAGACGCTGAGCATTTCTTTCGCCTAAAGGAGACTTCGGAAAGCGTGCGTCCAAGCGCTTATACTGATCTTTGACCAAATCATAGTCTTCAAGCGCCTTAGTATTTTGCCATCTTCTGTAATAAACGTCCGCCGCGACATTTCTAAGAATCTCTTCGTAAACCGAGGTGGGGTAGGTTTCAGTGAAATACTTAAAGGATTTCAAAAATGCCGCATCTCGTTTGCGCTCGGCGAGAGTCAAAAGAAATCGGGCCTCTTTGTTCTCTTTGCTGTCCTTTGGCTTAATGACATACTCAGGAGCCTCTTGATCTATAATGTCTAAACGGCTCGAAGGCAGCTTAAGCATCGGAAACTTAATATAGATATTTTGGCGACTTTGAATGATCGCATCTTCACGGATCTGATAATCTTTGATCCGAAAGCGGTCAAAACTTGGGTCACCGGCGTCAAAGACTCCGACTTGCTTTGAAGTATCTGCCTTAGGCTTTCCCTCTTCGGTCTCTTCTTTAACTTCGATAAATTCAGTGCCAGCAGGTTTTCTGTCAACTTTTTGATAAGCCCCATCCGATTGAGCCATATTCTTTGCTGCACTGGATGCCGGAGATCTTTTTGCTTTTTTCTGAACCGCCGGAGCCTTTGGCTGCACTTCGGCAACTGCCTCAATTTTTTTGTAAAAATCTAAAATTAGTCTAGAGGGTTGATCCGTTTGGTAGTCGAAAACTTCGACTTCTGCCCCGCCGGTTTGAAATTCAACAATATATTGTCCATCTGGGCCGTCGGTTTTTACATCCACTTTCGGCACGAGAGAGTCACTCCAACTTTTAAGTTCTCCCATGGACTGATCATCCATCGCATTGATCCTTAAAAGAACTCGACCGTCTTTTTGAGGCTCCAAGTTGTAGTTCCAAGTCTCTACACCGCTAAATTCAAGGTGGGTGCTATCTCCTTGCCGACTCATTTCAGCTTTAATTCTGCTTGGGGTTTTTGCCGAAGTTTGAGCTGAAACAACTGGCCCAAAGATTAGGACTAGTCCAAAGGCTAAGATAAGGGACCACCCAGCCCTTAGGTCGGGCCTAAAGAGCTGAGTCCGATTCATTTTGTTGTCTGCGTCCTGCTTCATCGTTAACTGACTTCCTGTCTAGTCGTGGTCTTACAGATAGCTAAAGCAGGATAGATGCCAACTTGAGATGCGGAAAAAACTGCCAACTGGGAAATTTTGATGCCGGACTCAGATGGAAACTTGTCATCTGCGACAAAGCCATGACAGGCCTCGACTCTTCGATCTCGGACTCACCAGACCTTAGTTCAAAGTCTAAAAGCAATATTAGAAAGACCTTAATAATTGTTCATATTTACTCCGATATACAGACACAACATGATGAACACCAAAAGTGTCCGAACCTTATTCTATTTGATCTTGATTTTAGTCGGGAATCTTCTGACCTCATGCGTATCCGTGAACCTTCCAACTCAAGGTCCTGAACGATCTAAAAGCTATAAATTTTCAGACCCCAAAAGTCCTTTTGAAGAGGTGCAGTTGGTTCAGGTCGATCGCGCCTGGAGAAACAAAACCACCGGAAATTCCATCTCAGTCCTTTCAGATTGCAAAGGCGGCTTGGACATTTCTCTTTCGGCGGTCACCGATTCAGTTCTTCAACCTCTAGATTCGAAAGAAGTCTTGGCCCAAAAAAAGCTCACCTTCAACGGCCGAGCGGCGCTGCAGACAGAAGCAAAAGGCCAAATCGACGGCATCGAATCCCTTGTCGAGTTATTGGTCTTTCGAAAAGACGACTGCCTCTACATTTTGACCTATACCGGGGTCACTGAAAAATACCCTTCAGATAAAAATGCTTTCAAATCCTTTGCCTCGGAGTTTAGAGTCCCATGAGTTTTTCGCAGCAACTCATTTCATTGTTTGGAGGCACTGCGATCTTAAGTGCCCAAGTTTTTTCTGATGCCTTAAAGCGTCCACTTTATTTTCGTTTGGTCCTTGAGCAAATTTATCAAATCGGAATCAAATCTATTCCGCTGGTGTTTATCACGGCTGGAAGCACCGGAATGGTGATGGCTTTGCAATTTGGCGCGGGTCTTGAAAAGTTTGGCGGAGCTATGTATGTGCCAAAGATTGTCTCGCTTTCTATCGTCAGAGAATTGGGACCTGTGTTTACCTGCCTGATGATGGCCGCCCGAGTGGGAGCTGGAATCGCCTCAGAGATTGGATCCATGACCGTCACTCAACAAATCGATGCCATCCGAGCCCTTGGAACCTCCCCTATTAAAAAAATTGTGATCCCTCGGGTGCTCGCGACATTGATTTCAGTTCCAATTCTGGTGGCATTTGCCAACCTCATTGGAATTACCGGCGGACTTATCGTTGGGGCCAATGACTTAGGTCTTGATCCGCACTTTTATTTACAAAAGGTTTATGCCACGATCACCGTAACTGATTACATTTCTGGTTTTGCAAAAAGCTTCTTCTTCGCAATTTTTATCGCAATCCCCGCCTGCTACTTTGGACTAAATGTTAAAAATGGAACTCAAGAAGTGGGAGCGGCCACCACGAAGTCTGTCGTAACTGGCTCCATTTTAATTTTGGTGGGCGATTATTTTTTAACCAAGCTATTCTGGGTTATAGAAACATGGATGTCATAAAGGTAAAGGGTTTTAAAAAGTCCTTCTCGGGACGACAGGTTCACCAAGATGTCACCTTTCAGGTGCCAAAGGGTGAGTGTCTTGCTTTAATTGGTGGTTCTGGTGTCGGAAAATCCGTGATCTTAAGAAGTCTTATTGGACTCGAGAAACCCGACAGTGGAGAAATTTGGATCGAGAACAATCAAATCTGCGGCTACTCGGAAGAACAACTCGTCTCGGTCCGCAAGAAAGTGGCTTATGTTTTTCAGAATGGAGCGCTTTTTGACTCGATGTCCGTATTTGAAAATCTGGCTTACCCTCTAAGAGAACATACCGAGCTTTCTGAAGAAGAAATCAAAAAACGAATTTTTGAGCAATTGGCCGAGTTCGGACTTCAAGAAGCCTCAGAAAAATATCCAGGCCAACTCTCTGGCGGAATGCAAAAGCGCGTGGGTCTGGCGAGAGCGATCATTTTAAAACCTGATGTGGTTCTTTATGACGAACCCACCGCGGGGCTTGATCCTTTTAATACGATCAAAATTCAAGAGATGATTCTTCGGATGAAAAGCAAAGGGGTGACCTCGATTTTTGTCACTCACGATATGCCCAGTGTCTTTGCGGTCTGTGATCGTATTGCGCTTTTAATGGATGGAAAAATAAAGATCAGCGGTTTGATTGAGGATCTAAAAAAAGATCCAGATAACTTGCTGTGGAAGTTTACCGAAGGACAGGTGGGAAGCTAATGGGATACTCACTAAAAAACGAATTTAAAGTCGGAGTTTTTGTCCTTGTGGGTCTTTCGATTCTGCTGATGTCAATTTTGTTGCTGGGCGGAGATCGAATGTTTTTAACTTCTCGATACCAACTGCGGGTTCAATTCGACAATGTTCAGGGCATAAATAAAGGAAGCATCGTCAGTCTATCAGGGATCGCTGTGGGCAATATTCAGGATGTTCGCTTTTTTGGCAACTCTTCCGCAGTCGAGCTAATACTGGATATCGACAAAAGCTTTAAAGATAAAATCACCGAAGGTTCTGTTGCTTCCATTAAAACTCAAGGTGCCCTCGGAGATAAGTATGTCTATATTAAGCCCGGTCCACCTGAGGCAAAAGCGATTGCAAAAGATGGCCTTTTACCAAGCGATCAATCTCCAGACTTGTTCGATGCCATTGCGCAAAAAGGCGATGAGCTGACCCAGGTTTCTGACATCATCAAAGAGGTTCGGGTACTTTTGGGAGAGATCAATTCTGAGGGTCGCAGCGCATTACTTATGAGGAATCTGGTCGACTCTTCGGGCCATCTAAAATCTCTTCTTGGGGATACGCGGTCTCTTGTGGGGGCAATGAATGAAGGTGAGAAGAATAAACTCGCTCAATCCTTGACTCATTTGTCGAGTATATTAAAGAAAATAGATGAAGGCCGCGGCACCTTAGGCGCTTTAGTCAATGACCCCAGCCTTCATCAACGATTGATGATGATGCTTGGAGAAACGCCACGAAACCGCTATTTGGGACCCATGATTCGCGAAAGTATTCGAAGCAGCGAGAACGACTCCCAGTAGGGTTCTGGCTGATGCGATACCTATTTCTTTCCTTTTTGTTTTTCGCAATCTTTTTGACCTCGGCCCCTTCCCTAGTGGAGGAGTCTCGATTTGATTTGTCCTCAAATTTTTTGCCCCAAAGCTTTTGGGCCGGCGACTTAGTTCTTATTCAGCCAGGTGAATTCCTTGATTTCGCCGCATTGTCGGATCTTCCGATGCATTCTTTCTTGTCCAGCACAGGTGAGCAGATTTTTTTAGGCACGAACTCTTTATACGCAAGCAAAGAGGCCAAGAGTGCCGTGCTGTTTTACGGTTTCAAAAGAAAAGCCAAAAAAAATTGGCTCGGATTGGACAGAACCCAATTGCGCTGGACCAGTCAGCAGATCGAAGTGGAAAGACGCCCATTGAAGCAGGCCCACCAACTTCAAATTTCTGCAGAGCTTGCAGAAAAATTGTCTTCAAAAGATCCTGTGTTAAGAAAGCTTGAAAGAAATAAACTGTGGGGTGCAATCGCTTTAGAAGAAGACATTAGGCCCGAGGCCGAATGCTGGCTCTATCCACTGCGAGAACCTCAAGTGACCTCTTTATTTGGCGCCCCCAGGACTCCACCCTCTGGAGAATCCTACTATCACTCAGGTTTAGACCTAAGAGCCAGGAGGCCACTCCCGGTCTTTGCAGCTCGCTCGGGCGTGGTTCGCCTTGTGGACCGTATGACGATGGCTGGAAATATAATTGTGATCGATCATGGGCAGGGAATTCACTCGAGCTACCTTCACTTAAGTCAGATTTTAGTCAAACGAAACCAAAGAGTAAAAATTGGCGAACAGATTGGATTGACCGGGGGAACCGGAAGAGTCGAAGCCCCTCATTTGCACTGGGAAATTTTATGGGGTGGCGTTCACTCTAGTCCCGACAACGTAGTTAAAACTTGGAATAGCCTTGAAGAGAAGCTTTCGCTTAAAAACTGCAATAGCGAGACTCTTTATTCTTTAAGAAAGTCCGAAGATTGAGGATCCATTTCTTCGCGGCCAGGGACGGATTTTCGATCCAAAGTTAAGCGGATAAAATGAATCCACTCTCTTCCGCCCCACTGATTTAATTTATCTTTAATTTCCCCAATAATAAAACGCATGTCCTGCATCCGGGCCGAACTTTCGACCCAGAGATAAAGCTCACCATTGCGAAAACCCACGGGCTCAGCATATTTAGCCATCTCGGGGCCAACAACTTCGGGCCAAAGCCTCCAAAGTTTCCATCTTAAGAAGTGATCCGAGAGTGGTGACTTGCCATTTGCCAAAAGACTCTGTAGGACCAAAGACACAGATTGTAGATCACTTCCGGATTTCTTTTTTGCCATAGGAGATCTCTACCATAGCTGCCTCAAATCAAACAATTCATATCGTCGGAGCAGGCCTTGCAGGCAGCGAATGCGCCTACCAGCTGGCAAAGAGGGGACATTTCGTAAAACTTTACGAAATGCGCGATAAGACGATGACGCCAGCCCATAAGACCGCGAAATTCGCGGAGCTTGTGTGCTCAAATTCCTTTGGAAGCCTGATGGATTATAGCGCTCCGGGCCAGCTGAAATGGGAAGCTGAACAGCTTGACTCGATTATTTTACGAGCTGCAAAAAATGCGGCGGTTCCAGCTGGAATGGCTCTGGGCGTGGACCGAGAGGTGTTTGCCTCTGAGATTACGAAGATCTTAAGAAATCATCCCAATATCGAAGTCACAAATGAAATCGTCACGGATTTAAAGAGTCTTCCAAGGCCCGCAGTCATTGCGACCGGACCCTTGACCCATGAAAGCTTGGCTGAAAGTATTCGGAATCATTTTGATGGTGAATTTTTATATTTCTTTGATGCGATTGCCCCAGTCATCGACACAGACTCGATCAACTTTGATATCGCATTTAAAGCCGACAGATTTCACAAGGGTCAAAAAGATTATATCAACTGCCCCTTAGAACAAGATCAGTACTTTCATTTGATCGAAGAGATTCAAAAAGCTAGAAAAATTGAATCCAAAGAATTCGAGAAGACGCCTTATTTTGAAGGCTGTATGCCCATTGAAGTTATGATCGAGCGAGGAATTCAAACTCCTCGCTTTGGCCCGATGAGCCCCAAAGGCATTTGGCATCCCGAAACCGACGCAAAATATTACGCCGTCGTACAACTTAGACAAGATAACCTTGAAGCCTCGGCCTACAATATGGTCGGCTTCCAAACCAAGATGGCCTACGGAGAACAAGAAAGAGTTTTTCGCATGATCCCGGGACTTGAAAACGCAGAGTTCTTAAAATTAGGAAGTGTACATCGTAACCTCTATATCCAGTCCCCAAAAAAACTCACTCCATTTTTACAAAGCCAAAAAGACCCTCAACTTTTCTTTGCCGGCCAAATCACCGGCGTCGAAGGCTATTTCGAATCCACCTGCATAGGTCTTTTAGTCTCTCTATTTTTGCACGACCAAAGCCATCAAAAAGAATTGCGTTTGCCTCCCCGAGCCTCTGCCCTTGGATCGCTGTTAAATGCACTGACTGAAGACCTTGATTATTTTCAGCCGAAAAATATCAACCTAAGTTTATTTCCAAATGTCGAAGCCCCCGCAGGAATGCGAAGAAGCGACCAAAAGCCCTACAAACGCCAAGAAAAAGTAAACCGCGCCCAAGCCGCCATAAACGACTGGCTCCCCTCACTCACCTAAGTTCCCATCATATCCGTAAACCCAGAAGTGGGGCACGCCCTCCATGGCTCGCCGTCCGGTCCATCCTGGACCGCGGTGATTATTCCACTCCGACGCCGGAGTAAATTCTGAACACCGAAAATGCTATTGTTTTTTCGAGGAAGAAAGTGCGCTAACAATTTTTCGCTTCACTACGTCTACCTTGCGAGCACCTGTAGAGCGGTTTATGTCACACGGCCACTAATTAGAATTCAACTGCAAATTATTGAATATTGGCTAGATTTTCTCATTTTGAGACAGGTCTTTGGCTTGCAATGTTTATAAAATCAATGCTTAGAGTGAAGTCTGTCTGTCATTTTATAGGTTTAATATTCGTTTTTGCACAGGTATTTCCTGGCTTTGCTTTGGCCTCAGAATTTTGTGCTATTCGAGGCGCGAAAGACAATTTAGCAAACTGTATTCTTGAGCACTGTTCGACCTCGGATAGGACTCGTTCGGTCCAATTTCCCGATGGCCGAGAAATTTGGATCGTCGGTCACAATCATGGGCCCCGGGGATATGTTAGGCAAATGATTCAGCAGTTCTCCCAGTATCCTCTCGTCGAATCCGAACTCAATGCCTTGCTTGACAAAATTTTGCAGGACAGTCCAATCGCCCTAAAAAATGCGGAGGAGGATTTACCCTTTTTCGACCGTTTTCTTCAAACAAGAAGCTCATCTTCTTTTATTGGAGTAGAGACATTTCAGGAGAACATCAATCCTCATTTTAATCTTGCGGTTCGTCTAAGGCAACAGGCCTTTGAATCGGGATCCTATTTAAGTTTGGAAACAAGAAATAAGCTAGACAAAGTATTGCTAGCCGTCTTTGGCCCTCATCTATACAGATACACCGATGGATCTGTCGACTTTAGAAAATTTTCTCTTAGGGGTTTCGAGTCTGAATCTGAGGGTGATAATGAAAATCAAATCGACAAGAACCGCTCGAACGTCTATCGGGATTTAATCAATTCACTAAGTGGGGACCAAGTTCTATTGAAAGAAATGGTCGATACTAGGGCGAGTTTTATTCTATTGCATGAGGACTATGAGCCCCTTGCATATGACACCAAGGTCTTGAATGCCATTCGTGTGAGTAAGAAAATTCCAAGCCCATGGCGTCCCAAGGTTGAAGATTGGGTTAAGACCGAATTGGCCACGCTTAAGGCTCGTTATCAACGAGACCAGACTGCTGCCCGAGGGATGGCGCAAGAAAAACAAGATGGAATTTTATTCGTAGGTCAGCTTCACCTCAATGCCCTAGCTCGACTGGTCCAAGAAGAGTGTTACAAAGAATCTCAACTAGACAAAAGAGCAACTTCCGCCAACAGAGACCGAATACCTCAAGGGCCAAAGGCAACTCGCTAGGCCGCGCGTTTATTGTAATGGCCCCAGGGCCCCTTATTCACAATCCACGCCTCCGCTACCGCAAGAGCAAGCTCACCTCCCCCATTTAAAAAGCGAAGCCGCTAGATCTGGAGCGCCGGAATTATTCATTGACCCACGAGGGGCCTCCGCGGTCCAGGATGGACCAGGCGGCGAGGCATGGATGCCGTGCCCCTCGTGGGTCAATGAATAATTCCGGCGCTCCATTCTAGCGTCCAGAGTCTTGACGCCGTCTAAGGCTTGTTCGCCCAACCCCAAGCTATTGGATTTCCCTTGTGGCATAGCTTGCAGGATAGTTAGGATATGACTATGCAGGATGTCTCAATACGATACAGAGCACTTAAAATTGTTTCAGGTCTTTCGATTCTGATTTTAGGCTTCACTTTAGCATTTCAGAACTGCGCGCCTCCGGGAAAAACCACTGAAGCTGCTGGAGAAAACGATCCGATTGTGGATGCCTCCTCTTTATCAAAAACCGTCTTGATCCAAGATGGGGACTCGGATTTTTCTGAGCAAAGAGAAATCAACCTGGCTTTAAAAGAAATTCGAATTTTAAAAAATTCAGGCCCCGATGAAATCTGCCCACTTTCAGATGAGCTCTTAAGCGCTTTTCAAAGCTTGCTTTCAGCAAATCAAATCTGTGCGATCCCCTCGGATTCGCCACTCTGTCTTGCTTATTCTGCTCCGACAAATTTTATCGATGAATCTGGAAAACAAATCGGCAAGATTTTTCCGATCTGTGCACAAAGCTACTTTTGTGATCGCAAAGCCAATCAAGAATTCTACGATCTGATGTCTCAAGCTTCTTGTTTATGAGCCTGTTAAGAATAGGTGAAAAGTGGGCTGGCTTTTTTCGGCCTGGGTTTTATCCAGGTTAAATAAACAAATCACTTCTGTGCTTTGTCCCTGCTCGACATTAAAAACCGTGACGTCACTGGTCTCGATAATCATATGAAGTCCACGACCAGCTCCGCCCTTTTCCTTGTTCAACTCGCCGGCACGGCCTGAATAACAACTTTCTAGATAATTCGTGATAATTTCTTTCTTTAAGCCCCCAAAAGGGTCCTTGACCGAGACGGCCAATAAAACGCCGTCTGTTCCAAAACGCAAAGTCGACTGATGCTCTGGAGCTAGGCTTACTTTTTCGGTCCGTGGAAGATGGTTGTATAAAGAGCGTCCCGTCTTCTTATCCATTGGAGCATCATAAATTGCGTTCATTAAAAGCTCTTCTGTGACCGTATGAATTCGATCCAAGAAGCTCGAGCGAATTCCTAGTCCCTTAAAGTACTCTTTCATTTGTTCAATTAATTCAAGGCGACAGCCGGACTCTTTAACCGGGCGTTCGGAAATGTTCGCACCCCAAGAAAGATATTTTTCCATTCCGAAATAATCGCGGTTCAAAATTTTTGCGACGGTGGTCGAAATATTCTTAATCGTAAAAAGTCGGTTATCGACATCTCGGGATACAAAAAATGATTGGCTCGGAAAACTTTTGATGGTCTCAAGGTAGAAATTCATATCTAAATTTACAATTAACGCGAGTGGGACCTTAGGTTTTAGCGCGATCGCCTTTTCAACGGCTTCTTTGACTTCGGCATCACAAAAAATAAGATCGAATTCCGTTTGATTTAAGGCCGTCTCAAGCTCTTCAACAGAAGAGGCCATGGTCAAGTCCACTCCTGTTCCGCCCAGGGCCAATCGGGCCACGGTCTGCTGTTTTTTATTGGTATCAAACAAAAGGACCTTCCTAGACTCTAAGGCTCTCCCCTTTTGTCCAAACTCTGCCACTGGCTTTAAGAAATCCACGACTTCACTAATAGAACGCAAAAGTTTATGGACTTCCGCCGAATCGATGGCAATTCCAGAGCTCTGGGCCCATCGAGACAAAGTACTTTGTGCCGGCTGAAGGTGCGTTTCGGTCAATTTAAAAACCTTTTGCACCAATTCTTGTGAACGTCTTCCGATCTCAGTTTGAAGATTCTCATTCATTAGTCTTAAGGATTCGTGAGCGGCCTCAAGTTGCCTATTGGCAATTTCAAAGCGTTTGGCCTTATCATTTGTTCGACTCAGTCTACCAGCCAGAACACTTGCATAGACCCGATAAAGAAGATGCTGAAAGCGATTCCGCTCATCTTCGGGCCGATGTGCCAGTTGACTTTCGCTGACCTGGAAAACCGAAACCTCGGTCTGAGCTCTGACACTTGCTGTGACGGCTCTGCGGCTGATCAGACTCATCTCGCCGACAACTTCGCCCGGGACAGTCAGTTCGGACACCATTTCGCCGTCGACCTCTACAGAGAGCTTTCCCTCTCGTAAAAAATAAAGAGATTCGTTTTTTTCGCCCTGCTGTAAAAGCAAATGACCTTTATCGAATTGAACCTTTTGTACCATTTCTGCAAAGGAGGTGAGGAGTTCTTCAGGAAATCCACTGAAGAATGAAAAGCTCTTCAGCTCAGAGACGGTTTCATTCAACTGATTCAGATCTGCAGGTCCACTACTCATCTTCGTTGTCTACTTCACTGTTGACTTCTGTTTCGGTCTTAGACTCAAGGTCATCCCCAGCTGCAGGCATTCTTACTTCGACCATAGAGGTTTCAAAAAACTTACGCTCAAAACGCTTGTAGGCTTCAAATCTAACCTCAGACCCCAGAGTTTCAACCATACGCTCTACGACTTCGGTTTCCATCTTTTCCATCTTCTCTAAACCCAATTCTACGAAGTCCGGATGAATCGCAGCTTTAGCCTCAATTAAGGACTCCACTAGGGTTTGAACCATCGCTAGAACTTGAATCGAACGCTCTTCTTCAATGCGCCACTGTCTAAGATTGTAATCAACAAGTTCTTTTCTAAATTGATCCCTTAAGTCTTGCCTTAAATAGATGTCCGTAAATCCCTTAGTATAAATAACGGCATCTCGAAAGGTTTCGCGAAGCTCAGCGTCTTGTGCCGGATCAAAGCGTCGATTTGCTAAATCCTCTTGAATTCGTTTCGCTTGCTCTTCGGCCATGGTCTGCATTGGATTTGGGTCCGCGATAAATTGATCGTAGCCGTACCGGGCTAAACCAAAAAGAAGAAGACCCATCGCTATTCCTTGAGCAAGGAATTGTCGTTGCGCTCTTTGCCACTTCTTTTTAGAACTTTGAATTCCGCTGTCGCCGACTTCTCCTGTAATCTCTAAGGACAATCCAGCTTTTTCAAGGCTTCCAGAAATCTGACTCTTTAAACCAGAAAGATCCGAAGAAATCGGACTGCCCGCAGCTTGAGCCTTTGATAAAATCCTTAAAATCTCTGAAGACAATTGGTCTCGCTCTTCTTTAAAACCCTCGATCGCCATCTGTCGCTCACGCTGTAAACTTTCAATCTGAACGCGTTTTAATTCGTGTAGTTCTTTGTTTTGTTTCTCAACCAGGGCCTTAAGCTCTTGGTCTCTGCGCTGACTTTCTTCAGCCAGCAATTTTTTTGTCTGAATTTTTTCTTCTCTAAGAGAGTCTTCTAACTCTGAGCGCGACTGGCTTAAGACCGATATCTTTTTTTCGAGTTCACTAAGACTTGTGGTCAAGTCTTCTTTTCTTTGGCCCATATCACTAAGTTCTGCCTTTAGATCTATAACTTCGGCTTCACGTTTTTGCTTCTCAGCGCTAAGACTTTGTAGGCCATTTTGAAGCTCTGCCAAAGAACGTGAAAGCTCATGGCACTGAGGTGTTAGTTTTTCAAGGGTTTGATTCAGGACCTTAATTTCTTCTTCTCTTTGAATTTTTATTTTTTCAAAGGCAAAAGTCTTGGTTTGGATATCGACCTGAAGAGTTTCTTCTTTTAACTTTTTTTGTCGCTCCCACTCTTCGGTCTTATCTGAGATCAAAGTTTTAAGACGAAGCTCTTGCTCTTCTCGTTCAAGCTCAAGTGCCGTTCTTGCGGCATCTTGTTCAAGCGCGATTTCATCTTGGGCTAACTTTTTCTGCTTTTGAATCAAATCCTGAAGCTCTTTAAGCTCTTTTTTTGCTTCTTCGACCTTCGCTAGTGTGGAGTCCTTTTCTTGGCGAAGAGGCGCAAGCTGCCGATGGACCTCGGTCATCATTTTTTGTCGATCACTTTCAATATCAAGCTTGGCCTGATCTTTAAGCTTTTGGACTTCTTCCTGAGCTTCAGACCTTAGACTTTTTACTTCGGCTTGAATGTTGGACCGTAGCTTTTTGACTTCCTCATCGACTCTAGATTTTAATGCATCAATCTCTTCTTTCGCTTTCGCCCTCTCCTCTTCGACTTCAACTTTCGCCTTGGATTTTAAGGCTAGGACTTCTTCCTTTGCAGCCTTTTTGGCCGAGGAAATTAGCTCTTCGGCCTCGTTCTTAGCCTGAAGTCTTGACTCATTTAGAAGCCTGCCGGCCTCTTCTTCAGCCCTCTGCTTGATCGCAATGGCCTCGGCCTTTGCTGGCTCATGAAGTTTTGCGATTTCTTTTTGGGCCTCTTCAAGAAGCTTTGCTTTATATTGAAGGACCTTAGTTTCTGTCGCGGCTAAAAGCTCTTGTTCTCGAACTTCTGCAGCTTGCTCGATGGCCTTTGCGTCACCCTCGGCTTTATGAATAACTTGGTCGTGAATGTCTCGAGCCGCTCGGACCAATTTTTCTGCATCCGATCGAGCGCCATCAAGGACATCTAAAATGGATTCTTTTTGGATTTCAGGAATATCTGGATGGCCCTCGATGAAGTCATGAGAGACCATTCTTTCAACTGCAGAAAATTTTAACAATACACCGGTCTTGCCAAGACGAACAAAGTCTTTAGGTTCAACTTTGATCCACTTGTTGGCTTCAATCTTCTCGCCATTCAAAAAAGTTCCGTGAGTCGAGGCTTGATCCGAGATCCAAACCTCACCCTTTTTGTTCTTAACCATTAAATGATTTCGACTGACCGAAGCTTCGGCAATGGGGAGGGCCGCCTCAAGAGAGCGTCCGATCAAAAAGGGATTGCGGTCAATGACCCTACGGGCCACATCTGCGCCTTCCAGCATCTCAATCAGAAAACAGTTCAGGGGCTTAGCCAAATTTCATATCCTTTATATCCCTCAAGAGGCCTTCGGTTTGACGAAATCCTCTCGACTGTGTCCACTTCGAGCCACTTCAAGGTCCAAGGCTTGCTCAGCCAGAGCCTCGAGAGGATCTCGACTTTCATCAAAAGGTCGTTCTGCAGAGGGAAAATCATTGTTATCGCTGCGATACCAAAGAAGATCTAAAGAGCTCTCAAAACGATCGATCATCGAAACAAATACCCTTTCTGGAGAAAAAACTGTGTTCCACAAGTGAAGCAATAGTGAAAATGTAATCCCCACAATTGAAGTGGCCATCGCAAAAGCGATTTCATTTAAGAAGGCGTCCATCACATTTTTGGTCATTTCTAAATCCGCCAGGTTCATTGTTCCCAGAGAAGTTAGACCACCTTTGATACCCAAAAAGGTTCCCAAGATTCCAGCGACCACAAAAAGTCCTGGAAGAATATTAAGTAGATCGTTGGTTGGACCAATCGGAATGATTCCAAAAACCCGGTTAAAGCAGGGGTTGTGCATAAAAGTCGCTTTAGTGATATTTAGTAATTTGGGAGTATCATCAGTCCAGCGCAAAAACTTTAGCTGCTTAAGAATGTCTTTAACCAACCAAGCACAACCTGGCTTAATTAAAAATACACGATCACTTGTCGCCATGACTTTATCTGGCTTTCTGCGCGTCGAGCGGTCACGAATTTCGAAAGTCTCGTAATAGGTTCGCTCTAGCATACGTTTTGCCAATATATAGAAAGACACACCCTTTGTTTTTCCAGGGGTCTCCCCATCGACGTAGCGATTCACTCGTCGCTCAAATTCGCGGGCAAACCATTCGTGTCGCCGAACGGTAAAATAGATCAGACCCCTCATCACAAGCGCCACCGCAAATACCCCACCCATGACGTAGGGCAAGAGGTAGATGAACCACTGGATCATCTGATTTATAGAAATGGATTCCTGCATAGCGATCTCTCCTTACTTTTTATTATCCATGCTAAAACGAATTATTACTCTTTGTGTTTTCTTACAGTCGTTCACCTTACAAAAATCCTCGCTTGAGGCGATGTCCCGATTGGTCTTAAAAACCTCTAGAAAACTTCGTCCCGAAACCTTCATTAATGGAATCAGTTCGTTTTGGTATTCAAAGTCCATACTTTTTCCATCAACGACCTGCTTAAAGATGGCGTTCGCTCGGCGATAACTTAGATCCATATTATATTTTAAGGCTTCACGATCCTTGGGATCCGAAGAATGGGGGTTAATGTACTTTCCTTGATATATTGGCGATGCAAATCCGATCACCTCAACTGCGGAAATCTTGTTGGCAATCTTAGGATTGCCCAATAAAGACTTCGAATAAGCGGGCATGGCTTTTTGTAGGATGTTCTTCATCTGCTCATTCAGCTTTGCTGAATCCGACTTAAAGTAGGCATCACCAAAATCGATGACCACTTCACCAGACTGCATATCTACATCCGCTTTAACTCCTGCCCTTGCCAATCCGGATTTAATTTCTTTCGCCACCATTTTACGTGCATCCAGTTCAGCTTTTGCCTTTGCAAGTTCTCCACGAGTGCTGTCCAACTGACCTTTGGTGCTTTGAAGCTGACCAGAAAGGCCACCCACCTGCTTTTTTAAACCCTCAGCTTCGCCTTGCTTTGCAATCAACTTTCCTTCGGTATCTCGAAGTTGACCGCCAACTTCTTGCAACTGGCTTTGAGTTTCAGCCAACTGCTTTTGGTATGCGCTATTTTTTTCTTCAAGTGCTGAGATTTGGTTTTCGTTTTGCGCCTTTAACTGCTCAACACTTTCACGATATTTTTTTGCCGTCAGTTTGTTATTTTTTCGCGCGCGATCTAGATCTGCGATCTTCTTTTCGAGAGTCGCGTTGGCCTCGGCAATCTTACGATCCCCTTCTTCGATCAGCTTCTTTTTTTCCTGAATTTCGCGATCTAGCTGACTGAGCTCTTGATCTTGATCACCAATGATATCATCACGTGAGGTGATCTTTGTCTTGGCGAGTTTGTTGGCATTGATGACATTTCGAACCATCTGCTGATATTTGTTTAAAGCCGCCTCTTTGGATTTATTCTCCATGGCCTCTCTCATCAGGCGCTCGTTCTCGTCTTTGGCTTCTTCCTGAAGAAGAGTCAGCTTATCCATCAACTCGGTGTACTCTTGGATTTCGCTTTGGCTTGCCTCTTTTTTCATGTAGTCCGAGCGAATGGCCTCATAAGCTTGAATCTGATTTTTTAAATCCTGAACCTCAGTGCTGAGGCGCTTATTTTCGATCATACTTCGGATTCCTTCCGTGCCGTTTCTCAAACTAGAGACAACGTACAGAAGCAAAAAGATCGTAGACAATCCCAGAAACAAATCGGAATAGGACGTCCAAAAGCTATCCGCGTGGGATCCTTCTTTGTTCTTTCGATAATCAAAAGACATAGAACACAACTCCGTCAGTTTTAAATTCAATACATCTATGTATGTATCGATAAAATTGAGGGAAAACCTAAGCTTAAAGGGCTTGTCGGCGGGTCCAGATCTAGACCGCCTGGACCCTTAACTAGACCAATGCCTTGTCCGAGAAGTTCAATTTCATTTAATAAGTGCCCGCCGAAGACTAGTTTCGCAGGACCGCCGCAGGCGGGCCGAGAATGTTCGACGGCTAAGGCGGACACTTATTAAATGAAATTGAACTTCTCGGACAAGGAGTCGAATCAGGCTATTCGACTGTCACGGACTTAGCGAGGTTACGGGGCTGGTCCACATCTAGACCTAAGGAGGAGGCGATATGGTAGGCCAAAAGCTGCAAAGGGATGACTTGAAGTAGAGGATTTAAATTCCAACTCACTTCAGGCAAGGCCAAATAATGAAGCGATACTTTTTTAAGCCGCTCGTCTTCTCCTGTACCGATACAAATAATCTTTCCAGCACGAGCTCGGGCTTCTTCTAGATTGCTGACGGTTTTTTCGTAAAGCTCATCTTTTGGAGCCAGCATCACGATCGCCATTTTTTCATCAATTAAAGCCAGTGGGCCGTGCTTCATTTCGCCCGCGGCGTAGCCCTCAGCATGAAGATAGGCTAGCTCCTTAAGCTTTAAGGCGCCTTCAAGAGCCATGGCATAGCTCGCCCCTCGTCCCATGTATAAAAAGCCTCTAAAGTCTTGTAGGGAGCTTGCGGCTTCAGAGAAAAACTTATCGTAGGCCAATACCTTTTCCATCTGGCTTGGCGTCGCCAACAATTCTTGAACCGCTTCCTTTTCTTCCGCGTGCGACAATCTCCCCCGCGCCTTTGCAATTGCCAAAGCCAGCACATTTAAAAGGGCCAAGGTCGCCGTCAAAGCTTTTGTGCTGGCAACCCCGATTTCCACTCCGGCCTTCATATAAATATGGCCATCAGATTCTCGATCGATAGAAGAGTTCTTCACATTGCAAATGCTTAAGACTTTTGCGCCCACTTCTTTGGCCAGTCTGAGTGCGGCCAAGGTATCCGCAGTTTCTCCACTTTGAGAAATTACGATCACCATCGAATTGCTTGGAATCACTGGATGTCGGTAGCGAAATTCACTCGCAATATCCACCTCAACTGGAACTCCACACAGTCGCTCGATCAAATACTCCCCAACCATGCCTGCATAAAAACTGGTCCCACAGGCCACAATAAAAATTCTTTCGATGCCTGCAAAAACTTGATTGGTAAAAATTCGGTCTTTCATTTCATCCAATTGATCAAGTTCAGAAATATGATTTGCTGAAAAGCCAATCTTATTCAGACTCAGCTCATGTTTTTCGAGATCAATATGTGGAGTAATGGCCGAGGCCACCGCCCGCGGCTGCTCGAAAATTTCTTTCAACATAAAATGAGGATAGCCCTTTTTCTCGACAAGCTCAGGGCTCCACTCCATCATCCGAGGCTTTACTGTAAGTTTTTTTCCATCGGGAGAGTACATCTGAAGTTGAATACCGCGTGCATGTACGATCTGATCGTCTTCTAAAAAAATCACATTTTGCGTGTAGGGCATAATCGCCTGGATATCACTTGCAACCAGAGTTTCGGTTGCGCCAACACCCACAATCAAAGGTGGTCCATTTTTAAAGGCCACCATTTCATCGGGCTGATCTTCACTGACTGCCAGAATCGAAAAGGCTCCGCGAAGTTTTGGAAGAACCGCAAAGACCGAGCTTAAAAGATCTTTGCCCGCGCTCACTTCTCGATGAATCAGGTGAGCTACAAGTTCTGAATCCGTATCTGACTCTAGAATCGATCCATTATCAATCAGGTCTTCACGAAGTTCGGAATAGTTTTCGATGATCCCGTTGTGAACAATGCTGACTCCGCCCACGCAATGAGGATGAGCATTTCGCTCGGAAGGGGGACCATGGGTCGCCCAGCGCGTGTGTCCAATTCCCAGATGACCATCAAACTCTTCGTTTAAAAGTCGGCTTTCAAGATTTAAAAGCTTGCCCTCGGCGCGAACCCGTTTAAATTTTCCATGATGAAGGATCGCGACTCCGGCACTGTCATAGCCACGATACTCTAAGGCCTTTAAGCCAGAGACAATAATTTGTTTCGGATCTTTAGGTCCAAGGTAGCCAACAATTCCACACATTCAAAATACTCCGAATCTTTTCTAACTCTCGCTGAGTCTGCTTCTGTAATTTTCTTTAATGACTTGTTTTGCACGGGTGACCGCAAGGGCTCCCTCTGGAACATCTTTTGTAATTGTCGAGCCCGATCCAATAACCGCGCCCTTTCCGATAACGACGGGAGCAACAAATTGGGTATCACTTCCTACAAATACTTCGTCTTCAATTCGCGTGATATATTTCTTTTTGTCGGCTGCATAGTTGCAGGTAATCGTTCCACAACCAATGTTCACGTCTTTACCCACAATCGCATCACCGAGGTACGTCAGATGAGAGGCTTTTGAACCGTCCCCAAACTTAACCTTCTTCATTTCGACGAAGTTTCCGACTTTACAGTTTTTTCCGATCTCAGAACCCGGGCGAAGGTGAGCATAGGGTCCAATTTGGCTTAAGGTCTGAACATCTGCGTGGTCTAAATAAGATCCGGCTTTGATTTGGCAGCTGTCACCAATTGTTGATGAATCGATAAAACAATTCGGTTCAAGAACACAAAGCTTTCCAATTTTTGTTTTTCCTTTGAGATAGCATCCTGGATAAATCACAGTGCCTTCACCGATTTCAGCATCTTCCTCGATGTAGGTTCTTTTGGGATCAATTAAAATCACTCCGGCTTCAAGCAGGCGCTCGGCAGTTTTTTGAAACACTGTCTCTGTGGCCATGGCCAACTCCTTTTGTGAATTCACTCCAAAGGCAACTTTTTTGTCCATCTCAATTCCTTCCACTCGTCCTCCCTCTTCAACAAACAGGGACACAATATCCGTCAGGTAGTATTCGTTCTGGGCGTTGTGACTTTTTACTTTTGGTAAAAGCTCGGCAAGCAAAACGGCGTCGACAACATAAATTCCAGTATTCACTTCATTAATTTTTTTGGCCTCTGCACTTGCATCTTTGGCTTCGACGATCGCCTTAACTTGACCATGATAGCGAACGATTCGTCCAAAAGAGCCCGGCTCTTCGAGGCGACAGGTTACAACCGCCATGTCTGCCTTTCGACTGACGAATTCCTTCATAATTTTTTTAAGATCCGAAGCTTCGATCAAGGGGTGGTCGCCGTTTAAAATTAGAACTGGGCCAGAAAGACTATCCGGCTGAGCCGCCTTTACTGCGTCCCCGGTGCCCCATTGATTGGCCTGCCTAAAACATCGGCTGCCAAGGGGCTCAACAACTCGGCGAACCAGTTCTTCTCCAAAACCCACGACCATGCGGATCTCTTCTGCGCCTGCGGCCTGAACACTACGCACCGTGCGATAGATCATCGGATGACCCGCGACGGGATGCAGGACCTTTGGCAGGGGGGACTTCATGCGAGTTCCTTTGCCAGCGGCCAATATTATGGCGGAGAATGAGGGCTGAGACATGCTATGCTTTTAACGGAGCTTGAAAAAAGGTCAAGAAAGGACAGGGTTAGCCTTGCGAGTCAATCGGCATCCAAACTGGTGTAAATCCGCAACAGGTCAAAACATTGAACTGGTTCACAGCGGACACTTTGTGTTTAAAAAAGGCCTCTCTCCGGTGATCGTCATCGGTGGAGTCCACGGAGACGAACCTGAGGGAGTCACTCTGGCCTCTGAGCTATTAAATTGGCTGATCCAAAGCAATGAATCCGAAGATCAAATTCAGCCTTGGGCTGTGATTCCCTGTCTTAACATCGATGGCTTTAAGCTGAATCAAAGAACCAATGGAAATGGCGTCGACCTGAATCGCAACTACCCCTCTTCAAATTGGTCCCCGGACTACAAGGAGTCCCGTTATTTTCCAGGCCCCAAAGCCGGTAGCGAACCAGAAACTTTGGCTGTGGTTGACTTGATTCAACAAACGGTCCCACGCCTTGTGATTCACTGCCACTCTTGGAAGCCGATGATTGTTTTAACTGGGCCCCCGGCGCTTCGCGATGCCGAAGCCTTAAGCCAGGCCTCGGGTTACCCCATAGAAAATACGATTGGCTACCCAACTCCTGGAAGCCTTAGCCATTATGGTTGGGTGGACAACAAGCTGCCCATAATTTGCGTCGAAGAAGCCGAGCGCGTCCCAAGTGCCGAGATCTGGCCTAGATTTGCAGAGGGCTTTAAAAAAATATTGAGGCGGTCCTAAGTGCCCTCGCGAGAAAATTTTGAGCAGGCTTTAATTATTTCCTCACCACTTCCCGAGGCTGAGTGCTGGGGCGTGCAATTTGTTCCCAACCACCAAGCGGCCCTAGAACTTCTCGCAAAAAATAAAATCCCAGTTGTCGTGTTCGGAAAAGATCCCAAAGATCCAGGCTTAAAGAATTTTATCGATCAACTTGATCGCGTCTCGCCAAATACAGTTCGTGTCCTGTGTGCAGAAGAAATCCCCCTTGAGAGAGCCCTTGAGCTGGTCAATCAAAAAAAAGTTTTTCGAATTTTACAGAACCTTAAAAATGAGGGCCTCGAGGAAGTCTTAAAAAAAGCCCTCGAAAAATTCGATTATCACAGACAACATCGTGAACTGCTTAAAGTCGTCCAAGAACAAAACGAAAATTTAGAAATTTTAAACAATGATCTTGAGTCGCGGGTGAATAAACGCCTGAAGTCCCTTAAAACTTCTGAAGACAAACTGCGCAGCTCAAAAGCTCAGATCACGGCTCTTCATAGCTGCCTTCTTGCTGTTCATCAGGCGCGATCCGTTGGCGAAATGGAATCTTTATTAAACCGAATTCTGACTCAGACCTTAGATCTGTCTTGGGTGAAGATCGTTTTTCGTTCTCTAAGCAATCTCTCGGTGCAGTCTCAGCTTGCAGAAAACACGGCAACCTATCAAGTTCCGATTCGATTGGGCCAGCAAGTTCCGGGAGATATTTATTTTGCGAAAACCAAACCCAAACGTTTCACCAAAGCCGAGAAAAATTTTTTAGAACAAATCGCAGATGCCGCCGCCTTAGCCGTAGATCGCATGAGCAAGCTTGAACAATCAGAAAGTCTAAAGCGCCAGTGGGAGTCGACCTTTGATGCCATTGCACGACCTCTTTGTTTGGTGGACGAAGAGTTTCACGTTCTTAAAGCCAACCAAGCCTTTGCCAAGGCCGCTGGAAAAGACTTTAAAAGTTTAATCGGTCAAAACTGCTTCACGCCTCTGTTGGGTTTTGTTCCGGATCTAGAACTTCGCGCTTTGCCGAAATCCATTCAGTTAACTTCAAAGAATTTAGAAAAAATGAGCAGCTTCGAAATTCAAATAGAGCCCCTGAGCAGTGAGGACGGACGCAGGCCTTTAAGTCTAATTTTATTTGAAGACATCACCGAGCAGCTTAAACTCGAACGGCAAGTCCTAGAGTCCTCAAAGGTTGCTGAAATTGGAACCATCGGCAGTAGCATTGCCCATGAGTTAAACAACCCCTTGGCAGGCATGCTGTCTTTTCTTCAGTTGATTAAAATGGACCTCGCCAAAGCGGACCCGCGCAGGACCGATGTGGATCAAATGGAAGCCGCAGTTTTAAAGTGTCGGGATATTGTCCAAAGTCTTTTGGGTTTTGCTAGACGCAGCTCGGCCCTTGAGTTTCAGGACCTCGACCTTAAAGAAGTGATTCTTCAGTCTCTTAAAATTACCGAACTGATTTCGCGGGCTAAGGGCATTCAGATCGACGTTGATTTACCAGCGGAAAGCTTAGAAATTAAGGGACAATTTAACCTTTTAGTCCAGGCGCTGAATAATATTATTCATAATTCCATCGAAGCAATTTCTCAAAAAATGTCTGAAAATCCGCGCTTTGTTGGTCGAATTCAAATTCAAATTGAAGTCGAAAAATCAAAATTGTTTTTAAATATCAAGGACAACGGATGCGGAATGCCCGAGTCCGTTTTGCGTCAAGCCTTCAATCCTTTGTTCACAACAAAAAGCTCGGGAGCCAATCCAGGCCTAGGTCTTACGGTGGCCCTAAAAATTATTACAGACCATGGTGGGAGGTTGGAGCTTTTTTCCCAGAAGTCTGAGGGCAGCACGGCAAGAATTTCTCTCCAACGTCTAGATTTGTAAGTTGTCAGACAAGATTTTGACGGGAAAATTTGACACCGCCAAAGCTCCTCTCTTACCATGAAATAGACGGCATCTTGAGATTTGCTCGCGCTCAAAACAATGTTTTCCAAGATGGAAAACTCATGCACCAAGGAAGGGAGAGGCATGCAGGCTCAAAGAATTCTTATTGTTGACGACGAAGCCAGTCTACGAACCGCACTGTTCAGAGCACTAGATAGAAGAGGATACCAGGTCGTCACAGCCGCCTCCAAGGCCGAAGCCGAGATGGTTTCACAAACTGAAAAAGGAATTGATCTAGCCCTCGTCGACCTTCGCCTTCCCGACGGAGATGGTCTTGAGTTAATGACTCAACTGAAGGCTTGGAACAAACAAACCCAAGTCATTATATTAACGGGATTTGGAAGTATCGAATCGGCAATCGAAGCCACTCGAAAAGGGGCTTTTCATTTTGCAACGAAGCCCTTCAATTTAGACGAAATTTTGTCCCTTGTTGAACGCGCTCTTTCTCATAGAAAACTTGAAGACGAAAACCAACAACTGCGATCGGCTCTTCATAAAAAATATCAGTTCGACAATATCATCGGACAAAGTGATGCCGTTCACGGAGTTTTAGAGCTGATCGAAAAAGTTGCGGCCTCTGATTCTACTGTTTTAGTTTCTGGCGAAAGCGGAACTGGAAAAGAACTTGTGGCAAAAGCGATTCATTATAACTCGGACCGCTCGGCCCGCCCCTTTATTCCAATTAACTGTGGCGCCATTCCTGGTGAGCTTTTAGAAAGTGAGCTTTTCGGACACGTGAAAGGTTCATTCACTGGCGCCATCAGCAATCGGGTTGGACGCTTTGAACTTGCTGAGTCAGGAACTTTATTTTTAGACGAAATTGGCGACATGGCCGCAAGTCTTCAAGTCAAAATACTAAGAGTCCTTCAAGAAAAATGCTTCGAGCCCGTTGGCAGTGCCAAGTCTCAAAGATCGAATGTTCGCATCATAGCTGCAAGCAATGTCAATCTTGAAGAGGCCGTGCAAGATGGTCGGTTTCGAGAAGATCTTTACTACCGATTAAATGTGATTCCGATTCATATTCCGGCTTTGCGCGAGCGCAAGTCTGATATCCCGCTTTTGTTTCATCATTTCATGGAAGGCTTTAACCGCTCGCGTTCGCGCGAACTTAAAGGCGTTAGTCCCGAAGCCCTAAATATGCTGTGTGAATATTCTTGGCCCGGAAACATTCGAGAGCTTGAAAACCTTGTCGAGCGCCTTGCAATTTTAAAGGGCTCAGGGATTGTCGAAGTTGCGGATCTTCCACCTCGCTACAAATCACAAGCTGCTCCCCTTCCCGGAAACCAAATCGAGCTTCCTGACAGCGGATTAGATTTTAACTCTGCCGTTGATAACTATGAAAACGCTTTGATCCTAAGAGCCCTCGAAAAAACCGGCTGGAACCGAAACCAAGCCGCTCTTCTTTTAGGCTTAAACCGCACGACTCTGGTTGAAAAAATCAAAAAGAAAGGCCTTCGCCCCGCCGAATCCGATCTTTAAAGCCCCTGGGTCTGGCATAGTTTAAGCAGACCCCTTCCTTGAAACCATCTTCTCCCGCAATTGAGAGCACTCCTTTGTCTATTTTTTAGTCGGGATTGTAAAAGGGCAAAGGTTTAAGGACGCGATGCTTTGGCTAAGATTTAAAAAACTTGTTCCCCTTATCTTCACGATGACCGTCTGTTCTCAGCCTCTGTGGGCTGAGACAAAGACCTCTTTGAAGGCTCGGGCTTGCGAAGTCATTCTTAAGGCTGCTGAAAATGAAATCCTCTATTCGGATGTTAGGGATCGTGGAAAAATCATCCATCTGGGACCACATCAAATCTCTGGCTACGAGTGGGGCCCGGACAAATCCGGATTGGCCACTTATCTGACTTCGAATCAGCCCCTTCACAGTCAAACCGACGAAACCATGATTTCAGTTTGGGCTCCGAGCTCGACCCCAGGTTCGATTGGAAAGCTTTATGCCGTGGCCGAAGAGTCCAGTCGACAAATTGGAGACTTTCGCCACTCTTCTTTTAACAACAACCAACCTGTTTACGCCGCTTGGTCCATGAATGTTGATCAGGGACACATCACAGAATTGATTGATGCCTCAGGGCACTATCAGCCGACCCCTTATCATATGTACTTAGTAACTGAACATTTGCTGGCCCAAGGCTTCGACCTCAGTCAAACTCAAGTCATTTTTGACTACGGATTAGGACGCCTTAGTGGACTGAGAATAGAAGCCAGTCTCTTTGTAAAGTCCATGCGGAAACTCAGCCCAAAGAAACAAAAATCTTTTATAAAGGTCATTGGCGATCTCCAGATCCTTCACGAATTCTTGGAATTTATGGCCCGAGAGTCCTCCGACCTTAGAACAAAAATCCTTGTAGATCTATATTGGATTCGAATGCGCCCTATCGAAGAATCGACTCCATTCATCAAGGCCTTTGCAAAAAAAATATCCCTATGGAAATTAGACCAAGATGAACTTAAGGAATACCTTAAGGTCATCTTTAGACTTAGCGGTGGACCCTACATCCCCTACCACCCCATTTATCTGGGAATGAACTCAAAGAAAACTGACAGCATGACGGCCACTATCAAACAGGTTCTGCTGGATCATATATCTGAGGAAGAAAAGCGAAAGCAAGTTCGCAGCCTGATCCAACAAATCCGTAAAAATCAGTGATCTACAGGCGCCATAAGCCAAAAAAAGAAGATAGGGTGCCGATCGGCAAGCTTCTCTTTCGCATAGACCTTGCATTGACGTGGGTAGAATGATCTACGTTGGCAGCGATCTCGCAAATATTCAGCTTAGGAGTCCGAGGATGGACAAATTTAGTCACTTTAAGATCATGGGCTTGGGCCTTGTACTTGTTTTGAGCCTTTTCCCTTCTCTAAGCAGCGGAAGCAAAATTGTCCACATTGACCTTGTCCAACCAGGCGCCTGTCAATCTATCTTAAATGCCTGTCAGCTGACCTTAGGGGGAATTCGGGAATGTTTTGATAACAGGATCGAAGTCTCCCGCCCTAGAGCCCTCGGGCCAGGAGTATGGCTGAATCAAGAGATTGACTCAAAAAACGGGGTCGTCCGCTCAACCATTCGTCTTAATCCAAAATACCAGATTCATCTTCAAAGCGATCAGCTCCAATTCTACGCATGGGGACCTGCCGAAGAACATGAAGCCCTAGGCATACTACAATCCGATATTAATGAATTTGATAACTTTTACCGAACTCTCGGATTTATTGTCCCCCCCTTAACAACCGTCATTCTTGGAAACAAAGTGCGAGCCTCTACTGGGACCCCCTCAAGCCCGACGACAGTTTTAGATGTGATCTTTCCATTTCACGAAGAGGTCAGCACAAAAACCCATTCCTCAGAAAAAATCAGCCCCTCGGCCATTTGGGATGATGAAGATCCAAACAAAAACTATATCGTCTTTCCCCTTGCACCCCTCGATCTTACGAATATAGATCGAAGCATTCTTATGCACGAACGCTTTCATATTCTTACCGGCCGAACTTTTCCCCGAACAAAGCTTCACCGAATTAACGAGGCGATCGATGAAGCCTTAGCAGATTTTGGTTCGGCTTTGTTCTTTAACTCTCCAAAAATTGGAAATCTCAGAAATATCGCTCTTCGTCCAGATCTGACCTATCAGGATTTTGACGGCCGAGGCGCTCATGAAATTTCTGTTCTTTTTTCTAATGTCCTCTGGCAAATGAAAGAGATCATTGGAACCCAAGCCATGGCAGAAAGCTTTAAGCCATTTGTCGATACCTTCACTGAGAGTTTCCGAAATCAAATTGAGGAAGGAAGTAGGAGTCGCAAAGACGAAGTGAAACTGGAATCGGAAAAAAAGGAAGAAAATGCCATTTACTACTTTCGACTGCTTCGCCAGTTTACGAACTTGCTGATAAAACAAGTCGAACTTCAGCATGGCCCTCTTCCCACTTCAAAAAAAAATCGGATCTTAAACAGTCTTATGGAGTCGAAAGATCTTGATCTACAAATGAGACAGAGGTCTATAAGTCAGGGTCAATAAGATCAACTTCTTCAAAGCTGAATGCAGCCCGAAGACGTCTCACTTTGAGTCACTGTCTCGAGTTTTGAGACACCAACATTTATACAAAATTTTTAGTTAGACAGCCAATTCAGGCCCAGCATCGATTTTAAGTGCTCCCCGCTGGCCCCCAGCTTGCAAAATAGCTTTGTATGCTTTTTAGGGGGTCACTTATGAATGTGCGTTTATTATTAGCCATCGGATTCGTTTCTACTTCGACTCTATTATTTCAAAACTGCGGAGAAGTCTCTTTCACTCCAAATGGTGACTTCGCCCTTGTAGAAAAGGCCGAGGGCGAGGATTCTTTTGTCGATCCAGTGGACGATCTCATCGACGGAAGTGGTCCTGACCTAACAGATAACACAGACCACTCTATAGATGATCCCGATACATTGCCGGAAGAAGAAAAGGAGTGCGACAAAGAGAAGAAAGATTCTAACCGACCACCAGTCGTCTCAAGAGATGAAGATCAGTCAGAAGATCAACTCGGTTTGGTCTATAAATGTATTCTTGAGGGACCTGGGAAATCTAAAAACCTCGGTGTGGTCAACATAGAGCTTTTTAAAAATGGCAACACGCCTGACACAGTTTGCATGAGTAAGAGCGCCTGTGAAGAAATCGTAAGTCAAAAGTTCTCAGTCAAAGAAGCCAAGTTTGCCGGTTTCTGTGGAAAAAACCCTCACACCGTGCAACTTAGCGACGAACGACTTCAGGAACTTGTAAATCAAATCTAAAATACTTTTCGGACTTGACCCGGCACCTCTATCAACTCGTTTGCCGGGTCCACAATTAGTAAAAATGCCCACGACTATAACTCAGTCTCAAACTGATCCGATGCACCTAAACTTAACTCTGCAAATGCATTTCAAATTCATTTTGAGCCCTTGTTTTCTTCGCAATAAGGTAAGTGTAACTTATGGAAATTCACTGGGACCAGAGTCTAGTGGGCACTTGTTTATTCTGATTTGAAAAGCGATGTAGAAGAATTGATTCTGTCAAAGTCTTCAGCAGGTGGCGCTCTGTAGACAGTTTAAGTTATTAAGATGCCTTATAAAGGCCCAGTTCTGGACTCTGCTTGGCCTCAACTTTGCTTCTATAATCAGTAAGGGGACTGGGGAAATGAATCAAATTGAGACAACATTAAACGCAATCAAAAACATCCAAAGCTTCTGCTTTAAGAGCTTGGTGATTGCTATGTCGTTTTTGATCTCTCTTCCAACGGCCGCCATGATTCCAGAAAGAATCCAAGCCACACAAACTTCTGACTCTAAAGAATTAGACTTAGCCTACTTTCAACAGCTTGTTGAGATCGCAAATGCTCAACCTAAGTTTCGCGGTGAAGACTATATCCCTTTAAATCTTTCTCCAACGGCTAACGGAGAAGACCTTGCGGGCAGAATTATTGGACACTCCTTGAATAACTGGATGAAAAGTCCTCAAGCTCAAAATCTTTATATCACAAACTTAGTTCGAAGAATCGAGGCGCCACTAAGGACTGAAATGAGCTTTGGTGGATCAAGCCCATCGGATGTCTCTGCAAATGCACCGGGCGCCTCAGGATCAGAGTTATTAAGCCCGATGCGCACGCAGCACAAAGTGAAGTTTAATGTTGATGCCGGTTCCACCCAGGCCCGAATCCAATACGAAGGCTTGATGAATGCAGAAATGATCTATGCCGTTGCCGGTCAACAATTCGAGTTTCGAGTTACCCAAAAGTTATCTGAGACCAGCCAGCTTGTTTTAAATCACGTCTCTGTTCCTGACGAAAGTCGCGAGATGCTTAGCCTTCAAATGAGCTTCTAGAGCCTGTCCTCATTTCACGATACCTCTAATTCTTCTCCCCATCCTTAAATAAGTCTGCTACACAAATTCTCTATGGCGATTCAGTCCCTCTCAGTTATTTTGCCCTGCTATAACGAGGAAGAAGCTCTTCCCGAGGTCTTAAGTCAGCTCTTACACCACAAGGTCTCGATCATGAGGGCCTGTGGACTTTCGAAGTTTGAAATTCTAGTGGTTGATGACGGATCAACGGACCAGTCTGTTGATCGCCTACAGCCCTTCCTTGGACAAATTGAAGTGCTTCGCCACCCACGGAACATGGGTTACGGAGAGGCCCTTAAAACCGGATTTCGAAGGGCCAACGGGGATCTGCTCAGTTTTTATGACCTTGATGGGACCTGCCAACCCGAAGATTTGATTCCATTGGTTCATTTGTTTCAAAAGGATCCCAACTTAAAAATGAGCATCGGGATTAGACTTAATCCAAATAGTAAAATGCCAATGATCCGCAGGATCGGAAATCTCAGCTATCAGATGCTTGTTTGGTGTTTTAGCGGTCGGCGCATCACAGATTGCTGTTCTGGATTTCGAGTTTTAGAAAAACAAAGTCTTCTTAAGCACCTCGATCAGCTTCCGGGTCAACTGAATTTCACCCTGGCTATGACCGTGCTTTATTTAAGGCAGGCCTACCCTATTCAAGAAATTCAGATTCGGTACGAAGAACGCAAAGGGCAATCCAAGCTGAATGTCTTAAAAGATGGGCTTTCATTTTTATTCACAATTTTCAGATATCGTTTCTTCAATAATTAATACCCACTGAAGATCTTTTCGATTAAGATGTCGGTCATTCGAAAAACTTGAACGGATAAAGGTCTCACATTTTTATGATCCAAGAGCCACAGCAGATCACCATCGGACTTGTCCTAAGAAATGAAGCCAAGAATATTGGCCCCTTGCTGGAGTCTTTGTTTGATCAAAGCCAAACACAACTTGTCCGCGAAATTATTATTGTCGACAATGGATCTGAGGATCAAACCTTACAAATCATCGAAGGCCTTAAAGGTAAATCCCCTTGGCCCATCGAGATCTTCGAATCCTCGGTCAATGATTTGGGTCTCGGCCGCGCAGGAATAGTCAGTGCCTCTCGCACCCCTTGGATCGCCTTTACTGATGGCGATTGCATCCTTCCACCAAATTGGATCGAATCTCTTGTCCAGCAGTTGAATGAAAATCAGTTCAGTAACCGTGACACCGCCGCCGTCGGAGGTCCAAACCGCCTCCCTGAAAAGACTTTGTTTCACTCGGCTCTAAACTTAAGTTTGTCTTCACCCCTCGGACACGGTCACTCGCCTCAAGCATTTTGGCCTCAGCATTCACAATCTGTTTTTCATCTCGCCACCACAAACATCTTGCTCAGCAAAGAAGCGGTCTTAAGAGTTGGAAACTTTCGCAGCACTCAAAATAATGTCGGAGAAGATGTCGACATTGGACGTAGACTTAGCGCCTATGGCTACGAGCTTCGTCTATGCCCAAGCCCCATGGTCTTAAACAATTGTGCAGAAAACTGGAAAGAGTGGTTTTTACGCATGGAGCGTTTTGGAGAAAACTCGATCCGAACACAGTTTCAATCCTCCAGTTCTGATGGAATGGCTTTTTATCTTGGACCCGCCTATGTCCTTTTGATGTTTAATTTTACTTTTTCATTTTATAGTCTTGTCTTGGCTTTGCCTTTTTGGCTGTACTTCTTTGGAGTTCTCGCAGAAAGTACCCGTTTAAACCGGTCCGAGCCGAACTTTAAAAAAATCCTTATGACTGCATTTGCTTTTTTTCTGACTCATTCTGGTTATGCTCGAGGACAATGCCAAGAGATGATGGCAAAATTAAGACGCGTACCGACCTCTGTCATAGAATCAAAAAAACTGAAGTCCCCTCTAAAATTTTTAAAATCTCGTTAAGAGGTAACAGTTCCCTTTTCCCGTCTCAACGCATCACGGAGCTTTTTCAAGGATCTCCTGGATCGGAGTATCTTTCGTGGGTGATGCGCTGAGACGGGAAAAGGGAACTGTTACCTCTGGTAGGCGCCGATATCGGTGCGTTTTTGCAATCCATCCCAGGATGCTTTTTCAGCTTGAGCGTAGGCATTGCGAACGGCTTCATCCGAAGAAGAGCCCAGGCCAATCGCATTTAAAACTCGTCCGCCACTGACAGTCCACTTTTGATCTGTGCCACGACTGGTTCCCGCATGAAGAAAATAACTCGAAGCCGTTTGGAAAAAAAGATCCCCCGAAATCTCGCTGCCCTTTTCAGGCTTGTCCGGATAACCTTTCGCCGCAAGAACGACACAGGCCGAAAAAAGAGAGTTCCATTTCACAGTGGGTAAGTTCCCCTTGGCGATCTCGAGTAAAGTCTGCCCCCAATCCCCATTCAGTAAAGGCAAAAGGGCCTGGGCTTCGGGGTCTCCAAAGCGAACATTATATTCCAAGACTTTAGGGCCGGACTCGGAAAAAATGACCCCAACATACAAAAGGCCTCTGTACATTAAACCTTTGCGTTCTATTTGTTGAATCGAAGGGCGGACAAGCTGTTCTTCAATCACAGTCCGCAACTCTTCAGAAATTTGAAGGGGTGCTACGACTCCCATTCCACCGGTATTGGGTCCCTGATCTTTATTTTTTAAGCGCTTATGATCTTGTGCAAGAGGAAGAGCCCTAAAATCATGTCCGTTGGTTAATACTAAAAACGAAAGTTCGGCACCCGGCTGAAACTCTTCAAGTAAGGCTTTTTCCCCAGCTGCACCCAAAGTTTTTTTAACAAACAAGTTTTCTGCTTCAAGCTTTAACTCCACTAGGTCCTTACAAATAAAGACCCCTTTGCCGGCAGCTAGTCCATCTGCCTTCAAAACATAAGGCGGCGCAAAGGACTCGGCAGCTTTTAAAGTCTCTTCGACAGAAACCACCACATGGTATCTCGCGGTAGGAACCTGAGCTTCCATCATAAATTCTTTAGCAAAGACTTTACTTGCTTCAAGACGAGCGGCCTCTTGATTGGGACCAAACACAAAGACCCCCTGGGCCCTTAATTGATCCGCTAACCCCCGAGCCAAATAAACCTCGGGCCCAATGACCACTAAATCTACAGCAGCTCGCTTCACATAAGCTAAAACGGCATCCTGGTCCATCGGGTCAATATTGTGGCAAAGAGCTTCTTGAGACATCCCGGCACTACCTGGAAGGGCATGCACCTCAGTCACCGAGGGCGAGTGTTTTAAAGCGCGCACAAGGGCATGCTCTCTTCCGCCTGAACCCACTACGACTACACGCATGCCTGATCTCCTTTAAAGCCCAGGTCATAAGGCACAATCTGTTTGGGGTCAATTGACTGGACTTCTTAAGCCCCCTACACTTAAAAAACTTCGCCTCAATTCGAAGACACTTATGACTGGAGGCTCTGCTTTGCGCGAATCCGGCTTTAAACTCAGCGATAAGACCATCGTCCTTAGTGGCCACTTAAGCCCCCTAACTCAGGGGATCATTCATGTTTTAGCGGAACACGGCGCAGACGTGGGCTTTGTTACCCAAGCCAGTAACGAGTCTCGGCGCTTTATGGAAAATATCAACGATGTCCGAGAAGTCCACGCCCGCCATGGACGAGGACTAGTGGTTGATGCACAAGTTACCGATCTTGCCTCAGCCCAAGAGGCAATCGGAAGAGTGGCCGAGTCTTTCGGAGGTATTGATGCCTTGATCGACGCTCGAATGCTTCGCAGTCTAAATGCAAAAATGGAAGAGGCCATGATCGAGTGGAAGCAAGCTCAACTGATGGCCGAAGCGGGACTGCCTTTTTTAAAGGGCCGCCAGCGTGGTCACATTTTGATTTTAGCCCACGATGAAGCCCTGACCTCGGGCAAAGAAATTCAAAGTGAGATGGCTCGCTTTGTTTCTGAAACCGCAAGATCTGTATTTGAAAAAGGGATCACGATGAACGGAGTTTGCTTAGGATTAACCGAAGATGTGTTGATGCAACAAACTCAAAACGGATTAACCATTCAGCAAGCCTTAGAGCAATTTCGAAAAGAAAAACCCTGGGCCAGAATTATTGAGCCCACCGAAATCGCGCACTTTATTGCATACCTCGTAAGCCCACTTAATTCCGCCGTCAGCGGCCAAATGCTAATAGCCAACGCCGGTCTCTAACTTTGACCGAAAAGTCTGTTCCCATTTTTTAAGTGCTCCGCCTCAGCCGTCGAACATTCTCGGTCTGCCTGCGGCAGCCCTGCGAAACTAGTCTTCGGCGGACACTTAAAAAATGGGAACAGACTTTCCGGACGAGACGCTTGTAAATAGTAAGTCCGGAACTAAAATAATATAAATGTGCGATGAAAACGGGAGGAATATGTCAATATCCTAGTTCCCGCAATACTCCCTTGCCCCAACATTGTGTCAGAGAAATTCTTTCCCTTTTATAAGTGTCCGCCGAAGACTGGGTTGTATCCTGCAATTTCAAGCCACAGATGAGGCAGGGATTTTTGCTTATGGTGAGGCGCGACGACGATGGACTAGCGCAAGCTAATTCAAGGAGGAGCAACGAAGCCATAAGCAAAAATAACAAGTCAGCTGTGGCTTGAAATTGCAGGATACAACCCCGTTTCGCAGGGCGGCCCAAAGGGCCGACCGAGAATGTTCGACGGCTGAGGCGGAGCACTTATAAAAGGGAAAGAATTTCTCCGCCCAAAAGCAAGGACCTGGCTTCACCGAGCTCTAGTCTAAAAAATATTCTTTTTCTTGAGGAGTCGGCAAGCGGCAGCTTTCTCTTTTTCCGAAGACTGAGTATCTGGACTTGGCGATAAGATCGTAAATGAAATTTCTCAGAGATGATGGAGTCCACAGTAGAAGGCTCGGAAGAGCTCCGAAAACCTGAAGGTCTTTAAGAATCCAAAGGGCGGCATCTGATTTTAATAAATTTTTTCCCTCACGTTGATAGACGACGGAAGTCATATTTTCCCGCAGCTCTAATGGTAAATGATTTTTTGCGTGCTCCCCTTGCAGGGAAGCAACTCGAATTTGCGCAAAATTATTTCTTCGGATCACCCAATCGACAAAGTGATTACACAGATTGCAGACGCCGTCGAAGTAAAGAACCCGGTCAAATTTAGACATCCAAAGAAACTCGAGGTGAATCTAAGGACTTCACCCCAAATAACTTGGGCCAAACCTTTTCCACAGGCCCAGCAAGTTCGCTGCGAGCAGAAAGGGCCGCCCCTCTAGACAATGTAAGATTTAAATCTTCCGCGTTTAAGACAACTTTATCAAATAGGCCGCTTTCACTTAGGACCCGGAATGCGAGGCGAGAAAAAGTTGTGTTTCCACTTATAACCAAATGACTTGATCCCAGATCTCTTCGAATGGATTTTCCAAAATTTAAAAATAATTCTTTTAAGACTAATTCAAAAGAACAGGCCATATCCAACTCGCGAACAGAGACCGGCTTCGACAGGTCTCGGGCCTCCCCACCAAACAACTGCTCCCAATCATGCCAGTTTGGAAGTTCTTGAAGGGCCGGCTCCACGATGGACATATCTACATTAAAAAATCCAGAACTCTCGTCCACTTCAACTAGAGCTTTGATTTGCTCAACAAAACGAGGCTCGCCAAGGCCTGCGAGAGACATAAACTGATGCTCTCCGCGACTCTCAGTAAATCCACAAAATCGGCACATCGCCTGAAGAAGTAAGTTCAACTCCCAGGCCTTTGAAAAACTCGACACAGGATCCACACCTTTATGGCCAATCCAAAGCTCGGTTTGTCTAAAAACATCATTTGGAAAAAGCCAGATCGCCGCATCCCGCGTTTGTATTTGCGCGAAACTATCTAAGGCCCACGCTTTCGCAAAAGGAATTTCCTTCCAAGAAATTTTTTGAATCTGAAAAGCTTCTGAGCCGGGGGTTTTTAAAAGCTTTCGAACTAATTTTGAGCCAAGTACCTGAACCGGACGGGGCCTTAATTTTGGCCAAAAACTAAGACGACTTTTTGTCTTCACTTCAAGCTCGGGATCTTCCACTAATACAACTTGTAGCTCGATGGGGCCTTGAATTTTAGCCTCAAGCAAAGCAGAGCGAATAAGCTGATTCAATAAAAGGTCCCTGGCTTGGCCCGGGCGAAGGCCCAAGGAAAGCCTGGCGAGAGTTTGGCTGTCTTTAAGGAGAGTTGCTGAAACTATGTCCTGTTCGAACGAAACGCCGATCAAAAAACGATTCAGTGGCCTCAAGCAGTTCCTTTCGTCGCAATCACTTATAAAAAGGGCGACCAAGAGGGATCAAATATTTTGAATCTGACCCGGACCAATAGAATATCAAAACCCCGATGGGTCTCAAGGCCTGAACGATGAGTTTTATGATGCTAAGCATTAAGATACTGGAAGGACCGAATATTTAAAGTTTATGCTGGATGATAATTTGCTCAGCCCGATCAAAGTTCTCTGGAGCCACGTAAAGACGGTCAATCCTTCGAATTTCCTCATATTTTTGGAAAATCTGGGTACTTTCTTGAATAGGAAAAGGCGTCGAAAGACGATCATAGGCATCGACCACGTAGATCTCAAAGGAGCGCTCCTCGGGAGTGAGTGTGTGGTACTTGCTTAGCCGCGTTTGAGATCCCGCTAATATAACCGGAATCCCCTCGCCTTCCAAATGGACCTTCATGGCCTCGGGTCTAGGAGTTTCTCCGGTCGAGTGAAGTTCAAAAAGCATTCGAAATGGACGCCGCTCAGAAATACGTCTCGCCCACTCGTGATCTACAGAAGCTAAATGCTGATAAAGAGAATAGTCGGTAAATTTAATATACTCTTCGATGTTCGCCGGAAGTTTAAAACTGCACTCTTTAGAAGTCAGGTAGCGATAAAGCATCTCTTCATAAATGATCGCCTTGTGATGAAAGTACACCATCAAATGCATATGATGGCGGGCTAAAAGAAAATCATCGAAAGTGTACAAAGCTCTGCGACTAAGGGCGAGGTGAAGTTCTCCTTCGACCGAATGATAAGACAGATTACTTAACAGCCAATTCTGTTCGACCTTGCCGTAGTTGGTCCCACAAAAATAGGCGTCTCGCTCTAAATAATCCATACGATCAACGTCCATTTCGGAACTAATGATCTGACTTAAAATCGTGCGAAAGCCAAAATCCCCGTCTTTAAAGAAATCATCTGGGCACTGCAAAGTTTTATCCACTAGGCAGGCCACATGAATCGGGGAAAAATCTGCAAATTCATCTTCAATGACTTTGGTCAAAGAAGAATCCGTAATAAATTTGATGGTGTAATCTTCATGGTTGGCCTGACGCTCTGGATTTTCTTTTGGCAGGGCAAACTTAAGATCTGTTCTTCGTTTTTCGTAGGCTTTAATTTTAAGCTCGCTAAGGCGAGGCATAACTTCTTCTGTTGTATGGCTTAAGGGGCCATGCCCGATATCGTGAAGTAAGGCGGCAAGCTTCACAAGAACGCGATATTTCTCTTTAACTTTTGAACTCGAGAAGGGGAACTTTTTAAAAATCTCGTCAAAGGCGACTCCCGCCAAGTAACTAACACCAATCGAATGAAGGTAACGATTATGAGTCGCTCCGGGAAAACTAAATTCTGCAAAACCAAGCTGCTTAATTTGACGAAGACGCTGATACGCGACGCTATCGAGGACTTTTACTTCAGCATCTGAGAGCTCCATCGAGCCATGAACGGGATCGCGCAATTCCATAGGCTTCTCGTACCGACTTCCCCGCTCTGGGTCAAAGAAAATAACGCAGCCCGCATAGCATATCACAGCGTATCTAGACTGGAGATGATTCCTTGATCGCGATAGAAGGGATAAAGCTCTTTACGGACAAGGGGGTCTTAAAATGCAGCAATACCAAAATTTACTCCGACATATTCTCGAAAATGGAGTCGACAAAGAAGACCGCACAGGGACTGGAACCTTAAGTGTGTTTGGCCACCAAATGCGCTTTGATTTAAAAGAAGGCTTTCCTTTAATCACAACCAAAAAGCTTCATACAAGATCCATCATTCACGAGCTGCTTTGGTTTTTAAAGGGCGAAACAAACATCAAGTATTTGACCGAAAACAAAGTCAATATCTGGAATGAATGGGCGGATAAAGATGGAAACCTTGGGCCGGTTTATGGATCTCAGTGGAGATCTTGGAAATCCCCTGAAGGAAAACAAATCGATCAGATTGCAAATGTCGTTGAAAGTCTTAAAAAAGATCCAAACTCGAGAAGACATTTAGTCGTAGCTTTTAATCCCGGAGAAATTGACAAAATGGCTTTGCCTCCTTGCCATGCTTTCTTTCAGTTTTACGTCGCAAAAGGTCGCTTAAGTTGTCAGATGTATCAGCGCAGCGCCGATGTCTTCTTGGGTGTTCCCTTTAATATCGCAAGCTACGCCTTGTTAAATTTGATGATGGCGCAAGTCTGTGGTTTTGAGCCCGGTGAGTTTATTCACACTCTTGGCGACGCTCATCTTTATTCAAATCACTTGGATCAAGCTCGCCTGCAACTGACAAGAACGCCAAAGCCTCTTCCGCAAATGAAGCTAAATCCAAATATAAAATCCATTTTTGATTTCACTTACGAAGATTTTGAACTGTCGGGCTACGATCCAGAGCCTCACATTAAGGCCGAGGTGGCCGTATGATTTTGTCCCATATCGTGGCCGCAAGCAAAAACGGCGTCATCGGCAAAGACAACACTTTGCCCTGGCATATCCCGGAAGACTTAAAATTCTTTCGGGATAAAACGAAGGGCAAAGCCCTCATCATGGGCCGAAAGACCTTTGAATCCGTTGGTCACCCCCTACCTCATCGGTTGAACGTGGTTGTAACAAGGCAAGAAGGCTATAAGCCCGAAGGCGCCCATGTGTTCAAAAGTATTAAAGAGGCTATCGAGTTCTGTAAAAGTCAGAAAGCTCAGTACGGGGAAGAGATCTTTATCATCGGTGGTGGCGAAATTTTTAGGGAAACCATGAACCAGGTGGATTTGATTTATCTTACTAGAATCCATAAGGATTTTCCGGGCGATATCACCTACCCGGAAGTCGATAAAAGCCAGTTCGTCGAAGTCGAAAGAAGAGATCGAGATGAACCAGTTCCCTTTTCATTTTTAACTTATTCCCGCAAGAAAACCTAGAGGCGCGGGAAGATCCCCCCTTCTCCTTCTTTCATAAGTCACCTCGGGCAAATGCTCCGGGTCACCCTTTCTGCTTTTTCTCTAAACCCTAAGATCGACAAGCCCGAAAATCTGTTCGAAGCAAAGCCCCCGGGAATAATATTCGACCCATTCCGTCCCACGAGGGACCCAGTGAAATTCAAGTAAGTTTTTCATTCATCATATACTAATTTCATTATGTGGTCTTCCTAGTTAGAACCTTCTCAAAGCATAAAAGAGAGATCGAGCCCGCAAATCTCCTCATGCAAAAATTTTGAAATTTTTAGGGGGGCCAATGAACCAGAGCTGTATTCGATTTTTTGCCTCATCTGCTTTGATGCTGTTTTCGTTAACGGCATTTGCACAAAAGCGAACCTATCCCGTTCCTGATTACCAGGCAGATCCTCAGGCGGTCTTTGATCTGTCGATCGAAGAGGATTTTGAAAATCCAAGAAAATATACCGACCCTGACTTTAATATCGCCCTGGCTTTGCCCTCTCCACTTTTAGACCAACGCTTCGAAAGCTACGAAGTTATTGTAGTGGCTAACCAAGAAGATCTCAAAGGTGAGCCCGGGCAAACTGTACGAGTTTACGACCGACAAGCGGGTCTTCGATATTTTTGGAAATCCTCTACCGCTCGTGCTGGAAAAGTAACTCCAAATGGCTACTTTAGAGTCGAAGGATTTTCTTCCAGACACCAATCTAGTCTTTACGACAATGCCCCTATGCCTTGGGCCGTCTTTTTTAATGGAAACATAGCCACTCACGGGGTTTTCGACACGAACATAGATCGTCTGGGTACCCGGGCTTCTGCGGGCTGTGTTCGTCTAGAGCCAAATCGCGCCCGCGCACTGTTTCACCTGATTGGGAATTCTGGAGCTGGCTATGTTGATGAAATCAATGCCAATGGATTTCGCAGTCTTGGAGTTGATGGTCAGCCAATTAAAAAGTGGGGCTACAAAACTTTAGTTATCGTTAAATCCGAAGAGCTTCCCATTCATGAGCCTCTTCAACTGACGATTCCAAGGATTCAATAAAAACTGCTGCTCCACTGGAGCCATGGCGGATCATCACCCAGAACTTGTTCTGGGTTTCTTTTTAGCTCTAACTGCCTGGACCACTCGGCTTTTAGATAAAGGCTCTGATGTTTTGTAAGTGTCTCTGGGGTTTGGAGCTGTTCTAAATCACATAAAGATCTTGGGGAATATGCCCCCGCAAGACAAAGACTCAGCTGAATGTCTTCCGTACTTTCCACTTGAAGATAAAGCCAGTCCTCTAAAGTTAGGGGCCTTTGAATAGAAAGACTTGGATCCAAGACGTAGATTTCAGAATCGACTCTTAGGACTAAAGCCGTATGGTACCACCAAGTCACTTGGCCCCGTGGGTGGTTTGCTGTTTCGACTTTAAGATCGCCGAAAACGAAAATCCTCATGGGCTGCAAAAGACCGCTCTGTTGAAATAGAAGATGAGACATAAATCCTGCCCGAGTACTGCAGCCATCATCAGGATACAACCAAGACAGTCGTCTTAAAAAATCTGGCCTCTCTTCCGTCTGGACAAATCGCAGGTCTCTTAAAAAAACAAAGGCCTCCATCATCTGCTCGAAAGTCCAGTGAGGGAGTTTAGAAAAATCCATCCTATTATAAGGACGACGACGCTGTAGAGCGGACCCCCGTTCTGCATGAATCAATTCTCGGGCAAGAATCGAACTCGACTTTGTATCAGGATCCCGCCACGCAGAGGGCGCCATGTCCAAAGCAATGGCCCATGCCGGAAATTGAAAGAGGACTAATAATAAGAGAACGGCTTTGATCACTCTTAAGATGCTAGTCCCAAAAACTCTGAAACGGGACTTCTTTTAAAAAAACCAAGGGCTTTAGTCTAATTTTGAGACATTGCCATTAAGACTCAGAATGAGACGCCGAAGAGAGCTATGACAGAAGAGTAACCCCCTGGAGTTGTTCCAGGAGGCATCACGGATCGATGCCTGACAAGTTCTTCAAGGAGGAGGAAAAATGGGTTTGAGAATTAACACCAATACGGCTTCGTTGAATGCCCAGAGAAATCTGATGGGCACGAAGTTAGGATTGGATAAATCATTAGAACGGTTGTCTTCGGGCTTCCGTATCAATCGCGCGGGCGACGATGCCGCCGGTCTCGCGATATCCGAAAACTTAAAAGCTCAAATTCGAGGCTTAAAGCAAGCTTCGAGAAATGCTCAGGATGGGGTCTCCCTTGTCCAAGTGGCAGAAGGAGCGCTAAACGAGATCAGCTCGATTCTGATCCGCCTTAGAGAATTGTCCGTACAAGCCGCTTCAGATACGATCGGGCCTGTAGAAAGACAATTCCTAAACGTGGAATATGATCAGCTTGTGTCTGAGATTGATCGAATTGCCGACGGAACTGAGTTCAACGGAACTCAACTCCTTAGCGGAACCGGATCTATCCTCGATTTCCAAGTTGGAACTCGAAACGATCCAAATATTGACAGACTTTCTTTTGATGCATCAAAAGCAGATGCCAATGCTGCGGCATTGGGAGTGAATTTGACCAGTGTGGCTGATAAAGCCTCTGCTCAAAACGCACTTTCTGCGATCGATTCATCGATTGTAAGTGTTTCCGCGATGAGAGCGGACTTTGGAGCAATCCAAAACCGTTTACAATCGACCATCAGCAACTTAGCGGTGTCGGTTGAAAATATGTCGGCTGCAAATAGTCGTATTCGAGATGTTGATGTTGCTGAAGAGACCGCTGAGCTCACCAAGAATAATATCTTGTTGAACGCAGGAACTTCTGTGCTCGCACAAGCGAACCAGACGGCTCAAACGGCTCTCTCGCTCTTGAACAAGACCTTCGGTTAATCGGAATCACTTCCGACTAACCGAGCCTGGTTCATAGAACTTTAGCTCACCAGAAGGACAAGGATTGTCCTTCTGAACCCGAGGCGAACTCGGACGGTACTGAATGATAACTTGTTTCCTGCGAAGTTTTTGGGCTCGTCTGAAAAGACGAAGCCCAAATTCCTTAAAGGTAAACATGAATCCCGAATCTTAACGGGAAGTTTTTAATTTCTTCTTTCTCTCAAAAAATCTACGCCACAAAAATAACAAAAAACTGGACTCAAAAAATCTTCGAAAAATACCGATTCGTTATTGGGTGACTTCGCTCTGAGTTTCAGAAGGAGAGCCTGACATAGGCTTTGCTGTTGTAGCAAATCGTATGTCCATAATAATAACCGCGGCACAGAATGTGCTCGTAGCCAATGGATGGCAACAGTCAAGGAGGACGGAAAATGCAAGGAGGATAAGTATGGGATTAAGAATAGCAACGAACGTTGCATCTCTCAACGCCCAAAAAAATCTGTTCTCAACAAATCGAGCTTTGGATACATCGCTCGCCCGATTGAGTTCCGGTTTTAGAATCAACCAAGCGGCAGATGATGCCGCAGGTCTGGCCATCAGCGAAAACCTGAAAGGACAGATCCGAGGCTTAAAACAAGCTAGCCGAAACGCGAACGACGGTATTTCCCTCGTTCAAGTTGCAGAAGGTGGTTTGAACGAAATCTCAGCAATGTTGATTCGTTTGAGAGAGCTCGCGATCCAAGCGGCTTCAGACACGGTCGGAGATATTGAACGAAAGTTTACTGACGTTGAATATCAACAGCTAAAGTCTGAAATTCAGAGGGTTGCAGAAGTCACGACTTTTAACGGTCGAGATCTTCTGAACGGAACCGGCGGAGTGATGGATATTCAAGTTGGAGTTCAAAACGACAACTTTAAAGATCGAATATCTTTTAACTCTTCGGCGGCCAACTCAACTCTTGAGTCACTTGGTCTAGTCGCTGAATCTTTAGCGACGAAAGAGCAAGCCCAGTTAAGTTTAGATGTTGTGGACAATGCGATGATCTCTGTAAACGCGATGCGAGCGAACTTCGGAGCCATGCAAAATAGACTGACATCGACAATTAATAACTTGGCAATTGCACACGAGAACTTATCTGCTGCAAACTCTCGAATCCGTGATGCGGATATCGCAGAAGAAACAGCGGAGCTGACACGAAACACGATTCTAAAGCAAGCTGCGGTTTCGATTTTAGGTCAGACAAACTCGATGCAACAAATGGCCTTAAAACTTTTAGGCTAAATCTAATAGCAGTGAACTGGACTCCCAGCCCTCTTAAGGGGCTGGGAAATTTTAAAATAGGATTTTGCACGGAGGCAAAAATGTTTTTAAACGAATGGATTCTTCCACTTGCTGGCTCTGCATTGACTGCTTTTGTTATGGGTCTCGGCCTTTATTTTTAAAGCTTTCATTCACCCAGACTGTCTAAAATTTCTTCACTTTCTTAGCTCATAGAATTTAGTTTAGGGAGAGCTGTCTCAAAACGATTCAATGTGTCTTTTGATAAAGCGAAGTCCGATTCGCGACGATAAGATAGACCTATGGGTAAATACAAAAAGCAGACTTATCCGCGTCGTATGTTTTTAAAGGGAATGGGTGGTTTTACACTAGCCATTCCGCTACTTCCCTCTCTGTTACCTCGCGAAGCTTGGGGCCAAAGCCCTGCTGTAATTAAGAGATACTTTAGCATGGTCGGAAACTACGACTATGGGCACCATCAAAACTGGTTTCCAACTTTAAACGAACTTCCTCTGGTTGGGTCCTCCGGTACTGATTTAAGCTATCGCTATCAAAGATTGAACACTTTTCTTCCGCAGACGAACTCCATGCTTTCGCCGATTTTTGGAAATCGGCTGAACCCTTTTGTGAATAAGATGAATCTCTTTCGCGGCCTCAATCTTCATACCCGGATTGGTCACGGTCAGGGACACATGCTTGGAAATATTGCTGCGACCGATGGACACGACACGACCGTCACTGCACTCAAAAGACTCCCTACAATAGATCAAGTTCTTGCGGCCAATAGAAGATTTACCCCGCACTCCAATGACCCACTGATTCTTGGAGAGGCCTGGTCATTTCTTAGAGATCAAAACGGAACCGTCCAGCGTGCCAGCGGAAGATGGCCGAAACCCCACCAGCTTTTTGACCAACTCTTTACCCGAGGGGGCGTGCCCATTCCAGAATCGGGTGGCTCAAGCCAAGCCCACCCCAGACGGGATGCCCTATCTAGAGTCCTTGAAGACTATCAAAGAATTCGAAGAGGCCGGCATATCAGTAGCGAAGACGCTCAGGTTTTGGATAATGCTCTGGACCGCTTCTCAGATATTCAAAGTCGCCTTGGGTCCAATCAGACAACGACGGGCTGCAGTTACTCTAGCATTGACGGAAACAGAACTCGAAACGATGGCGTCTCTTTTGGCCATCAATACAATCCCGAACAACACGCCTATGCCTACGACCTATTTGCAAAAATATTTGTAGCTGCGGCCTCTTGTGATCTGCACCGAGTCTTTGATTTTCACACGGGCATGCTCGACCATTATTTTGATCGCCATAACACCGAAGATTTTCACCAAGGCCACAGCCATCAACCTTGGGCGCAAGTGGCATCAAACGGAAACAAAATAAATCATGCTTATATGGGAGAAATTTGGCGCCTTTTTATCGATGGTTTCTTAGTTCCTCTTGTTTCCGGTCTAGATCAAGTCATAGAAGCCAACGGGCGAAGTGCCCTTGATAATTCATTGGTCCACCTGACTTTAGAATGCTCAACAGTCCATTCAGATATGAATAAGCCCTGTTTGCTAATCGGAAGTGCGAATGGGGCGATCACAACGGGTCACCTCATTGACTATTCCCGCAGAGAGCTTGGTCCTCACGTCAATCAGGGCGACAACTTTGAACCGGATCCATCTAATCCCCGATTTGGACACTGCTACCATGGAGCCCATTACAATCGCTCGCTAACCACCATCCTTCGTGCCCTCGGATTAAACCCAAATGAATATGAGGATCCCGAAATCAATCTATTCTTTCAGAACCGAATGGATGGTTTGCTGGGCGCACATAATAATGGAGTCGCCCGAGTCGGAGGCTACGGCCATATCGGTGCTTCAACGAGTGGCGTTTGGTACTATACCAATCAGCAGATGTACTCTCAGGAGTATGCACGAACAAACTACCATCACTATAAAGACCCTCTCCCCATGCCAGGATCCAATGCCGCATGATGAGTTCTAAAGTGAAACTTTTCATAATCATTGTTTTTCCCTTGGGAATGTTGGTTTCCTCAATGAACGCTTGCTCTAAATTTGACGTGATGAAGATGCAAACCCAAGAAAGTTCATCGGCCGGCATCAGTGACCGACTCTTTGAAAGCACAAAGGCCATTCTTGCTCGGGACTGTATGTCCTGCCACAGAGCGGGAGGCAGCGCGATCTCCTTTGAATTTGATACGGCAGAACAATTTATCAGCGCGGGACTTATCGTTCCGGGCCAGCCCCGAAGGTCTAAGCTGATCTATCGACTTAGTAATTACAATGAGGCTGGTGCTGTCGCGAATAATATGCCCACAGGCCGGGGTCCGATTCCGGACTCGGACTACCAAGCGATTTACAGTTGGATTGGTGACATGCCCTCGGGACAATCTCCATTTCGCTGCGACATTGACCAGTTCGACAACGAAAAGTTGCGATCGAATCACGCCAAACGCCTAAGTGTGCGGCAGTACTCAAACACCTTAAAAGATCTTTTAAGCCTTTCCATCGCCAGAAATACTGCGGTTTCCATGGTTGATAGTGCGATGGCTGCAACAAACTTTCCAGCTGATACGGGACAAAGCTTTCGCAGGGAAAATAACACTTTTGTTGGAGACCATGCGACCGCTCATTTCGAAGTGGCCGACAGAATTGCTACAACTATCTCGGGCCAGCACCTTAATAATTTCGTCACTCAGTTTATTAATCTAAATCCGGGCACATGTAGCAGCATTAATGTCTCTAGCTTGTCCGCAGCCTGCAGAGGTCAACTGATCCGCAACTTCGCCGGCCGAGCCTTCAGGCGCCCCATTCGCGAGCCACAACACAACCTCACCACAAACACTGGCGAAGTCATAGATGAGCTAGCCACTTACTCTGCAGAATTTAATTCTGTAACCACTCAAGAGGCGGTAAACCGCTTGGTATTTAGAGTGTTGATGGCGCCCCACTTTATATTTCAAATCGAAGACCAGGATCTTTTGACCAGTCAGCAACTGGCCGCAAATACCTACGTCTTATCCCCTCACGCCTTTGTCAGTCGCTTAAGCTATCGCTTATGGAATACGATGCCCGATAACGAACTCTGGAGAAGAGCGCAAAGCGAAGATTTTTCGACCGAAACCGCCTATCTAAATACCCTCAACTATGTTCTTTCTCAGCGAGCTAAAGTCGATGATGCGATGAGAGAGTATATGCATGATTGGCTAAAGCTCTCTCGAACTCCACGATTCAATCCAAACGAAAGATTTGGTCTACTTGCTCCGGGCATTAGTTTTAACGACAGTTTAAGATCCGAGATGATTCAAGAGGTGGAAGAGTTTGGATCTTTCACCTTGACCTCCGGTGGAACCTTTAATGATCTATTTACCTCCAATATCTCTTTAGCCAGAGGCTCAAACCTTATGAGCATCTACGCTCAAGCCACACCTTCCCCGAGTTTTCAAAATCTGACTGAGTCCAATGCTGTGCGTTTTCCAGCAAGCCAAGAGCGGGGCGGGATATTAACACGCGCAGCGATGCTGGTTTCAGGAAGTGAAATTACCAGCCCAATTCTAAGAGCCGTTCATTTAAGAAAAGACGTTTTGTGTTTAGATCTCTCGGGATCCGCTCCGGCCAACGCCCTTGATGTTTTCAATGGGACAGAAGTTCCTCATGTGCTTTCTATGCGAGATAAAGTTGACATTAAGACTTCGGGTGCGTCTTGCGTCTCTTGTCATAACCAAATTAATCCGCTTGGTTTTGGCCTTTCAAATTTCAATGCTTTCGGAATGCACATGACTCAAGAACCAATCGTCAGCCTAACTCAAAATGCGATACAAACCTATGTGCCTATCGATTCACAAGTGGACTTAAGTGCGATTTTAGGCCCAGGGGCTCGAGCAAACGGCGCCATAGAGTTGAGTCAGCTCGTTTCTCAACAGGAGACCACCAGAGCTTGTTTTTCTGAAAAGATAATGGCCTTTTCTTTAAACCGAAGTGTTAGCCGCTCAGACGACGCTTGCCGCTTGGATAAGATCTACACCAACCTAAATGACGAAAGTGCACTCCTCGAAATGCTTCGCGCAACAGCGATAGATCTCGAAATGAGACTTCGAAAAACTCAGTAAGACTTTTTCTTGATTTCGGCGAGTAATTCCCAGCAAGCGTCTTCTAGTATATCCAAAACCGTTTCGAACCCCTCTGGCCCCCCGTAATAGGGATCTGGGACCCGAGGAACTTTATGTTTTTTGCAGTAAGACACCATCGTCTTAATTTTGGCTTTAGCCTGTGCGTCTGGCGCCTCGTCCATCATGTCTTGAGCGTTAATTTCGTCCATCGCAAGGATCAAATCAAATCTCTCAAAATCTTCGTCTGGATTGAATTGCCTAGAGATGCTGCGAAGCTCAATTCCCCGCTTCAAAGCATGCTTTCTCATACGAGCATCTGCAGGCTCCCCTGCATGATGGGCAGAAGTTCCAGCCGAATCGACAACAAAGTTTTTAGACACACCTTCTTTTTCTAGAAGCGAAAGAAAAACCCCCTCAGCGGCAGGACTTCGACAAATATTTCCAAGGCAAACAAATAATATCTTCATCCCGTAAAGTCTAACATAGGTCCTTAGTGGATCCAGAGTTTCGAGACTGACGACTCTCAAACAGAAAATATCTTGCCGCGACGTTTCTTCGCTACGAAGAAGCGCCGCTTCTTTGAATCAAAAAAATTTGTCTGCCCATGTATCTTTTTAAATAAATTTATTCGATCCGAGAAGTGTCCGCCGAAGACTAGTTTCGCAGCTTCTCCTTCGGCAAAGCCGAAGGAGAAGCGAGAATGTTCGACGGCTGAGGCGGAGCACTTCTCGGATCGAATAAATTTCTTTAAAAAGTGGGGCTATTTAGGTTAGTGGCCACGGAGATAGGAAAATATCCCTAGGCCTATCGACAATCCCAGCCCACCGATGGCTAGCCAGAAGCTTTGGGGGTCTGAAGCTTGGGACAAAAGAAGTGAAGATCCCAAAATTAAGCTGCCTAAGATGAGGCCTAAAAACATTAGTGCAAAACCAGAGCGAAGTGTTTTCAAAAAATCTTCGGAGCCACGGACCTCGATTTTAGAGGCGTATTCGGGGCTGTTGAATTTTCGTAGGCTTTGCCTGATTTGCCTTGGTAGTCCGCTTAATAGGACATTCATGTCTCGGGCTAAGAAACTCAAATCTTTTGCGATTTTTTGCGGCTCGTAACGCGACTTTACCAATTCGTCTGCGAATTGGAGGGAGTGTTGAAGAAAATCAAAATCTTCCACGATAATGCGGCCCATGCCTTCAATTGTGACAATGGACTTGAAGAATAAAACTAGATCCGCTGGCAAGACCAGCCCTTGGCGTGCGGCAACTCCCGTTGAGTCCAACAAGAGGCGACCGACATTCATGTGCTTCATTGTTAGACCAAAATACGGAGCAATTAAATCTCGAAGTTGTCTTGCAAAGACATCCACGTCGGACTGCTCGGTAAAGGGCGCAAGATCTATATAACTGTATGCGAGGCGATCGTAGTCTTCTTCCGCTAATGCCAAAAGCATATTCGCGATCGCACTTTGGGTTTTTCGATTGAGCCTTCCGACCATTCCGAAATCTATTAAACCGATTCGATTATCAGGTAAGACAAACATATTGCCGGCGTGAAGATCGCCGTGAAAAAGACCGTCAGAGAAAACCATTTTTAAATAGGCCTTCAATCCGCGCTTTAAAACAAGTTCTGGATTAATGCCTTCTTGATCGAGAGCGTTTCTTTGGCTTAAGGGAATCCCCTGAAGCTCTTCCATAACCAAAACTTTTCGTCCCGTGAATTCACGATACACATGAGGGATCTTGATTTCTGGTTGAGAGGAAAAATTTTCGGCAAAGCGGCGAATATTATTGGCTTCGACGATAAAATTGGTCTCGAGGGCCAAATTTTTTGTAAACTCGTCGACGATTCCTACGGGATTATAGGGTCTTGCTTCGGGAACATATTTTTCAATTAAATCCGCCAAGGTATAAAGAACGCCTGTGTCTTCTTGAATAATCGGGCCTATCCCAGGGCGCTGAACTTTGACAACAACAGGCTCGCCGGTTCTCAACACGGCTCGATGCACTTGTGCAATACTGGCGGCGGCCAAGGGGCGTTGGTCAAAGGACTCAAAAACAACTTCAAGGTCTTGACCAAAATGGCCGGTCAAAACTTTTTCGATTTCTTGAAACGAAATCGGAGCCACCTGATGTTGAAGTTTTCTAAACTCTTCTACAAAATCTGTGGGGATTAAATCCGGACGAGTAGCAAGAAGCTGACCTAGTTTGACAAAAGTTGGGCCGAGCTGTTCGAAGGCCAATCGCAAACGCTCTGGAACGGATTTGTTTTCTATTTCTGAAGATAGGAAGCGCTCTAAAACAAAGCGCCCTAGATTAGCTCTTTCGAGTAGGCTTTGAAAACCGTGACGAGCGAAGATGCCCAGAATTGTCTTCAGCCTTCCCGCGTTTTTCAGTTTGCTGACGCGCCCGTTTGCCACCCTTACCGTTCTCCCTTTTCTTCGATCTAAAACCTAGTTTTTCCGTTGGCCCAGAAGAAGATTCTTCTAAAAATCTATCCCGAACTGATTTTGGCTTTGCACCCTCAACCGGAGCCAATACGAAATCCACCCGTCCTTCATCAATATGGGCTGCAGCCACTTGAATCATAAGAGGGTCTCCGATGACGTATTTCATACCAGATTTTCGGCCAACCAGGATAAGTTTTTCGGGATCAAATTCAAAGCGATCTCCACCGAGGTCCTCAAGACGAATAAGGCCATCGACGTCGAATTGTCTAAGCAATACAAAAAGTCCAAATTTTGTAACCGAGCTGATGAAGCCCTCAAAAACCTGTCCCAGATGTTTACTCATAAAGCGGGCTTTTTTAATGGCCTGGATATGACGCTCTGCTTTGACCGACCTTTGCTCAGCAGCACTTAAGACAGTTCCAGCAGACTCAAGCTCGTCCATGCTGTAAGCCCCGTAACCCTTGCCGGGGCAAATCACTGACTTTAAAACTCGGTGAACAATTAAATCCGGGTATCTTCGAATAGGACTTGTGAAGTGAGCATAATTCGCAAAACCCAAACCAAAATGCCCCACATTATGAGGAGAATATTTCGCCTGAGCCATCGATCTTAAGGTCAGCACATTCAAAATATGCTCATGAGGATGGCCCGAAAATTCCTGAAGCGCTTTGGTAATTTTTTTCTGAAGGTCTCCTCCAGAAATCGTTTTTTGAAAGCCTAAAGTGTGAAGGTAGTTGACCAAATTCATAATGGCTTCAGGATTTGGCTCTTCGTGAATCCGAAATAAAACCGCGCGCTCATTTTGATTTAAAAATTCGGCAACGGCCACGTTGGCGGCCAACATCATCTCTTCAATCAAACGATGAGAAAAAATTCTTTCGGCCTGCATGATATCTACTGGCTGTCCCGTTTCATCCACTTCAATTTCTGTCTGCGGAATCTCTAAATTTAAAGATCCTTCGCGAAATCTTTTGGCCATCAATATCTTGGCTAAGTCTGAGGCCCGCAAAATACAGTCCGCCACGTGCCGAAGACTTTCGGGCACACTGCCATCAATCACTTCTTGGGCTTGCCCATAAGTGACTCGGGCGTGACTGCGCATCACGGCTTCGTAAAACTTAGAACTCGTTTTTTCTCCCTGAAAATCAAAGGTCATGTCCGCCACTAGACATAGACGATCCACATTGGGCTTTAGTGAACACAAATGATCACTTAAGTTTTTTGGAAGCATGGGAGAGACGAAGTTTGGAAAATAAGTGCTCGTTCCCCGCTCGTAAGCATCTTCATCAATGGCCGTGTTCAACTTGACGTAATGACTGACGTCCGCAATCGCTACGATCAAGCGAAATCCAGTTGGTTGATTCTGCACTAAAATAGCATCGTCAAAATCTTTTGCCGTTTGCCCATCAATAGTGATCAAGGGCATCTCGCGCAAATCGACTCGTCCTTCGATGTCACGAGGATCAACCTCTTCACCGAAACGGGCGGCCTCTTGAATTGTTTTTTTGCTAAATTCATCTGGAATTCGATGAAGATGAAGAACCCTAGGAGAGTCATTTAAGGGATCTAATATGTCTCCGATGACCTTAACAAGGACTCCTCGAAAACCCCGCGCTGAATCCGGATAATCGGTCAACCGAACCGCAACCCAGTCTTTATCTTTTACCGGAATATTTTCTGGGTTCTCTACGATCAGGTCACTTCCCCAGGCGAAGCTTTTGTCTTTAAGAATTCCTTTACCATCGGGCAAGGCGGTGTATTGGCCCGCCGCCTGATTTGTCGCGCGCTGAAGAATCTCTAGAATCTCTCCGCGGAATCGATCCCCACCGCTTTCTCTTTCCATCGAGATCTCTACACGATCATTCGCCATAACCCCGCTCATAAAATTTCGCGGGATATAGACGTCGACCTGATCTGCATCGTCTGCAATAAAGAATCCGAAGCCATCCGGGTGGCGCTTGACGATCCCCTGAAGAATTTTTTGTGGTTTTTTGCTGTGAAAGTTATCTTTCGATTTCTTGAAGCCTTTTGAGCCCTTTGAGCCTTTTCTATGTCGCATGTGGGTTAAGATTTAACATACCTTAACCCACATCGCTAGCCCAGAATTTCACTTTATTTCTTCGCACAAACCTTATGCAGACTGACCTTATCGATTAAACCACCGTAAGTTGTTTCTTTGCCTGCCGCCCGAAAAGAGACTTTGTGGTGACCCGAACTGACATTGTTTAAGTTCACAATGACTTTTCTCCAGTTCGGCTCATTTTGACTTTTCACAACTTTAACCAGCTTGTCATTGATAAGGACCTCGATGTCGTTTTCTGCCACATTCTTAGTTCTAGCCTTATAGTAAAACACCAAACGGTACTTACCAGATTTCTGAAGATAGATTTGTTGAGACATCGTTGAATTCGTTCGCGACTGATCCAGACTTGTTGGGTGAGAATCCAACTCTACATAATTCACTCCATCATAGGCCGGACCTAAAAGACTGGCCTGAACTTCGATGCCAGATCCCTTGACTGTATACCAAGAGAAGGAATTCGGCTTCACTCCAGGAAGTTTATGGAAAACATCCCAGCGCTGAGAACTATTCGCCAGATTGTCGAGCTGGATATTGTGAACTAAACCCTTTCTTGAGTCGGTGAGTTCGAAGCTCCCATTCACGATGGCATCCGCTGAACAAATGGACTCGTTTGGATCTTCCTGGTCATCATCAGGATTTGAACCCTGGTCGTCATCATCATTTCCGTCATCATCATTGTCGTCATCATTTCCATTATCCTGGTCATCATCATTGCCGCCACCGTTCCCATCTCCCCCGTTGCCTCCGGCATCTCCGTCAGTAGGGTTCGGGACGTCCCCGCCGTTAACTGGTGGGTCTAAATCAACAGCCAGGTTCGACTTCGCAGAAACATCATCTAAAGATGTGAATTTAGCCTTAGCGCAATTCTGAAAGCTTAATAAAAACATTGTTAAAAGGACGAGGGCTGCAAATTGATAAGCCTCAGAAGCCTGGCCAACTTTAAATCTAATATACAGGTTCTTTACGAGTAACATTATGCCCCCTCAAATTAAGTTCCTATGACTTAAACAATGCAACGGACATACCGCGAGGGCCAAATCCCCAAACGGAATTTAAGACCTCTAGAGTGTCTCAATGTGAGATTCTCTCAAGATGAAACGTCGGATGCTTTGACAGCTGCTTGTATAGCTATTCGCTTTTAAATTGCCCTTGACCCATCCCCAGAGTCGGCCTAGAAGCTGGCAATCCGGGGGGAAAGATCTATGGATATGAATCAAACGCCAGCAAAAGATCAAATGGAGCACAAGGGAAAGCCACAAGTCCGTGAGTACTTGAAGGTCCCTGAACTCAGCTTGAAAAGCTACCTCGAGGGAAAAGACTCCGAACGCCAAGAATTTATTCAAGATTTTTTTGCGGGTCTTAAACATTATGGGTTTATCGTATTAAAAGACCACCCGATTGACGTGGAACTGTTACGTCAAGCCTACCAACTTTCTCAAAAATTATTCGAGCTCCCAGTTGAAGAAAAATTAAAGTTAATTAGTCCCGCAGGTGGAGGTCAAAGAGGTTATACCCCCTTTGGAAAAGAACATGCAAAGGACGCCAAGGTTCCAGATTTGAAAGAATTTTGGCATGTCGGACGCGATCTTGATCCAAGCCATCCGCTGAAGGCCGACTATCCTGAAAATATTTGGCCCGCGGCTTTGCCCGAATTCAAACCGACCTTCCAAGAAATGTACAAACGTCTCGACGATGTTGGCAGAGTTCTTCTTGAAGCCCTAACGGGACCCCTAAAGCTTGAAGCCGACTACTTTGAAACCAAAGTCGATTACGGAAGTTCGGTTTTGCGTCTTCTTCACTATCCCCCAATTCCCGAGGGAGTTGACCCTCGTTGTATTCGTGCGGCGGCCCATGAAGACATCAACTTGATTACAATTTTAGTTAGCGCCTCTGCCTCGGGTCTTGAACTTCTGGACCGCGATGGAAAGTGGCTTGCGATTGAGACCAGTGCGAACAATCTTATTGTAGATTCAGGAGACATGCTCGCACGGATTACCAATGATGTGATCCCATCGACGACTCACCGAGTGGTGAATCCCGCAGGAGCAAACACCAGCCGCTACTCGATGCCATTTTTCATGCACCCAAACCCGGATGCCCTTTTGACTTGTCTTGAGTCTTGCCGCGGCAATGGGGCAAAATACCCGGACATCACGGCCGGTGACTTCCTAAAGCAACGTCTTAAGGAAATAGGGCTCACTTAAGGGCCCTGTATTTATTTCAAATATACAATTTTCATAACCGGAAAGCTCTTCACAGACTTAAAACTCAATTCGTGCATTGGGTCATAAGATCCATGAACCAAAAGGGGGATTTATGTTTCGGTCTATACTTGTTTTCGCCTTAGGCGCTTTCTTAAGCGCATCCAGCTTCGCTGCTGAGTCCAATCCACAACAACCGACATTGGATCAAGAACAGTATTTCACGGTTGATTCGATCGAGATTCAGAAGGTTTCCGAAGGTGAATTACTTCCGGGATCTGCCTTGTTTCAGACTTTATCTTATGCCGGCGACTGTAGTGCGATGGCTCCAGATGATTTCACGCCCCAGGTTGATGGTACTGTTGTTATGGATCAGATCATCGGCTACGGAAAACAACTTTGGCAGATCATCGAAAAAGGGCGGCCCGTGGTCAATGTTCGCGGAGTCAGCTCGCACGCTCTTCCTCGAGGAGTGAAGTGCTGGACGGATCTTGATGGCTGGCAAGTTCCCAAAGTCGCGACCTACAATGTTTCTTATAAGAACTTACTCGGATCCAGAGTTGTCGGCTTTGAATTTAAAGTTGTGTTCTCTCACGGCGGTGGGATGTTTGGACAAGGACAGTATATCGCCAATGCTCAGGTCATTCCGACTCAATTGGATGTGGTTTGGGGCTACAACTTTGATGCTCAGGTTAGAGTTGGCCAGATCCTTAACCTAGGTTCATCAGCCTTCCCAAAAGCAGGAATGGAATTAGAACTTCAGTGGTCCGTTAAAACTCCCCTTAAGAGTCACCAGATGAGCAAATCCTATTTTGTTCAGGGCGACGGACAAATCACAGAGCTTTAGTTTTACATCGGACGAGCCATTCGGCCTCGTCCGATAGACCCTTCGCAAGCACGCCCAAAATCAGAATAGTTCAAAATCAGCTAGCTCGTTAAGCGAGCTAGACTTTCTTGAAGAGCATGGACCTGACCCTTAAGCTCTTCAAGCTGAGCCTTTCCTTGTTCTACGACTTCTTCTGGAGCATTTCTAACAAACTCTTCGTTTCCTAGGCGCTTCACAAGACCCATGATCTCGCGCTGTTGCTTCTCGAGGGTTTTAGAGATTCGTTTTACCTCTTCCTCGATATCAACCAAGCCCTCAAGAGGTACAATCACATCCACCTGCACCGAACCCACTCGCACCGGAGTCAATGCGCATTTGCTTAAAGACCCGGGCTCTCCGATATCACAGGACTCCAGTTTTGCTAAAGTCATAATCGCTTGTTTATTATTCCCTAAGATCTTTTGCGCCTGATCTTCACTTGGTGCGAGGCGAACTTTTAATTTTTCACCCGGCTTAATGCGGTTTTCTCCGCGAATGTTTCGAATCGCCGCAATGACCTCTCGAACAACATCTAACTCAAAGGCTGCTTCTGAAGATCCACAGGCCAGCCACTCTTTATCATTTCTTAAGTTTGGAAAAGAATCAACAATAAGGGCCTCAGACTTGATCGGAAGTTTTTGAAAAATCTCTTCCGAGATAAATGGGCAAAAAGGATGAAGCAATCGCATGATTCGATTTAAGGTTTGCGCCAAGACAAGTTGAGTGGCCTGCTTTTCTTTTGAATCCTCTCCGTAGATAATGGGCTTAATAAACTCTAGATACCAGTCACAAAAATCATTCCAAACAAAGGAGTAAATCGAAAGCGCGGCATCCGAAAAACGATAGGCCGTCAAAGCCTGATCGACTTCTTTTTCACAAAGTGCAGTTTTATGAATAATCCAATGATCCGCAGAAGTCAGATCCGACTTTACCGGAAGCGCAGCTGTCCCTTCATCAGGCGCCTTAAAGCCTTCGAGCGCCGTTAACGAAAACCGCGTCGCATTCCAAATTTTATTCATAAAGTTTCTGTAGCCCTCAAGACGCTGCATCGAAAACTTTAAGTCACGTCCAGAGGCGACCGATGCCATCAAAGAAAACCTTAAGGCATCTGCCCCGTGGCTTTCGATCAAAGCCACAGGGTCTTCCGCATTCCCAGAAGACTTCGACATTTTTTTACCCTGTGCATCTCGGACGAGGCCGTGAACGTAGACTGTTCGAAAAGGAACATCTTTTTTAAACTCAAGGCCCATGACGATCATACGAGCGACCCAAAAGAAGATAATATCGTGGCCAGTGACTAAGACATTTGTGGGATAAAAAGTTTTCTGTGCTTCAGTGTCTTCGGGCCAGCCCATGGTGCTAAAAGGCCAAAGGGCTGAACTAAACCAGGTGTCCAAAACGTCTTCATCCTGAGAGATTTTTTTACTCTTACAGGCCTGGCATTCTGATGGATCACTTTCGCTCACCGTGATTTTTCCGCAATCGGCACAGTTCCAGGCGGGAATTCTATGTCCCCACCAAAGCTGCCGTGAAATACACCAGTCTTCGATGATACTCATCCAGTGCAGATAAGTTTTGGTCCACTGCTCCGGCTCAAAGCGGATGCTTCCATTTTCGACCACCCGCCGAGCTGGAACCGCCAATTCTTCCATCTTTACAAACCACTGTTCAGAAAGAAAAGGCTCAACGACGCAACCACTTCTAGAACAATGCCCCACCTGAAGCGTATGTGGCTCGGTTTTAACTAAAACTTGACCGGCTTCTAAATCGATCAAGATTTTTTTTCGTGCCTCTGCGACCTTAAGCCCCTGATAAGCTCCAGCCTGGTCGTTTAAACTTCCATCTTTGTTAAGGATGTTGATCATCGGCAACTTGTGGCGAAGACCCATCTTGTAATCGTTAAAGTCATGGGCTGGAGTGATTTTTACAGCTCCACTTCCGAATTCTTGATTGACCTCGGAGTCCGCAATAATGGGAATCTCACGTTGGGTCAGCGGAAGCTTAATTTTTTTTCCGATCATCGCTCTGTAACGTTCATCATCTGGATGAACCGCAACGGCGGTATCGCCAAGCATGGTTTCTGGACGAGTTGTCGCGACAATAATTTGTCCCGAACCATCACTTAAGGGATAAGCCAGATGCCAAAGACTTCCTTTAACTTCTTGGTGCTCAACCTCAAGATCCGAGATAGCGGATTCAAGGGCCGGACTCCAGTTGATCAGTTTTTGTCCTTTGTAGATCCATTTTTTCTCGTAAAGAGAAACAAATACTTTTCGAACTGCTTTGGACACCCCTTCATCAAGTGTAAAAACATGGCGATCCCAATCACAGGAATCTCCAAGCTTTTGCATTTGATGGGCGATGCGATCCCCGTATTGCTTTTTCCAATCCCATACTTTTTCGACAAACTTTTCTCGTCCCAGATCTTTTCGGTTGAGCTTTTCATTTTTTTTAAGTTCACGCTCGACAACAGATTGAGTCGCAATCCCCGCGTGATCCGTTCCCGGAAGCCATAAAGTATTAAAGCCCGACATGCGCTTCCAACGGGTGAGTACATCCTGGATTGTGTGATCCAAGGCATGTCCCATATGAAGAGAGCCCGTGACATTCGGCGGCGGTAAAATAATTGAGTAAGGAGGCTTCGTCGAGACATCTTCAGCCTTAAGGTAGCCTTGGCTTAACCACCAAGCATAGGTGCGGTCTTCAACATCTTGTGGCGAATATCGATCTGACAAAGACATAAACTCTCCGAGCATAAAGGGCTGTACCTATACCCATACCAAGCAGGGCTAAAGATGGCAAAAGGCAAGCTGGTCTTTTTTCTTTTCTTTTGGACCTCTGACCTGCTAAAGTCCGACTCTTTGGGAGGATTTAATATGACTCAACAGATGAAGTGGAAGCGCTCTGAAGAAGGGGTTATTGCTGGAGTTTGCTCTGGCCTGGCCGACACATTGGATCTGGAAGTAGGCATCCTCCGCGTCTTGCTTTTAGTTGCCGTGCTTTTTGGCGGCTTTGGACTTTTCGTTTACCTCGGCCTTGCCTTCTCACTTCCTCGCGCTGACCGCTTGGATCAAGCTCTGGATTCAAAAATTTTAGGGGTGTGTTCAAAACTAGCTCAGCGGCTTGAAATTGAAGTTGGCATCGTCCGCTTCTTAGCCCTAAGCCTTTGTTTTATGTCTTTCGGTGGAGTGATCTTGGCCTATGTCGTAGCTTACTTTCTTATCAGCGACTCGAAAAAGGCCCCACAGCAAGAATCCAAGCCTCAGGTTAACCCATAGAGGCCGCGATAGAGGCCTTGGGATTTTAATTTTCTTCGCGGAAGGCGCGCGCACCGCCCGAGAGTATACAGATATTTTTATAACCTAAGTTCGATAAGTCCTCGGCAATTTGCGCCGAGATATGCCCATCCGAACAAATCAAAACAATTGGAAACTCTAAAGCCACAGCCTCTTCTTGAAGCTTTTTTGTAAGCGCACGGGGTTCGACTTTTTCTGCTCTTTCGAAGAAGATTCTTTTTGTCTCAGGAACTTCTAGGTCCTCTTCAAACACAAACAAGCGAAAGCTTGCGTAACTCATGACGACGGACTCAAACTGAAAGGTATCAAGCTCTAGGTAATCTAAACTCATTTTGTCATTCTCGCTTTTTCAGGGATTCGTGAATAAATACTTAGACCCATTAAGATGGATATAAACATCAGGCCGCCCGCAATCCAAAATGGTGAAGACACACCCAGCTGCTGATAAAAATATCCACCGGCAGCGGGTCCAAGGATTCTTCCCAAGGCCGCAAGACTTTGATTGACACCAAGGTGCCCGCCCTGCTCGGCTTCAGAAGAAAGCAAGCTCACACTTGCCATCAGCGAGGGAGACGACAAACCCGAACCCAATCCAAGTAGAGTCACCATCACAGCTAGGATCGGAATAGAGTGGGAAAAACCTATGCCGGCCAAACTAAATGCAGACAGAGCAAGCCCCATAAAGAGCAACTTTCTTTCGCCAAATACCGGCAGAAGTCTTCGAATCAATACCCCTTGAGTCAGCACCATGATTAATCCCACATAAGCAAAACCCATACTGGCTTGAGCCAAGGTCCAAGTGAATCGATCTTGTACAAACATAAACAAGGAGGCTTCCATATGAGCCATTGCAAGGCTCGACATAAAATACATTCCCATCAAACATCCCAGGGTTGGCCGAGACAAAGCTTGCCACACTCTTTTTAATCGCGCAGGACGATTTTTATAGGCCTCCCAAACTGATACCGAGGACTGCTTGGAAAGTTTAGAGGCCAAACTTTCGGGCAATGAAGTATAGGCAAAAACAAAATTCGCAAAGCAGATCACCGCTGCGGCAACGGCCGCAAGGCTTGGACCGAATGGTGGAGCATCACCAAGCATTTCGCCCCAGTGGCCCACGATTCCTCCAATAAAGGGCCCCAGCATAAAACCAAGACCAAAGGCCGCGCCAATTAAGCCCATGCCCTTTGCTCGATCTTTTTCTTTTGTGATGTCGGCGATGGCCGCCATGGCGGTAGAAATATTTGCACCACAGATGCCAGCAAAAGCTCTTGCGATAAACAAATGCGAAAGGTCGGTTCCAAAAGCGAATCCCAGATGAGATAGACTTGCACCCAGAAGACTCATCAAAATTATTGGGCGTCGTCCAAAATAATCACTCAGCTGTCCCCAGAAGGGAGAAAACAAAAATTGCATCAAAGAATAAATGGCCATCAATAGCCCGACCTGGAGGGGACTTGCTCCGAATTCTCGACTTAGATAGGGATTTAAAGGGATGATAATTCCAAACCCGACTAAATCCACAAAGACAGTTACGAATAGGACTAAAAGCGGCTTTGTTTTCATATTTTTATCACCAAAACTTCTCTCTTGAAGATCTATCCGTTACACTATTGGGGTATGCGAAAACTTGCTTTTACATGTTTAGCCCTAATTAGCCCTTGGGTCCAAGGATCAGACTTCTCCTCGACGCAGTGGGCTCCCTCTCCAAAAAACCAGGCTGTCATCTTCGAGACTGGCCTGGATTATTTTATGACCGAATCCAACTATTTGGCCGGCGGAGGAAGCTACCAAGAGCTTGGTGGCGGACGATACTACCGCGTTTTACGAGGCGATGTGTCTATGTCTTTTCACCCAAGCCGCAGCTGGGAGCTGATGACCTCTGTCGGATTTGGATATTCGCAAAGCTTTGACTCTCAATTTGATCGCAGCAATTCCGAAATCACCGAATTGGGCGCTGGGGCCAGATACACTTTGATCGACTCAGACTTTAGCTTATTTACTGAGTTTATCTTTTTATTTCCATTGAATAAAATTGATCCTGCGACAGATGCCAGTCTGACCGGAGAAGGTGTGATGGTTCTTCAGCCGGGCCTTTGGAGCACAGTCAATATTTGGGCTCTTCAGGCTTATGCATTTGTCGGATATCGCTATCAAGATGAAGACCGGGCCAGCCTTCTGCCGTGGCGCTTAGGGCTTCAAGCCATCGACAGCAGCTGGATCGGAGGAGCCGAGGTCAATGGGGCACAAAAAATTTCGGATGATAAAGATTCTGCGAATATTGGCCCTCGCACGACAGTCACAACTCGTGTGAATGGCAGCAGTCTTCGTTACTATTCAGTAAACCCAACTTGGATGGCAGCGCGAGCTTGGACTGGATGGAAAGGACAGGCTTTCGATCTGCGCCTTGGGATAGAGCAAACTTTAGACGGAGAGAATACAGCCCACGGCTTAAGTGTCTTTGTAAATTTAAAACTTCCCTGGTATTTCGGCTCTTCCCCTCAAGAGTTGTCACCCTCTGGCTTTCAAGACGATATTCCTCCTTCAAGATTTCGCGAACGAAGAGGGGATCAATTTCAGCCGGCTGAACAAAAATATGATGAAGAACTTTTTGAGCAATCCAATCCGCTTCCGCAAAAGAAGCGCACCGGGCGAAAGGCCCGACCACGGCCGAAAGCTAAACCAAAGCCCAAGGCGGCTCCACCACCGAATGTGGACAAGATGCTCGACGATACTCAGAAGGCTTTGGAAAACTTCTAGACTATAAGGTCTACCTCTCAAATTCTTCTGAACGAGATGAGAATATTTAGCTACAATAGTGGTTGGCTCTTTATCTCATTTTCTGGATAGGATTTTTATGAAGCAACTTCTCTCACTTCTTGCCCTTCTTTTTTTCGCAAGCCCCGCCTTAGCCGAGACTCAAAATTGCGATCTCGGTGACGAAATCGTCGATTTGATCAGCCAGGCCGATTGCTTTCAAGGCGCCAATGCAGCGGCCTGTGCCCTTGGAGCTTTGGGAATAACCTACTCTAGCCAAAAATCGCGGATCGGATCGATTGGTCTTGGAAATAGACCTGGCTTTGCAAAAGCTTTGGCCAGTGACCCGGCCGCTCAACAGTTTGTGAAAGGTATCGAAGCCGTTTTAAAAACCCATGCTGCCGAGTTTCGCAGCTACATAGCCGAAGTTCGGCGCTCAGGGCCTTTTTCAAAAAAATTAAAACTCCCGACTCTTCAGGATAAAATTGCTGGCTTCAAAACTCAAAATAAGACGACTCTTGCAAAATCCCCGGCGGCCGCACAAGTCTGGGAATGGACCCAATATCGTAGCGCCGTGGAGCTTACGGTAAAACATCGTTTGATGCTTGAGGCCCACAAAACCAGCCTTGAACAGGAAAAAAGTAAAATTAAGGACGGACCAAAGAAGAGAATACAGCTTCAAGCTCTAGAGGCTCAGATTCGCGAATCTAATCGAGCCATCGCACTTTGGGAATCTCGCGAGGGCCTAAGACAAACTGATGTTAAAAAAATTGAACAAACACTAAAACAAAAAGCGCAAAAAAATCGAATCGTGAAGGGCGCAAAAGTCGGAGCTCTTGCGGTTGGAGCAATGGCTGCAGGACAAGCGGCGGCCTCAAAATTGAATTCGGACAAGCTTGCAAAGTGCTTCCCACAACTGAGCCCCGCGGATCTAGAAATTCTAAAAGATGACTTGAGTTTTGGCGCGGGCGTATCCGGATCTTGTGACTCTCTTCAATTCGACCCTGAGCAACTTCTATCAATCTTAAATAAGTCCATCGACAGCAAGACTCCTGCCTCCCCGGCTCTTTGCACGACTTTGCAGAAAAGCAAAGAGGCCGCAGAAAAAAGATTTTTGGCAGAGGTCGACTTACTTGATCTTCCCAACTGTAGCAGCGGAGAAGTACAGGCTAAAGTTGGCGATAAAAAGGTTCAATATTGGATAAAAGAGGAAGGCAAAAATCTATCGGTTGAATCCGAGTTTATTCGCGGTAGCAACAAACCTGAAAATAGAATGACCTTTAAACTAAATGATCGTCTCGAGATCGGGCGACCCGAAGTTTTAACTTCCCAGTGGAACAGCCAGATCGAAGGATCTTCTTCCATCGATAATGCAACTTTGATCCGATCCTACTTAAGCAGCTGCAGAAATATGAAAGAGCTGATCGAGTCCGACCTTCAGGCCTCAGCGCTTCCGCAGCAACAGCGCTGTGCCGTTGGCCGTAGCCTTTTGGCGATCCAACACACTTACCCCCTAGCAAAGCTGCTTTGTGACTTAAACCACGGATCAGCAAGGGTTCTCCCCTCTGACTCGGCGCCAACACAAAAAGGCGGAGCGAACTAAATTAGGCCCTACAGTCCATCTGATCGAATGGAGAATATCCTCTATTCGAATCCGATGGACCCAAGGCCAAATTGTCCTCAGTTTCTATTTCAATAAAGAAGTTTTTCTTGAATCAAACCCCTATCTTGGCTAGCACGTCAAAGCAGATTTTAAATGCAATATAAAGAGGGGGTCTTTATGCGTCTAGTTCTCGCCTTTGTTTTAATGTCCGTTTTCTCAACTTCTGCCTTTGCCCAAAGAACGGGTCCAGGAAGAGAATCTCCAATTCTTCACAGCGTTCAGGAACTCGAAAGAAAAGTCGATAATCTTGAGCGACAAAATGAGCTCACGACCAGAGACATCAATGCGCTGATGTGGAGAGTGAGTGAACTCGAGCGAAGCGGCCGTCCCGTAGAAAAACGCTTCTACTGTATCGCTCAGTGTGAAAGCAACAGCTCAACTTCTGCAGGCGGCGAAGGTCGCACAGAAACGGAGGCCAAACAGGCTGCTTTTGATGCCGTTAGAAAAAACTGGGGCTGCCAAATGGAAATCGTGGAGTGTTCTTCGAACTAGATTGAAGTTGCGGAGCGACTGGATCAGTCGCTCCAGCTTTTATTAGAACTCGCTGTCTCGAGTGGCTCTTGAAACTGCCTCACTCATGCGGGCCTTAATCATTTGCTCTTCGGAATTGTTATCCTGCATCTCTGCGTTGATTCGAGGCTCTAGCAAAGGGTTTGGCATATACTTTTGACCTTGTTCTAACATCGTCAAATGAGACTGAACCAGCGCTTTCATATTGTTTTCGAACTGCATACGAAGACGCTTTAAATCAGTAATTTCTTGATAGATCTTTTTCAAACTATCACGAGCATCACGGACAATCAGATCGGCCTTTTGATTTGCATCGTTCAAGATCAAGCGGGCTTCACGATCCGCATCATGCTGAAGTTTATCGGCCATCTTAGTCGCTGTAGTGATTGTGCTTTTTAGTAACTCATCACGCTCTTTGTATTCAGCCAAAGTTAAGTCGCGGTCTCGGATTGCTTCACGAAGATTGTTACGCTCGCGCACTAAACTTTCCATCTCGTCAGCAATGGCGCGTAAAAAATCCGTCACTTCATCGGGATCCAGTCCCATCATTTTCCGGCCGAATGTCTTATGAGCGATATCTATTGGAGCGATCTTCATATTTCCCCCTTAACCCATCTCTAGAATAGAAAAGATTCCGCGCCGAATCAAGAAGTCTTCCCGACGCTCCTCAATTTATCAGGAATGTTAGCTCTCAAAGAGATGCAATGGGACTTAAGTCCAGCTCTTTGCCCGAGAAATCTTTTTCATTTTAATAAGTGCTCCGCCTCAGCCGTCGAACATCCTCGGTCGGCCCTTCGAATTTAGTTTGATAACCAGGTCTAATTTTGGGCCGCCCTGCGGAACTAGTCTTCGGCGGACACTTATTAAAATGAAAAAGATTTCTCGGGCAAAAGCCATCTGGGTATTTGGAACCTTAAGACTGCTTGCCTAGTTCTCGGTCGCGTAAAACCGCTTTTTCGAAACTGTAACGAAGGGCGCGCTCAAGCTCTAGTTCTCTCATTGAATCGAGGCCCGCGCCCGTCACTCCTTTTTTAGAAACCACTTTCGCCTGAAGCTCTTCTAAAGAAATATCCTTTGAATGTTCCGCGAGTTGTGAGGCTCCTAAAAATGTTTTTACTGTCATCGCTTTTGCGATTTTGGCTTCGAAGCCATGCTCCTCAAGCCACTCTTGCCAATAAAGCATCAACTCTAAAACAAAGCCTATACCGCTGCTACACGCGACTGTTAATGCTTCGAACTCTTCACCTTCTTCGGCACGAACGACTAATCCTAGTGGAGACAAAAGTTCCTCGATCAAGGAGTCCACATCTTTTTCTCTCTGGTTGGTGCAATAACCGACCACCGACTGCCCGATTTGAGACGCGGTATTTGGCATTACTCGGGCCAGTGAACCCACATCCGGAAGAAGTTTTTTTAGCTGGGATAAACTGATTCCCGCCGCAAGACTGATCACGATTTGGTGAGACTGAAAGCTTGAAGAAATCGACTCAATCGCAAGGTGCAGATCTTGGGGTTTCATCGCTAAGATTATAACTTCACAAGACTCAATAAGTTCTTCGGCATTTTGCACACCACGAATGCCAAACTGATCGACAACTTTCTTTAGCTTTCCTGGGGTTCGATTGCAGGCAAAAATTTGATCCGGTTTAATTACTTTAGAATCCACCCAAGTCCTCATGATCGCTTGGGCCATATTTCCGGTTCCGATAAATCCTATATTTTTTTGTACAAGATATGCCACGCTAAACCCTCTCTCCCATTAATGCCGTCCCTATGCGAACGAAGCTAGATCCTTCTTCAATTGCAATTTCAAAATCATGACTTGTGCCCATTGAAAGCTCCTTAAATCCCTCTTGCAGACTCATTGGCAAAAGGGATCTCCACTGACTAAGAAGCGACTTTGCCTGATTAAAATAAGGCCTGACCTCTTCGGGATTTTTTAGGGCCGGAGGCATCACCATCAGTCCGCAGGGAATGAGGTGATCCATCTTGTGAAGATTCCGAATTAAACTCTCGGCCTCATCAAGCTTTGCCCCGGACTTTGAGCTTTCATCGGCAAGCAGAACTTCAATCAGAATTTTTTGTTTCGTATTTTGAGTTTGAGCAATTCCATTCAGTCGCTCCAACAAGGAGGCACGGTCCACCGAGTGAATCCACTCAAAAGCTCCGACGACTTGCTTTGCTTTATTACTTTGCAGGCCACCGATAAAATGCCACTGAATATTTAGATCCCGAAGTTCAATCTGCTTCGCAGTAGCCTCTTGAACATAATTTTCTCCGAAGTGGCGAAGACCTAGGTCAAAAGCCTTGCGAATTTTTTCTGCAGGCTGACCTTTTGAAACTGCGATCAATTGAATTTCGTGCGGATCCCTGTTGGTCCGCAAAGCTGCGGATTCAATGCGCCTACGAATTTTGCTGAGCCGGCTTGCAATGTCGTTTCCAGTCATTTTCACTCATCAGTTCTTCGAACCGCTCCATGGGTAGGCCAACAACATTGGTCCACGAGCCCTTGAAACCCTCGACCAGGTTTTTTCCCAGACCTTGAATAGCATAGCCCCCGGCCTTGTCCATCGGTTCCCCACTTTGAACATACCTTTCAATTTCAGCAGCGCTGAGCTTTTTAAACTGGACCTCTGTCCGGACGAGGTCCTGGACCCAGCGGTTAGCGCCAACGTCCAAAAGTGCAATGGCTGTCATGACGCTATGCGATTTATCTGACAGCCTATTCAAAAACTCTCTCGCTTGGTCCAGATTTTTGGGTTTTCCAAGAAACTCCCCCTCTAGAGCCACCTCTGTATCCGCCCCTAATACCAAAAAGCCCTTAGATTTCAATTGCTTATTCTGATCCAGGCAGGCCAACACCTTATCCCGACTGAGCTTCTTTAAGGCCTCTTCCAGATTCAGGTTTTTATCAATTATTTCCGATAGTTTAACTGGGTAAGTACCAAATTGATAACCCGCTTTCTCGAGAAGCTCGCGACGCCGTGGAGATTGAGAGGCCAAGATCAACTGGTACATCCCCCTTTACTGCACGAAAAGGGCGAAGATGTTAAGTTTTGATTTAATCATTTTGCTTTTAGCTGGGCTTGGCTTTGCCGCCTTGAGTGTTTACCTGTTTGTCACTGCCATCTTTTCAAATAATGCTGACGCCGATGCCTTGGCCTGGGCTTCTGGAGACGAACCACAGAAGTCGAAATCCGGCTTAATCAACTTTTCAAGACCCCTGGTGCACAACTTCACTCTTCAGCATGCTCTGCGGATCCGCAATCATGACTATCGTGAAAATGTACAAAAGAAAATTTTGACCGCAGGTCTTTCTCAAGAAATCAACGTGGACGAGTTTATCGGTTTGCAAATTCTTTGGGGCGTGATGTTTCCTATCGCCTTGTTGATTTTGAATTTTGCCCTTCAGCTGGGATATCCCTATTTGTTTTGTTTTTTATTTGGGCTATTTGGCTTTTATTTTCCCCACCTGTACTGCCAGCAACAAAAATCCTCTCGCTACAATTCGGTGGTGGTGGACCTTCCCTTCTTTATTGACCTGATGGCCCTATCTACAGAAGCAGGTCTTGATTTTATCGGAGCCCTTCAACGGATCACAGAAAAAGCTGAAAACAGTGTTCTGGCTGACGAATTTGCAATTGTCCTGAAAGACATCAAACTTGGCCGATCGCGCAAAGATGCCCTTGCCGCGCTGGCCGACCGTCTTGATATGTCCGAGATCACCTCTTTTGTCGCGGTCGTCCGCGACGCGGATGAAACCGGAGCAAGCATTTCGAAAGTCCTCAAAGATCAATCCGAGCAAATGAGGCTTGAGCGCTTTGTTCGCGCAGAAAAAGCGGGCGCAAAAGCTTCACAGTTGATGATGCTGCCCATGTTTTTCTTAATCCTTCCAGCCGTTTTTATTATGGTCTTCGCACCAGTGATACTTCAGTTCTTTTACGGAGGGGATGTTTAATGCCCTCTTTAAAAAACACAAGCAAACAAAAAACACTGGCCGCAGAGGTCATCACTGCGAACAGTTTTTGGAGCCGCGCAAAAGGATTGTTGGGTCGAAAAACTTTGCCCCAACAGACCACACTTTGGATTTCGGATTGCAACAGCATTCATACATTTTTTATGAAGTTCTCTTTGGATCTAATTTTTGTCGACCGAGACCTTAAGGTCTGCGCCGTTCATCGCAATGTTCGGCCCTGGAGAATCCGCGGTCCCATTTGGAAAGCCAAATCTGTTTTTGAATTTTCAACAGGGGCGATCCCTGAAAACTTTGTAGAACCCGGAGATCAACTTCATGTGGGGCATTAGATTTTTATCTGGCCCCCAAACGGGCCAAGCTTTTCCACTTAAAGATGGGACCAATACCCTAGGTCGGGCCTTGGACTGTGATGTTAAAATCCTAAGTCCCGGGGCTTCAAAAGAGCACCTTCAGATCGAGATCTATTCGGATAAAATAATTTTGACTGACATGAACTCGCGCAATGGATCATTCGTCAACGGAGTTCAAGTCCGATCGACCCGCATACAGCCGGGAGATCGCATTGGCGTTCATGACATTTTGTTTGAAATCATTCCCTTTAACAGAAGCATGGCCGTCGCTCCCAGCTATCATGGGAATGTGGCTTATAAATCCGATCCCTTTCAGGCTTCATCACATCCAAATCAAGACTCTGCTCCCGAGAGTGAACAAGAGCCCGTCCAAAACTGGAAGCGGTTTATTGAAAATTATCTCAACAAAGCTTTGCTGCCCGGAGTTTACAAACTTGCAGAACTCATGGAGTTTAAGTGGGTCTTGGTTCTGTTTCTTGGAACCTTTGGGATTCTATTAACAAGTTTATCCACAATCCCACTGATTCAGATTCTTCAGGAAAGTGTCGAGGTCGAAAGCGAGCAACACGCACTGACGATTGCCAGAAATCTAGCCGTCGTGAATCGCAGTGCCGTCATGCAAGGGATTGAATCCGCACTATCGGTTCAATCCGCTAGCAATCTCAACGGAGTAAAAAAAGCACTGATTATCTCTGAAGGGGATGGGAGCATCATGGCTCCCGCCGCACAGGCTGGATCCTATCCAAATATTCCCTTCGCACATGAAGCCCGCAAGCGAACGGGAGCTTCACGAGAGGCCGTACAAAAGGTCGACAGCCAAACTATTGTTGCGGTTGTCCCAATTGAGTTTTTCAACTCAGAAACCGGTGTTCAGTCTGCCACGGCTTTTGCTGTCGTGGAGTATGACATGACCTCCCTCTCCGTCGGTAACGAAAAGATCTTAAGTCTTTTTATTAAGACTCTGCTGATCGCCCTGATCCTCGGTACGATCCTATTTTTCTTTCTTTATAAACTCATCGAATATCCAATTCTTTCTTTAAATGAGCAAGTCGATGCGGCTCTTAAAGAGGGTCGAGACAATGTGCACGTTCCCTTTCAATTTCCCGCTTTAGAAAAACTTGTTTCAAACATTGGAAGTGCTCTTGCCCGGGTCCAGCCAGAAAACAGCGGCGCCGCTCCGATTGTTGAATCCGACCGTCGATTTGAAATGAGTAATTTAATTGAACTCATCGGTTATGGGGCGATTGCCATTCATGCCGAGGACCTTTCGATTTATGCGGTTAATTCTGCTTTTGAAGAACGAACTGGGATCCGGTCCGAGAATATCATTAATCTGCACGTCGAAAGTGTTTCTGATCAATCCCTAAAACTAAGTCTTGTTGATTTGATCCAAAGATCAAAACAAAGTCCTGACCAGATACTTACGAATGAACTCGAGTTCTCTGGCCAAAATTTTCAGATCGCAATTCAGGCGGTCTCCGGCTCGAATCGAATTTCTTACTTTATTGTGGTCCTTGCTCCTCTTGAACACGGAGGTGGTGTATGAAAAATGCCATCGCTCCTGTGGCAGGTCTTGAATTTCACCTTCGTCTGCTGAATGGTCCCGAGCAAGGCGTCAGCTTTAAATTGGTAAGCCCAAAAATCTCTATTGGACGAGACCCCGAAAACGACATCGCGATACCCTATGATCCTAAATGCAGTCGTCAACATGCCATCATCCAATACAAAGAGGGTGTATTCACCATCTCCGGCAAAAGCGAAAAAAATCGTTTGCTGGTCGACGGGGTTCATTGTGAAACTGCAATTCTACATGACAATAGTTTAATCTCGATTGGTGATACTCAACTTCAGTTTCGGGCTCAATCCCATCTTCCTCAAGAGTTGGTTCAAGTCCCGATGGGACCTCAAACCATGGCTTCTTATGAGGCGGTCCAGTCCCCTTTACCCAAGGCCGGAAGTCCACGAAAGACTCGACGTCCAAAGGGCTCAAAGTCCCCAATTCCTCGTTTTGCCATTTATGCCGGAATCGGATTCATGCTTTATCTTTTGCTTTCTTCACCATCGGACAAAAAGGAAGAGGTCCAACTTAGAACCGAAGAGCAGGTCACCGCTGCAATGGAAGAAGTGAATCAATCCATTGAAGAGGCTCGAACCGAATTCGATGCCAGACGACCCAAGTCACCTGCCGAGCGGGAAGCTCAGTCTGTTTATATCCGAGGATTTCGGGACTATAAAAAAGGTCAGTTTGGGCGAGCGAGTGAAAGTTTTCAAGCCTGTCTATCGCTCGACCCCAGCCACTCCTTATGCAATCGCTACCTTAGACTTTCTCAAAGAAGAAACTCCGAGTTGATCCAAAAACAAATGCTTCTGGGACGATCCTACAAAGATCAAAATCAATTCAGCTCTTGTATCGCCGCATTTCGAGATGTCATGATTTTAGTGAAAGATACAAGTAGCACAGTCTATCAAGAGGCCAAACGAAACCATGATGATTGTCGTATCCGACTTCAGGAGAGATTCTGATGTTAGAACTTATCGTCAAACATAACGGGATCGAAGTCAGTCGGCTTAAATTAGAATCAGGCCGCGAGTACGTGATCGGACGCGCGCCCGAGTGTGATATTGTGGTCGAAGGACCACGTGGGATCTCTAGACAGCATGCAAAGGTTGTTGAAGAAAATGCAGTCTGGAGAGTCAGTGTCACTTCAAAACATGGTCGGCTTTTTGTTGATTCCGCAGCTCATGACAGTATCGAGCTTAAAAATGGATCCGTATTTTCGATTCCTCCCTTTGTTTTTGAATGTGTCATGGCTGTATCTGAAGAGCTGGAAGCTCCAATTGATTTCTCTGAAAAAAGCTTGGTCGTCACAGCGCCCGTATCACGGGATCAAGCACAGGTAAATCAGAGCCCCACAGATCAAGATGAACGCACAATGATTGGCCAGGTCCGACTTGAATCCTATCTGAAAATTCAGATCGAAGAGACTGGGCAGGCTGAAGTCTTTAAACTTGAGGGTCAGCGCTGGCTTGGGGGAAGAGATCCAGGTTGTGATATCTATATCAATTGTCAGCATGTCAGCCGCAAACATTTCGAAATCATTCGCACCCAAGACGGCTTTTTTATTAAAGATCTCGGTAGCGCAAATGGACTCTCATTAAATGGCGAGGCCCTCGAGCCCCAAAGTCCCATTCAGATTGTCAGTGGCGACCAGCTCTCAATTAAGTCCGTGCGGATGCATTTTGAATCTCGCAATCCACAGTTTGCGCAAATGTCTGCAGCCCTGTCGCCCGTCTACCCTCAGCCGGCCCAGGCGCCTGGACAAGTCGCGAACTTTTCAAACTTCGAAGCTTTCTCCGCAGACTCTGGTCCTGGTGTCGTTCGAATTCCCGCGCAAAATTATTTCGGTGGACGCTTTCAAAAGTTCATGAACAAAAAAATGGCCACCCGTGGGGCCATTGCGTTGATGATTCCCATTTTAATCTGGGGAATTCTTCGGGACCCGCAGCAGTCCAGCGATCAGGCCACATTGAATTCCTCTGAAGAGGGAAGTCCTCTAGTCGAAAATCTGACTCCCGGACAACAATCCGCGATTAAGGATGCTTTAAACCTCGCGGGATCTTTATACCGCCAAGGAAAATACGAATTATGTTTAGCCGAACTTAAAAAACTTCATGATTTAACGCCGCAGTTTCAAAATTCGAAAGAGCTTCAAGATTTTTGCGAAAACGGATCTAAACTTTTAGCCAAAGCACAAGCCAACGAGCGCGAGCGACAAGAAGCCGAAAAAACAAAAGAATTTATAGCAGAGGAAGTTGTTCGATGTCGGGCAGAACTGACGCCGACGACAAGTCTTGAAGACATCGAATCCTGTCTTTCTGCTGCACGCGAAAGAGACCCAGGCAACGAGGGGATCCTAGGTCTAATTGGAGAGCTGCAAGAGCGAGAACTTGAAAAGGCTCGAAAAAGAGAAATTGCGAATGAACAAAGACAGCTCGCTCAGGCAGGACGCAGGCAGTACAGTTTGGCAAAATCCCTCTATGGACAAGGAGAACTTTCGAAATCGATTAAAGAATATCAAAAATTCTTGCGCGGTTCTTATTCTGGACTTTCTGATCTGGAAAGCACAGCCCGTAGAGAACTTGCATCGATTCAAAGCGAGCTTACCAAAAAGGTTTCAGAGTTATTGGCGACTTGCCAACAGAATTTAGAAAGTGCTCAATTTAAGTCCGCCTACCTGGCCTGTAAGAAGGCATCGGAAGAGGACCCAAGCCATCAAGAAGCCAAATCGAACCAAGATCTTGCCTTGTCCGAGTTAAAACGAGAGCTCAAACTCGTTTACGAAGACAGCATTCTTGAGGAAAGTCTTGGAAACGTAGATCAAGCCAAAGAAAAATGGAAAAAAATTATGGAAGCCGACATCAAGGGTGGGGAATATTTCTTAAAGGCCCGAAGTAAACTAAGAAGTCACGGCATTGGACTTTAGCGATGAAGTTTCTTGAACGCTCTTATAGTGGAAAATATTTTCGACCGACTCCAGAGATTCTGTGTGAGCCTGAAAATGGACTCTTGATCATCACGACCCCTTGGGGTCCTCGCCAAGGGGCAAAAAAGATCTCCGAGTCTATTCGAGATTTTTTAATGTCCGTCATTCAAGACCAAGAAGTGACAAGTCCCTTTCAAAAACTCACCTGTGTCAGCCCAATGGCGAATAATCTTCGAGCCGCAATTATGCTTGCAAATGACATGATTTACCGCGAAGAAAATGGTTCCGAGTATAACTCTGGCTATGAACTTTGTGTTCTGTTTTGGAATCGACAAGAGTGTGTCTGGGCTCAGATTGGACAACCACAAATTTTTTTAGATCGGCACCCAAACTATCTCACCGCTTTATCCTCTTCAACGGACCTCGCGGGCGCCCATAGCGCTGACCTAAAGGCTAGCCTTGCGCCCCTTCCCTCTCAACTTTTGGGACTTTACTCAACTTCAAATTTCTCTGTTCATGGATTTAAGCCTCTTCCCGGAGATCAACTGATCTTGACCAGCAGATCTTTTATTACTCCATACTTTCTGGCTGCAACAAAGAATGAGCGCCGACTCGAAGAGCTTTCACGCCGTCTTTCGAAGGACAATGTGGATATGCCCTTCTGGCTTGCGAGTCTTCAATTGGATCAAAACGCAGGCTAACTGACATCTAGACCCTAAGCCCCCGAACAGACTCCGCCTGGCTAGGCCTTGAATTCTCTTCTTTCATCGAAGACAATCATAAACATGAATCATCCATTTCCAAAAAGTGAGGCTCCAACAGAGCTAGTCTACGGCCCTATTCCAAGTCGGCGCTTCGGCTTAAGCATTGGCATTAACCCACTTGGCGACGCAAAGATTTGTTCTTTTGATTGTGTCTATTGTAACCTTGGTCCAACAACTATTAAGATGAACCAAGTTAAAAAGGATATTGTCTTTGCTCAACCACAAGATTTTGTTGAGCCCTTAAGAGCCATGATCCGAGAGCTTATTACCAAAGACACTCCACCTCAGGCCTTGACGATCTCTGGTCACGGAGAGCCCACACTTTATCCTCAATTCGATGAACTCGTAAAAGTTATCCTTAGCGTTAGAGATGAAATCAGCTCAGGCCTCCCCGTCTTGGTTTTAACAAATGGGGCTCATCTGGATAGCAAGCGCGTGGTTGCCGGGCTAGACCGAGTGGACAAAACTTTTTTAAAACTGGATGCTGGGAATGAAAACCTATTTCGCAGCCTCAATCAGCCCCTGATACGAACGACGATCTCTAGGATGCTGGAGGAGTTTTCACGCCTAAAGAGTCGGCATGTTCAGTCCCTTTTTGTGCGCGGCGAAGTCGACAACACGACTCAAACGATGCTTGATGAATGGATCGAGGCTGTTGGCATTACTCAACCTAAATCTGTTCACATTACGACTATAAATAAAGCACCGACAAATCCTCGGCTCGAAGCCGTTTCGGAAGATGACTTATATCGCATTGCCTCTTTACTGAAGCGAAAAGTGGAAACTGAAATTGTAGTCTCTGTTTAGGGCGCGTCCTAACAAGAGTCCGCTCCGGAGCACAGTCGAGATTCAACAAAATTTCGAATTCTGACATTTTCAGGCAAGGCCAGATAAAGATCAATCAAGGGAATTGTGTCAGCATTCTCATCGGGCTTTAGCCAAGAATAGAAGGACTGAATATTATCTTCTGCTATCTGGCGTCTTAATCGAAGGGCCGAAAAATCCGTTAGGAAGGCCTGGAAAATTAATTCTCGTTGAGTCTCGTCTCGCTCGCGAAGCCAGTTCACCATCCTAAGCAAAAGTCGGTCGTCACACTGGCTTAAATCCTCAAGACTTAAGGAAGAGGCCCTGGAAACCATGAGCTTATAACAGGCCCTGGGTCGCCAGCGAACGCGACTGCGAAGATTTTTTTTCGCAACATAGATCCAAGAGGTAATTCGAGCCTGACGTCCTAACTTTTCGAGTTCTTTCCAGTCCCCTTTTCGAATCGCACGCTCTGCGAGAGTTCGCATCAGACTTCGGTCCCTGGGATTTCTTTGAAGATAAACACTTAATTGCGCCTCGAAGCCCTCAAGACCTTCTGGGGAATAAAGGGCTTTCGAATATTGAGCCGAAATCATTTCTTTGCGCTTATAGGAAAAAGTTTTTCCTAAGTTTTTTGCACTTCTTTGGAAGGAATCAAAGAGGTCTTGATAAAAGGGATCCGTCGACTGAAAGGGAGTTTGCTCGAAGCGATCGATCAAAGAATTAAAAAGCTTTGGCTGACTGTCGTGAATGTAAAGATATTGATCTTTTCGTAGAGAAAAACGGATCCCTCCCCAGCCCATCCAATCTGGCCAGGCCGTTTCGGAATAGATTAAACGATCACTTCGCCAAGGAGACTCGGCTCTGATTAAAGCTGGTCTTAGAGAAATCGTATGGACCTCTGGGTTTTTACCTTTTGGTGCACCCGTCCCCAATATATCAAATACCGTAGCACCGGCATCCGCGAGGGAAACGTTCTTGTCAATTTTCCACTCGATCCCGAGATCTCGACTTTTTCTTGCGGGTTTTATAAACAAGGGAACCTGAGTATTAAAACTTTGCAGCCCTACATTCTCGGCCCCCTCTGGGTCACCCAACTTTTTTTTATCCAAACGACCATTCGTTCCAAATAAAAAGACATAGGTGTTATCCCAACGCTTCTGTTCTTTCAGCTTTCGAATCATTTGGTCCAAGGTCTCGCCGATTTCGAAAAGCTGCGCTTCTACAGAGCTCTCTCTTAACTCGCCTAAATCTGAACGGGTGGGAGCTTTAGGAAACTGCAAGTCTGCAAAGAATATTGTCGCAAAAAATCTTCGGCCCGAAACTTCAGCACTTAACCAGCGGTCAAAAGATCTCGCAAGCTGTCGACTGGGCCGATGGATCAAACCCAAGCGAGGACCAGGCCCCTCATCAAAAACCTCGAAGCCTTGATTTAGACCCGAGCTGCGAAGTAAGGGCGGGCCGCCAGAAAAAAGTGCAGTTCGGTAGCCCTCTTCTAAGGCCACCTCTGCTAGAGTTTTATATTCTGCCGAAAGAAACTGATTTCCATTATGGCGAAGTCCGTGCTCGAAGGGGTAAAGTCCCGTCATCACCGAAGCCAGGGCAGACTGGGTCATTAAAGACGGAGTAAATGCATGGGTAAAGCGAACGCTTTCTTCGCAAAATATTCGAAAGCCGCTCATCTCCCGATGGGCCATGACTTCCGTCCCACAGGCCACAGACTGAAAGCCCAAGTTTTCAATTGCTATGACTAAGATCGAGGGGTTTGGGTCACGTGGCAGACCACAACTCTGCAACATCAAAGAGCTCATAAGCAGGGCCAAAATTTGAATGCGAGCTATGTTCAATGTGATCACCAAATATAACGCTAATCAGCAGGCCTCATGACGACTGTAACCTTGACCAAGTAATTTAACACTAGAGATAATCTTGAAGGTGAGAATAGACACGAATTCTCGATGATGCAAGACAGGAGAGCGCATGTTAACGGATCAGTTTTTCGTAATCGCAGAATGGGGCCATGACTTTACCCTGATAATTCTAATACTTCTGAGTATTTTCAGCTTGGCTTTTATTATGGAGCGCGCTCTTGTGCTCGGAAAAATTAAAAGTCAAAGTGAACGTATCTCCGAAAGGATGCGAGAAGTTCTTCAGACTCTAAATTGGGGTGACCTTGAGGAGCTTGGAAAAGATCGCGATAGCCTCGAAGGTCGTGCCATGGGGCTGGCCTTCAGACACATCAAAGAAAAAGGCGCACAGGGATTAGATGAAATCTTTAACTCTTACTCTCTAATCGAAAAACAGAGCCTCGAAAAACATTTAAGTTTTTTAGCAACCGTTGGCTCTAATGCTCCCTTTATCGGTCTTCTTGGAACAGTGTTTGGAATTATGGATGCCTTTAGAGGTCTTGCAACCTCTCAAGGAGATGCGACTGCAGTGATGCTTGGAATCTCTAAAGCCCTTGTCGCCACCGCTGTGGGTCTCTTCGTGGCGATTCCCGCTGTTATTGCCTACAACTATTTTCAAAAGAAAGTCCGCGGGATTATGCAAAACCTGGATACCTCTAGAGACCTTTGTTTGTCCTACGCTAAAGCTGGAAGAGGACCTAAGTAAATGGCCGCAAAAGGTCACGGCAACGATGATGAGCCGATATCCGAGATAAACATTGTCCCCTTCGTGGACATTATCTTGGTGGTCTTGATTATCTTTATGGTGACGACTCCCCTGATTATGAAGCCAAGTATCTCTGTGAATCTTCCAAAGGCCGAATCCGGAGACGATACAACTCCTTCTGAAATGTCGATCTCCATCACTAAAGACGGAAGCGTTTCATTAAACGGCCAACCTGCAGATGAAAAATCCATTCACGAATATGCCAGCCAAACCGTCTTAAAGAAGCCCGAAGTTCAGGCGATCATCGCTGCCGACAAAGATGTTTCTCACGGACAAGTTGTTTCGATTATCGACACCGTCAAAGCTGCGGGAGTCAAAAAATTCGCCATCACTATCGACCGCAAATAACTTCCGATCCTGTCCGCTTCTCTAAAAAAATGGAATAATCCCGCATCAGAGGGGCGACTCTGAGTGGGTGCGTCGCGTCTTCGGATTGCTTCATTGCTTCGCAATGCC
>CAYMDP010000004.1:0-98407 GCA_964389375.1 uncultured Pseudobdellovibrionaceae bacterium | reverse complement strand
GAAATTGAAAGGGTTTAGTTATGGCAGAAGCTTTTGATGTGGTTTTTTTAGGCGGCGGTCCGGGCGGATACACTGGCGCCATTCGTGCGGCCCAACTTGGACTTAGTACGGCCGTTATTGAAATGCGAAAGACCTTAGGTGGAACATGCTTAAATGTTGGCTGTATTCCTTCAAAAGCTTTACTTGAATCCAGCGAGCACTTCTCTGCAGCTCAACATGATATGGCCGATCACGGAGTTATGCTTTCAAGCGTAAAACTAGATCTTGCCAAGATGCTAAGCCGAAAAGAAAAAATCGTAGGCGACCTGACCAAAGGGATTGAGTTTTTAATGAAAAAAAACAAGATCACTTGGATTCAAGGACGAGGCCAGCTTAAGTCCGCAACCGATATTGAAGTCACTGCAGAAGATGGCTCTAAACAAACTGTGACCGCGAGAAATATTATTCTGGCCACTGGAAGTACTCCGAACGAACTTCCCTTTTTAAAATACGATGGAAAAGTTGTGGTCTCTTCAACCGAGGCCTTAAGTTTTGATAAAGTCCCAAAGCATCTAATTGTGATCGGCGGCGGATACATTGGCCTTGAAATGGGCTCGGTCTGGCTTCGTCTTGGTGCAAAGGTCACGGTTGTCGAATTTGGATCTATGATTTGCGGGACGATGGATCTTCAGACTAGCAAGAAGCTTCATCAGATTTTAAAGAAGCAAGGAATGGAGTTTCTGCTTTCAAGTAAAGTCACTGGCGCCTCCTTAACTAAAAATTCCGCGAAACTTAAGTATGAAGCCGTCGATGGATCTTCATCGGGTGAAATCGAAGGGGATGTTGTTTTAGTGGCCACCGGGCGAAGACCCTTGTCTGAGGGCTTAGGCCTTGAGCAGCTGGGAATTGAAATGGATCAAAGAGGAACCGTAATTGTTGATGATCACTTTAGAACAAAGTACCCGCATATTTATGCTGTCGGTGATTTGATCCCTGGCCCAATGCTCGCTCATAAGGCCGAAGAAGAAGGTGTGGCGGTCGCAGAAATCATCGCAGGGCATGCGGGTCACGTCAATTACGAGACCGTTCCAGGCGTCATCTACACTTGGCCCGAAGTTGCCTCCGTGGGGCTAACAGAGGAACAGGCTAAAGCAAAGGATATCAAGTACAAGACTGGAAGCTTTCCCTTTTCTGCAAATGCACGCGCCAAAGCATTGGGTTACACCGAAGGCCAAGTAAAGATCTTAGCCGATGAAAAGACGGATCGAATTATCGGAGTTCACATTATTGGTCCAAGGGCCTCCGATTTAATTGCTGAAGCTGTGGTCGCCATGGAGTTTGGATCGAGCAGCGAAGATCTGGCTCGAAGCTTTCATGGGCATCCGACATTATCTGAGGTCGTCCGTGAGGCGGCTTTGGCGGTGGATAAGCGCGCGCGGCAAATGTAGGCTCGTGCTTCGACCTTTCCCGAATAAATTCTAAAGTCTCTCAAAAAGGGGCGCGACTCTGAGCGGGTGCGTCGCGTCTTCGGATTGCTTCATTGCTTCGCAATGCCGCAACCCGGATACGCGCCGCTCGCCGAGAGCGCCTCTTTAAGAGAGACTTTAGAATTTATTCGGGAAAGGGAAAGCTCTCAGTGCGCTGACTATGGCATGAGCTTAGCTTCGTACCGACCGACTTTTTAAAAAGGTGCCTGGTCCTAAGCCGGAAGGTTTGCTCCTGACTTAGGACCTGGGTACCTGAGGCAAAAAACTACTTTTTGGTGGTGGTGCAAATTTGTTTGGACAAATTGACCTTAAAGACGGAACCATCTTCGAATTGGAATTCTTGGGGCTGATCGGTAAAATACGAGCTGTACTCTACGCCATTTCGATCGATGATTGAAAAAGCTGTGTCATTTTGTTCGACGACTTTGCCATCGACCACTTGCTCAACAAGCTTTTTGGTTCCATCCATTTGTCGCTCATAAGTGAGTGTCATTTGATACTTGGTTTGGCTTACAGCATTGTCAGATCGGGTAGTTTCAGTTTCTACAATCGACACTTCTTGAAAGCGAGTCTCTGACAACTGAACAATATCTGTTCTTCTGTTGCTTGAGTAAGTGGAAATAGTGTCCCCAGCGCGATCTAGAGTTCGTCCAGAAGTTTTGAAAACTTGGGTTTGGCCATCCATCCTCATTTCACGAGTTGCAGAGACCTCATGATAGCTAACTTTTTCTGCTTGAGCTGGCTGATCTTTTGGAAAGTACTGGTCAAAACTTGTCGAAATACACCAAATGTCTTCGACCACCGGGTTTGCGAACGCGCTTCCGCTAAGGCTTAAGCCCAATAGACACATTAATAACTGCTTCATAGTTGCCCCCTATTCCTGTTAGGAAAATTTATTAGCTAGGCCTAGCGGGGTTTTGATTGCATGTCAAAATCCACGAGCCCCGAGCAACTATTTAACTCATTTCATAAATTTTTGCGCAATGCGCGTTCCGAATTTAAGGCCTCAGTTTAGCCGAGGACTTTTTAAATTTAGCTCTGAAGAAGGAATCCGGTTGGTTCCGGACTATGCTATAGACCAAAATAACCTCATTCGCCACCCCAAGACCTCAGCCTGAATTGCCTACTGAATTCCGGCTTTGTCAGTGCTAGTCTAAGCCCATGTCTATTGAATCTGAGAATGACCTTGTTGCTTTAAAAAAAATCGGCCGTATCGTCGCAAATTGCCTTCAGGCTATGGGCCGGGCCCTTGAGCCGGGCATGAGAACAAGGGAGCTTGATGATATTGGGCGGGCTTATTTAGAGCTTCACGGAGCAACTTCTGCTCCACAGCTGAGCTATAACTTTCCTGGAGCCACATGCATTAGCGTGAATGAAGAAGCCGCTCATGGCATTCCCGGCGAAAGAGTCTTAATGGCTTCTGACCTAGTTAACATCGATGTATCGGCCGAACTGAATGGGTACTTCGCAGATACCGGGGGATCCTTTATTATTCCACCTGAATCAGACCTTAAGAAAAATCTTTGCCTGGCAACGAAGCAAGCCCTGGCGAAGGCAATTCAAGTGGCAAGCGCAGGCAAACCTTTAAATCTAATCGGTCGAGCGATTGAATCCCATGCCCGAAAAAACAATCTGACCGTGATCGAAAATATTGGGAGTCATGGGGTTGGAAGAGCTCTTCATGAAGAGCCTGGCTTTATTCCGGGATATTACGATCCCAAGGACAAAAGAATCCTCGAACAAAATCAGGTCATTACCATTGAACCTTTTCTGTCCACTGGAGCCCGACAAGTTTTCGACGCGGGTGATGGATGGACACTAATTACAGATCAGAAATTTTTAACCGCACAGTATGAACATACGATGGTGATCACCAAAGGTCGGCCAATTATTGTAACCAGACCCGACTAAATAAAATCCTGCGACACCCTCAGTCTATTTAGAATTATTACAACAAAGAAGTCTGAGGATAGTCCTCCCCTATATCATTTTGTGTCGATAATTCATTTAGATAGCCAAACAATCCCAGTGCGACAGGCACATCCCTAGTAAAAGCTGACATAAATTTTTCTGTTTTTTCCTATCTGAAGCACGTACATTACCAGAGTTATCCATATCTGAATCTACCTCATTCTAAAATGGAGAAGAATCATATGAAATCAATCTTATCGGCCACGCTACTCGCCCTTATCAGCTTTACCGCTTCAGTCTCATCCGCAGCAGAGTTCTGCGTCGCCCACTGGAGCGATACCTTCCAGTTTAAGGAAGCCTTCGGGGTTTACTTGACTGCTAACTGCGAGGGCGAAGTTATCTCTTCTGATCGTGTGTTTATGAAAGTAAGCAAAAGTCAAACTGAGGACCTTGAACAGCAATTGATTTCTAGAATGGATAAGATTGATTATAGCCCTGTTGCGCGATTGAACTATTTAATGCTTTTTCAAAAAGGCGATCATAAGCCTAAAGATATCTGTGCAATTGAACTCAGCGAAAAATTTGGCCTTACTCTAAGCTGCTCAAATAAGACAGAGAACGTCAGGATCTATGTTGATGATCTTGAGGTTCACAAGTTCTATCTTGAAAGATTGGGTTATACCTTTGTATCCGAGATCCATCCTGTAGTGGCCGAAATTCAAAAGCGCTATTTGATCTACCAAAAGTAAATACATCTACGCCGGCACCCTTCAAAAGGTACCAGGCACTTATCTATCTATTTAATATATCGAAATGGTCGGATCATAAAGATCGATCGGGCTCCATACGACCTACATGGATTCATCGTCTATAAAGTCAACTCGCTGGATATCACAAGTCCCCTTACTTAGAAGAACTTGATGAGTTTCACGATAAGAGTAATCTTCGGATTCATCAGCAAAATATCCATTTATGGTGACTACTGTCGAGAATAGATCTTCTCGAACATCTTCAACCATAAACTCAAGATCGTATCCAGAGACTTGGTACTGAGGCATCAACTCGACTAATTTTGCCTCACAGGCTGGGGAAATCTGAGCTTCGTCAGCACCAACCACAGGACCAATAACAAGGGATAATAGGATCAATAGTCGTTTCATAGGACCTCCTGAAATATTAGAAACCATTAAATAACTGGTTTAGGAAGGACTTAAGGCAGGAGGCTATTTGAATCAATCAAAATAGCCAATTGAAACGAATTCCTAACAAAGATACGCCCTTAAGAGAATTTGAACCGCCCTGCCTCAGAGGATCTAAAGTACTGCCCCAGCACCTAATAGCTACAAGAAGAATCTAAAATTTTATCCAAGCCCTCACTCACTTTGGCTTCGCAGCTGATGCTTGTCCAGTGAACACAGCCATGCTTTTCTAGATGAAGAATGTCGAATTCGATGGCCCATTCTTTGGATTCAAGCTGTTGAATTGAATGAAGGTCAATATCACTAAAACAATCCTCGCCATCATCACCAGACATGTAACTTGAGATTTCATTATCATCCATTAAGCGGTCGATGACCTGATCCACTTGCTTATCGGAAAGCTGGGCCTTCGCCATACCAACCGAAAACAAGCCAGCGAGAACCAAACATAAAAGCTTAAGCATCAATGACCTCTTTCCGAAAATTAGGAGTTCGAAGTCGATAATATAGACTTCATCTTAGAAAAGAATCTCAATATAGAATTCGAAATTTTTTCAGTATACAGATAAGGACCTGGTGGGCCCGTAAATTGATCAAAACCCTACTACTTTTTCTTAATGCCCCCGCGAGAATAAACGAAGTGGACCTTTTACAATCAAAGATTGGATTCCATTTATCCGGGGATTCATGTTATTCAGCAGCCTCACTTTAGGAGAAACTTATGAAAACTATTTCCGGCCTTTTTTTAGCAATGACACTCTCGCTTTCGGCTCTAGCAGAGGGTGAATCAACTTTGATGTTGATTCAAGAGGGCGAAAAAATTGACGCTCGCGCACTCGTTGAAATTGAGGAACTCGCTTTCTCAGTAGACCGCAACTCTTCATTTTGTTTTACCGGGAATGTCGATTCAGTTCTGAAACTTATGAAAGAATGGAGCAATGAGGGGCACTTTTTCTCTGGCGGCGGAGGGGGCTACACTATTGAAGAACTTTACGCGACGAAGAAGGGAGTTGTTGGCCCAAAAATCAATCTAGTTCTCCGCAGCGAAGTGACCGACGAAATTGAGAACACGATCTATATTCTTCCCTGCAAATAAAATTTCAAGTAGGCTCCAGGTCCTAGGTGGTAGAAAGATAATGCACCCTCGCTACCACTTGGGACCTGGAACCTTATGGCTTAGCGGATGCCGATGGCTTTGCGGACTTCGCGCATTAAAGAGGAGGCCATCTCTCGGGCTTCTTCGGAGCCTTCTTTTAGAAGTTTATCCATTTGAGATTTGTCGGCCATCAGTGACTGATAGATTTCTCTTGGAGCTTGAAGCTCGCGGTCGACCACATCAAATAGGGCTTGTTTTGCGTCTCCCCATCCGATTCCTTTTAAATAGCGTGCCTCTAAATCTTGGATCTCTGATTCGGTTGCAAATTGAGTGAATAAATCAAACAAGATGGAGTCTTTTGGATCCTTCGGAGCCTCCGGAGGCAAAGAATCCGTTTTGATTTTCATAATCAACTTTCGCATACGCTTTGGATCATCAAAGAGCGGAATATGATTGTTATAGCTTTTGCTCATCTTCCGCCCGTCAAGACCCGGGACAAGTTTTGCATCTTTTTGCACGACGGCCGCAGGAACACTTAAAATCTCGCCATATTGCCGATTAAATTTTTGAGCAATGTCTCTTGCGATCTCGACGTGTTGAGTTTGATCCTCACCCACGGGCACATGAGTTGCCGAATAAAGAAGAATGTCTGCGGACATCAAAACCGGATAAGTAAAAAGCCCCATATTGACGCCAAAATCTAAGTCTTCTTTTCCGGCCTCTTGATTTTCGGCAATCTTGGCTTTGTAAGCGTGAGCACGATTTAAAAGACCCTTTGGAGCAAAACAAGACAAAATCCAACTGAGCTCGAAGGTTTCAAAAATGTCACTTTGCCTATAAAATATGGTCTTCTTCGGATCAAGCCCACAAGCCAGCCAAGTGGCCGCGACTTCATAAACCATCTGATTTAAAACGGGACCTTCATGCACTCCCGTTAATGAGTGATAGTCGGCAATAAAAAATAAGCTCTTCTTTACTTTTTCATCAGCCAAACGCAAAGCCGGGCGAATCGCGCCCAAGTAATTACCAATGTGGGGCATCCCCGTTGGTTTGACTCCCGTTAGAACAATCTTTTCTTCATTTTTTTCCAACACAATCTCGCTTCCTATACTTCTTAAAGCTTATGCAGACTTATTTTTTACTAAAAAACTAATCGTTAACAAAAATACTTCGAATTCAGAATTCAGAATTCAGAATTCAGAATTCAGAATTCAGAATTCAGAAAAAAAATTACAAACTCACCGGCAATCGCCCAGTATTTTCTCAGTTTTTACCCTATCGCTACCGAGCCGAACCGCAACACCTAAACTAAAAATCTACGAACTCTAAAATATGACCCAATTCAGCTCAAATTTAACTGCTGACCGAAACATCATTCAACAAAGCATAGGCGGGACCGGAGTAAGCTTCAACATGATTTACGTCCTGCTGGCGTCCATAACTTTGGGTCTCTTTAGACCAAAGGACCCTAGACATATTCTCGCGGATATTCCCGGATAGATTGCCGCCTTTTACATAGCTGACCTTTCCACTCGACTGATCAAAAAGCTTCGCTAAACGAATTTCAGACGAAAAGGTCAAAGACATTGGATCCACAAAAAGACCCGAAAACTGCAAAATCTCTAAAACCTTTCCCCGCTTCATTCGAAGCTCATCCGCGGGAAGCCCTTCGGCTTCAAGCTTAAGATTTCCAGAACTAGTGGTCTGAGGGCGCTTCAGATACTGAGAAATTTTTACGTCAAACAAAGTGTTTAGCACTTTATTGTTCTCTAAAAGAGTCATCGGTTTTTGAATAAATCCGAAACTTGAACTTTTCCCGCTCGCCATACCAAAATCGACTTCCGGATCCAAAACAAGACGAAAAGGCTCGCCAGAAAAATCTTTCGAAAACTCTTCAGACTCTTTTAGATGAGGATACTTCTTGTACTGTTGTTCGCCATCAAGTTGCCACAAGACATTATGAAACAACTCACTGACCACGTCTGCAGCGACTAAAACATCGTAGGTCCCAGACTGAGGAAGCTCGGTCTTCAAAGAACCCTTCGCCCCTTCAACGGACTGCTCACACATTTTTCTGAAATCAAGCTGCTCGGGATGAGCCGCCCAAGCTGTGACCAAAAATTCTTCGGACTTTAACTGCCCCTTTTGATCTGGACCACTGGCAGAAAAACAAACCTCCGCATAAATTCGGCTTTGCTCAATCTCTTTTACAAAACCATTCGAAGCCCAGGTTTTAGTCGTCAAATAATTGAAGAAAAGTTCCGCAGAATTAAATTCACCCGAAACACCTAAAATGGCAGAGCTTAAATCCTTTGAAATCTTATTTGTACTTCCCAAAAAATCCGTTTTAAATCCAGAATAAAGAGTCTCAGGGGCCCTTTGACCCGAGGCCTGATCGGACTCTACTTCCGGGATTTCCCAATACTCCTCATCACTCATCTCGGCTTGCTTCATCAAGCTCTCGATTTGTTCGACTAAAGGTCTATTCCGTAACAATGGTTTAGATCCCGCACCAAGTCTTTGGTTGGCCTTCTTCACCCAAAGCTTCAAAGTCAGATCTGTTTTTTCAACAGATCTTTTTTGATCCGCAACCGGCTTGCCACTAATGGGATCTTTTAACAAATAGTGCTCAATCCGATTTTGAGTTTGCTCTAAGATCACATACTGATGAATCGCATTCTGTGTTTTTTTTGCTTGAAGCTTTTCGCTTAAGTCTTCAATTTCCCAAGTGTTCATTTATTTCTTCCTTAAGTCTAAAAACTAAAAAATTCATTAGCCCAGATGAACTTGATCAACCAACATAAAGGGACCACCACAACCAGCCACAACAAATTCCTTGTGATACTTCCCACAACCACCGACTTCATTCCATGGATTTTGGCTTTGATCAGGCCCCTCTTTATGCGCATCAATCTTTGACTTATCAATAATCAAATTCAAATAATCCGGAACGTATCCAGTCATTTGAACAGCGCCCCCGTTTGGACCCTTAAAGGTCTTTCCGGTCAACTTTCCGTTTTGAATTTCCTCGAGGTAACCCATCCCGACTTGAATCCCCATTCCTTTGGGATCTTCCATTCCGCCAAAACAAGCTGTGGCTAAAAATCCGTAATCCACTTTTTCCATAAGCTGCTTAAAGGTCGAGTTGCCTTCAGAAAAATAAGTATTGGTCTGGCGCGTGTAAACTCCGTTGGTCCAAGCTTCGCGCTTTCCGTTTGCAGTCCGCGGAACGCCAAGACGAATCGCAGAAGTTAAATTGGTCATCGGGGCTTTTAGCCAACCCTTCTCTACAAGGACTTGTTTTTCTGCAAACCAACCCTCTTCATCAAAGAAATAACTTCCCCACGCAGCGAAGTCTTCTGGCCCATTTTGAAAGCTTGCCGGATTATTTAAAATTGTCGCATGGTCATTTCCGACGCGAGTTTGATTTTCATAAAGGTCTTTTGCAATCGAGCGTCCTCTGGCCCAAGTATCAGCCTCTTGACTGTGCCCAAAGGCTTCGTGAGCAAAAACCCCTGTGATCGAAGGTGACATTAAAACTTTATAACGTCCTGGCTTTAAACGCTCGGCCCGAACCATTTTTGCAAGCTCCGAATAAACGGAATCAATATCTCGGTCCTCGATTTCAAGAGTCTCTAGGCCCCCAAGGCCCCCGCGCACAAAACTTCCCCGATCAGGGCCCTTGATCGCTGTCAAAAAAATCGCATTGCGCTGAAGGGCCTGAGTCATGCGAACTTCTCGGTCCATAAAAACAAATTCATTTAAAGAAGCCCGAAGACGAACAGCCAACAGATCAGGGTTCTTAGCCAAATGATCCGCACTAAGCCCATCCTTAAAACCCACAAAGCGCTTAAAGACTTTTGCAGCATGCCCCATCAAAGCTTCAGCCGTCGATGGAAACTCAAGCTTTTGTTTCGTCCCAAAATGCACCCAAGTCGAACTATTCACATCTTTTGGGATCTGACTAGAAATCTCAGAATCCAAATTCTGAGCCAGACGATCTTTCCAAGAAACAGCCTTATAATAATTCTTCTTCGAAGCCGAGCCTTGCGCCCCTTCAACTTCAGAAAGCAAACTCTTCACTTTCTCCATCAGATGCGCCTCTTCCAACTGATCGGTTGAGGCCTCAAACATCGTCACCCCATCAAAAACCCTCAACATCAAACCCATCTGAAGATTCTCGGAAGAGTTCTGAGATTTCGAATCCAAAACAAAAGCCTCATTCTTCCTCTTCTCAAAAGAAAGATGAGGATAAAAATCCGCAGAGCAGCCCAAATTCAAACTCTGAAAAACCCGCTCAAATAAAGGAAGCAACTCAACCACGTCCTTGGACAATTTCGTTCGATTTACAGCTGATCCCATTCCCTATACCTCCAAAAAAAATATTAGCTTTCAATCCTTGGATTCTTTTAAAAGAAAATGACTGTTCGAGAGGCGCTCCCGAGCGAGCGGTGCGTATCCGGGTTGCGGCATGCCGAAGGCATGAAGCAATCCGAAGACGCACCGCACCCTTCCGGGCTAGCCTCTCGAACAGTCATTTTCCTTTAAAAGAATCCATGACTGAAACCTAGCGGCTCATATTTTTCTATAGCGACAAGAAAGAGGATTCAATTGGAAACAGCAACTGGCGCAGCGGTTCCTGACTTTAAAGACTCTAGCCAAGAGAATTTGGGCACAAAGTAGGTCAAACGCCCTCTGTGCTTCACCACTCCGGCAAATTGCTTAGCCACCTCACCTTTACCAGCGTAAAGATCAAGCCGCCCAGGCCCCCGTATAGCGCCCCCAGTATCCTGATCCAACACAAGCCGAGACGCCTTTTCGAAACGAACCGGCTCGGTCTGCTTCAGGTCCGTAAAAATAGGCTTTTCAAACTCAAGATAGGCCAATGCCCCCTTAGGGAAATAAGTCCGATCCGTCGCCACGGTCCTCCCGTCGACAGCCTCAGTACCAAACGAAGTCAGGGCCCCGCCTTTAAGTTTGGTGAAAAACACATAGCTCGGATTTTTATTAAAAACCTGCTGCTGATCTTCAGGGCTCAAAGACTTTAAGTGGGCTTCAATGGTTTGAAGACTCATTTTCTCTTTTGGGATGTGGTCAAAAAGATAACGACCAATTGGGACATAAGGGTGCCCATTTTGCCCCGCATAGCCAACGCGAAAGTGTTTTCCATTATCTAAGTCAATGCGAGCCGAGCCCTGGATCTGAAGAAAAAACGAATCAATGGGGCTGACATAAACCATCTCAAGTTTTTGCCCCTTTAATAAACCCAATTCATCGATTTCTTGACGATCGTAGTAAGGAAGAACCAATGGCAGATTGGATTTCGCTTCATTTTTAGAAACCAACCGACCCCGCAGGGTGGGAACATTTGATTTTTGTTCGGTGACCATATCTTGAAAGACCGACCAATGTGGAAATCGCTCAGCAAAGCGATCCATACGCACGATCACCATATCATTCGGGAGGGCATAAAGAGCTTGGGTCATCTCCCCTTTGGGCTTTAGACTCCCCTTCACCTGGGGTTCGAAATAGGCGGTCATAAAAATATCGCCCCAATCCTTATCCCCGTAAACTTCAAAGCTCTCAAAATTTTCTCTTAAAAATTCAGCCGCCTTCGTTGGAGCATCGGGCTGAAGCAAGACTTTATGAAACTCTTCAAGAGCCAAAGCATAATCAGAAGCCATCACGACTCGATCGCCAAAACGAAGAGTTGCCTCACTCTTAAGAGCTTTAAGTCGCTTAATATTAGCTTCAATGCCTTCAGCAAGACCCTTAAACTCAAGATCATCTTGGACAAGACTTTTAGTTTTGAGAGGACGCAAGGCTTGGTTTAACTCTTTAATCGGTGCTCTGGCGCAAGAGAGCGTGAATAAGGAAATAAAAATAAGCCATGGAGTAAAATTCATGGCCTCATCATACGAAGCCGAGGCCCAGAGAGAAAATAAAATTTAATAAGAATAGCTAGGCGACTCGCTGGGTCGAGGTCTCTTTCGCCAAATTAAGCCTGTTTTACCGAAGGGCTCCAACAATCGCAGAATAGGTCAAGGCCTCAAGGTAGACCGCTCGTATTTGCTCTGCGGCCTGATTGAGAAGTTCTTTTTCCGCACCGGTTAACAAGACCTTCACTTCCACAGGCTCCTCCGAAACACTAGCTCCATTTAAAGCTAAGAATTGTTCCAAGGCGGCCAGACCTCTATCATGAGAAAGACTGGCTTGAATGGGGCTTTTAAATACGGCATCTAAAACACGATCCAATTCCAGCACGATCTCGCGTCTTAAGTCCTCGACCTCTTTCATGTCGACATTCGCGTCTTTAGAGTGATGAATCCGACCCATCTTGTACATGGGAAGCATAATTTGATCCAAGTAGTAGTCCAATTCAAAGGCTAAGGCCCGAGAAAGTCCATTTGGAAGAAGCACTCCACCGGCGACATTTCCAACCTTAGAATGACCTGGCTGATTTAACAGTGGAACAAACAACTCATCGATCACGGATTCTTTATAGATCTTTTGAGCGTCCTGCATGGCCTCTTGAAAAACACTCTCGACGTTCGTCTTCCACCAAGAATCAAAATTCTCACCAATAATGGATTCATCCGCCTTACGGTACAGAAGGTCGACGACACTGGTGAAGGATTCGCCGGTTGAAGGATTTGTGCTTGCCGAAAATAAATTGTCAACGACTGGCTTCTTTAGACCCAACTGCATGCGGCAATAGTCTTTGTAATCTGAGGTCAAAACTTGCGGAGGAGTAAACCCTCTCGAATAACCTTTTGAGAAAGGAAAGATCTGCTCTCTATCACCTGCCATGGGACCACAAATCATCGATGTCAAAACAAATTGAGTCATCTCAGAATATGAACCATCCTCAGGATGAGTCCAAATATCAATTCCCATCATGTCCAAAGTTCGCCCCGTGTCCGTCAGATAGGACTGGCCAGGCAACAAATTCATCGGAAATGCCATTTGCTTTCGATTAAAGATCTCGGCATTACCTTGTAGGCCTGTGATCTTCAATTCTAAAGGAGTCATGCTCATCAACCATGGCCGAGAGACGGGAGCATTTCGCTCGGTTCGAATCGAATCAAAAACTTCATGAAAAATACAACTTCCATTGCGTTTATAATGCCCGCGAAGCGGTCCACAAGTGTTGTTAAAGAATCCGACATATCGGTTGACGTCATCTAGTGCAGAGATTTGATCCAAAAGATTCGGGCTTTGTAACTTGCGAGACACAATTTCAGCATGCTTTTTGATTGCTCCCGAAATTCTATTGGGCTCTTTTAACTTACTCGCAAGCTCTGCACCAATTTTCTTCAACAGATTTCGACGCTCATCCAATGCAGAGACTTCTTCTTGCGGGGCAGGCTCGGGAACCGGAGGTCCTGCAATTTCAACCTCAGGCTCTGGAGGGCCAGCAGCAAGCTCCTGAGCAGCAGCGGCTTCCTCAAGCTGACTGATCATCTTTTTCATCGCTTCCGCAAGTTTTCTGGCGTTTTCTTCATCTTTTCTATTGATGTAAGCTGTCCCCACGAGAACTCCGGTCGCATGCAGGGGTTCTGATCGAAAAAGTGGAAGAGGATCATTTGCAAACTCCGCTATAATCTGATTTTTACTCTTTCCAGAAAAAATCTCTAAACTTTTTCCTCGAGTTCTGGCGCGACGGTTTCCGACTTGCTCCATAAGATCGCGGTAGATTTTTTCAGAGGCTTTGTAGCGATTAGACATTTTATAGACAAAGTCGATCCAATTGTTCTGTGCCTGATAAACTCGGCTTAAAAGATTCTGTCGCCAAAATCCCTGAGCTTCACCGAAAGCTCTGAGTTGGGCCTTAGTCAGCTCAACATCAATACAAACAGCTTTGCTTCCACAGGCGGCCCTATTGGGATTATTTTCTTCCTCATCCGCTTTTTGTAGAACCTGAGTTTCGGGACTTCGCAAAACTTGTTGAAGAGTTGCATCAAGTTCATCTTTTGCATTCCCCGCGCGATATCCCGCTTGAGCTGGCTTAATCAATCCATGGGAAATGGATCCATGAATCCACTCGAAAGCCTCAATAAATAAATAAGCTCCAACCGTTTGAATCACGATCTGGCCGATCACACCACCAACTACAGTCGCCGAAATCTTAAAAATCACATTTCTAGCCGCAGCGGACCCTGCCTCAGAACTTGCTCCAATAGCTCCTCCCGAGATTCCGCCCGGAGGAAGTTTTCCTGCCGCTCCACCCATCATATTCGCTGGAGTAAAGGCCTTTCCTGGATGATCTAAAAGAGCTGTTTTTGTTTTTCCTGAATCACCTAAGTTTAGGTTTGGATTTACTTTATATTCCCCGCCGGCAGATGGCCCAGAAGAAGGCTTATTTGTTGACGAAGAACTTGCTGTTGGCCCGCCGGAACGACCTGGACCCTGTGATCGGTTGACGACGGCATCTTTGCCGGCCTTCAAAGCCCCAGCCGCCATACGAAATAAAACAATGGCACCGAAAGCAGACAAGATCATGGGCGCGTATTCTAAAAATCTATCCCCAGTGTTCCACTCTTTCCAAGTCTGATTACAAATTTGAAGATGTTTTTCGCGCTCTCTTTTTGAAATCATTGGGTTTTGAATCTTCTGACAAGACACAATCCCAGAACTAAAATTATGCACAATACTTGATGCCACCAAGGCAAGACCAAGCGAAGTCAATCCACTCGAACTAAAGGCACTGCGAGCAAACCCATTGCGATGGGACTGCGGACTATTCATCATCTGAGGATTTTTCATGGAGTCCATCAAAAGCGTATTTTGTTTCTTTGCCGCTCTTGAATCCAAAGCCGTTTGTACAGAGTCTCGTACCGCAAAGAATGTCCCAAGGCTCGCCGCAAAGGGAGCCGAAGTCACAAGATCCATCCTTTGCTCAAGAATGATTGGATTCTCAGTATAATCCATCAGCATTTTCGCCTGACCACCGACATAACCAATCGCAAGCCAAAAGCTAAGGGCTTGAATACTTAAATTTCCGAGATAGCCCTTATTTAGACCCATCACGATTTGCTGAGGGGATTGAGCTTTCATTTCTTCTGGAGTTAAGCGGCTAAACTGAAAACGATAACCTTTGTCTTTTCCATCTTCCGCAATGATCTCAAATTGAGTACTACTGATTCTATTGATTGCAATTTGCGCATGGCTTTTCGCGGAGTTGAGGGCTTCTTTGGCTGAGTCCGATGTATTTCGAACACTTGATCGAACTGAATTTTTTAGATTTTCTCTGGCCTGTGCTTTTTCAGTTCGGCGCAGTTCTTCTTCTTTTATTCGCTTTTCTTCTTGCTGACTCTGCCTTTCTTCCGTCGATAATGGGGCTGGAAGAGCAAGAGGTCTTTGAAGATTATGGCTTTGAATATACTCGGCTCGAATCTTTGGATCCGTGAGTACGCGCTGATGCTGATCAAGAACAGAAAGAAGCTTTGCTCGATTCTTCGGACTAATCTGAGCCTTCATCAAATCCACGGTCTGCTGCAAATTAAGTTTTGCAAGTTGTGTCTCAGTGGCTAAGCCTGCTCGAAGCATCAACTCAATTCGCAGATAATGGCGTTTATATGCATCCGCCCGGTGGGCTTCATTTAAACGGGTCACATTTCGTTTTTGATTTTGAATGCGCTTAAGCTCTTCTGTCCAAAAGCGAATTTCCCAGGCTTCAAAACCTTTAAGCTCAGAAACAGAGGCCCCGCTTGTAGAATTCCAAGTTCGTGCGTCCGTCGAATTCATTAACCAGCTACGAGCCTCCTGCAAAGACTTCTGTGTGGCCGCGTCTGAACTTGAAGTCGTCAGTCCATAAAGCGCAAACAAATTGGGCTGAGCCATCACAGAGGGGCTTACAGTGGCTTTCGAAGAAGAAGGTCCCCGCTCGTAAGCTCCAGGCCCCGCATAGGCGGCCATGGGAGATAAGGTCATAGAAGCCAATAGAAGACCCAATAAAGTCCCCGATCGAAGCTCTGCTATGAATTGCTTAGATCTCATGAAAGATCCTCCCTGCATCTGTATCTGCAACCTAAGTGCCATAAAAATCCCCAGATTCCAGACACTTATTGGACCCAAATGCCCGAAGTGCCGAGAAGTGGCAGCCAATCGTTAAGTTTTGCAATGGATCCTTAAAAGCCGCGACTTAGCGGAAAAAAGAAAAACCCAGGCTTTATGGACCTGGGTTTTCTTGGAATCATCTTAAAAAAGAGAACTTATAGAATTAAAGGCACTCTGTCGTCAAACGACCTGCAAGAGCTGCAGTTCTTTCAGCCTGAGTTGAACGATCTGCGTTTCCGTTTTTAGCGTCCATTCGCTCAACATGCTTTCTTAAAGCAATCGACCAAGCATCCGCACGTGAATTTGATCGAGTCGCTTCAGAAGCAAAGTCTTTTGCAATCTGAAGAGCGTTCGCAATAGAGTCTTTATCAGTCATCTTCAAGACTTCACCAGTCATGAAGGCAACCAGTGAATTCATCAAATCCACTTTCTGCTGAGCTGTCAAAGACAACTGAGACGTAGAAGAAGTTTGGCTGAAGTAGCTATCTAATGCGCGAACATTTTTGTCAGTCGCTTTACCGAACTGAACTACACAAGATGTATCACACTTTACTGAAGCATCCGCCTTAGGAACTCCGTCTAAAGCAGCGATTCCAACAACCAGCTGGCGATCAAGTTCAGCCTTTAAACGCTTTGTTTCTGCATCCGCAATGTTGGGGTAGTTTGATTTTAAGTTATTTTGAATCTGCTTTAAAGCAACAGTCACAACAGAACCGTGAATGGCTTCAGCAGAAGTCAAAGACGCAGCCACCGCACCGGCAACTCGAACTCCAGAATTTGCAGCTGCTTTAGAAACAGCGGCCTCTAGTTGAAAAGTTTTAGCATTTCCGGTCACGCCTGTTGTGGCTGTTCCGAAGGGTTTTAAGTTAACAACGGCAGCTCCAGGACGAGCAGTCGTGGCAACACCAGCACGCTGGGCAGAAGCAACTGATCCGACAACTAGAAGACTGGTTGTTAAACCGACGATTAAAGATTTCATGTAAAATACCTCTCTTTTATGAATGATTCCTTCAGGGGATGCTATGCAAGCCTCATGCCTCGATGCCAACTCCATTGAAATAATCAAGTACCTCAAAAATAGCCGTAAATATTGGAAAATATTTACGAATGTATAAACACCAAGGTCCCATTTCGGACCCTGCCTAAAAGCCTTAAGTCGAGAATAAGCCTAGTCCTTGGTCAGGCTTTGAAATAGATTCAAGGCCTGGCCCTAATCCTTACTTCTTTGCAGGGTCAAAGGCGCCAATTTGGAACCCAAAAAATGTCTAACTTTCGCAAAATTTGTCACATTTTGGTCGCTAAAAACCGAAGACTTTGGTGTAGGCCCAAAACTAGCCAGTCTAGGCTGGAACAGGGCTTGCTAATTAGATAGACGGAGGTCCTTCGATGAAAGTGGTCCATATCTGCCCGAGATGTAAAGACAAAATCAAAGCAGAACGGCTTCAAGCCCCGGTCATCGTTTGTCAAACCTGCGCCTGGGTCTCTGGAGCAAGTAATTTGATTGCTCAAGAAGCCACCGAATCCTCCTCGGCGCGGTCCCTCGTTTTCGTAGGAATTTTTGTCGTGGCAAGCTTTTTTCATTTAGTGACCTGGGATAGTTACTCACTGAAGGTGATCCCCTATCAGGTCAAATATATCCTTAAAAAAGCCACTCAAGAAGATATCAAAGCCTACGCAAAAATTTGTGAACTTCGTCAAAAGCCAGATTGTGTAGAAGATCTTTACCTTGAGCAGCTTCGCATAAACCCACATCAGGTTGAAGCCCATGCTGAGCTTGGAAAAATTCAGTTTCTACAAAAAAAATATCCAGAGGCCGCAAAGTCCTTCGCCGAATACTTTAAAAAGGGTGGTCTTGAAATAGAAAGCAGCTACTATTTCGCTCGAACACTTCACCAACTTGGGCAAAATGCTGCTGCTGCTCGATACTATTCTCATTTCTTAAATTCCCAGACCGACAATTTTGAAGCTGCCCACAGCTACATCCAACTTCTTCTGGAAAGCAAAAAGCATAAGGAAGCTCTTCGAGTCATTTCAAAAATTCGAGCTCGAGGCGCAAATGCTTCTTACTTTATGGAAGATGAATTTCAGAAGTTGTCGTCAAAGAAATCACCCAAAACGATCCAATAGATTTATTGAGAATATTTCGAGTTATTTAGCGAGCTCGTTCAAAGCCTTGGCTCGCTCTTTCATGTTTTCTTGAGCTTCTTTAAGTCCTTGCATCATGTCTTTAACACTTGACGGAGAATAACCAATCTTCGCATCTCTTTGTCCGTAGACTTGGCCAAGCGCTGTCGGCTTCACCACTCTCAACTGACCATCTTCAATATGCTGTTTTTTTGCGACTTGGTGGCGCTTTCCATCTTGATCATAAAAGTGGGTGTCATCGCGAAAATAAATGCGCTCGCCTCCCACATTGTAAATATGGTTGTGAGTTTGACGAAAGTATCTTCCGTTGATTCGCACATAGCGGAAGGCCTCTGGGGGAGGAGTCTCGGATACCCCTTGATCTAATGCGCCTTCAACATGAAATGCTTTTTTCTGTGCGGTCTCCTGCGGCTGAAGTTGAAGATCCTGTTGAATATTCTTTTGAGTGAATGAATTTTTTAGATCCGCGAAAACTTCGTTCTGAGAATCAGAAAAATTAAAAGCCGAATAAGAACCAATTATACCAACTAAAGAAAGAGAGAAGAAAACTTGTTTCAGAAACCTCATGATCATACGTCCCCCAAAAAAGATTCCAGACACTAGACCTTTCGGTAGTCTAGGTACGGAATTGAAGCGCCAAATTGAGACTTTTGCTAAAAATGTTTAAATTCTCCCCACCACTTCGAAAAGAGGTGGCCTAAAAATCTATCCTCTGAAAAATAGCAAAACGGCGACAGATTTCCCTGGCTCTATCAAAACTGTGAAGCATCGACTTGTCTCAAAATGAGACAGACCTATTCGCGGACCGAGCGAATTTGCAGATGCGCCCAAGACTAAGACTTGATATAAAGGTTTATGAATCAAAACAAACAGATCCTAAGTTCCGCTAAAATCGAAACCGACTTCACCCGCATGATGAATATTCAGCTTCCGATCATCGGGGCCCCGATGTTTTTAGTCTCAAATGTCGAGATGGTCAGTGAGGTCTCTAATGCTGGGGGGCTTGGAAGCTTTCCTGCCCTAAACTACCGCCCAATCCAAAACTACGCTCAGGCCTTAAAAGAAATGAAGGCTCAAACCTCCCGTCCCATCGGTGTGAACATCATCGTTAATAAAAGCAATACACGCCAAAATGAAGACTTAAGAATTGCACTTGATCATGGGGTCGAGCTTTTCATCACCTCACTTGGAAGTCCCAAAAAAGTGATTGAAGAGGCTCACAAAAATGGAGCAAAAGTGATCTGCGACGTCACAAATCTTGAGCACGCCAAAAAAGTTCAAGACTTAGGAGCCGATGGTGTCATCGCCGTGGCCTCTGGGGCTGGCGGACATGCCGGACCCATCACGCCCTTTGTGTTAATCCCTTGGCTTAAAAACAATCTAAAAATCCCCGTGATCGCTGCCGGTGGTATTGCGAATGGTGAAACTCTCGCAGCGGCCCTGGCACTTGGGGCCTCAGGAGTCAGTGTTGGCACTCGATTTATTGCCTGCAAAGAAGCTTCAATTGATCCGGCCTACAAACAAGCCGTAGTGGATTCAAGTGCTGAAGATATTGTGATGACTACAAAAATTTCTGGTACTCCGGCCTCTGTGATCAATACCGACTACATCAAAAAAACGGGAACCGAGCTTTCATTTGCGATGAAGTTTCTTAAAGGCAACAAACTCTCTAAAAAATGGGTCGTCCCCTTGATCCATTGGACCGGGATGAAATCTTTAGAAAAAGCCGCCCTGACTCCGAGCTGGAAAACCGTCTGGAGCGCGGGTCAGTCCGTGGGGCTTATCGACGACATTAAAAGTTGCGAGCAAATCCTGGTCGATTTTTTTACCGAGTATCAATCCGTCGTAAACAAACTTAAAAATGGGGTCAAACATGAAGTTTAACATCTTTGAATGGATCGAAAAAATCCCCTCAAAAAATCTTCAAAATAAAGTTTTGGATGAGGCCTTAGAGTGGACAATCCCCTTTAATCGAAACCTAGGCTTTCGCATTGAGAGCCTCACAAATTGTGACGTCGTCGTTAGATCAAAGGACAAACGTCGTAGAAAAAATCATGTCGGCGGAGCCCACGCCTGCGCCCTCGCTCTTTTAGGCGAATACCCTTCGGGGTTATTAATTGCAAAAAATTATCCGATCGACCGCTACCGCTTCATTATTTCTGCACTTAACGTCACATACGAAAAACAAGGTCGCGGAGAACTCACCTCTTACTCACAGGCTCCAAAAGTTTGGCCCGAGTTTAAGGATGGAGAAGCCTGGATTGAGATGGAAACCTTGATAAAAAACAAGGATCAAGAGTTGGTTGCACGAGTCCAAACCCGCTGGCAGATCAAAGAATGGTCGAAGGTGCGAAAAGCCTAGGGCCTATCCTCATCACACTGCCTCAGGCGAGGCAGCGATAATGCTTAATAAACTAGAACCACCAAGCTTGGTAAGCGTAGTAAGTGAATCCCGCAGAAACCCAAGTCGAATAAGGTTGGTAAAAGTAGTAGCCGTAAGCCCAAGAACTTTGGGATTGCTGATTGTGATAATACACCGGTGCGTAATAATAGCTTGCCCAGTTTGAATAATTGTTCGGGAAATAGTAATTCGCGGTTCCATGATAGCGACGGTAGTTGCTCCCTGGTCTATAAGCAAAATACATAGATTGGTTTAGGCCGTATGGAATACTTTGCTGAACAATCTGGCTATGAGAGACGTTTTGCCATTGGTAGTGATGCTGCAGGTTTAACTGTTGGTTATGAAACTGAGACTGATTTGCGGACACATAATAGACTTGTCCGTTTGCACCGACTCGCACCACGACATACGGACTAAGTCCGTGACCCGCATCCGCATAAGAGCGCCCGTAAGGATCGTAGCTTGAAGAGTTTGAAGAATTTCGGTCCCCACATGCAGCAAAAATAAGGCTGAAAAGGACAAGAATTAAAATTCGAGAAATGTTTTGCATTGAGTTTCTCCCTAAAGAATCTACAGATAGCGACGCTCCGCTTCTAACGCGTAGCGTTTAGTTCTTCAAGGACTTTTTCAACTTTTTTAGAATTTAGTGTGCATGTCCGCCGGGGCCATGGGCATGACCGTGCTCTTTTTCTTCGGCGCTTGCTTCCCTAACTTCATGAATTTCCACGTTAAAATGCAGAGTCAGGCCAGCCAAAGGATGATTTCCGTCGAGTTCAATCTGATCACCCTCAACATCCGTGATGACGAAGGGCACTCGGTTGCCATCGCCCACATCTGCCGCAAACTCCATTCCGGGCTGAAGATCAACACCCTCTGGAAACTGACTTCGACTAACAGTCATAATCAAATCCTCAACCATTTGCCCATAAGCTTCATCCGGAGTGACGACGACCTTCTTTTTATCACCGGCCTTCATACCGATGAGGGCTTTTTCGAGACCCGGCACAATCTGTCCAACTCCGTGAAGGTAGCTAAAAGGATCCGAGACATCTGCGCGATCTAGTTCTTCGCCCTCTGGATTCGTCAAAAGGTAGCTCATCGTAACGACTTTGCCTTCTTGGATCTCTTCACCTTTGCTCATAAACAATCTCCTCAAAAATAAGTTTCGACCTTAGGGTAAAATCCCTTAATTGCCCATTAAAAAATCTGTGCTCGCCGCCCCGCGAGGATGACTCAGCTTTTCTCTGACTTCAATTGAACCCTATCTTAACAAAAAAATATCTACCCCTTATCCCTAGATCCGCTATTGTCAGACTGAATTTTTATCTAATGAGAAGCTCATATGAACCTGAATATGTTTTTGGACTCTTTCTTTCTTGTCTCTTTCTCGACAATCTTTGCAATCGTGAATCCCCTTGGGGCACTTGCTCCATTTTTGTCGATGACCTCTCAGGATGAGCGCCCTAAAAAAGTCCGCACAGCCATGAGATCTTGTTGGATTTCTTTTTGGGTCTTAGTCTCTTGCCTTTTAGCAGGAGCCTTTATTTTTAAATTCTTTGGCCTTACAATCCCCGCCCTTAAGGTTGCTGGTGGGTGTTTACTTTTTTTAGTGGCTATCGATATGCTTCACGCTCGACAATCCCGATCTAAAAGCACCGCTGAAGAAGCTCAAGAGGGTTTTGAGAAAGAAGATATTGCAATCTTTCCGCTCGCGATTCCCCTTTTGTCGGGACCAGGAGCCATTGCGACCACTTTTATTTTATCCGACAAAGCCGGAGATATTTTGGGCTATCTTATGATCGTCCTAGCGATCGCTTTAACTATGCTCGCAAGCTATCTGATCCTGCGGCAGGCGGATTACATTGCCCGGCTTCTTGGACGGATTGGAATTAACGTCTTTTCACGACTGATGGGTTTGATTCTTGCTGCGATGGCCATTCAGTTTATTTTAGACGGACTTAAAGCGGCCCTTCCAGGCCTGACGGGCTAAAGACCCGCCTTTGATGGGCCATCAATTTTATCGAATTGGCCTTTGGATCAAACGATTCAGCACATCGATCCGCGAAACAACACCTAAGACTTTTTTGTTCTGATCGACAACTGGAAGTCTTCGGTACTTATTTTTATACAATAACACCAAGACCTCTCTCAAGGTGGCCTCAGCGCTTAAGGTGAGGACCTCCGTGCTATATGTCATGGCAGAGGATAGATCTTTAGTGGCCGCCTGAAGAAGAAGATCGTATTCAGATATAATTCCAAGAAGTCTTCCCCGACTGTCGACAACAGGGGCACCACTAATTTGATGGGTAGAAAGTGTTTGAATTGCGGTAAAAATTTTTGTCCCGTCCACAAGCGAAATCACATGTTTGGACATAAAATCCAAAACCGACAAATCTGAGATTTTTGCATCTTCCGCTTTTTTTTCAAGATTCTTAATGCTCAAGGAGCTCTCCTTCATGAGAGGATAAATGACCCGTATCTGCCTCGAACCAGTCTGTTAAATTAGGCCCTCAGATTCGTAAACTGTAAAGGGATTTTATAATCCCCCTTCTTCAAAAGAGCCATACAGCTTTGAAGCTCGTCGATACTCTTTGAAGTCACCCGCAATTTTTCATCTTGAATTTGGCTTTGCACCTTAAGCTTTGCCTCTTTTATATCTTGATTGATCTTCTTTCCCATTTCTTTGTCAATTCCCTGAACCAGACTGACTTTTTGCTTAAACAGCATCCCGCCAACAGGCTCTGGGTCATCAAACTTGATCGCCTTAATATCAATGCCTCGATGATGCAGTTTTTTTAACAAAATCTCTTTCATCGCGCCGAGTTTATAGTCATCTTCTGCAAAAACTTGAATCTCAACCTTATCCCAATCGATTCGGGCTTTAGATCCTCGAAAATCATAACGTCCCCCAATTTCTTTTTTTGCCTGATTGACAGCATTATCAACTTCCTGAAGATCGACTTCTGAAACCACATCAAAAGATGGCATCTAAAACTCCTCTCACACGCCGAATAAATACCTTGTTCAAGATTCAGTTTATACACTGGGGATAAGGATTTGAATAGGCCGAGTCCCGAGATTTTTTACTGGTACTCATCCCACAAAATATAGCTTGGGAAGGCCTGGCCACCGTTCAGCATCCGGCCCTGATCGTCGACCACCTTAAGATTGGTGTTTAAGTATCGCTCGAGTCGATTGCGAGACTCGAGAGTGTTATGGTCCTCTAAATTAAAACCTAAGCGAGCCAGCTGAATGGGAAGCTTAGTCCAGCGGTAACACTCTTCAGAGGGGACCCGCCAAATCTGCTCTTGTCCGCAGTAAATGCCCTCAGCCGTTTGCTTCCATGTGTCTAAGATCTTAAACTGAAGGTACAAGGTCTTTGCATCAGAACTTAAAGTAAAGTTTTGTTGCGCATGAATATTTCCGCGAAACATTTTGTAAGATCTAGGCCAACTCAAGTTCTTTAGATCCTCTGCAATGTAAAGGTTTTTATGCTGAGCCGGAGGGAACTCTGGGCTGTGAGCTAAAATAAATTCGCGCCAGATATGTGTCTCGGTCGACCAGCCGGCGGTTGCACTTAATGCGCAGTGATCCCCATTTTCAAAAGTGACGACTTTAAGCTTTCCAGAATCTGTAATTTCATTTTCTAAAAGCTGTGAATTCAATCGGTACTTTACCACATGATCATCTTTTGAGGGAATCACAAGAGTGGGAACCTCGATTTGACCCGCCCAAGTTACGAAATTTTGAATCGACCAAAGTTCATCTAAATTTTGAATTCTCATACCTTCAAAGGGCTTAAGCGGCCAAGATTCGGCCTGAGTCATTTTTTTATAATAATCCAAAGCCGTCACAGAAAAGGCCTCAAGAATTCTTCCACGACTGAGATCTCGATCCACGCCAAGAATCTCTCCTAAAATTGGAATGTAGCGAATCACTTCTCGGATCTGAAACACACTTAAGATTTTAATCAAGGTCCCAAGCAAACCCGGAGCATAGATGGTCTTCATCGCGTTTTCTAAATGGACCACAGGACAGATCGCTTGAGCACTGCTAAACCTTCCCTGAGGCTTTAAACCATCCCGATTTAAGCTATCAAACAAACTTGCGTAAAGAATTCCGTGGCCACCAAGGCTTACACCAATAATATGAAGGCTGGAAATTTTTAAATTAAATGGAGACTCCGGCGCGCGCACAAGATCAGCAATCTCAATAAACTGGCGGCCCTCTTCGACTCCCCCTAGAGCGACAACCTCGTTGTCTTTAATAAAGTCCGAGCCTGAAACATTGGAAAGAGTTAAAACATGAAAGGGGCTTTCTTCAAATAATTTCATCATAAAGGTTCGAGTGCTTCCGCTGTCGTCGGCATCACAAAACAGTCCGCAACGAGCTATCACCAGCGGTCTTGGCCGATCTCCAGCTTTTAAACCCAGATACCCGCGGATCACACGACCTCTAGACAGATGAATACGAATCGGGCGAATATCCGGATGACCAGAAAAGGAATGATCCAGCATCATCGATCTGACCAATGCCGTCCAGGTCGGCGCTCTGGGATCGACCAACTGAGGCTCACAACGGTCTGCCCAACTTTGCAGATCTCTAACGCCTTGATTTAGATCAGAGGCCGTACTGCGAACAATGTGGCTTAAGCGATCCATCTGACAAAAGGGCTCTTGGATTCCTGGATTTGAGCCATTGGGCCGCCATAGAAATGGATTTTTTCCTTCGCTGGGCCTTTGCGAATCGGCTTCTTCATTGATAGTTTTGCTTTCGCCAACGAGAGCATCCTCTACAAACTCAAATCTATCTCCGCTTTGAACCTGAAAAGACTCAAGCTCTTGAGCTTGTGGGCCATAAGCCGAGAAGCAAAGAGTAAGTAAAAGCAGGACCTTAGTCCCGGACTTAAGTATGCAACACATAGTGTTCCTTCGGCAGGCCTTTGAAAGAACTTCATAAAATGTGGTCAGGCTGACACCACTCCCTATTGTCATTGCTGTGAAATGTTGATAGTTTTGAGCCTAGCTGGATTTAGATCCAAACTACTGTGGTCTGGATCTTGCCTTATAGGGAGTCTGAAGGGCGTTTTGGCCCTGGGAGGATTTAGAATGAAAAACTTAATACTGAGTTTGTCTCTGGCCTGCTCCCTGCTTTTTGTGCTTCCCGCTTCTGGTCAAACACAGACCGAGGCCGGCACACAAGTCATGACCGCTGAAGACCGCGATACCTTAGTGATGCTGACTCTGATGGAATGGTTTCACGAGACAGAGATTCAGGTCATAGACGCTGAGGCCTCTTCGCAACAGATCCAAGATGAGCTAACTGATCTTGATGCGATATTAAGAGGAGATTCTTCAGTTTATGGAGACTTCGAAACGATCGCTTGCTCAAAGATTCAGTGCACAGGTCGTTTTCTTTAATCCTAACTTTTAATTCGATTATTTTTTAGGGGCTCTTTGAGGCCCCTTTTTTATTTTGAAGACGAAAGTTCGAGATTTAAGCTTTCATAGGCCTTAGACATCAGCTCTCGAGCTTGGCCCTGGAACTCGTTTAAAGTGTCCATATTAAACTTTTCCCCCTCCAAGGGCGGCAAGATCTGGACGATCACTTTGCTGTTCCATTGAGACCTTACATTCATCAGCCAGGCCCCTTTGGGCATACACTCTTTGGCCCCTGCGATCACAAGTGGCACAACGGGCATCTTGGCTTGGATTCCGAATATAAAAGGCCCTGTCTTAAATCGCCCAAGCTCTTTTTGCGTCTGGCGAGTTCCCTCTGGCGCCAAAGCATAAAACTCGCCCTGAGCCACCTTTTCTGCAGCTTTCTCGTATATTTTTAAAACACCAGAGCGATCATTTCGAGCAATCTTTAAGACACCCACTGCAGCCATCGCCGGACCAAATATCGGAACCGAAAACAATTCGATCTTTGCACCAAAACGAGGGGGGGCCGGCAAGCCCGCAACAATCGCAAAAATATCCACGTAGCTAGTATGGTTAAATATATAGAGGAAACCTCGGTCCTTCGGGATATTCTCTGCACCCCTTAGCTCCAAAGTAATGCCCGCAAGCCACAACATGGGCCTGGGCCAAATCCCTCCAAGGATAAGATCAAAAAACCAGCGGTTCGGATAAAGCAGTGAGCTTAACAAAACCAAAGAGCCACAGATCGCCGTATGGAGTATAAAAAAAGGAGTTAAAACAAGGGCTCGAATCAGAGTGGCAATCCGTAACAACATGCCTCTGACCTTAAACTATCCTTTGGTTTCGAGCAATAATCACCCGGGCCTCGGGTGACATTAAAATACCAAGGGTTTTCAATGGTTTAGACAATTTTCGTCACCTCAAGTGTAAAATTTTCCTAAGCTCCTGGGCTCTAGAGGGCTTAAAGGGCCAAAGGCCACCGGCACCCGGCTTGCTCTAGAAGCAGGCAGGAATTAGGAACAAGAGGAGCGTTTTTTATGAAAAGTCTTATTCTATCTTTTTTAATCGCCGTGATGCCCATCACTGCCTGGTCGAATGACATCGATTCAAATCAAGGTCTCTTAAATGATCTAGGTGTTGAAGCGGATGCAGAGCAAATGGAGGTCTATGATCAAGTTCAACTTGAGGAGGCCGCAAGACAAGAGGCTCTTGCTCTGGAAAAAGAAGCCAGACAACTTGAAAAAGAAATTGCCCAGGCCAAAGCCGAAAGCAAAAAACTGAATAACCGAGTGGAATCTCAAAACAAACGTTTTGATCGCGCTCAAAAGCTGGCAATAAATCTTGAAAAACAAAAGAACACAGCCGAGAAACAACGAAACCGCGCGAAAGATCGCGTGGAACGCCTCAACAAGCGCGTTGATGATATGGAAGCACGAGTTGTTCAGGCCAAAGGTTTAGAAAAACAATTTCGCTCTGAAATCCGCCAAGAAGAGCGTCGTGAAGTCAGTCTTAAAAAGCGCATGAAGAACGCAGAAAGACTAGTAACTCAATATAAGAAGAAAAATAACGAGTTAAGAAAGAAAAGCAGAAAGTTAAGTAAGAATAACGACCGACAAGAACAAAGAGTTATCGCGAAAGAGAATCAAGCAGAACAACTTCGCGACCAGATTGACCAAAGACTTTCTTCAAACTGGCCCTAAGAAAAAATCTTAAGGCCCTCGCCGATTCAGTTCCTAAAGTAGAGAGCCGCCGCTTAAACCGGTGGCTCTTCAAAATTGAAACCACCTGGGCTTAGAACAGCAATGACTGCCACCGGGACTCCATTTTTGCCGACAATCGGAATCGGAAAATAATTAACCTCAGTCTGCAATCCCGCCTTTGTTAGAAAACGAAATACCACAGGCTTAAAGACGCCTTTTTGCTCTTGAGCAATAACCTCATTGTAATAGGCCTTCAAATTCTCAGCGACAAAATCTGTAGCATGCTTACCGCGCACATCAGCTAAATCAAATCCACCCAAAGCAAGGGATGCTTTGTTAGAGGTCAACACTATTCCATTCATATCCCTAAGGGTTAGCGGCATCATCAGACTGTTGCCAATACCGCACACAAAGGCTTCGACTGTTTTTAGAATATCTGTTTGGCTATCTCCACCAGACAGGTCCACCAGCTGATCTAGTTGAAGATCAAAAAATCCAGCGATCTTAATCAGACTACTCATTTTTAAATCAGACTTTCCAGCTTCGATATCCTGATAATGGCGATAATTCATACCCAAGCCATCGGCAGTCTGCACCTGAGTCATTCGACTGTTTTTTCTAAGGGATTTTAATCGATGGCCCAGCTTTTTTCTAAATTGACCATTGTCTTCAAATTTCAAATTTTTATTATTATTTTCGTTATTTTCGGATGACATTTTATCTCACTTTCTAAACTAAGGTTCTTAGCTTGCAATAACTCCCATTCACAAAAAGTAAATAACTGATCTCAAAAAAATCTCAGATAAGTTATTTATTATTCGCACAAGGAATTAGAAGACTAGCACTAAAAAGATGGAATAGAAACCTTCAACGCGCATTCACCAACGAATTACATGGTTCCATTCTGAAACTGGTGCCAATCGGACACAAAATAAAATGATCTGCCTTAAAAATAATATCTCGCACCGATGCCGAGATTCAAATGAACACCCGTAGAGGGAATCAACTCAACAACCAAAGCGACTTCTGCGAATATCTCCACCGGCGCGGATTGAATTTGATAATTTAAACCGACAGGAACTCGAATTCCAAAATTGTTTCTGTCATCTTTAGAGCCCGGCGCTGGATCGTGAAATCGCAAACTGCCTCCAAGACCATAAAATCCTTCAAGGGGCTGCTGATCAATCACGAGGAATCTTTTTTTGCCGATAAGGTAATTTGAATGAATATAAAAATCATTTTGACTGCCCAAATCCCAGGCCATCGCAAGATCCACTGCGCGATTTTGCTGGAGTTTTAATTTTGCAGAAAGTCCGGTTGGAGATCCGATGATGACTCCAGCTCCAATATTCTGATTTGCAAAAGAGAGTGAGGGGCCAATAAGGGCTAAAAGCAATAAGATCAAATGACATCTTTTCAAGAAATTCACAGGTGTAGACCTCTATTTAATTTGGTTTAAAATTAAGCCTATGCCCTAACCGGGGGAATGACAAGTCTTGGATCTACCTGTCCCTAACCCGACAAGGACCACTTGACCCAGAATCGATCTGAAAGGTAGTTTGGCCCGGCCCTATGAACCAATTAAAACTAAACCGCTATCTCTTATTCCTAATCTTCTACACCCTTCTGGTGATCCTGTGGGGCGCATGGGTGCGGATCTCGGGATCGGGTGATGGCTGTGGAGACCACTGGCCGCTTTGCCAAGGCGAAATCCTACCTAGCCAGCCCAGCATCTCGACCCTTATCGAAAAGGGCCACCGCCTTTCAACGGCTCTTTATGGCCTTTTGATTCTTGCCTTGATTTATTTTTCACATCAGCTTTTTCCAAAAGGCCACCGAGTCCGAAAATACTCCTGGTTTGTTCTGCTATTTACAATACTTGAAGCCCTGATTGGGGCAAAAATTGTTTTATTCGGACTGGTGACTACAGATGCCTCGACTCTTCGCGCAGTTGTAATGTCGATTCATTTGGTAAATACATTTCTACTGACCGGATCTTTAAGTCTTGCTTGGCTTTCGACTCGAAACGAAGAGGACTATAATTTTAAAGAGCTTTTTTCTTCTTCTTTGTTTATTTGGGGAAGCTTGGGGCTTTTTCTTGTCGGGGGCTTTGGCGCCGTGGCTTCGCTATCCACAACACTGTTTCCGTCTGAGTCTTTGTTCGAAGGATTAGCAAAAGACCTTAGCTCGGACTCTAATCCAATCCTGCGACTAAGGATTCTTCATCCGATTATGGCCAGTTTGTTCTCTGGCCTACTGTTTACCCTATTTAGTCTAAAGCTTTCCACACTTCCTAAGGCGCGTAAAAAACCGATCATGGGATTTTTAATTCTTATTGGCTTGGGATTTGTTTTGGGATTTTTGACTTTACTGACTTTATCGCCGCTAGCTCTAAAGCTGATTCACCTTACAATGGCTCATTTGATTTGGATGAGTTTTATTTGGGCCTGCCTGTCCGGCCTAGTTGTTCGCAGCTCCGTCGACAATCCAGTTTAAAACAAGATTCTTTAGCTGCAGGGGAACTTTGTTGGGACCCGTGGGCATAAAGTCATAAAGCATTTGCGCATAGACTGGGCTACTTGCCGGCGCATTTTGATTTACCTGTGCCATCACAGTTTGATAAGTGTCTAAACGAATTCCACCCGAAGCTCCTGTGGACCCATGACAACTGATACAATAAGGCACTAGGACTTCGTTTCGGACTCGCTGGTAGGTGTTCGATCCGACACCCCCTCCTCCACCAATGGAGCCTCCTGTGCCGGTTGGATCATAAAGAGCAATAATCCAACTTGCCACAACATCCTTTTCTTGAATCGTCAGTTTTGAATGAAGATCCCTGGGCTCGATATCATCAACTACAAGTAAATAGACCGAAGACATCTCAGGGCGTCCAGGAACCACAAAACCCTTCGAGATCAGCTCGTCCGAATCCATAATGCTTTCTAACTCAGATCCGTTTCCGGGCTGGTGACAGCTTGCACATTTTGCCTGAAATACCTTTTGCACTTCTCCCTGGAAAAAAATCAAGTTTTGATCCGAGGAAGATTGAACGAGCTGTTGGTCGTGTTGTTTGGCACAATTTTGAAATGGCAGAATCAGCATCAAAGCCATTAAACATAAAAGAAAGGATTTTGAGTGTCCCATAGATCTTTTAGTCATTTCTAGCTCCATTTAAAATCCAATCCTCAACTTGTTTTCTTAAATAAACTGGCAGAAGTCCGGTTAAAGGCATTGTCGCCACACCAGGAACCGCAGAATTCATACGTACAAACATCTTACTGGAAATATCACCCGGCACCAAAACGCGATTTTGAATCATTTCTTCGTAATTAGAAATATCATAACCCTGAGCGCGATCGACCGAGTTGTGACACTGAATACAATAGGTCGCAAACACTCCGCCAGGACCCATTAGTTGAGAATAAGTGGGCACTAGACTGTTGGGGTCTGGAGCTGGGTCGTCATCCGGAATAGTTAGGGTGTAGCGATTTCTTGTTCCCGCAATGGCTCCCGTCACCGAACCAAGGCGTAAAACCACACGTTTATTCTGAGTTCCGACTCGGTCGTAGCGATCGTTATCTGCAATTCGAAGTTGCACCCGCGCCGAGGTCTGACCCGGAATCAAAGTCATAGATAAAGTGTCTGTCTTAAAATTCCAGTCAAAGTTATCAATCTCGATTGTGTCCCCATCTTGATTTACCACTTCTCTTCCACTTCGAATTGGAGTCGCCGTGGTTGAGCTATCCACCTCAAGACCAATAATGACCGGGCGATCCGGAATAGCTTGTGCTAGATCCACCCATACATCGTAAAGTCCGCCCTCTTCGGTCGGGGTGAAGTTTTCAACTCGAAAGTTTACAGGAGTCGGAGCTGGAGGCGGAGGAAGTGTCACTGGATCAAGTCGTCTGAAGGCCACTGATACCACATCAGAACTTCTAAGAGTTCCTAAAGCATTCAGCACTCCAGAGGACACGATCACATCTCGTCCTTCTCCCCTGCGAGTTTGAGTTCTTAAAAGGGTAAAAGTCGTCTGATCATCAATCCATCTGCCGTTAATCTTTACGCGAAGGCCTTCAAGATCCAAATCTGTATTTGAGTTTGTCAAATCCAGAACCGGATTGCTAACCATATAATATGGAGCCCCCGTGATCTCACGAACCGCAAAGCGAAGACGAAAACGAGCACCTGTCAAATTTGGTGCTGCCATGGCACCCGGTAATAAATCTTGGGCAAGATCAAAGGTGATCGTTGAAGTTCCGGTGAGGCTGGTGATTCCGATCGGCTTGCTGCGCGTTTGATACCATTCGGCATCGTTAAACGTTCGACCATCGTCGACGGCAGCTCCAGTTCGACAAAGTTCATTTTCAACTTCGGCATTTGCCCATGACAGAACCAAATTATCGATTGTCTCTTGATGCTGAGTTCCGCTATAGGGCGGATTGTGCGAGGGGTTTACTGCATACTCTGACACTTTAGAAAATCCAACTAAACTAAATGCGTTCCACGCCACACCTAAATCCGGATCGGCAAAAGCCCCTTTTCCCACTCCACCTTGTACGTGACAGGAATTGCAATTGGTCTGAAGAAAAGGATGGTAGCTTCTTTGAAAAAAACTTGAAAGATTACAGTCTCCCGAAACGGAGGCTAGGGATTCATTGGGATCATAGGAGTGGCTTGATGAGCAATTGTTAAAAAGCAGGATCAAAATGAACGAACAAATGCCCGACAGCCACATCATACGATTGTGCCTACGACTTCTTGTCCCCTTCTTCATTTACGTCCCCCTAGATCTACGTCCAATCACATACAATAGCGATCACAGATACAAAAAATCAAACTAAGCGATCTTAACCACTCGGTCTAAGTCACCGGCAGAGATCACTCTTGGAATCACTCGATCAATTAAGCCCAATTGGCCGCTAAAACTCAAATAGTTCGCAAACATTCCCGCTGCGGCAAGCTCAGGAGTTCCTCCAGTAATAAAACTTTGATCCACGCCCTGCTGATCTCTTCCAGGAAGAAAATGTCCCAACTGAAAACTTGAGGCATTGACTGAACCCGACGGATCGTAGGCCATCATGTAAGCCATTCCCGCTGTTCCGCGATCGGAAGTCCAAATTCCTCCGGGAGTTTCTGAAATAGGTCCTGTCACAGAGCCATCTGTTGTCACTACCAAAAAGGCCTTCACTCCCATCACAGCAAATGATTGAAGGATTTGACCAACAAGAACTCCTGCGTTCTCGTCTCTTTGGTCTCCACTCGTGCGGCTTCCATCATGGTAATCATAACCGCCCATTTCGATATTTCCGGTCGGAGCGTTTCCGTTTAATACGTTGTACACAACTGCAGCTCGCGCGTAGTTGTCCCCATTTCTATTATTTGCGTTAATGCCCCAGACTGCAGCGAAGTTTGCATTTAATGCCGGATCCACTCCAGGATCAGTTGATGCAATCAATCTAGTGTTATCTCTATTCGCACACTGAATCAGCGTTCTTAATTCATTGCCTCCACTTAACCCCTGAAGCCTTGCGGTTTGGCTCGCGCTTAAATCCTGGGTCATGCGAAATAATCTTTCCTGTTGAGCTTTGGATAAATTGGCCAAACTATTTTTTACGCTAATCGCATCCGAAATATTGGCAAAAGATCTGACCGGGATTGGATTCGGAGGATTTACAAATGCCGCTTGATTGCGATTGCGCCCCAGAGTTGGCAAGATCTGTCCGACTCGGCCGGCTTTTGCAACCATTCCGTCCATAACCATTTTGTTAGCCGCCGAATCATCAGCCGTTCGGTTTGGAACTCCTAAAAATACTGTGTTTGCCAAAGTCGCAGGAAGAGCTTGCGCTCGAACCCCTACGATAAACCGACTGATATTGGCCGCAAAGGGGGCTCGATTTTTAAATTCGTAGTCCATGGTAAATGAGCCCGCAGCACCTAATCCCAAACGGTTATAACTTTGTAAAGGCTGTAAAGCTTGATCATGAGGAACAAAGTTTGCGGCAAGCCCAGCTCCACCAGCAAGATTGACTGTAATAATTGGAACTAGACTGCTTCCAGCCGCTCCCGCACAAACGATTTCTTGAGCTTGCGCCAAACCTGCGCCCGCAAAGAGTGAGTAAATTGAGGGCAAGGTGAGTGCTGCAGAAAACTGAATGAGCCCAGCAGACAAAAGGTCTCGTCGGCTCATCATATTCAGTGGCTTTTCATGAAGGTGTTCAAAAGTAGGCAAGGCCTTTTCAACAGACCCGTCTTCAATTTTTTGAGTCACTTTTTTAACTTTTTTCATCTCATCCCCCAAAACCCTTTTACAAAAACCACAAAATACTCTGGCTCGCTCAGTTCACTTTAAGCTAGATCTCGATCGCCGATAAACTCGACAACATCCCCGTGCACAGTAAAAGTGCTGCGTTTTCAACTTGCCGTGCATTCACCATAGCTCCGGACATGGCTTCCATGACATTGCTTTCGATAATTCGAATCTCATCCTCACGAACGTTTCTTTGCCAGCAAGCCAAAGCTAAGCGAGAGGCTGCATCCGAAATATCAGAAGAAGCTGGAAGACGACCTGGTGTTGCGGACAAATCAAAACTGGTGAAAATGTTTCGATCCTGACTTCCTCGAGCTCGCTCTGCGCGAATCAAGTCATTGCAGACTTCGCCTGCCACCGAGGCAATTGCCATTAACTTAGGTGCGGTAATATGGGTCGCGTATCCATATTCACTTAATGACCCTCGTCTTTCGGTCCAGACCGAGCGAGTCTGAGTACTTTCGCTCCCAATTCCCGTACAAGATACATTGTTGTCCAAAATTTGCTTTGCATACACAGTCGAGACTGTTCGTTGATTTGGAATCGGCACAAAGTCACTGGGAACATCTGCTCCCAAAGAGTTGGCCCCCGAGTTGGACTTTGAACTTTGACCAATTCCACTACAACCATGGCCAAAGATAGCCGAGGCCGCAGTGACTGCCAAAATGGCTGCGAACACTTGAATTTTTCTTCGGTTAATTATCCGTTTCATATTTCCCCCACTCAACCTTATTGGCCAACACATTCAGTTGAGATTGCGACCCTTTGAAACAAAGTTTTCAAATTAAAGTTCGAGGATACAAAGTCTTGAGCCACGCGATTGATCATAGCTCGATCAAAGCTTGCGGGCTCGCGCTTACAAACAGAGCGAAATACTCTTTGAGCCATACATGTTGGAAATGCGGATGAGTTGGATAGCATATCCCCGAAGTCTTTCACTCCGTAGCCTTCTTTACGCCCACTCCACTGAAAGTAAGTTCCGTTAACTCCAGTTGTCGCGTTGTTAAAGAAGTAGCTGTCTCGAGTTTCTCGGCCACCACGTCCTAGATCGTTGTGATTCATCTTTGCAACAACCATGGTCTGGGGATTTGTCACTCGAATCGTGGTTGGCGTGTCCTCAGCATCTGGGGCCGCAGGAGTCATGTACCAAGAATACTTTGCAAAGCCATTGCTGAAGTCATAAAAGGCAAAGGCTCCACGAAGACTGTCCATCGTTGAGTGACAAGCTCGACAGGTCGTTGTGTAATTTGTGTTGTCTCCAGCTGGAAAGCGATCAATGTCTCGACCGACATAGTCATCTGGCGCATAGCTATCAGACCATTTGTCCATTGGGATACACAAGAACTGTCTAAAGGCGTACTCCACCAATCGGCGATTCGTTCCTGCCGTTGCATGGGCTTCCATCCAAGCTCGAGTTGTCAAAAGACCCGCTGCATTTGGATGAGGGCGCACTTCGCGACCATCAAAGATAGTCTGTGGAACTTGAACCAAAACCTCGGCCAAATTAAAGCGCCCCTCTTCCAAAGCCACGTAGTGCGCGTTGGAGGTAAGAATATCTTCTTGCATTCGACTGGGGACCGCAGCCTTAGATTGATCTGCAATATACATAAAGTCCGCAGTCAAAAGTTGTTTTGCGTTGATATTGTCGCGGACAATCCCAATTAGCGTCGCTGAGAAATCATTAAGGTCCGTATTTACGGTCTCATCTCGTGTGGACATGCGAGAAGCAAAGTCTCTTACGGTAATATTATAAAAATCCCTTTGATTTGTTGCAAGGGCCGCGGCTTCCATTAAGCCCGTTTCTCCAGACCCTTGGATTCTTTGAGCCATGTCTTTAATTAATGGGCTTGTCACGGGAAGTGTTGTTCCGGTTAGGCGGCGATAAAGCGTTGATGCTTTTTCCAAATTCTGAGTCACTTGCTCGGCCGGATTGATCCCAAGATTTTGAAAAGCCCCTTTTACTGGAGCTCGAGCTCCTAGAATATCCTCGGTCTCTAGCGCTTTACAATAAACCGCGACAAGATAAAGGTCCCCAGTCCAGCCTCTTTGCTCCGTAGTGAATCGATCCTCTGCATTTGCTCTTCTTGCCAGAGGTGAGGCATAAGAAATTTCATTTCCAATCCCGAGCACCGCATTTGCGTCCCAATTGTTAAAGGTCCCTGAAAGCCCACCGTCGTTGACGACTTCTTCACGGAGCAAGTCTAGGGTTTGGCCCGAATCACTTCGCTCACTGGCATAGAGCCGAGTGACCTCTCGTCCACCTGCAGCCACATCACGAAAACGCGTCATAACAACGTGTTGAAGAACATTTCTTTCGGCCACACCCGCAGCAGACCGGATAAATGCACCTTCTTCATCTCGAGTATCTGCCGAGCTTGAGGTTCTAAGAATCGCTCTATACCGAGGTCCCTCATCGTATTCTTGTGCAAGAAAGAAGTTTCGGTTGGTTGAAGATAGATTATCGCGGTTTGCCTCTCGCTGATTGGACAGGGTCACAATACTCAATGGACGCGACAGTGAAGTCGCAGAATCTTGTCGATTACTAATCCAAGTCTCTACAGAAAGTTGCTGAGAGGCCCGGCACTCGCGATGGATCTTAGCGGCTGGTCCAGAAGAGCGAACCAGTGTCGGAAAATCAATCGCAAGGTGAGAACCAGGGCGACGAACCTCAGCACTTGGGCCGCCGGAGTCGGGATCGTCGATCGTTAAATTCAGTGGCTCAAGGTCTCCATTTGAATTTCGATATCCTGAAAGATCTAATACTGGACCAGAGGTTTCTCTAAACAGATAGAGAGCAACAAGGCCATCGACTTGCATTTGATTTTGCCACTCAGCAGAACCACGAACCAACACTCGTCCGTCGGGCATGACGCGATCCCCGTCGACCGTCAAACTGGAAGAAGGCAAGTGATTCAGAGCCAATCCCATGATTGCCGCGACACTTAGGATTTTTATCTTGTTTCTCATCTTCTTATCCCCCAAAAGGTCCATCCCCATAAAACCAAAACTTAAACACCAACTCAAAAAAACTTAAGGCAGAGTCACCAAGTGCGCAGACCCGCCGCGCTCGATTTCTTGCTGTGAAACTGTCTCAGACGACAACAAGTTGTCCATTGGAGTTCCAATCAAAACTCGTCCTGAAGCTACTCCCACATGGAATCCAAACCGATCTTCTCTTAGACGATCCCGAGCCATGATTCGAAAACTTGAATTGACCGCAGTTGTCGTTGCTCCTGCTGGAAGTTGAAATAAGTATGCTGCGCCCATATCGCCACCTGTTTCGGCCGCATCCCCGGGGGACCCAACAACGACAGTGGATCCCGAGATTGAAACGGAGTGACCGAATAGCATTTGATTCGCCGAACCGAAGAGTTTGTTTCTAAAACTCGCCCCAGCCGCAGAAATGGAATAAACAAAGGCCGCGCCAGATCGAACCGATCCATTATTCCCGGAAGGATTTGAAGCAAGAGTTGCTCCGACAACCAAATTGGATCCAGAGATCCCAACGGATTCGCCAAATCGTGCTCTTTGACCAATATCTGCCGGACGACTTGTGATTCCACTAATCTCGGTCGTAGAACCAGTGCCGCGATTAAAGACGTAAGCAAAACCCGCCGCTTCGGAGAATACTGTGTCGACCGGCGCACCAACTGCCACTAAAGATCCGTCCACAGCTACACTATAACCAAACAGCTGGCGAGCAGCTGCATTTGGTGCAGTTATTTTTTCAGCTAAAACAAAATCATTTCCTGTAAGCGTGTAGACGTAAGCTGCGCCCGCAGTAACTCCCCGACTAGAATCTCTTGGTGCTCCAACGACTAGAGTGTTTCCGGATAAGGCGACAGCATCTCCGAAGGTATCCCCACCGCCGGCATTTCCACCAGCAGGAAGAATTCTTTGAGTTTGAGTCCAAACGCCATTGACCCGGTTAAAAATAAACACTGCGCCACTAGTTACCGATCCGGATCTATAATAGGGAGATCCTACAGCAAGTGTTGTTCCGTTCAGAGCCACACCTCGTAAAGTGGCTCCAACAAGTCCTGAATTATTTCCGCCATAAGGAACATCAGTCGGCCGAAGTTTTGCTTCGAAGCTTAAGTTTCCAGCACCGACCTGGTAAACATAGACTGCACCCGAATCCATACCGTTTTGATCATTTTCACTGGCAACAACAGCCGCATAAGTTCCAGTCAAAGCAACTTGGTGTCCGAATTGATCATTTTTATCAGTTGCATCCGAAGCCACCACTTTTCGAGTGGGCAAACAGCCATCTGCAACTTGAATGGTGTAATTCATTGTCGTCGAGTTCGCATTACATTGGTCGCGCACAAACACACTGATTTCAGTTCGTCCGGCAAGACACTCGCGACCCTCCGCTTGAGTCGTCGTCAGGTTGGCTCTCCAGATGGATCCATCTCGAGTCATATTGACTCCGCCATTATTCGTACAACTTACCGCAAGTAAAGCCGAATTGTTTCCGGTCAGTCGCGTTCCATTTTGATCGTAGTGAGCGACGTTACAACGAAGACTCAGTGTTTGAGTATCTTCACCAGCCCCAGGATTTCCAACAAAAGTTAATACACCTGGAACTTGGGTCCCCGCATTTGTTGCCATACCAATTCGAGCGTTTTGATTTGGAACAGTTGTTTGCACCGTAGTTTGACCGGTCGGGCGATATCCACTTAATACCGGCGCTCTATTATTAGCACATGGGTCGACTCCCACCGGAGGAGGTGGTGGCGGTGGTTCCGCTGGAGGCGGCTCTCCCGTTGGAGGAGGAGGGAGAGAGCCATCATTCGGCAAAGGCGTTTCGCCGTCACCAGAAGAACTAGAAATATCAGTCGATTCAGAAGTTTGAACTCCACCAATTGGAGCACAGTTTTGAAAAGGTAAAAGCAAACCGAACATGGCTAGGATAATCACCGCTGATTTTTTGAAGGACGTCCGACTATTATTCAAATTCCCCCCTAGGCCAAAACTCGTCTCAGAATGAAACTTTTAAAGTCTGTAGAAAAAGTCGACAGACCATAAGTTATCGAGACCAGACTAATCGAGTCGCAGTAAAGTACTTCAAGCTCCGTGCCGTGTAAAAAACTCATCAAGTCGTCTAAAGACCAAAGGCTTGTACAATTCTTTGGCAGCGACCAAGTGTTTAGCAAAATTTCACGTCTCACTCTGAAACACTAAGTACCGAATATTCCTAAGACTTAGCTTTATTGCCCGCCTGATCCTGACAAAAGCCTAACAAAGAAGCCCCTAAAACAAGTGTAAAAATACGGCTTGTGAATCAGCCATAGTTAATACAAAAGGAGCCTCGATGAACTCTTCATTCATGACCTTTCTGACCCTCGGCAGTTTACTGGCATTGTCTTTAGGACTTTCCTCTTGCACGAAGAAAAATGAACAGGCAGAGAGCCCGCAAACTTTGGTTACCGTGGACGGATCAAGCACCGTGTTTCCAATCACTGAAGCCATCGCTGAAGAATTTCAAAAATCTGCAAAAGGAAAAATTCGCGTCACTGTTGGAATTTCTGGAACCGGAGGAGGATTTAAAAAGTTTTGCCGTGGCGAAACGGATGTCCAAGGCGCTTCTCGCCCCATTAGCAAAGTCGAAATGGAAGCCTGTAAAAAAGCCGGCGTAACCTATATCGAACTTCCCGTCGCTTACGACGCGACAACCGTAGTTGTAAGTCCAAAAAACACTTGGCTTAAGTCGATCACCGCTGAGCAACTTAAAAAAATCTGGGAGCCCGGGGCCCAAGGAAAGATTATGAAGTGGAATCAAATCGATCCTTCTTGGCCAGACCAAGCTTTGACTCTTTACGGAGCTGGAGCAGATTCAGGGACATTTGACTACTTTACTGAGGCCATCGTTGGACACGCAAAAAGTAGTCGTGGTGATTATACGGCAAGTGAAGACGACAATACGATCGTCTTGGGTGTAAGCAATGATCCGAATGCCTTGGGCTACTTGCCCTACGCCTACTACGAGCCAAACCAAGAAAAACTTCGCGCGGTCCCGGTTGATGGCGGGAGCAAAGCTCCAAAGCCAGGTCCAGTCAGCCCTTCGAAACAATCCGTTGAAGACGGAAGTTATTACCCATTGGCTAGACCCATTTTCATTTACGTCAGTGCAAACGCACTGAAGAAGGCAGAAGTTAAAGAATTTGCTGAATACTATTTAAAGAACGCCACCAATCTAGTAGCTCAAGTAAAATATGTTTCTCTTCCTGCTTCCGCCTACGAAATGGGCCTAAAGAACTTAAGTTCAAATAAAATTGGAACTGTATTTGGCGGTGAAGCTCAGGTGGGCTTAAGCATCGAGGAGCTGTTAAAGCGTGAAGCCAAGCTCTGATTCAATTCCCTTAAATGGATCTTCTTTAAGTCTTGGGAGGTCCGCCTTAAGTCGGGCCTCGCTGACTGAAGCTTCGCGAAAACGGCGTAAGTGGCGTGCCTTTCGCGAGTCTCTGGTGGAAGGCATTTTATTTTTGGCGGCCTCTGCCTCTGTTTGTGCCACTCTTGGAATTGCGGGCGTTTTAATTTACGAATCCATTCCATTTTTTAAAGCGGTCTCGATTGTTGATTTTTTAACGGATGATCAGTGGACTCCTCTTTTTGCGGATGCTCACTACGGAATCCGCCCCTTGCTTGCCGGAACTTTTGTGATCACCTTGGTGGCGCTTTTAGTTGCGATCCCTTTAGGCTCGATCGCAGCGATTTACTTAAGCGAATATGCGAACTCGCGCACCCGAGATTTTGTTAAACCGATACTTGAACTTTTAAGCGCAATCCCTACGGTTGTTTACGGCTATTTTGCTCTTTTGTTTGTGACTCCCCTTTTACAAAAAATTCTTCCAGGCCTTCCTGGCTTTAGCATGCTCAGTGCGGGTCTTGTAATGGGTGTGATGATTATCCCTTACGTCAGCTCCTTAAGTGAAGATGCCATGCGGGCAGTCCCTATGTACCTTCGTGAGGGTTCATACGCGATGGGATCAACACGGCTGCAGACGGTATTTGGAGTGGTGGTTCCTTCTGCATTTTCTGGAATTACTGCGGCTTATATCTTGGCGATTTCAAGAGCGATTGGCGAGACCATGGTCGTAGCCATCGCCGCAGGAATGCAGCCAAACTTTAGTTTTAATCCCATGGAGCCCGCACAAACCGTAACGGCTTATATTGTTCAGGTCAGCCTTGGGGATTTACCTCACGGAACCATCGGCTACCAGACCATCTTTGCTGCGGGTCTTAGCCTTTTGCTAATCACACTTTGCTTTAACATTTTAGGACACGCCTTAAAGAGTCGCTATAGGGAGCGCTACTAAATGCAAGATCTTAAAGCGCAAATTAAAAAATCAAAGCGTCGGGACAAAATCTTTTCTTGGATTGGATTTTTATCTCTCGCCTTTGGTTTGATCACTTTGCTTTTGTTGATTATTGATTTAAGCACTTCGGGACTTAACCGAATTGATCTGGACTTTATGTCTAGCTTTCCGTCTCGCTTTGCTGAGAAAGCCGGAATCTTATCAGCTTGGGTCGGCACTCTTTTGGTGATGTTTGTGACCTCTCTTGTCGCAATTCCACTTGGAGTTGCGGCCGGACTTTATCTTGAAGAGTACGCTCCGAAAAACCGACTTACGACCTTTATCGAGATCAATATTACAAATCTTGCAGGGGTTCCTTCGATTATTTTTGGGCTTATGGCGCTTGGACTTTTTGTTTATAAGTTTTCATTGGGCCAAAGTATCTTGACCGCTGGCTTGACCTTAGGACTGCTGGTGCTGCCTATTGTGATTGTTACGACAAGGGAGGCGATTAAGGCTATCCCTTTACATATTCGAGAAGCCTCTTATGCGGTGGGCGCGACGAAGTGGCAGACTGTTAAGGATCATGTTCTTCCCTATTCGATGGGCGGAATTTTAACGGGGATCATTATCGCATTATCTCGAGCGATTGGGGAAACGGCTCCCTTGATTACCATTGGTGCCTTAACTTTTATTGCTTTTTTACCAACACCCCCTCTTCAGGCCGAGCCTCCATTTTTGTCCTTTCAGTGGATTCTAGATCCCTTTACTGTTTTGCCAATTCAGATGTTTAATTGGGTGTCTAGACCTCAGCAGGAGTTTCATGTCAATGCGGCTGCGGCAGGTCTTCTTTTGTTATTTCTGACTCTCTCTTTAAATGGCTTGGCGATTTATATTCGTCAGGGCTTTCGAAAAAGGATTAAGTGGTAGATGCCGAACTCAAAAACGATGGATTCAAATCTTAGTTTAAAGGCCCAGGTGAAAAATCTTAACTTCCACTATGGTCCAGTGCATGCGCTAAAGGACATTAATTTAAATGTTCCAATGAATCAGGTGCTTTCTCTCATTGGCCCTTCTGGCTGCGGCAAGACCACCCTGCTTCGTTGTTTTAATCGAATGCATGATCTGTATGATACTCACAATTATAAAGGTGAAATTAGACTGCTTCCCGAAGACATTAATATCTTAGCCCGCGAAGTGGATCCCATTGAAGTGCGGATGCGAATTAGTATGGTGTTTCAAAAACCAAATCCATTTCCAAAAACTATTTTCGAAAACGTCGCCTACGGTTTAAGAGTTCGTGGGATTAAAAAAAGAAGTGTTTTAGAAGAACAAGTCGAAAAAGCTTTAAAAAGTGCGGCCCTTTGGGATGAAGCAAAAGACCGCCTTCATCAGCAGGCCTACAACCTTTCCGGCGGACAACAACAAAGACTTTGTATCGCAAGAGCTCTTGCCATTGATCCAGAGATTGTATTATTCGACGAGCCCACTTCGGCCCTTGATCCCATTGCAACAGCTAAGATTGAAGAGCTTGTTCATGAGTTAAAAAAATCCGTCAGCATTATTATTGTGACTCACAATATGCAGCAGGCCGCCCGAGTTTCTGATTATACGGCCTTTATGTATTTGGGTGAGCTTGTCGAATGCAGTCCCACAAACCAGATCTTCACCAAGCCTCATAAAAAGTTGACTGAAGAATACGTGACGGGCCACTTCGGTTAGATGCAAAACCGAGCATGAAGTCTATTATTTAAGCCCTAGATAAATTGAAAGGGCGATCAAGATAATAATAATCCACTCAAGCACTTCCATGCGGCGGGTGGCTTCTGAATCAGAAATCTTGTCGTAAATACTTTCGATGGTGCGCAATTTTTTATTAATGCTCGCGTCCCAAGCAGAAAGACCCATTTTTTTAGAGGCTACCTGGTAAACTCTGGCTTGAAAGTCATCGCCCATAAGTTTTAAGGCATTGGTGACTCGCTCAAAAAAGATAGCGCTATCGATCTGAAATCTTGCAAAACGACGGCGTTGATTGCGCCTAGCTGCAAGCCTTGCAAAGACATTACGAACGCCATCTTGCTCTTTTGAAAACTCTTCGTAAAACTCATCTAGGGCTTTATCTAGCTTTTCGTCTAAGTGCGAAAGCTCCATCAATACGATATTGGCAAACTCTAAAACCCGGTAAATATCTTCTGCGCGCTCATCAAAAATAATCGCACTATACCAATTTAAAAATGTGACATCATTGATGCCGTAAGAAATTCGGTCTGACAGAATCTCTTGGATTTCGCGATCCGACAAAGCAGAAGTTTCGGCTTTTAAAATCTTTGCCATGGTCTGCATGTGATTTTGCACAATATCTGACGGGGTTAGATTCGGTTTGGTCTCTGAGATCTGAAAAATCCAGTAGTCCTCCACACCCTCAGCTAAGTCTGGCCTTAAAACGGAAGGAGCGATCTCGTTTAATAAAGATTCCGCCACTTGTCTGGCGACTCCCCTCATCTGAAGATTCTCGTAAAGATCTACGCTTAATTGGATGATGTCTTCAAGGGATCCCTCTAGTGGGATTTGGAATCGCACGGACAAAGAGCCAAAATCAAAAATTAAGATCTCGGACATCGCATCCGTAAAAAAACCTTTGCTGACTTCGAAGGGCGTGGCGACTTGTTCGACTCGAATTGGAGCCGGAGTAAACTCAAAATACTTACTGATCTTCTTTTTTTGCAAAAATGGAGATTGTTTTTTTGTGGCCGATAGAAGTTTATCAGCCTCTTCTAGATTAATGGCCGAGCCCACGTCGAAGGCGTAATAAAGGTAGGCTACTCCGCGCTGAATCTCGACCACAACTGCCTCATTTTTAATTTCTGCAAGCCTCACGTCTAAGAAACCCACAAAAATATGTTTTTTTAAATCTTACTTATTAGTGGCCAGCAAAACCCAACTCAAATACTTACTTCTTAGGGACTTTGCTTTCGTCGACGGTGATTTCAATTTCAACTCGTCGGTTTTGTGCACGCCCCTCAGCACTTGTGTTGTCACCGATTGGATCTGCAGGTCCCATCCCTACAACCGAAACAGTTGCCTCAGGAATCCCGCCAGCTACAAGCTGAGTTTTAACCGCAGCTGATCTTTTTTCAGAAAGCGTTCGATTTAAAGCCGCCGATCCGGTGCTGTCTGTATAACCTTTGATGGTTAAGACGTTTTCTGGATATTTTTTTAGGATCTCAGACATCTTCCCAAGATTTGTAATGGCTGCAGGCTTTAGATCTGCTTTGCCTGTATCAAATAAGATATCGCTTTTAAGTTTTGTAATAAGACCGGTCTCTGTGCGCTTAGTTTCGGCGATCTTCTCAAGTTCTTTAGCTTGTTTATCCATGCGAAGACCTACGGTGCCCCCAAGAGCCCCTCCAAATATCGCGCCCATAGCGGCTCCCTTTTTACGGTTTCCACTTTGATGTCCGATGACGGCACCAACGGCAGCTCCTGCAGCAGCCCCAACCCCTGCTCCAATAGCCGTCTTTTTACCGGCCGATTCACAGGCCAAATTTGCCAAAAGACTAAGAGTGACAACAGCACATCCCGCAAAAATTCGCTTAGAGCTCATCGAGTACCTCCAAAAATGAACTAAATATGAAATAGACAGCCTCTAAGTGTAAGCTGGCAGCTAAGCCACATCAAGAGCGACCATAGTCCGAGCGGTCCTGTCCTAAAACCAAAGACGTTTGACGCAATATATAATAAGCTTAAATTCTCTAAGATTTTTCACTCAAGGAGTCCAATTCCCCAAAGAATTTGATTGAACCTCAGCCCCGAGAGAATTATAAGTTCTTCCTCACATCTATGCGGGGTGGTAGTTAAGTTGGTTATAACGCTTGCCTGTCACGCAAGAGGCCGCGGGTTCGAGTCCCGTCCACCCCGCCATTTAAACTAAAAAAATATCCAAATTAGCGATCACACCCGAATCGCCATTTCTATTCCGGTTCTACTCACTCGATGGTGGAACTATGTCAAAATCCCAAAAACATCATAAACTTAGCAGCCGAAGCCCATAGTTTTTAAAGTAAAGTCGAAAGCGGCCTCTGGCCCAATCAACAAGGATGTTCGCCGAGCCCCCCTTATAATTTTCCTAATTTAGGTTGATTAAAGCCTAAATTAGGTTATAATAAAAACATGCTGAAAGAACTCTTTGGTAGCCAGACCGCAGAAAAGGTTTTGTTGTATCTCATAGCGCAAGGTGAGGGCTATTCTCTTGAAATCGCCACGGCCTTTAAGATCAGCAATACCCAGGTTTTACGAACACTTAATAAACTCGAGCAGGCCAATATTCTTGTGGGACAAAACCAAGGCAGAGCAAGACTCTATTCACTCAATAAAAGATGGTTTTTGGCTAAGGAACTTGAAATCTTATTGAAGAAGGCTCTTACGCAAGTGCCTCTTGATAAACAGGAGCAATATTTCGCCAGCACAAGAGGCAAACCGCGAAAAAAAGGTAAACCCTTATAGTGTCACGCTTAAAAATTTCCCCAAAACTTGACCGAAAACATTTTGCAGCGGCAGTAGTGCAGCAACTCGAAAAATCCGGCATCTCATGTGTTTTAGTTGGCGGCTCCTGCGTTTCGATTTATACGGATGAACGATATCATTCTCACGATTTAGACTTTGTTTCACCCTATTCGAAAGATGCGATCCATAAAAGCTTATCTCAAATTGGATTTAAGAAAGATGATCGATACTTCAAACATCCTGACTCGAAGTTTTATCTTGAGTTTCCTGGAAGTGGCCCGCTCGGCATTGGTGATGAGGTCCCAGTCGAAGCTGAAGGAAAATTTGAAGTAGCTGGCGTAGTCGTTAAACTCTACTCCCCGACTCAATGTGTGATGGATCGTCTAGCCGCATGGTACCACTGGAAGGACCGTGGAAGCCTCATTCATGCCCTTTGGGTCGCAGAGAAACACCCAATTAAAATTCAAAAAATTAAGAAGTGGTCTGAAAATGAAGAGGAACTCGAGAAATTTAATGAGTTTTTAGCTGAATACAAAAAGTTAGCTAGAGAAAGATCCTAGCCAGCTGCGAAAGCCCACACCAAACGCATTTACTTTTTTTGCCCTTCGGCCTAAAAGGAAACCCGTGACTGCAAATATTCTTGGACGCTATAGAAGAGAATTCGTCCCTCGGAGGAACTAATGAAAGTTCTAATTAGCACGGTCCTATGCTTACTCTCAACTGATGTGGCGTCGGCGACAATTGATTGGAAAAAAGCAGAGAAAGAAATACGCTTTATAAAACCCGACCAGGTTCCCGGCGTCCCTCGGAAAGTTGTAAAGGCAATAGAAAGCCAAGGCTGCGAAATACCTCAGTCCTGGGACGTGCGGAATCCGCACAACCTGATTGCTGGCAGCTTTGCCTCTCGGAAAAGTAAAGATTGGGCTGTTCTTTGCTCGAAAAATGGCAATTCTTCTATTTTTGTAGTCTGGGAGAAGGAGGCGCCATGCCCATCTACATTCGCACCATCTGAAAATAGGCGCGTGTTGCAAGTTATTAACGAGGGAAAAGTGGGTTACTCAAGATTTCTCTCTGCAGCTTCAAAAGATTCTATCTTAGCTCATCAACAAACCTATGGCGGTCCCCTTCCTAAAAATCTAGATCATCAAGGAATTGATGATGCGTTTGTGCCAAAGGCCTCAGTGACTTATTATTGCGAGGGTGGTCAGTGGCTAACTTTACAGGGATCAGATTAAGACGGATTATCCAAGCGCATTGGCCACCCGCGAAAACTCCACTGCCAAACGCATTTACATTTCTGATTCTTCGACCTAAAACAAAGCCATGACTGCAAATATTTTTCTTATATGGATCCCTGTCTTATCCGCATTGTTGATCGCTACGATTTCACTACTTTTTTTAGATCAGTGGTTTAAGGCTTTAGCTCGCTCCTGGATCATTTCTCTTTTAGTGAATGCTTGCTCCCTATCCCTTGGCGCATTGCTAGGACTAATGGCTTCAATTCAAATAAACAGAATTGTTTTCGATTACCAAGTGCTCAGCGAAGGACTCGGTCCAAATGGAATTTTGGTTTGGTATGGATTCGGGCCAGCACTTACTCCACAATTTACTGCCTACTGGCAGTACACCACCCTGCTTCTTTTGCTAGCTCTTCCCGTTCTAGTCTACTCGCGTACCTACTTTGCAACTCGTCTTGCTCAGCGAATATAAGGTAAATGGCAAAATCATTTTTTATAACACTTTTTCTCCTCAGCACCACTTGGGCCCAAAGCCAACAACTTGCCCCACCCGCCAATTTCGAGGGTCAAAAAATATTCGAAGAATTCTGGCAAACCGCAAAGCCCAATATCTACCCTTTAAAACTAGAACAAAAATATTTTACACCCAGACAATATGAAAAAATGAAGCGCCGGGCAGCAGATGCAAAAAACCTGGATGAGCTTGCCACTCAGATCAACGCATTTCTATCGACCTTAAAGGTTTCCCACACTCAGTTTTATACGGAATCAGATCTAGAATTTTTCTTTTTTAGATCCCTCTTCGGCACAAGAGATCCAAAGACTCCTGCGATTGCGCATATCGGGGCCGAATACAAAAAAAGTGTTGATGGCTTTCAAGTCCGCTCGGTCCTAAACGGCTACCCAGCAGAAAAAGCAGATCTAAAAAGAGGGGACTTAATTTTAAAAGCGAATGGCAGCCCCTTTGTCCCCGCAAAATCCTTTCAGGGCCTTGCAAATAAAACGGTCGAGCTAGAAATCAAACGAAGATCCAAAGTACATAAAATCAAAGTCACTCCCCTTCAAGAAGGGCTTCATCAATCTTATATCTCGGCAACTAAAAACAGTGTCCGAGAAATTAAAAAAGAAGATAAAACTTTCGGCTATGTCCATCTGTGGACCGGAACCCACGATGAAACAAAGAAAGAACTCGCAAAAGCCGTAAAATCCTTAAAACATGTCGACGGATTTATCTTAGACTTAAGAGACGGCTTTGGCGGAGCCTGGTACGACCACTTAGATCCCTTTTTCGAAGACAGCTCTACTTATTTTGAATCCGCCTTTATTCTTCGGGACGGAACCAAGAATAAAAGCAAACCCGAATCTAAAACAAACCCTGAAAGCTTTAAAAAACCCATGGTCGTGATCATCAACGAAGGTGTGCGCTCGGGAAAAGAGGCTTTGGCCTTTCAATTTAAAAAAACCAAGAGAGCCACATTGATTGGCACCCGCACCGCAGGTTTTTTTGTGGCAGGCGCAGCCCACATGAGAGAACTCTCTTTGCCCTATTTCCTTTATCTTTCATCCCAGGGACTTTTACTTGATGGAGTCGATCTAGAGGGTAAGGGTGTTGAGCCCGATGTAAATGTCGATTGGCCCCTACAAGCTGGCGCTAGCGAAGACCCCCAATTAAAACGGGCTGAAAAGGTCTTATTGAATAAACTTAAGCAGGCAAACCGACTCTAGGTATTCCGCCCCTAAGTAATCCGCAGCTCGATTATAAGCCGGCCCCTGCTATCCCAAAGCATTAGGACAAAATTTCACAAAAGGCTTGCCTATTTACAGGCAAAACCTTCGCTGCTAAAGACCTTAGCAACATTTGGAGGGTTTATGAAAGTTCTTATCGCCTTACTGTTTCTAGTTTTACCCCTATCCGCCATGGCCTCTAGCGGAGATCTTTATTTCTCTGAAGGCCCCGAAAAAGGCCAAAATGTTTTAGAAAGCTCAATTGGCTATTATGAAATGTGCTTTACTGGAAACCCCTACGCCGTAAGACACAAAGCACTGAAGCTTATGAAAGAAGATATCGAAAAAGATGAATCTCGTATTCGCGTTAATCGAAAAAAGGATCTTTTAGTTATCAGCTACGTCGATACAAAGTGTTTAGACGACAGCCTTGACGCAACTCCAGATTCTTGCCGCGCAATTTGGGAAGTTTCACGCTGCGAATAGTCCTCCCTAAGACCGAGTCCTGTTTTTGGAAACACGCTTTCTAAAAACAGGACCCCGAATCCTACTCAATTCGTGTCCAGTCCGCCCAGTCTATTTTTCAACAAAAAAATCCCTAAATTCTCAAAGTTCGCTTTAGGACTTTACGGCAGCTCGAAGGGCGGCGATGTCAATTTTAGTCATGCCCATCATCGCCTCAAATGCACGCTTTGCTTGCTCAGAATCAGAACTGGTTGTCAGATCAAGCAGCAATCTTGGAGTAATCTGCCAAGAGAAACCCCAGCGGTCCTTGCACCAACCACAGGCGCTTTCTGCGCCACCATTGTTAATGATCGCATTCCAGTATCGATCCGTTTCTTCCTGATTGTCGGTAATGATCATGAAGCTGACAGATTCGTTAGGTTAAAAATTTGGTCCGCCGTTAAGACCGACAAATTTTCGTCCCATCACATTAAACTCTACAGTCAGCTCACTCCCCCCTTTGCCTCCCGGAAAATCTCCAGGTGCAAAATTGACTCGCCCAACACTACTGTTCGGAAAGGTGGCTGCATAAAAAGCGGCAGCCTTACTAGCTTCACCGTAATCAAACCAAACGCAGGTCACAAGTTCGGACATTCTCATCTCCTTAGGTAATTGATCCGATTGATCAGTAGCTATAATCTAGTAAACAATTCGTAGCTAGTCAGTATTGAAAATAGCCTTAGAGCTGCGTCTAAACAGTGAGTGCCCGGCACCTGGCAGTGGGGCACATGGTCAGGCCATGGGAATGACCAAAACTTCAGTTTAATGAAAGATTTTGATCCCTATAAAGACTCGAAATCATGGCTTCAAAAACTTCAGTAAAATCCTTGCGTCGAAGTTGAATTAAGAAATCAAAATTCAGAAGATCATAGACTTCGCCACCTAAACCTTGGGTCATAAAATAATTTTCTGTTGTCCGTATTCGAAAAAGTGGATCCAAAGCCTGGCCAATACCACCAAGTTCCACACAATCCTTCAGCATTTTTTTTGTCGGAGGTTTTTCCAGATTCGCAAACTTTTCGATCCATTCTTCAATTAAGGCGAGCGGGACTTCATCACGCAAAAAATTTGCAAACACATAGGAAATCAAAACTAAGCGTATCGCGAACTCCTCACCCAAGGCCTGGCTTACTTTATTAATCAGATTGCGGGTCTTATCGACGGGAGTCATATAACAATTCAGTCGCAAAAAAACTTTGTGAAACTCCGTTTCGGCATAAACACAGGCCAAGGCATCCACAGTATTGGCAAAACTCTCACATAAAATCGCCTTTAAGATTTTTTCCTCTTGATGACTTACCTTAAGTGTTAAACTGCAATGCTCACCCACAATATGCGCACTTTCGTGCAAGTGATAGCTCTCGGGCATCGGCATTTGTTCAAGATCGAAGACCATCGGGTGTTTCAATTCAACCTCAGCCATGAGGCGCGCTGATGGGACAAAGGGAACTTGTTTTGAGGCGAGGATCTTATCAAGTTGATTAAACGGCATTAACAGGTATTGAGTCGTTGCCTCGGCAAAGCTCACTCCAAGATTTAAGGCTTGTAATCTGATCCTTCGATAGATCGGATTCTCATTCATTAAAAATGCATCACCCAGAATATCGGTATAACTATGCTTGGCTTCCGCTGACCGGTGAGCTTTAAGTACTTCACTAAACAACATCTTAAGAGGGCCTCTCGTTCGATAAGTCTACAGAATCGGCTCTTACTCTTATCCTTACTCCATCAAGCAGTCACCTGGCTCTTGTTTTATCACTAATTATTTAGAAAGTCCCACAGGTAGGCATTGGCATTAAAATCTTGAGGTGGAACATCGCTATTTGGAGCCGGAGAGCGGGCTCCGCCGGGCCATGAGTGCCCGCCTCCAAATACGATTTCATTGATGGAGTCATAGATATCAGTGGGGTCCAAGACACAAAGACTTACGGGCGCACTGGGCAAAGCCCCATTACTCACCGTCCGATAGTGCCGGCATTGAGTCGTTGAAGAAATGTTTTCGATAGCCGCCTGACTTGTCAGGTTATTTCGGATCCGCCAGGTCTCGATCGTAGATTCAATCGAATAAAATGGAGTATTTGAAAATCCGTCTCCGAATCCACCTTCAATGGGATAATTTCTGTCATTTGCCGCATGAATATGAAGCACTCGAATAGGCTGACTTGGATTGCATGGGTAATACTGATTGTCATCGATATCAAATTGCCCCGAAGCTCCGCCAATGGCCGCAATGCCACTAATTTTGTCTGCTAACTCACAAGCCAATCGATGGGACATCATCCCCCCATTTGAAAAACCCGTAGAAAAAATCTTTCCTGAATCTACAGCAAAATCTGCTTCGATTTGCTCGATGGCCCTTCGCACATATAAAACATCATCCACATTATTTGTCTCGGCAGTCCCACAGCAATTTCCTGCATTGAAGGTTTTAATTCCACCAGTACCCTCTAAAAAAGCCACATAAAATTTTTGGGATTGGGCAAATTGACTTAACAGACTGGTAGAGGCTTGAATCATCGCGCTTCCCCCACCGCCATGAAGAGATAACAATAAAGGGTGCGGGCCAGCGCTGCTTCCAAAGGACGGGACATATAAAGAATAAGAGCGTTGTCCTTGTCCCATAACAAAAACACTTCGGCTTAAAAACTGTCCACTGACCTTGATAGTGATCTGATCAGAATAAGTCTGATAGCTAGCAGTGATCGTCGTGGTCCCTTCTGCAAGTCCTGCCACAAGACCACTGCTGTTGATTGCCGCCACAGTGGGGTTTGAAGAGGCCCAGCTCACCTGACTTGCATCCACGTAGCTAGGGTAAGCAAGCCCGGCATCTGCTTTTAGGGCGGCATAGACATTCAAATTTTGACCAAGGCCAATTGTAGTTTGATTAAGAGGCTCTAGCCAAAATGCCTTTGACGCTAGCGTCGTTCCGCTGCCATTGCTGGCCTTATCAGAAGAACAGGCTGAAAAAACTCCGACAAGAATTGTAAGTGTAGAGACGATGCAAAACAAAATTATTTTCTTAAGCATAGAGTCCCTACTTATCGGAATCTACCTCAAAAAACATTCGGATCGGACCTAGTTAAGACTTCGCATTTTAGGGTCCAAACCCTCACGATTGACCCATTTTGAATCACACTGACTTCATATGCTGTTCTAACCAGGCCGCGATCTCATCGATTTCTGCCTTAGCCTTAAGGACTCTATCGATAATAAAGGCCTCTCCGTTGTCGGCATCTACCTTTAAGCGATAGCCATTCATGCGAAGAAAAATTGCACTACTTGCAAATGCGATCCGTTTGTTTCCATCAACGAATCCATGGTTACGCGCAAGACTTTGTAGTAGCGCCGCTGCCTGAAGAGAAAGGGAATTGTAATAACCAGTCTGCGGACGCATAAGGGCGCTCTCTAACAGCCCCATGTCTCTGACTCCCCCCTTGCCGCCAAATCGATCGATCAATCGAATGTGAAGTTCTAAGGTTTCAATCAGGCTTGGGTAAAGAACGGCCTTCATTTAGCCAGTCGTTTTAACAATTCTTGATGTTCGTTTAAAACTTCGTCCATAGCCTCTCGAAAGGCCGGCCGAAGTCTGGATCTTTGAAGATACTCAGCCACAGCCTCATTCACCACACTTGAAATACTTCGATCTGTCTGAATCACATAGGACTTCAGATCCTTCAGCACTTTTTCATCAATTTGTGTGGCAAATTTTTTGGCTTTCATAATGGGCAAGTTTATCATGACATTTCATGAAATGTCAAGAAACGGAGATTTTGCAAGCAAAACCCGGCCATTACATGACTGTTCAAAAACTGAGAATCAATAATTTAGGTTTACTCGGTGACCGCTTTTAAAAGATCGATACGGCCAAGTCCAAATCCTGGATGATACCCGGTTCTGCCGAAGCTATCTGAAGACTCACGAAGCAAGTCCGACAACTCATCGGGACCAAGCTCAGGATAAAGTTGCTTCATCACAGCCAAAGCTCCGGCTACGTGAGGAGTCGCCATCGAAGTCCCAGAACGTGTTCGGTATCTTGCCCCTAAGTCCGCAGAGTAAACACCAACTCCAGGAGCCGTCACATCCGGCTTTTCTACAGTCTGATTCTTCCATCGCACTGGTCCCCGAGACGAAAAATCCGCCATCCCGTCTGAAGAATTTGTCGCGCCTACGGTTAAAGATTCGGGGCAAGCACCCGGAGGTGTAATTGAATTTTCACGGGGCCCATCATTACCAGCAGCAAAAACAGGTAAAACTCCAAATTCTTTTAAACGAATAATAATCTGACAAAAGGGCTCGGACTCGGGCTCTAAGGTTCCGACCCGGACTCCCATATTCCAAGAATTGCTAATAATGTGAGCCCCATCATCTGTTTCGGGATTGTCGTCTGGATCGACCATCCACTGAAGAGCTTTTAACAATTCACTGTCTTCTGAATTTCCGCGTGAGTTAAATCCTTTAGCCACAATTAAATCTGCGCCGGGTGCCACACCAATAGAGCGGCCAGAGCTTGAGCCCCCCGCAATAGTTCCCGCAACATGGGTCCCGTGACCGTGATCATCCATAGCCAATTTGTTATTTGGATTTATAAAATCGCGAAAGGCCACAATTCGATCGGTTAAATCTGGATGTCGTTGAGTAATCCCGGTGTCGATAACACCAACTCGCACTCCCCGGCCCTCAAGACCCACATACTGAGCCCGAACTTGGGGAACTCCAATTTTAATCAGTCCATAGGTGAAAAGATCTAATTCGTTAGAAGCCTCAAATTCCACCGACCGCAGAATTTGAACGGGGCGACCTAATGGAATCACCTGGTTTACAAAAGATAAAGTCCCAATTCGTTTAGACTCTGCTTCCGAAACAGACAAGATCGTAGAATTTAGAATCCACAAACTTTCACCTTTATTTAAAACTCCAAATCGTCCCGCAAATAGCTTGGCTTCATTTTCTGCAGTCACTTGCCTTAATAGCTGGTTTCGGTTTTGATTCGAAAGAGTTTGTAATCCACGGACCGAATTATCTTTATAAACGACCAGAACCTTCTGCAGATCAGATTCTGCTAGGGAGACTCCAGAGATAAAACAGCTCGCCACTAGAATACTTAAAAACTTAGACATTAATACCCCCACATGCTTGTCCAAGATCATATTCAAACAAAGGGGCCGAGCAAGAGTAAAATAAAGTTCGACAAAGAAGGATTAGAAATATCTTGGGCTTAGGCGATATAGATAAAGGATAACTGCGTCACTTTGGACTAGGCCGTCTGGCCGCTGGCTTAGCATTCCTTGGGGCAAATACAAACTTATTGAACAGAAAAATAAACCAACTGGGCCCAGAGAAGTAGAATTACAATCCATCCCGCTGCAAAGACTTTAAACCGATGTTGAATCCGGTTCGAACCCAGGTGCACCCAAGCATGGGCAAGTCGGCTCAAGACAAATACCCAAGCCAAGACCACAGTCACCGTATCTATCCGCGCCACAAAGGTATGCAAAATTCCAACCGCAAAAAATAACATGGGGACTTGAAATTGATTATCGTAATGTCTTGCCACCAATTGAGTCCGTTCTGTTGGGGGAGCCCCGGTGTAAGCCTTAAAGTAGCGAATCGCCACCTCGCCGGACTTAACCGCCCGAATACGAACACGAAACATGTACAAAGTGACACACCAAATATACAGAACATAAAAGGCCATCGGGAAAATCAGTTGGGTTTTCATATTCCATGCCTCGCTCAGATTTAGATCAAACGAAATCACAAGATCTAATTAAGAGATCATGGAATATGAATAATGTAAAAGGCATTCCACTAGGCAGCAAGACAGAGCCTAGAACCGATGTTTTAGCTCACTACCGCCAAACATCTTTGCTGTTTAAAGGTCATTACCGCTTTTACCAAAAAAGAATAAAGATAGGCCGATCTTTTTTGCGACCCACTTAGTCGCAAAAAGGATCGGCGTACCAAGGGATTAATTATCCCTCAAATGTAGTTATTGATCGCGTAACACTAAAGTTGGGCTACTGACTTCGAAGCTCATCCATTTCGAAGACGGACCGACAAAAATTAAACGCGTAAAATCAGGAGTAATGCCAATTAAATTGAGGGCCCTTGCTTCTATCGGATTTTCGGCGGCATATTTATCAAATTCATCCATAACAATCCGCTCAATCTTTTTTGTACTTCCAACAAACACATACCATGAGGTCTGATTATGTTTATTGGCCCGAAAATGAGCCATTTCGACCTCGGGCTTCGTGCGGTAGGGCACTCTACCTTTATCAAATCCAAATTCCTTAGCCACATCCGCATCGTATACGGCTTTAAATACATAGTGTGAAGAATCGAATACACGCCCGTTGGAAGTGAAATGCGCTAAACTGACACTGCTGTGGTCTATTTCGATAGTGCGTCCTGCCTCGTCGGTTACAACTAAGTATGGAAGCTGCCCTTCTCTTTTAGAGCCTATGGCTCTTCGTACTGAGTACCCATCCTGGAACACAGGCAATTCAGTGACCCGAAGGCCCACTTCTGGCAAAGAAAATATATCCCAAAGTCTGGCCGAAAGACCTTCGCGAATACGGGTAAACCGACTGCTGTCTTGAGGAAATCCAAGCGCAATCCATTGACCGGTCTTCAGATCCAACTCACGTCGGTGGCGGGCAGAATAATGAACTCCGGTCGATACCGGATCACCCTCTTCTCCCATTTCAACGATAAGCCTGTCGTCACCCGAAAATACCGCAGAAGTGACGCCCGCGAAAAACTGATCCCTCTCTGAGGAGCCTCTAAACAAACTTAAAAAAGAGTTCTTCTTCGGAGGCGCAATCATCTTTTGCTCTTTAAGGTCATATAAAAAACTACTCGCAGAACTTGGAGTGCCCAAATCATAGTTTACAAAGAAAACATAACGTCCATTTTCACTTTCAATCACATGAGGTCTATGCCCCTTCACGTCTAACATACCTTCTGTAAGTATATTGGCTTCGAAGTAGGCGGAGGCATCATCCGTAGTCGAAATGATCTTCATGCTCCCTTTTGATCCCATCCAGAAGATTCGCTCACCGTCTTTAGAAAGCTTCACGCTGCTCGTAATTTCGTTTGCAAAGTTAGATGTGATTAGAATGGACTTAACCCATTTCTCCTTAGCAAGATCATAGAATCTAATCTGGCGATCAATAACAAATATGGCCAAATCCTTATTTGGACCAATCATAGGACCAAACTGATTCCGAGAATCTGTCGGAAGATTCGTATTCGGGAATACATATAAAACCCGACCATCTGCCGCGTTTACGAGACAGAGTTGATTTTCGAATACTCCTACAATTTGCGCTTCATTTATAAATGAAGTGGACAAATAGGTCCGTTGACCATTCGACCCATAACCCGCCTCTTGAAGAGTTTTCCCATTTCCGCGAAGCTGGCCCAGGGCTAAACCATTTGTAAATCCCAACTTGTAGACATCAAGAATATCACCGACTTTTAAAGTTGAATTTTGGACTGAGGCTTGAGTCCCTAAAGCGCCCTCACATCGATCAATTGGTCTAACCGCGAAAGAACTTGTACAGTATAGAACAAGTACCGAGATCAAAGAGTGTCTTAAAAGTAATTTCTTGTTCATATTTTTTCCTCACGATTTCTAAAGTCAGTTATCGATCTCAGGTCTCAAAGTCTTTGTGTCGACAGCGCGTTTATACGTGGGCAGAGTGTAACTTATCCTGCGAAAGATTCATAGATGTCAGGATTTTTGCCATGTAAAAATGTAAACAAACAGATTTTATAGAAGCCTAAGTCCGATAAATTAATCCTTAAGAACTCTCTCGCAAATGGCTCCGAATATTTTTCCGCCAAGACCGTCACGCTCTCGCTCGATATGAGGTTGAAAACCAAGAACGACTCGCCCATTGCGATCCACTGACTCAAAACCAGTAATCACACTGCCGTCACCTAGACGCATATTGGGCTCAAGGATCGGATCTTGTGGTCGACGAAGAGGCTGACCCTTTTCGAGAGCCACGGCTTGATGATGATCATGAACCAGTCTAGCTCTGTATCGGCCATCTCCAGACCTTCTCAGGGCATCAACGTCTTCAAGGAGCGCTTCTAAAACTTGATAATTCGTTCTTAGCACTCGATTACTTCTTAAAACATTACCCTCAGTAGCGACCCGAGTTCCCGGCCCCTCTTTGCTAAAAATATGTTGGTGCATTTTGCATCCGAAAGCGACTCCTATAGCCTGGTCACCTCGACAAATTCCGATGATATGCATTTCTGTATGATCATAAATTCCACGAATAACATCTATCTCTTCTTCATCCATCCGAGCATTTGTTCCGACGGCCCCATTAACCTCTTCTCCATATTGACTTGGGTCAATGTCCTGCCCCCCCAAAGGGAATGCGGCTGCGCGCTGTTGTCCAAACATTTGACCTAGGTGTTGATAAAAGGTGACTTTTTCAGAGGCAGATAATCGGCCGACAGCCCCAACCGGAAGCACAAAAGCCTCCGCTCCCCGCTCTTCAAGCTGAGCAATAATATCAAGTAAGCGCTTTGGATTTGCTTGGTGATCTGAAGTTCTATTTGCCAGTAACAAAACCCTGGGACGGCCCTTCTCCGCAGGGGGAAGCGGCCGAACGGGAATTGAACTCGAAAGTTTCTTCCACTCAGATATCGGAACGACGCTTTGTAGAGCTATATTTTCAGGGCTCTGAAGGTATAAAAGGTAATTTCTTATGGGTTGAAAAGACGAAACCCCTTCCTCTGCCGGAATAATGTATCTAAGATAGCCCGAAGCCACACCTTCTCTAGCCCCTGGATCCCACAGACTGGGAATGACTATCGATTCAACAGAGGCCGCGTAAAACGGCATCCAAAGTGCTAGAAATAGAATGTATTGAATCTGACGAAGCATATAAGCCTATGTAACAAGATTGATGCCACCCAAAACCGAGGCCTTATTGCCAAATTTAAAAACTTCGGCTCGGATTTAACTCAGTAGCTAAGCTACGATATAGATCGATGGCCTGTTGAGTGATCTTCAAAGCCTCATCACGATTTAGAAACCTTTCGACCACAACGGACTTTCCTTCTAAGGATTTATAGTCTTCGAAAAAACGTCGCACCTCAGAAAGTCTGTGCGGAGGAAGCTCGTCGATCGAATTGTAGTGGGCATATTCTGGATCATGAACATGGACCGCAATAATTTTATCATCGGCTTCACCTTGATCAACCATCTTCATCACTCCGATGGGCTTGGCCAACATCAAGGACAATGGAAGAACCGGCTCTTGTCCCAAGACCAAAATATCTAGAGGATCTTTATCTTCGCAGTAGCTTCTTGGAATAAAGCCATAGTTTGCAGGGTAATGAACTGAGCTAAATAAAATCCGATCCACTTTGATCAGACCACTTTGTTTGTCCAATTCATATTTGACCTTCGAGCCCTTTGGGACCTCGATGACGGCCATTACATGTTTCGGTGCTTCGTCTCCAAAATCAACATCGTGCCAGGCATGCATAGATTCACCCTCCGGGATGTGCCCTGAAGCTAGTCCAACAATAACAAAAGTCAATTCGAAGTCCTTGAATCTATCCAAGACTGCCGATAGCATAAGCCAATGCTTCACTTGCCCTTACTTATTCAGGACCTTGGCTTTATCCTAGTTACGGCCGCGGTGGTTACCCTGCTCTTTAAAAAAATGGGACAGCCCGTTGTGTTGGGCTACCTAATTGCTGGCTTTTTACTCAGCTCCCACGTCCCCTTCACCCCAACCGTAAAAGATATCAACTCCGTCAATGTCTGGGCCGAGATTGGGGTAATCATCTTACTCTTCGCATTGGGTCTTGAGTTTAGCTTTAAAAAGCTGTCTCGCGTGGGCTCTACGGCATCCATTACCGCCGTGTTTGAAATCGCTTTTATGTTGTCCATTGGTTATTTTGTCGGCCAATTTTTAGGCTGGAGCCGAATGGATAGCATCTTTCTTGGAGGCATACTTTCGATTTCCTCGACCACAATCATTGTTCGCGCCTTTGATGAACTTGGAATTCGTGGACGAGGCTTTGTGCCCCTGGTCTTTGGGGTTTTAGTTGTTGAAGATATCTTGGCCATTTTGTTACTGGTTTTACTATCCACTGTTGCGATCTCACAGACCTTGGCCGGAACAGAATTACTTCTGTCCGGCGCCCGCCTTGGATTCTTCTTAATCCTTTGGTTTATCCTAGGGATCTATCTACTCCCCCCACTTCTACAAAAAATTCGAAAACTTTTAAGCGACGAAACAACTTTGGTGGTGGCCCTTGGACTTTGTTTGATGATGGTGATTATCGCAACAAATGTCGGCTTTTCACCGGCCCTTGGTGCCTTCGTTATGGGATCCTTATTGGCCGAAACTAATCAAGGTCACCGCATCGAAAAACTAATCGAGCCCATTAAAAATCTTTTCGCCGCCGTTTTCTTTGTATCCGTCGGAATGTTGATCGATCCTAAAGTTCTTTGGGATTATGGCCCCGAAGTTTTACTGATTACTACTCTGACTATCGGCGGAAAGTTTTTAAGCTCATGCATTGGAGCCTTGGTCGCTGGTCGAAGTTTAAAACATTCGGTCCAAGCGGGCTTAAGCTTGGCGCAAATTGGGGAATTCTCATTTATTATTGCAACCCTAGGTCTGACTTTGAAAGTGACCAGCGAATTTCTTTACCCCATCGCTGTCGCTGTCTCTGCAATTACGACTTTTTCGACACCCTATTTAATTAAACATTCTGATGGAACCTACCGCTGGATTGAGCGCACTTTGCCAAAAATTCTTTTGCGGCAACTTGAACGCTACCAAGCGGCTCTCCAAAAAGAAGGGAACAAATCTGGAATCTCTGGCCTTCTTTGGCAGGCCTACGGCTGGAGAATGTTAATCAACTCCATCTTAGCCCTTTCGATATTTTTGCTAGCACGGCATGCACTATTGCCCTTTATGGACAAGATTCTTCCACTTGAACACGACTGGTCTTTATTGGCCTTAACAGTAATAGCTGGAGGACTTGCGACTCCATTTTTGCGGGTCATCTTCGCAAGTTCTCCCGCAAAAAAAGTTCCTTCTGCCGGTTGCGAGCGAATCGAAAAGCTTAGTCTTGGGGTCTTTCTTGCCCGAGGCTCTTACGTAGTATGGTTGTCCGGATCTTTAGTTAATCTTTTGATTCCTATAGAGTCGCTTACGGGAATTATTTTGTTCGCCGTTCTATTAAGCCTAGTCTTCTTTGCTCAGTTTCCCTCTTCTTTTTATAAAAATCTTGAGGGTCGCTTTATCGAAAACCTAGAGTCTTCAAATGGAAAGGACTCGGATTCGGCCGTGCAAAAGCAAAGGCTTGCCCCTTGGGATGCCGCCTTATCAGATTTTGTACTTCACCCAAACTCCTCCTTAGTGGGCTTAAGCCTTCAACAATCACGAATTAAAGAGGAATATGGCGTCACTGTGGCCTTGATTGAAAGAGGACAAGATCGAGTTGTTGCGCCTGACCGAAATTGGGTCCTAATGCCTTTTGATCGATTGTTTGTTATTGGCTCTGACGATCAACTGAGTCGTGCAAAAATCCAACTCGAAAGCCCGGTTGAACTTAGGGCTCCAGAAACCACCGATCCAAGTTTTGGCTTAAAATCTTTGTTAATCCGAAAAGAAAGCCCCTTCGCAGGAAAGATCCTGCGAGACAGTGGACTTCGTGAGCGCATTGCAGGCCTTGTGGTCGGAGTCGAGCGCGGAACCCAGCGGATATTAAGCCCGGACTCATCTTTAGTCCTCGAGGCTGAGGATCTTCTGTGGGTCGTGGGTGATTTAGAAAAAATCAATGCATTACAATCTTGAAGGTTCCAGGTCCCAGGTGGTAGCTAAGTCGTGTCATAGAGCACTGAAGGTTCCACACAGAATGCTTTATACGTAAACGAATGACTCCATGGCCTAGATGGTTGTGAAATCGCGCCAAAGGTCAGATGACTGGCTTATGATGACTCGGTATTGCTACCACTTGGGACCTGGAACCTTTTAAAGTTGGGAGGGGTTTTTGGATTTTTTTGAGGTTGTCGAAAAACGTAGAAGCATTCGGAAGTTCAAGCCCGAACTCTTCCCTGACGAATCTATAGAAAAAGCGCTCAAGGCGGCGATTCTTGCTCCGAACTCTTCCAACGTCCAAGCCTGGGATTTTTACTGGATTAAGAATCCTGAAGTTTTAAAAAAAGCCCAGGAGAATTGTTTTAACCAATCGGCCGCGCGCACAGCCACTCAGTTAATTGCAGTTGTTGCCGATCCAAAACTTTGGCGCCGCTCTCAAGGACCTTTGGTAAAATGGGTTGAAGAATCGAAGGCTCCAAAGCCCGTATTATTTTACTATCAAAATCTAATTCCAGTCAGTTATCGATGGGGGCTTTTTAATATTCTGGCACCTTTTAAATGGCTGCCATTGTTTTTAGTTGGATTATTCAGGCCGATCACTAGAGGGGCCGGAACTCGCGGACATCTGCAAGAAGTGGTCATCAAGTCCGCAGCTCTTGCCGCCGAAAATTTTGTTCTTGCGGTCACCGCACTTGGTGGAGCGAGTTGCATGATGGAGGGTTTTGACGAAGTCCGAATGAAGCGACTTTTAAAGTTAGGCTCATCAGCCCGAATCGTCATGATGATAGGAGTTGGTTATGAAGGCGAGCGCGGAACTTGGGGTCCGAGATTTAGACTGCCCTTCGAGAAAGTCGTCCACAAAGTTTAAAATCCTGCTGGGGGATTGATTTGGGCTCCTGGTCCTAGTTGTGGAAGCTCTGCCTCCCCGAATAGGACCTGGATACAGGAATTCCACCAAAGCTGGAGCGATTTAGAGTGAAGAATCTTTGTTAAAAGGTTCCTTACAAACTAAGCTTAGGTCTATTCTTTTGATTTTTTTTAGACGGGATTTTTGTCATGAGTCAGCTCTAACTGACTCATGACTCAACATTCAAATGCTAAGAGCGAGAGGCTGGGCGCGAACCAAACCCGCCGCTGCTTGGGCGTCTGGTTTCGGATCCAGAGCGATTTCGGCGAGTCGTAGATGATCCACCAGTATCATCTCCTGCATTAGATCGTCTTGCTCCACCCGTAGTGCCGCCGCCTTGTTTTTTAAAACGAAAAGCTGGGCGTCCGCCGGGTCTGCGATCTTCACCTCTGCTGTCGTCTGGTCGACGATCATCACTGCGGCGATCTTCAAAACGACGGCCCTCTGGTCGTCGTCCGTCTCCACGACGCTCATCTCCGCCTCTAGGGCCACGATCATCATCTCTTCTTCTAAAACCGCCGCCACCAGAACTTGGGCGACCTTTACGAGTGCCCCTGTTGTCGTGATCATCCCTCACTCTTAAAGGCGCAACTTGATGCTCTTTTGCGCGATCTAGGCCAGAGAACAAAGAAGGAAACTGCATTGCCAAAAATCTGGCCGCGACTTCTTCTGTCGTCATGCCTGCAAGAGTTTCTTTCCAAGAAGCATCCAATAGCTCCATAGCACGACTAGATTGTTCATTCTGAGCACCTTTAAAGCCCTCAAGATGGCTAGATAAAACCTTCGCTCCGATTTCTTTTCGAGTCGGAACAACGCCTTCTTTCATTTTTGATTTTGTGATGCGCTCAAGCTTAGACACTAAGTGAAAATGAGCTGGGCTGACTAAACTCATCGCAAATCCTGTTTTTCCACTTCGCGCCGTTCGACCAATTCGGTGAACATAGCTCTCAAGTTCACGAGGCAAAGAGTAATTCACGACATGTGAAATATCCTTTACATCAAGTCCGCGAGAAGCCACATCCGTACAAACTAAAATCTTTAAAGTGCGATTGCGGAAGGCAAGCATCGTGCGCTCTCGAGCCTGTTGAGTCATATCGCCATGAAGACAATCGACTTTGTAACCTTTTGTATTTAAAAACCGAGTTAGGTCTGCAACCGAAGCTTTTGTCTGACAAAAAATCAGACCATAGAAGTCTTCTGCCATATCAATAAGTTTACAAAGAATCTCGGGCTTATTGGCTTCTTTTGAATAGTAATAAATCTGCTCAATTCCGACGGGCACAACTTCAGTGCGGTTCACCTGAACACGAGCCGGACTTTTAAGATATTTTTCAGTTAAGCGACTGACCTGAGGATTCATGGTTGCTGAGAACAACCAAGTCTTACACTGATCTAATGAAACACCCGACAAAATGGCTTCCATATCATCTTTAAAGCCCATCGAAATCATTTCATCAGCTTCATCTAAAATAAGAGTTTTCAACTGATCCAGCTTTAAGGTTTTGCGCTCGACGTGATCTAAAACCCGGCCAGGAGTTCCAACGACAATTTGTGCACCATTTTTTAGGCCTGCAAGTTGGCCCCCATAAGCGGCTCCACCATAAATAGAGACCGAGCGAATCCCACAATATTTTCCAAGCATATCAATCTGTCCGGCCACCTGAAGAGCAAGCTCTCGAGTTGGACAAAGAATCAAGGCTTGAACGCCCTTTTGATCTTTCTTAATTTTTTGCAAAAGTGGAATTGCGAAAGAGGCCGTTTTGCCTGTTCCGGTGGCGGCAAGTCCTAGGAAATCTGTCTCTTTATTCAATAAGATAGGAAGGGCTTCAGCTTGAATCGCTGTAGTTTCTTCGAAGCCCATTTCGGTAATGGCTTTCTGTAATTCTTCACGCAAAGGGAGTTCTTTAAAGGTTTTCAATTGGGGTCTCTTTAAGTTGTGGGGTCAAAGAAACCCCTAGGTTTGTGATGCTGTGTATCATGAAGAATCCTGATTTGTCCCTAAAAAATTCGAAAAATCAGGATATTTTAAGGACTTCCACCCAAATATCGCCCTTTGGGCGTTTCACAAGGGTTTCATCCCCTTCTTTTTTGCCAAGAAGGGCGGTCGCCATGGGGCTTCGCCAACTTATTTTGGCGCCTTCGGGGTCGATTTCATCTTCGCCGACGATCTGATAGGTCTTCTCTTCCCCATCCTCAGTCGAGATCAATACCCGGGCTCCGAAGACCACTTGCGAGGTTTTTATTGTGCTGGGATCAATGACTTCTGCAGATTCTAAACGCTTTGTGAGATATCGAATCCTTCGATCAATTTCACGCAGTCGTCTTTTTCCATAGATATAGTCGCCATTCTCACTGCGATCCCCGTTGCCTGCAGCCCAAGAGACCACCTCAACAACTTTAGGGCGCTCGGTATAAAGAAGCTCTTTTAGTTCTTCCCTAAGGCGCGCAAAGCCTTCAGTTGTGATGTAGTTCGGAGAAGAAGAGGTCTCTTTCATAAAAATTTAACTTAAACCCAGCTCTTCAATTTCAGAAACTTCCTGACTTGAAAGCTCGAAAGAAAAAATCCCCAGGTCTTCCTTCATATGATTTGGATTTGTTGTGCCTGTAATCGGTAACATCCCAATCTGAAGGCAAAATCGAAAAATGATCTGTTGAGGCAATTGTTTCTTTTGCTGAGCGATTTGCTGAAGCCGCGGATGATTTAAAACTTCTGGATTTGCAGTTAAAAGCGAAAAGCCTTGGTAGACGATTCCCCTCTCTTTGCAAAACTCCCTGACCCCTTTGTCCCAGCCTCGATTCGCATAACAACGATTCTGCACAAAAGACGGCATGACCTTGGCGAAGTCACAAAAACTTTTGAGCTGATTTAAGCTCACATTACTTAGGCCGATAGACTTAGTTTTCCCATTTTCAAAAAGCCCTTCCATTGTCTTCCAGGCTTCAAAATCCTGATCCGAGACCGAAATTGGATTGTGGGGCCCATGCAGAAGATAAGAGTCTAAATAGTCCGTGTGCAGGTTTTTTAATGAGCTCTCGAAAGAAGATAAAACCTGCTCAGAAATAGGCGCAACGGGATCATAAGGAAGCCGGTGATCTTGTCCTCTTTGATAGGTGTACTTGCTTTGCAAAAACAAAGTCTTGCGATCAAGCCCTTCTTCAAAGAGACCCTTTAAAGCCTCGCCCATATAGTCTTCACGGTAGTGCTTCTTTTGATTGGCGGTATCGATAGCCCGAAAGCCGCTTTCAAGGGCTGCTCGAACACAGTCCGCGGTGCGCTCTTCTTTCCAGGCCGTTCCATACAAAAAATAAGGCTTCAACACAGTTAATTGAGTCATAGATTTGGGATACAAACACGGGCTCGAAATGGGCGCAAGAAAAATTAAAAATGAATGCTGAGAACGGCCAAGAAGCTAATTGCATTAAAGGCCGGAAACAAAATCTCTTCGCTGCCGCTAGTTGTATCGGAGCGTTGAAAACCCAGATAACTTCCCTCAAAACCAAAGTGAAGAAGTTTATAAAAGGGAAAGTAGAAACCCGAGACCAAGCCCCAGTGATAGGGAGAAAAAATAATCTCTTCCTCAAGATGAGTCGAAGTGACTTTAGAAACTCCGCCTCGAAGTCCAATAAAAACAAGTTTTGGACCCGTCGAAAGGTAAGTTCTAACTTCGATGCCCGTAATACTATAACTAAATTTTCCGTTATTGGGGCCACTCTCAGAGTTAGTCATCATATGATATCCACCAACCCCAACATTAGCCGCGATTTGCGCTCCACCGACAAGTCCATACATCTGATGAATCTTAGTATTTTTGGCATCAGGAACAGCCAGTCCGTAGGTCAAACCAACAAAGGTTGTGCCCTCAGCAAATGCCTGAAACGGCAGTAGAAATAAAATTAAAAGAACCCAGGCAAAGCCATGTCTGTTCATAGCTTATAGTCTAACTGAGCTTAGCCAAATCCATGTAGAGCAAAATCTATAGACTAGCCTTTCGACTGCTCTGCGATTTAAGAACCCACCCAAGATCTAGTGCCTTTCCCAATAGTTCTCATCCCTTTTGCGCCGGAATTTTTTGTTAAATTTAATTTGCGACGACGAAGGACTGGCTTCAGGCCAGTTCGAAGAGGAGCAAGTTAAATTTAACAAAAAATAATAAGCAAAAAAGGGGAAGAATTACTGATCAAAACATTCGTCTCGCTATGCGCTCAAAGTACTGGATATAGGCGCTTAGGTTGCCCGAAGACGAAACAATCCGATTCGATTGTCTTTAATTTCAAGCTCACTGTTGTATTTTTCTGCAAGCCACTGAAGGGATTGCTTCGAAAAAAACACCACGTGGGTCGGATCTTTGGCGTAGTACCAGTCCTTCAGGGACTTTTCCTCAGTAAACAACTCCGTCATCAAGACCAAGTATGCCCTTGGCTTCAAAAGAGAAAAGATTCGATCAAATTCTTCGCTGGGTTTATAAAAATGCTCAGCGGCCTCAGTGCAAGTGACAAAATCAAACGAGTGTTTTTCGAAGTGGGAGAATTCTGGCTTAAAAAACGGATCATACAGCTCCATCTGATAGCCCGCTTCAAGCAAAAGCTCGGCTAAGACTGGCCCGGGCCCACATCCGTAATCTAAGCCTCGCGCCGGAGAAGGAATATGACTTAGGACTTCGTTAAATACGGGAGTTAGGAATTCCACGTATCCCCGACATTCTCTGCTGTTGTTGTGGCGCTTGTAACGCCGACTCTCTTCTTCGGGATCTAGATACAAAGAAGAGTCCTTAAAAATTATGTAACATTCGCTGCAGCGATAAAATAAATCCTTCTGAAACCCTTCAAAGGATCTTGATAAGCATAAGGGGCAAAGCATAGGCTAAGGATCTTAACAAAAGTCTGATCAGACACACGCATGAACTTTCTCATCTGGAAAAATATTCAGCGCGGTGTATACCCAAAGGGATCAAAACAAGAAGGACGTGATGACAAAACCTCTTAAAAAATCATTAGGATTGACCGCTCTCCTCGGAGGAGCCCTTGCAGGCTGTGCAATTGCGGACCTTAGGCCCAAGGCCCAAAGTGGAAAAAATTTTTCTCCGCCCTCAGAGAGCTTAAGTCTTCAGGCCCATCCTCAATCTATACCTAAGAGAGCCGCAGAACTCTGTCAGGGAGAACTCCTCATTAAATTGTCTGATGACTGGGGCTCAAGTCTGTTAAGGCGCTTTACTCCGCTTAAGCAGGCAAAATCTTCTCTTGAACTTAGAACAGACTTTAAATCCCAACACTGGAAGATCCAAGGTCAATCTGAAGACTACTTAATTCGAGATTCAAACTTTTTTAAAAAATCAGATCGCCTTTATAAAAGCGAATCCAGCTCACAATCTCTAATCTATTTTGATTCGCTTTACTTCTATTTAAGCTTACCTCTTCGCTTAAAAGAACTGGAATATACCTCGAAGCTGGACTCCATAACTTTGCAGGGCAAAGTCTATGACCGAGTTCTGGCTAGTTTCTCAGAGCATATCGAAGCGGATCCCGATATTGATCAGATGGTCTTGCATTTTAATGCGGCAAAAGAGTTGGAGTTTGCTGTCTTCACCTATCGAAAGATGTTTAGCTGGTACCAAGGAGTGATCTCTTATAGTGGTTTTAAAAAATTTGGAGAAATTCTTGCCCCTTCGGAAATCAAAATCTTACGGGAGATGAATGGGGCGAAGATTGACCATGTGATTCATATTGACTCCATATCTTGCGAAGAAAAGTCGAATCACCTTCATTCGACTTGGCCGCTTTGCCCTGGTAGCCCAAATTGTGTCAACTCCATGGAAGATTCAAACTCAAAGTTTCATATCGAGGCTTTGACCTATGAAGGAAAGCCAGAGGACGCGTTTCTTGCTCTTCGAGAAGAGATCTTAAAAATTAAGGGTTCGAAGTTGATTCTCGACGAATCAGGACGCCTTCATTTTGAAATCAAAAGTTCCACCTTTGGATTTGTTGATGATCTGGAAGTTTTCCTAGATGCAGAAAAAAAATTAGTTCATTTTCGGTCTGAATCACGGACGGGGCATTCTGATTTAGGTGTGAATCGAAAACGCCTTCAAAAGATTTACCTTGGCCTGAGGCAGAGCAAAAGATTTCGCTGAAGACGATTGGCTTAAGCGATGCGATAGGTTTTGCAAAAGGGCCTTTGATTTATTGGCTCTCTGTCTTTGACCGACCTCCGGCAGATCTTTGATCTCGTTTAGTAAGACCTTAGAAATCACCGGATCCACTTGATCCAAGATTCGTAGACACTCGGTTTGATCAAGGCCACTAAGTCCGGCAACGAGATCCATCAGTTCCGAATAACTAAAACTCGAAAGCTCTTGTTTTAACACTTGATCTGAATACTGAAAAACCGGGTGACATCTCGATAGTACTTTAATCTCAATCTCAGGCCAGTGAAACTCTTCAATGAATTCCGATTTGTTAGAACTTGGCAGGCTCTGCATTTGGTCATTTTTTAGAAAAACCCACATTTTTTTAAACTGAAGAAATACGAAGGCTATAACAGCCAAAACCAAAAGAGTCAGATAAGTCAAAATTCTTTCGGTTTGATCCAGAGCCAGAAGCTTCTTCCAGAAACCTCCACCCCACAAAGAAACTCGAGTTAACTCTAGTTTGACCTTAGCCGGATGAACGAAGGTCAACACTTGTGCAGGAAGAGCTTGGATCAACATTTCTTCAGCGGTAGAGCTTCTGCTTGGAATTTGAATTTGAACTTGAATTCGGTCGATTCGTTTAAAAATATCTTTTGGAAGTCCACTGACATTGTGACCTTGAGGCAATCGAAGCGCTACTCCAAATTTTTGAATATCCGAAGCTTTGGGCTGCCAGGTTCTGTTTTTTTCGACCTCTGAAAGCAAGCTCACCTGAGCCGTCACCAAGAACTCGTCAGAATTTAAAACTCGCTTAATTTGCTGAGCTAATTTTGCGGAAATCCAATCTTCAATTTGAATCTTCTCCCAGGACTTCGAGGGCAAAGTCTCCCAACTCGCTTTTGCGACTGATTTTTCGGCGAAGCTTGAAAATGAAAATACGCTGGCTAGTAATACTAAAAGGATTCTCATCCCTGACTCCCTTTTGAACAAAAGATTCATCATCTTTGATAATAAGGTGTCGGCTTAAATTGAGACGTCCCTGAGTATTTGGCTTTAAAAGAGGGCCGAAAATCAATTAAACTGGACGAAAGGCAATGGCCTTTAATTCGATGGCTATCGGTGTCGGTAAACTTAAAACCTCGACTGTGGTCCGAGTCGGAGCTTTTTCAGAAAAGTACTCGGCGTAAACTCGGTTCATGGTTTTAAAGTCTTCTTTCATGTGAGTTAAAAAAACGGTCATATCCACGATGTCTTCAAGTCCCGCTCCGCACTCTTCCAAAACCAGACGAATGTTTTCGATTGTGGCTCTGGTCTGAACTTCGATGTCATGAGCAACAACTGTGCCTTCGGCATCAGTAAAAACTCCTGGAATATCTTTACTCCCAAGTTTTCTTGGGCCCATGCCGGAAACAAAAATAAAATCCCCTACACGCCTTGCGTGTGGATAGGGCCCTACAGGTTCTGGGGCTTTTTTACTGTGAATTGAGTTAGACATTCGTTTCTCCATACCAGCGGTCATGATCAGGATCCCACTCGTCCCAAGTCAAAACCCTTTTAAGTTTTTCTAATAGATTCGGTGGAACAACGCCCGGAACTAAAAAAGCTTTTTGCCTTTTTAAAGGATAGGGATTTCTAAGTTCAATTCCTAAAACTCCCAAAATCCCTCGAGCCACATACCAAGTCGCTTGGGGATTCCAGCCATGAGCTATTTTAATCACAACACCAAGACCATCAGGATAATCGGGATGCTCGATGGCCATTCCAAGCAAACCATCCGCACCTTCTTTTGCAATCACTTTTCCCCGTCCGGACTTAATGACCGTTGTATCGAGTCGATTAAAGCCCCCAACTAAATCAGGATGACGAATAAAACTCTCCCAGATCCAGTCTTCGTTTTTTCTTTTCGCAAGGCCTGCATAACACTGAGCCAGTTCGTTCACTGTCATCGAGCAGGTCGGAAGCCCATCGCCGTCTTTGGCTACTCGAAGGGCCTTAAAATTCTCGCCTAAGTAACTTCGAACGATCTTTAGATATTCTTCGAAAAGTGGATGGCTTGGCAAAGTGTAGCCGGCGCGATTCCATCCTTTAAGTCTACAGCCTTTTAAAATTGCGGCATGGTGGCCAGAAGAATTATTAAACCAGCGCCGGGGTCTGCGAACTTGTCTGCCAAATTGCACCAATGGCAAATCAAGAGGGGTTTGCATCAAGCCCCATTCACTTTCGCTTAAAAGAGACTGAGAGACCTCGACGTGTTCTGCAGTGCCGTTATGACTTGAAATACTAATGGCTCTTTGGCGCCAATCTGTCACGGCCTCCAGTTCTTTCGAAAAAACCTTGATATAAAAGGGCTTCATCATACTTCGGCCATAACACAGAACGTTTCCCCCAAAGGAATGAATCAACTTGTTGCCCGAATACCAAGCCAAGGCTCCGTGAACCGTATTTTCACTGACCCCATTTCGGCGGTAATCCACCAAGGGTTCCCACTCGACATCTCGTCCCGTTGGAATTCCTTTTTGAGATTGTCCTAAGGGGTCGGATGGATAAATATCCTTAACCGAATAAGGCATCTTAATCTCCATTTACATTTCCATCTTCAGCGAATTCAAAGCCATCTGAGCCGGGATCTTTTCCAAGGCTGTCCAAGACATTTCGCTCGCCCGGATAAAAGCTAGGATCTTCTTCATCAAACTCTAAGTCTCTGGCCGCTTTTTCTGTTGGTGTCAGCCCAATGACTGCAGCTCCGCTGCCAAAGATGGGCTGGTATTCTAAAATTTCGCCAAGATACTTGTTGTTCTGGCCCATCACGGAAGCAAGCCACCAAAAAGGTTTAAAGTTTGAAACCTTGTGTACCCGAGCTTCGCGATGAAATTGCCTCGAGAGTTGTGAGATATCTTCTAGCCGTCCCGCTTCAAAAAACTCTAAAAACTTTTTATTCCACTCTTCATCTTTTAAGGAATGAATCTTATCGTCTTTGGGATCAATAAAATCCGAATGAAGACGATTGCTCAGACTTGTTACAACAATCGCGACCGCCGTTTTATTTTCTTTTTCAACCGCTTCACGAGCAGATTTTCCAAGCACAATCGTCTCTGCCCGGTCCGCATAAACGTTGCTCGAAGTAATCACAGCCGAAAAACGATTGTCTGGATTTAAAAGTTTAAGGCAGACGACTGAGCCCGTATCAATCGGAAACCCCTTATAGCTGACCGTTCGTGCGTGAAGCCCCTTTTCACAAGCCACTTGTTTGTAGGTTTCAGCAAGTTTGGTATCGATCTTCAATTTATACGGAATGGACCCGAGGTAATGAAACTCTTCATCCACATGGGTCCATTCTGGACTTGGATCAGCTTGTATCAAATGTCCGATCACGCTGGGCCAATATGTTGAGTAGATCATCAGTACATCTGGATTCAGCGCCTCAATTTCTTGACGAACCTTATCGTAAGCCTCGCGGATTTTCTTCCAGCCCGGATTTTGATTTGGAGCCAGCAAAGGATGGGGGACCCCCGGTAAAACATAGGCTTTCATCATAAAGTGGCTCCCTCTCTCCATTCGACGACCGCGTTTCCAGTGCCAATCACCGTTCCGTATCCGTGGACTTTTGCAGGAAAGTCCGGATAGCCCATTGCACTCAACATCCAAGATAAACTTCCGCCATCAGTTTCAGCGGTGGCGTGCTCGGTAAAATCAGGAATAATATCGATCAACTCCTTAGTTTTGCCTCGTTTCATCAAATCAATCATCTTCATATCCCAAAGGTATTGATTGTGACTATTGATATGCTCTTTACTCATATCCTCTGGTGGATCACTTTCAGTGACAAAATGGCGATGAGATAAAGAGTTACTGGCAAGAAGTACTGCCCGCTTTCCACTTTTCTCGACGGCTTTTCTAGTCGCTTCCCCCAGCTGAAACATTTCAGCTTGAAGGACTTCCATATTAAAATACTTTGCAGCTCCATGAGAGGATATCCCGACGATGGGCTTATCCCAAGCAGGTCGGCTCATATGACAAGACACAATCGTCCCATAGTCGACTCTAAAATCAGGATTCTCCATCATGCGAACAACCATCCCAGAGTTTTTGGCCTCATCGTGGATCATCTTTGCCAAATCCACATCCACCTTAAGGTCGTAGTGATAACGAAAAAGATTGGGGAAGATGGGATCAACACTTAAAGACTTAAAGTGCGGCAGTCCCAAAAAATGAGTCCCCACTTGAGTTCTCCAATGAGGAGATTGAATAACAAGCACATCAAACTCAATTTTTTCTAAACTTTTTCTTAAACTTTCATAAGCCCAACGCAAAGTTTCCCAACCGCATTCGGCCTTGGGTTCATTTTGCTTTGGATTTTCAGCGTAAACCAAATGCGGCGGATGGGGCGCTAAAACTCCCGCCACGATCTTTCCCTTAGCCACTTGCAACCTCTTTTCCTAAAGTTGAATACAAATCGTCTTTTGCTCAGTGTAAAAATCAATTGAGTCGTCGCCGCCTTCGCGGCCAAGACCCGAGGCCTTCATTCCCCCAAAGGGCATCCGAAGGTCTCTTTGAAGCCAACAGTTCACCCACACCGTACCAGCATCAATTTGCGGAGCAATTCGGTGGGCTTTCGAAAGGTCTTGAGTCCAAAGACTTGCGGACAATCCATAGGGAGAATTATTCGCCCACTTCACCGCATCGTGAGGATATTTAAAAGGTTGAACCGTCACAACGGGCCCAAAAATCTCTGTCTGATGAAGGTCCGAGCAGTTCGAAAGATCCGTTAAAATGGTCGGCTTAAAATAATAGCCATTCTTCAAAGCTTCATCCAGTTTTGGCTCATCTCCGCCGGTCACTACTTTTGCTTTATCCTTGACGGCTTGAGCCACAGCGGATTTTACTTTTTCTAGATGGGCTTTACTGGCTAAGGGACCCATTGTGGTATCTGACTGACCTGGATCGCCCATTTTAAGTTTTTCTGTTTCAATTTTAAATTGCTCTAAAAACTGCTCATAGATTTCTTCTTGAACCAAAATTTTCGAGCTGCATAAACAGATTTGACCCGAGTTTAAAAAACTTGAGCGCACAATTCCAGAAACCGCTCGCTTTAAGTCTGCGTCCTTTAAAACAATGGCTGCATTTTTTCCACCAAGCTCAAGACCCACTTTTTTAAAGTGCTTCGCAGCCTCAACTCCAACCTTTTCACCGGTCGCAGTTCCACCGGTGAATGAAATTAACGGAACTCCTGGATGAGAGACCAAAGTTTGCCCTGCAGGATCGCCTTTTCCCAAAACAATATTGCAAACTCCGGGAGGAAGACCGGCTTCGTTAAAAATCTGCCCTAGCAGATAGGCCGTCATGGGCGTGACCTCCGAAGGCTTACAAACTGCAGTATTGCCAACAGCAAGAGCTGGAGCGATCTTCCAGGTCAAAAGATAAAGGGGAAGATTCCATGGGGAGATCAGCCCGGTGACGCCAAGGGGACTTCGCACTGTATAGCTTAAAGTCTTTGAGTCCATATGAGTGGCCCGCTCTTCATGGTGAAGAATGCGGCCAGCGAAGAATCTAAAATTCTCTGAGGCCCTCGGGATATCAAGTTCTCTAGCAAGTTTTAAGGGCTTTCCAACATCACGACTTTCTGCCAAGGCCAAGTCATCAAGCTTTGACTCAATCAAATCCGCAATTCGGTAAAGAATCTGCGAGCGCTCTTTAACTTTCATCTCGGACCATTTTTCGAAAGCCTTTGAGGCACTCTGAATCGCAAGAACGACGTCGAGTTCGTTTGAATCCGGGACCTGACTGTAGACCTCTCCCGTCGCCGGAAGAAAATTATCAAAATACTTCCCGCTTTGAGGCGGAACATACTCGCCATGAATAAAGTTTTGCAGTTTGATCATAATAGGGGGACTACCTTTTCTTTAAAGGCCCTCATGCTTTGTTTAATGAAAGTGTTATCGTGGTTATTAAAATCGAACCACAGCATCAGTCGGTCTTCAGGATGATATTTTTGTTTAATCTGACTCGCAATTTTTTCAGCATTCCCAACAAGGGCATTTCCAACGGCCTCTTCAACTTTTTTACTGTCTAAGGTCCCTTCCATCGCCTTCCAGTAGTTCTCCCAAGCGGCGGTGGCCATCTTATGGGCTTGCTCGTTCTGCTGATCCGGGTTTAGCTCTGGATCCTCATTTAAAAATACCATCGCTGTTCTTGGCATATACTCTCTACGCCAAGCACCACCACTGGAGTGATACTTTTCACTCATCCGTTGATGGGTCTCTTCAATCACCTTTGGTGGAGTGATGGAAAGATTAAAGACTCCAACAGGCAAGTGCTGATTTGCCAAAACTTGAGTTTCGGGATCGTGAGTCCCAATCACCAGCCGCAAAAGATCGAGGCGTACATCAAAAGGAATCGTCGCCAATTTTTCAAATTTCCAATAGCTGGGAATTTGAATTTCAGATTGCTTTGATTCGCTTAAGGCTTGAACCTTTTTCCATTCTTCTTCTTTTCTAAAATCCTGAGCTTTTAAAATAATCGGCTGAATATCCTCAGAGCTTAAAGTCTCGCCCTTAAGAAGTCTTAAGAAGATTTCTGTACCCTGCCTAAGAATCTTTCCTTTTAAGGGTCCCCAAGCTGCTTGCTCAAGATCGTTACGCGGGACTATTCCATAAGGTCTGTTGCTAAACTCAAAGCGACCAGAGGCAAAGCCCAGATGCAGCCTTCTTTTTTCTGCAGGATTTAATCCATGAAGGCTTAAAAAGGTCTTCACCGCTTCCGCATGGGCGATGGGCCCCCCATTGCACAAAATATTTCTTATCGCCGATCCCACTTGGATATTTTTTGTCTGAGCAAAAACTTTGTGAGCCATTTGCAGAATGTCTGTATTTAAGCCAATTTCGCCAATAAAATGAGGGATGACCGCATTCGGATTTTTCTTCTGGGTTTCACAAGACAAATGGGTCTCTGCGATCCAGGCTGTTTCATATTCCAACTCATCTGCAAGTCGGACTTGATCAAAAAAATTTTCGAACATCACCCGCTCAGAAGGCAGATATCCATTGACCTCGGTCTGACAGATCGAAAAAAATACATCAAACTTCATAGACTCACCGTTCGGCCACCATCGACAGGCAGATTAATTCCGTTAATATAAGAAGCCTGGGGACTTGCCAAAAATGCAATCGCGTCCGCAGTTTCTGAAGCTTCGGCAAAACGTCTCGCCGGAATTGTTTTCTTCCAATCTTCAGCAAGCTTCGCCCGATCCATCCCTTGAGCTTTAGCGGATTGGCTTAACAAGGTCTCAAGGCGCTCGGTCTGAGTAAAACCGGGAAGAACATTATTTACTGTAATACCAAAGGGTCCAAGTTCAGATGCCAAAGTCTTCGACCAACTGGCAACGGCTCCGCGGATGGTATTTGAGACTCCAAGATTTGGAATCGGTGCTTTTACTGAGGTTGAGATAACGTTGATAATTCGTCCGTACTTTTTTTCTTTCATGTTCGGTGCAATCAGTTGAACCAGACGTTGGTTGGCCAGAACATGGGATTTGAAAGCCTGTACAAAGTCTTCCTCTGCGGCCTCAAGCAAAGGTCCACCTTTGGGTCCACCACTGTTGCAAACTAAAATAGAAATTCCACCCCATGCTTGAAGCAGTTCTTGAACCTTAGCACTTAAAGAATTTAAATCAGATAAGTCTGCCGAAAGACTTTTATGTCCAGTTCCAGAAAGCTCTGACTCGACAGTTTTTAAACTCTGACTATCTCTAGCAAGTAGACACACTCTGGCTCCACGATCGGCCAATGCGAGCGCCGTGGCCCGCCCAATACCCTTAGAGGCTCCACAAACAAGTGCGTTTAATCCCCGCAGACTGTCCTGCATTCAAACTCCTTTAAGAATCCTCGATCAATCCTCAGAAATTGCCCAACAATATTGCCTCGAAATCAATCAGAACTCACCCCTAAAATCTGGAACTTGGGCCATCATCTTACGCGCATCGCAGCATTATTTTTCTAAGTGGCCTTGATCCGACACAGGCTCTCCTCTATCATTTTTACTTCCACTTTACCTATTACGTTTTGTTTTGTTTTGTGCCTTGAGTTTTGTGCCGCACCTTCTTGTGCTTTTGAATTTTGGAGACCCCTTGGGACAAAAGAACACTAAAAAGCCTGGTCCCGAAAAGACCCCAACTCTTGACCTTCATGGACGAACTCGAGATGAGGTTTGGGATGAGATGGACCGTTTTATCCACTCTCATTCACAAAAAGGAACCAAGCGCCTTAGAATTATGACCGGAAAAGGCTCAGGAATTGTGCGCGAAGAGGCAGAAAAATATTTAAAACAGGCCGGCTACCCCTTTCAAGTTGATAAAATGCCCAACGGAAAGGCAAACGAAGGCGTTTTGCTGGTTTTTGTAAATGAATAGACACATCCTAGCTGACGCCAGCCGCGTAATTTTGGAGGAACGAAACTGATGGAAAAACTACTGTGGCTCGATATGGAGATGACGGGGCTTGAAGTTGAGAAGGAGGTTGTCATTGAAGTCGCAATGATCGCCACCGACCTTAAATTTGAGGCTATTGACCAATATCACGCCATAATAAAGCAGCCCCAGCATCTGATCGATGGGATGGATGACTGGAACAAAAAACACCACGGTGATTCTGGTTTAATCGACAAAATTCCCTCTGGCCTCGAACCCAATCTAGTGGAAAATGAAATGCTCGAGTTTTTAGATAAGCATTTTTTAAACGAAAAGGTGATCCTGGCCGGAAACTCTATCGGACAAGATCGCCTTTTCATCGACCGGTACTTTAAGCGTTTTTCTGAACGGCTTCACTACCGCATGCTCGATGTCACATCTTGGAAGATCATCTTCAACAACATCTATAACCTTCAGTACAAGAAAAAAACAGCCCACCGGGCCCTAGATGACATTTTAGAAAGCATCGACGAATTGAAATTCTATCTCTCTCACATTCAAGTCTAAGAAATACCTCAAAAAAAACCACAAGGTCGTCTTCTTAGAAAGGCCGTCCTCATTTTTAATAAGTGTCCGCCGAAGACTAGTTTCTTAAGGCGCGGCCCAAAGTTGAACATGGTTGTCATGTGCAATCTTACGGGCCGACCGAGAATGTCCGACGGCTGAGGCGGAGCACTTATAAAAATCAGGACGAGCTTTTTGAGAAGGTCACCGCCTCGTTCTCGAAACAAGGGCAAAAAAAAGGGCCTCAACTTTCGTCGAAGCCCTTGTGAAGCAAATTCTAAAAGCTAGAATCTAGTTCGCGCCGATGTCTGCGATCAATTTCGCAACACCTTCAGCACCCGCTCCAGAAACTTGACCCGCTTTAGCAAGACGCTCTTGCAAAGAAGAAAGGTTTCCAGAAGCGATATCGTTTTGGAACTCAGTGATCGTCGATCCAGTTAGCTCTTGAGCGAATGAATCGTAATCTGCCTTAGAGTAAGTTCCTGCAGGCAAAGTCTTAAGGTTGTAAGCAAAACGAGCAGCGTCGTATGCCTTTTCAACACTCATTCCGTAGTCAGCAACTAGGCCTTGAGCGGCTTTGTTGATGGCGAAATCCTGTTGGAAAGCCTTCATTTTAGCCAAGTTCTTAGTTCCGGCTTCAACTTTTTCGAAAAGAATTCCAGAGAACCAATCACGGTAAGTGTTTCCACCTTCGTCATCTAGGTCGTAGTAAAACGCATAGTCATATGCAACTAGGTAGTTATAAAGATTTTCACCAGGGTTGTAGGCACCAAGGTAATAAGCATCATAAGTTCCATAAACCCAGTCATAGACTACGATGTAATCAGTCTGAAGCGTGTTCGTCTTAACAAGCTGAATGTCGTATCCAGAAACGTCAACGTTAACACGTCGGACGAATTCAGCCGCAAGCTCAGCGTGTGTAAAGTAAGTTCCGCCGGTTGATGAATTTCCGCCACCGCCGCCGCCGCAGGCAACAAGGCCAAACACCATCGCGATGCTTGTTAGAGCTACTAGTAACTTTTTCATATGAACCCTCCTTAAGGATTTTTTGAGGAGGAAGAATAAGAAATGAAAAAAACTTTCAAGTTTAGCCCCCCCTCTAATATTTTTAAAACCGACCCAAAATGACCCCAAAACGATCCCTATTCAGAAGTCATACCCTCTCTTAGCTAAGCTCGTGCCAAGCCGTTTCAGTGTCATTTTGATCCTGAAACTTTCAGTTGAGAGATCTATTTCGAAAGCGGATTTCTATCGATTGAAATTCGAAGACTCGCCGCATGAATGTAAATTGGTTAATGACAAAATGACCTCGAAGGTTTTCGAGGCAAGACTCTGACTCGGCATGTCTTTTGTAGATCGGAAGTCTTCAGCCAGAAGAAAAAGCTCAAGATCCCTTTAGCTTGCTTCTGAACAAAGGGGCTCCCTATGAGACTTGTGATTTGTTCAATTCTAGTTTTCTCAAGCTGCAAAATTTTCGCAGCACCTTTTAAGGATCTTCCGGGATGCTTTCCCCTTCAATACGAAAGGCAGGCCGCTTCGGACCTAAACTTTCAAGAAAAAACCCTTCTCCCCGACGAGGCCAGGAAGCTTTATGAATCCGGAAAGGTCAAAGACCTCTCAACACTCAACCCAATCACCAGCTCGGTTTTATGGAAGGATGATTTCCCTAAGCAGCTCCCAAATGACATCCAGGCCCTGAAACTGAATTTGTCCGATGATCAGGTTGAATTCGTAGCGGAAGATATCGTTCCAAATGGTCGGATAGGCTTTATTGCTCAAAAAAGATTCGCCGACGGACAGATCAAAACTTTTCGCTTTTTGTTAGACCTAAAAGGCCACAATATCTTACTTAGAAAGACCTTACTGCGCAAAATTGGCTACAATATTCCCGCCGTTGAGCGTGTCGCAAAGGTTCGTGTTCGTTTTGGCAGCGCCTTCAAAAAAAGAGAGTTTGTTCGAGAGATCAAAAGGAAAACTTTTATCGAAAGCGAACGCTGGGTGACCTCGAATCCCGAAACCCAAGATGATGAGCTCACTTTTCAAGATCTTGTGGTCATTGATAACTTTGAAGACAGCTTTTACCTTCTTGCCCGTGGTGACATGAATAGCGGAATTATTCGAGGCCGAAGACTGATCAATTCTTTGCTTGCTCCCTTTGCCTTAACTGATGTTCCCCAAAGTCTAAATCTCTTCTCTCCCCTTCCTGGACGAATTTCGAACACTCAGTATTGTCTCCCTTATGAAGATGCGGACCAATTTAATCCACCCTTTGAAGACATGCGTTGGATCACAAGGCGAATGTTGCAGCTGAAGCGCCAGGACTGGGAAGAGATCGTAAAGTCCGCAGACCTTCCTTACGAGGTCTCCTTGGTATTAACGGAAAAATTGCTTTCGCGTCGAAATGCCCTCCGAGAAGCCCTCAAGTTAGAAAACGAAAGTAGCGAAATCCCCGCACAACTTGGAATCACCTCAGGAGAACGCTTAATCAATGGGAAGTTGATCGGAAAAAAATGGACTGGTTACGCCAGGGAGTTTGCCGGAACCGATCCAAATTCACCTTTGTCTAGCGAAGAAATCATCGGCTTAATTAAGTCCATCGGACTTAGTAATGCGATTGCAAATACAGTTTCTGAGTTTAACTCGCGTTTTCTTCCAAGAACCGATTTGGGCTGGGAAATTCTAGATCGACAACTGGATGTCTCTGCAAGGCAATTTGGAGAATTTATTCGAACGGGAACAGTGACGCCCACCCCTCGAGGACTTTGGAGTACTCCCTACTACAACTCGAACATTATCGCGAGCCGTGACATCCTTTCTGGAAATTATCTTGGAACAGAAAATCTAGTACAAATCGCCGACACTGTCGGCTTTGCAGTTGACGGAGGTCTTTTTGCTCTTGGAGAAGGCTTTCCGGCCAATGTCAGTGTTTCCGGAAGAGCAAAAATTGCCTTCGTAAAAACCTATCAACATATTAAGCCACTAAAATCAATTCGAGCAGGTTTGGCTGAACCTTTCAAAAACATTATGGTTCCAGCCTTAGTCAACAATGCCATAGCTCCTTTGGATAAAATTGAATCCTTAAGAAAGTCCGTATTAGAACTGACTCCAGAACAAAGAGAAGAAGATAAAGACGGAAAAATTGCTCTTCTTAAGGAAGAGATGGAAAAGTTTAGAACACTTTTTGGAGTGGGTGATTCTCTAATCACCAGCACCTCACTGGCTCCGGGAATTGAATTTCGCATTGGCAAGGGGCTTAGCAGTCAAGCGGATCTGGCTCTTAGAATGCAAAATGATCTTATCGGTATCAGTCGAGTTCATATTTTTCACAAAGATAACAACACTGTTCAGGTCTATATCGATCCGGCAGCTTACAATAACTTTTCCATCACCCTTGGCCTTAACTTTCATATTCCCATTATCGAACTGGGTTATAAGCGCATAGATGGTGTCGCAGAGATTAATTACTTCAATATAGATATCAATCCTGACCTAGACAAGAATCCGAAATTTTTCGACAATCTATTATTAGTTCAAGCCGCCATGCGCGGAGCCTCACTCGATTATTTAAAAAGCGAGCTTAAACCTTGGCAGGTTAAGCATGACTTTTCGGAACACGGACCACGATTTCGCTTTCTTCATTGGAACTATCTTAAGTCCACTTTTGCTGATGACATCAAAGTCATTCACCCCGAAGGAAGCCAAAGAGATTTTCTCCGTCGCTCTAGAGGAATTCGGACCGGGAAGGACTACCAGACGGTCGCTTTGGATCTAACCAACGAACTGATCCAAGAAAAACTAGATCGACCAAATTTTCAGATCCGCACCGGGGGGAATGGAAACCCAGGGGACACAATCTTAGGAAGCTCGATCTCACGAATGGTGACTGTGGACTCTGAGATGAATAATTCTTTGGATGGACTAGAAAAGCTTTTCGCTGGCATTGGTTACAGATGGAAGGGTTGGCAGATCAGTCGCAAAAATTTGGACAAGGTCCTAGATGACATCCGACAGATGTTTGGTCGAGACATTTTTGCACGCCCAGTACTCCATAACACCGAAAAGGTTCAGTTTTACCAAGTTCAAGTGCAGGTCTCTTTGTACCGAAGGGCCTTTGAGCACCTTTTGACTTTGACCAATGAAGATATCAAAAGGCTTTTTCTTAAATATGAAAAGCGGCCTCAATACAACAGTGGCGAAGTTCAATCAACGGACCTACAAAACGGTTGGATTGTCTCGATGCAAAAAGATCTTAAGAAAATGAAACGCTCGATGGCCTCTGGAAACCGCAGAGACATGGTCTACGCCCTTAACGACATCCTTGACGTCGCAGAGACTCAGCTGGAGTTTCAGGGTGTGATCGAATTGGTCGGAGGAGAAAAAAACTTCTTCGCCCGGGGAATGATTCAAGGCTTTCGGGTTGGCACCGAGACCGGGGATCAAAGTATTACTTCTCCTTCAATTGGAGAAGTGGGGTCTTACGATGTTTTAGGCCCTTTGAATGCCCTACAGGGACAGATGGGGATCGCCGGCGGAGAATTCTTTATTAACTGGATTGTGAATCCCCTATGAGGTCACTGAAGATGAAACCTATAATTTTATTGTCTCTTATTCTTATTGGCCTCAAAAGCTTTGCCTCTTTGACTCCGTCCACAAGTCTTGAGGGCGCTCCAAGCAACGATCCTTATATTCGCTTTCAGTGGCCCTTGTTCAACTCGGGCCAAGTCGTGGTCGAAGACTTGGATGATATTCATCAAACCCAAACCACTCTTAGTCCAAAGGCTAAAATTTTTTGGAGAAATTTCGATTCTGCTTTAAAAAAGGATCCTATCGTCGCAATTCTTGATTCGGGCCTCGACAAGGATCATCCCGAATTGAAGGGCCGAGTTCTACCGGGTCTAGATTTTAAGGCGCGCAATCCCCGACTCAAAAATTTGTTCATTGATGATAAGGGGCACGGCAGCCATATGGCCGGAATTATGGCCGCAGAGATAAATAATTCAGAAGGGATCTCAGGACTTTCAAGCCGCATTCAAATTCTTCCTCTTAAGGTCTATGATGATCGTGAAGGTGGCGCCACCGACCCGAATGTGCCCGCAGCTGGACCCACAGTTGGTCTAATTGACCGAGTGATCCTGGCGATGGAGCATGCAATCACAATGAAGGCTGATGTGATTCACCTTTCTATGGGTTGGCCGAGAAGTCTAAACAATGAAAAAGTGGAAGCAGTCTTTAAAAAAGCCTTTGCTCAAGGAGCGGTCATCGTTGCAGCTGCTGGAAATGATCATCATGAGGGCCAGATTTTTCCCTGCGCATACAAAGACGTCATCTGCGTTGGAGCCATTGGACTTAATGCGGAGCTTGCGAAGTTTTCGAACTGGGGTGGACATGTTGACCTGTTGGCCCCTGGCCAAGAGATCCTCAGCATTTGGCCACTTCATATTTCTTCAGAGCGTTTTGGTCCAAAAGGCTATGACCTAAAATCTGGAACCTCACAAGCAGCTCCCTTTGTCAGCGGGGCTGCGGCCATCTTACGCGGCCTTTATCCGGAAGAAACTCCCTCACAAATCCGAATTCGGCTTTTGGCCTCGGCCCAAGAAGGCTATCCAAAGGTCTCCCATGGCTTGCTTCATATCGAGAGAGCCGCCCAACAATCCTCACTCAATTTATTCCAGGCGCCAGTGTTTAAAGGCATCGAACAGGTGGAGGTCGATCCAAAAAGTCTTCAATTCGAACTCCCGATTTTAATTGAAGGTCGTCCTTCAAAGGCCTCGGACTTCTCTGTGCAGTCCAAAAACCCTAAAGTTCAGTTTCAGTCCCTTCAATTTGTTCAACGTATTGGTCAAACGGACCACTACATAGCAAAAGGACGAGTGCAGAATCTGGATCTAGAGAATCGTCTGAGCTATGAAGTCATGATCGCTAAAAGGTCTTATCAACACCAAGTCCTGCTTTCTCAAAATCTGACGCAAGCTACGAAGCAGATCTTCGCAATTCAAGGACTGCCCGAAAAAACAAAAGCTTCGGATCTTTTTACTTTGTCTAACATGGGCCTTTCGAACCAAGCTCAATACTGGACTTGGAGCAAAAATGAGGATTCCTCGATCAATGTCAACATTGTCAGCCTCGAGAATGGGCAAGCCAAAACTCTATCTCAGGTCATTCCGAATGCCTTAAGCCCTTTCGGAGGTTTTAGTCCCCTGGCCGGTTATTGGTTGGATACGGCCGAGCAAAGTTATTTTTTGATGGTTCTGGTCCCAGATGAAAAGGGTGAAGTTAAAGATGTCGATATTGTTTACTTAGATCATCGCTTTCAGATCCGGCATCGCTTTACATTAGATTATGAGGGCAGTGTTCCTTCTTATCGCGTCCCCTCTGATTTAGTCATCGGAAGAATCGATCACCCCGAGCTTGGATCAATAAAAGTTCCGGTCTACTGGGATACAGCTTTGATTCCAAAGGCCGATCTAAGTCCGAACCCTTTGGACTTTGAACAAAACTTCGAAGCTCGTCGAATCTATTATCTAAATCCGGTAAAAAACGACAAAGGGATCTGGACACTTCAAACCAGAACTCTAATGTCTAGAGCCTTTGAAAAGTATGTTCGGTCGGTCCTTAAAGGCGATGAGACCCAAGACGTTGAAGTCCTCGGCTTCGCAGTTCAGAGTCAGCAGAATCGAAAAGATGGGAAGCTTAATCTTATGTTTAGGCTGGGTCGAGGAATCAATGTCGAACTTATGACCCAAACTATCAAAACCTTAAGTCATCCCCTTCAAATCGAAGACCTAAGTCGCCTCGATTCAAGACCCAACGATCTGTCTAGAAATTCGATTCAAGAAGCCTGGGATTTAAGTGAAGCAAAACTCGAGTTGCGCAGCTCGTTTCAGGGGATTTACACAAACACTGTCTCGCGCTCACTTGTTTTAAAAAATCAGCAGTTCTTAGAGATTCAGACAAGCTTTCCCCTTTCCGAAGAACAGATTATTGGAAGCATTCAAACCTTTGTTCGCGGATCTGAAGTTGTGAATTTTACTGAAACGACGACGGCCTTAAGAGTTCAAGGAAACTGGATTGGACGAACTATTGACTCGAAGATTCCCGTCTTTAGATCGACCTTTTTGCCGGGATCTATATTTAAACAACTCTTTGTCCCCCTAACACTTGGCCCTGAAAAACGCCCGGCTTTGTTTTTTGATAATAGCCCTCTGTTTTCTAGGACCAGTCTGGTCTACTTCCTAGACCAGGATGGACAACTAAAAAGCCCACTAAGGTATACGATTTCAATTCCTGCAGACTGCTTGGGAAGAAACCCCAATATCGATGAACAAGGGAATTCAAAAATGGTTTATCTATGTAATACAAAGTCCGGAGTCGAATTAAGAATTCTGGATTAGGCCCTGACTTCGATTCAGCATTCTTTAAAAAAAAGCGGCTTCTTTCGAAGCCGCTTTCACTGAACTCATCAATTTTTTTCCGTTTTCCTTTGCCCCCCATTGCCGAGGGACCAAGGAAAAGGTGCAGAGCACTTTTTAGTAGCGGTAATGCTCAGGCTTAAATGGACCTTTTTTATCCATTCCTAAGTACTTCGCCTGTTTGTCCGTAAGCTTTGACAAATTCACGCCGATCTTTTCGAGGTGAAGGGCTGCCACTTTCTCGTCGAGCTCTTTAGGAAGTCGGTAAACACCAACGTCTTGGTATTTCTTGCCGTTTTGCCAAAGATCGATCTGAGCCATCACCTGGTTGGTAAATGAGTTGCTCATAACGAAAGACGGATGTCCTGTTCCACAGCCCAAATTCACCAGGCGACCTTTCGCCAATACGATGATCTGACGACCATCTTTAAAAGCGTGGATATCCACCTGAGGTTTAATCTCACGAGCTTTTGTATTCTTATTCAACCAGGCCATATCGATCTCGACGTCAAAGTGACCGATGTTACACACAATCGCTCCACTCTTCATTTTCGAGAAATGTTTCTCAGTCAAAATATCCATGCAACCGGTCGCTGTGACAAAAATGTCAGCAAGAGGCGCGGCTTGTTCCATTGTGACCACTTCATAGCCTTCCATTGCGGCTTGAAGCGCACAGATTGGATCGATTTCGGTGATAAGAACTCGAGATCCGTAGTTTCTTAAAGACGCTGCAGAACCTTTTCCAACATCCCCGAAGCCCGCAACGACGGCAACTTTTCCAGCGAGCATAACATCTGTCGCGCGTTTGATTCCATCAGCCAAAGACTCGCGGCAACCGTAAAGGTTGTCGAATTTAGACTTCGTCACAGAATCATTTACGTTGATTGCAGGGGCTTTTAGTTTTCCATTTTTCAACATTTTTTCTAGGTTATGAACACCTGTTGTTGTCTCTTCGCTAATTCCGACGATGTTTTTCATCAAAGCTGCAAAGCGAGGCTCATGCATCATATTGGTCAAATCACCGCCATCATCAAGGATCAAATTAAAGCCTTCTTTTCCCCAACCTGTGATGGTCTGCTCAATACACCAGTTGGCCTCTTCCTCAGTTTCGCCTTTCCAAGCAAAAACAGGAATTCCGGCCGCAGCCATCGCAACCGCTGCATGGTCTTGTGTCGAAAAGATATTGCAAGAACTCCAGCGAATCTCGGCACCAAGATGGATTAGAGTCTCCATAAGAACTGCGGTTTGAATCGTCATATGAAGACAACCGGCAATTCTTGCACCTTTTAAGGGCTTTGATTTTCCGAACTCAGATCTTAAAGCCACAAGGCCAGGCATTTCAGTTTCAGCGATCATGATCTCTTCACGACCCCAACGAGCAAGCTCATCGAATTTTTTGGGATTATCCATAGCCTCTTGGCACACGCGATAATCAAGCTGAGTCGTTTTTTTAATTTTAATGGGCATGGGCCGAACCGGGGTCTTCGTCTTCATTCGAGTTACCTCTCTCACTGAAAGCTCCTTTTTTCTGGATCTAAATTGGAAATTATTTCGACCCACAATGACAGAAATGAATGAAAATTCCAAGTCCAAATAGCCCGATGGTCAGTCAAGAACACCGCCATTTCGAGTTCAGCCCACAAGCCATAGGGATGTCAGAGGGAAAATGGATCTGATACGCATCGCACAAGCCTGGCCTTAAGAAGACCCTTCGGGCAATAGGGTCAAAACTTCGTAGCCAGTGTCTGTAATCAAAACCGTGTGCTCGAATTGCGCCGACAGACAAGCGTCCTCGGTTTCGTAATATTTGATCGAGGATTCGGGTATAGATTTTTCGATCATTCCGGCTGAAGTCTGATTGACCATGGGCTCAACAGTAATGCAGGTCCAGGGGATCAAGGGCTCGCCACGACCCTTTTTTCCATAAGATGGAACAAAGGGCTCATCGTGAAACTTACGGCCGATGCCGTGGCCTCCGATATCACGAACCACATAATATCCCCGCTTAGTGACGAATTTACTGATGGCAAAACCAATATCTCCAGTCGTTCCAGAGGGACGAATGGCCTCAATCCCTTTATGCATCGCTTGAAAGGCACAATCCGTTAGGTCTTTTGCTTCATCCGAAACATTCCCGACAAAAAAAGTGGCCGATGTGTCTCCGTGAAACCCATCCTTGAAGGTCGTTATATCAATATTGACTACATCTCCCTCTTTAAGGACCGTCGAGTCTGGAACTCCATGGCAGATACAGTGGTTAACGGAGGTGCAAATGGATTTTGGAAAACCGTGGTAACCTAATGGAGCCGAGCTTGCGCCCAATTTTTGCGTGTAGTCTTCGGCGATTCGATCGAGCTCATTTGTTGTAATCCCCGCCCTCACATGGCTTCCCGTATACTTTAGGACCCTGGCGGCAAGCCGACAGGTTTCACGCATCAATTTAATCTCATCGGGTTTCAGCGGGGTCAAAATTTCTCCTTGAGTACATCAGCTCTATTGCGTGCTGGGCAGCATAACAAATGGACCAAAACCCGGCAAGTCTACAGACGAGCCTTCAATTCTTCTAACACTTCTCGATCTAGAGGATGTGACAGGTCCCCAGCATCTAAATCCTTAATAAGATGCCATTGAAACCGAATGCGACTCCCGTCCTCTAAAGACTTGCTAGGCTTTAATTCTATGCTGAGCAGATCGAGTTTTGGATCTTTAGGAAGGATTCTCCAATAAAGGCTTATCAACTGTTGGGGGCGAAAATAAGAGCGGTGAAATTTTTTAGACGTATAAAAGAAGGGGCCAAGCTCTACATCTAAACTGGCCTCTTCGACAAGCTCTCGAACCAGAGCCTCCTCAGGGGCTTCTCCAGTTTCGACGCCCCCACCAGGGAATTTGGTCAGATCCTTCCCCTTGATCCGTTCATGAATCAAAAGAACCTGGCAGTCCGAGGGCCAGCGATCAAGAGCCGATGTATTTAATAAAATGCCATAGACCCGAACATTAAATCCAGGCTTCAAATTTAGTGCTTTCACTTCTTCTTTTTGGCAGGGAGCAGGGCGACTTTCAAGCCTTTATCAGGCTGAGATAGATCTTCGTTTTGGCTATAGCGATCTAGATCCGAGGCCTCTGGGCTTTTGATTGAATCCACAATCCGAACACTCACCCGCTCTTGCCTTGCAATTTCTTTTTCAAAGTCGAGGGCCAGCAACTGAGGAGAGGTCAAAAAAAGTAGAGCCAATAAGAGGTGGGGCATCCAGAGTTCTCCATTTTGCCCTGAGGGGCTCGTTCAGATTGAATTGATGGAGATTCCTTAAGCAATTCATATGCCTATAAGAAATGAATCTGAGAGGGCTTTAAGAGCTCCCTCAGGCCCTGAGAGGACTTGAGCTGAAGGGAAGTGTCTGGAACATTTTTGACACCTAGGGATCTTTTACAGGGGCAAAAAGAAAGGCCCATATATCTCTATATGGGCCTTCTCATAAAGAACCTTAGTTCTCTAGGTTTCGTCTAGCTTAAGTGACGGCTAACGATCTTAGTCATTTCAAACATAGATACAGTTGCCTTACCGAAAATGGTCTTTAGCTTTGCATCTGCATTGATGTTTCTTCGGTTCTTAGCGTCTTGAAGGTTGTGCTTACGGATGTAGGCCCAAAGCTTCTTAACAACTTGAGTGCGAGGAAGTGGGCTTGCGCCAACAACCGCAGCCAAAGCCGCACTTGGAGTCAAAGGTCTCATGAAAGCAGCATTTGGCTTTCTTTTAGCAGTCCCTTTTTTAGTTGTCTTAGCGGCTTTCTTAGTCGCTTTTTTTGTAGCTTTCTTAGTGGCTTTTTTAGTCGCCTTCTTAGTCGCTTTTTTTGTGGCCTTCTTAGTTGCCTTCTTCTTTTTTGCCATTAATCCCTCCCAGGAAAGTTAGCATTTTGTTTATTCTCACAAAATAATCATACTCATATGAGGAATTATGTCCAAATAAAAATCAAACAAAAAACTGCTTTCTATAGGGGAAAAGTGAGTTTTTCGCCCAAAAACACCATTTTTCCCCTCTGAAAACCTAAAATCCCCCTCTGAAAACCCAAAGCTTCCCTTCAAAACAGCTCATTTTGCTTATTCCAAACAGCTAAAAAGGGAGTCAAAATCTCGACTCAAATTTAGATTTTGATCTTCCGAAAGGTCATTATGGCTAGGGAAAAGTCCTTTCAAGACATTCTTAACGAGTACCTGGTTGAACCTCAGTTCGAAGCCCAGGAGACTTATAATTCCACGGCGACCTCCGATGAGCTATTTAAGACGGGTTTTCAATTCCCCTTCCATAAAATCGAGCTTAAAGATTCCATCGGATCTAAGTCCAAAGCCTTCAAGATTCAGTTCGCATATAAAGCGAATGAGCGAAAGGTCTCTGAAAAGCCTAAAGAAGATACTCGACCAAAGAAAACAGAAGGACCTAGGGTTCCAGAGCTTCATATCCTCAACCTCAGTCTAAGTTCATTTGAAATGATTAAGGTACTCTATAAGGAGTTGGGAGAGACTGTGCCCGAGATGATCTCTCGCCCCTCGTTAAAACGCGTTTATCGCAAGCTTGCAAAACAGACCCACCCGGATCTTGCAAACCAGCTTGATTCAGCCAGCCAAAAAAAGCTCGCAGATAAATTCAGCCAAATTAAAGAGTTTTATCTTAGCCTTGATCAAGAGCTAAAGGCCAGACTGGATGAACCCGCCAAAGTCGCCTAGTCCTGCCTCTTAAGCCAGTCAGTCCCCAGGACCTAATTCTTAATCTTACGGTATTTGATTCGCTTCGGCTGAATCACATCAACACCAAGACGCTTTTTAAGATCCGCCTCGTACTCGGAGTAGTTTCCATTAAAGAATTCCACATGGCTATCGCCTTCAAAGGCCATAATGTGAGTACAGATCCGATCTAAAAACCAACGATCATGGGAAATAACCAAGACCGATCCACCAAACTCTAGGATCGCTTCTTCAAGAGCTCTCATGGTATTGACGTCCAAATCATTCGTGGGCTCATCCAGAAGAAGAACGTTTCCACCGGTCTGAAGCATCTTCGCCAGATACAAACGGTTCTTTTCTCCACCCGAAAGATCTTTGACTCGTTTTTGTTGATCCGAGCCTGAGAAGTTAAACCAAGAGACATAAGCCCGCGAGGCCACTTCTTTCGCGCCTAAAGAGATGATGTCATTGCCCCCAGAAATATCTTCCCACACGGTCTTATCCGGACTGACTTTATCGCGGGCCTGATCCATATAAGCTAGCTTGACTGTCTCACCGACTTTAAAGCTTCCTGAGTCAGCCTTCTCATTTTCGGTGATCATCTTAAATAGAGTCGTTTTACCTGCACCGTTGGGGCCGATAATACCTACGATCGCGCCACGAGGAATCGAGAAGTTTAGATTCTCAAACAGAACTTTATCTCCGTAAGCTTTAAATACATCTTTAGCTTCGATAACGATTTCTCCAAGACGAGGCCCTGGGGGAATGTAAATCTGCAGCTCTTTGAGCTTCTCTTGGCTGGGTTCTTTTAACAGATTTTCGTAAGCCGAGATTCTCGCCTTCGACTTTGATTGCCGAGCTCTTGGCGACATCCGAATCCATTCAAGCTCTCGTTCTAAGGTCTTCATCTTTCTGTCGTCAGATTTTTGCTCATTCGCCATACGAGCGTCTTTTTGCTCGAGCCAAGATGAATAATTCCCCTTCCACGGAATCCCTTGCCCTCGATCCAGTTCTAGAATCCATCCGGCCACGTTATCTAAAAAATAACGATCGTGGGTCACGGCGATGACAGTGCCTGGAAATTGAGCCAAAAAGTGTTCAAGCCAAGACACAGATTCCGCATCCAAATGATTCGTCGGCTCATCTAAAAGTAAAATATCCGGATCCGATAAAAGAAGTCTGGCCAAAGCAACTCGTCGCTTTTCTCCCCCAGAAAGATTCTCAACCGAAGACTCCCCATCCGGACAACGAAGCGCTTCCATGGCTTGATCAATTTTTTGATCCACTTCCCAACCACCAAGCGCTTCAAGCTTTTCTTGAACGACCCCTTGGCGATCGATCAGTTTTTCCATTTTATTAGGATCCAGGTTTTCATCACACAGAAGATTTGAAATATCATTGAATTCTTGGAGCAGCTTTGGAAGCTCTCCCATGCCTTCAAGAATATTTTCTTTTACGTTTTTACTGGCATCCAGTTTGGGCTCTTGCTCGAGGTAACCGACGCGAAAGTCGCGGGCTGGGAAGGCTTCACCAATAAAATCTTGATCGGCGCCAGCCATAATCTTTAATAAAGTCGATTTTCCGGATCCGTTAAGTCCAAGCACTCCAATTTTTGCGCCATAAAAATAAGAGAGGTAAATATCCTTTAAAACATATTGATTTGGAGGGTAGACTTTCCCGACACCTTTCATGGTGTAGATAATTTCGTGGGACATAGATCCTCCTTCGAGACAGTGAGACAAAATCCGCGAAATAAAATCAATATCCGAGACCAAAAGTCTTGTCAAAGAAGTATAAGGTTCCTAGTGTTAGACAGATGCCTAAAAAGCGCCCGTCGAAAACAGCCCTAATATCGAAACTCTGCAAGGATAGCCTGAAGGCGCTTGAGTGCGGAGAACTGACAAAAGTTTCAACTCGAGTCGAGCCTCAGATTGAAAGACAAAGTCTGTTAATCGCTAAGATCAAAGGTCAGATTCAGAATTTATCCTAGAACCTCAGACCACTTCATCCGACCTGAGTTTAAGCTCAATATCATGACATTTTATGCGACACCGAGTGTGTTGTGGCCGGGATTTAGAGCGCAGAGGAACAACTTTTTCAGAAAGAGAATCAGCTTTGGCTTTGAAATGACCTATTGTCCCACTGCCAGGTGCCGGGCACTCACTGTTTTTTCGAGGCACAGGTGGGACTTGAAATTGGATTTTGGCTCTTTGCCCACTCTGAAGGCGTTAAAGTTTGCTGAGCCAAAGCATGGACTCCGGATTGAAGTTCAGATTCCATAAGCTTGTAGACCTTTTGCTGCCTTTGGACTCTGTTGAGTCCTTCAAAAACACTGGATACGATCAAGACCCTAAAATGGGTGTCTGATCCAGGTCCACTGTGCTTATGGCTTTCATTGAGCACCTCAAGATGCTCAGGCAAAAAGGCCTCTTGTAATTTGTTGTAAATATCTTGATCTCGGCTCACCAGGAGGTTTTTAAACCAATTTGCTCCATTGGCGCAAGTGCATTTAAGATCGCAGCCGCTCGATTGATAAAACCTCTAAAACGCTCGAGCTGGCGTCGCGCATGGCCCACTGACTTTCTACCCAGCTTCACTTCGCCCACAGCGACCACCTTACAGTTTTCTTTGCGACCGATCACCATATCTAACTCGCCCGCCACACGGTCGCCGCCATAAGAAACCGATCCGGTAATAAAGAACTCTTCTCGCGAAATTCCAGAGTAAAACTGCTGAATCGCTAAAAGCTCTAAGATCTCTCCTTCGCTGCGAAAATCAAAATCCATTTCTTCGTAATTCTTCACCAAGATTTCATAATCTCGGACCAGAGCCGGAGTTGACTTAATGGAGTCCGGCGCACGGGAGTCTCTATGAGGGTGGCCCTTTAGAATCTGCCACAAACGGCGCGCGTGATCTCTTTCGATTGGATATTCATGGTCAAAACCTGCGCGTTCGGCGTCTAAAGCTCCGACGGTAAAAAACTCGAGTGCACTTGGCTCAAAGTGTCTGACTTCTGTTTGCCGGCAAGCTTCGGGGATCGAGTGGTCGTCCCTAAGATTGGTAAAAGGAGAGGCTGCCCCAGCAAGGCTGCCTATGAATAGTAAACCAGATAAAACCGTCCCTAATAAGCCACTTCGAACTGAATTCATTGGATCCCCCCAAAAGAAATTTCAGAAACTTGCCACCTAAGACTCGAGGATCAAATCGATCCCGTCAAAACAATTTGTATAAGAAACTAAAGATTAAAGTAGATATCCACAATAACAACTTTGACCGACACCAAAAGCAAACACAAAACTAAAAGTCGCGCCCTTAAATGTGGGTTTAGCTTCGATTGAATTCTTCGTCCAAACCAAGAAGAAGAGAAGGCCCCGATCAAAAGTACCCCCATAATCTCTAATGGGACCCAACTTGGCCGATCATTTACAGTGGCATCAATAAGAAAGGTCAAGCTGGCCGCAATTGCAGATAAAAACATCATGGCATTCACACTGGGGATGATTTTTTCAGGGGAAGTCAGTCGATTGCGAATAAGAAAAGGGGACAAAATAATCCCAGCACCGATCCCGCTCATTCCCGACAAACTCCCCGCAATAAAGGGAAAACCAAACTTCTTTAAATTTGAGCTCGGCTTTAAAATTTGCCCTGTATCCACCCGCCATATCGAAGACAGACTTCGATAGCTTAAAAAACAAAGCGCCACAGCAAATATCACACTTAAGTAAAAATCCTGAATATGAGGAGTCCAAATGGCGCTGCTGACGGCGCCCAGTGCGGCAAGCCCCCCCACGCGTTGAACCGTAGTCCAATCGATCAATCCCTGACGCTGAAAGGCCACACAATTATTAAACACCACCACACTGATCGTGGCCACGGAGGTTGCAATGGCTTCTTTAATCGACAAACCGGTAAGTAGGGGTAAAAGTGGGACAATAAGTATCCCGCCGCCGATTCCTAAAACTGATGAAAGCAGCCCCACTAAAAGCCCAAGAAACAAAGAGCCAAGGATAGGAGTTAGTGGTTCCATTCAATCTCAACCTGAGCTCCATAGTGATCCGAGGGAGTCATCTCATCTTCAATTTTGTCCCCAACTCGAGCCACGGACTGGATTTTAAGATCGCCGCTAGAGGGCATAGCCCATAGATAGTCAATTCTTCGAGGACGCTCGTCATGCTCTTTAAGAATTTCCAAAATCCGACTTCTCACTTTTTCATCGAAAGTCAGGTCCTCGAAAAGCAAAGGCATGGGGAAATCCTTAAGAAAACTTCGATGTGAGCTATTGTCAACCAAGTCATAGGTGGGACCCCCAGCATGGTTTAAGTCAGTAAAGCCCTGGTCCTTCATCAATTGATAGCAAGGATCCTCGGGTGAAAAGTTAAAATCTCCGCCAATCAAAATCATCGCATACTGATTTTGTCGCTCTTTAACTTGCTTCAATAAACACTCTAGCTCTAGGCGTCTTCGCCTTTCCCCTTCTCCGAGGCGATAAAATAAATCCACCTTAGCCCCTTCAGTCAGCATTTTATCAGAGACTAAATCACGAAATTTTTGTCTTAGGCCCTCGGTAAATTCAAGTCCATGGTGCAGATGAAGATTCACCACCAAAACCCGACCCCACTTCGGATGGTTTAAGTCCAAAGCAAGAGCGTAACGAGACTCTTTCAGTTGCAGCGAAAAATACTGCCCCACTGGAGGACCACTGAGGCGACTGGCTATTTTATTTCGAAGGATAAACTGATCTGAATAAAATGTAGCCAGGCCAGTTTGAAGGTTTTTTGGAAAACCAAAACCCGCAAATTTAAGACCCGAATTGTCGGCAAGCCACTCGCCTCTTTTGCGAAGAATTCTCTCAAAATCAGGACCTCTTTCAGAGAGCGGATTGACCTCTTGAAACAAAAATAAATCGGCATCAGTATTTTTAAGAAGATCGATTTGAAGTTGTTCTCGCTTGAGTCGTCGATCTTTGGGCTCGAGCTCTTCAAACTCAAGAAGGCCCTTGGGACTGAGACCATGCCAAAGATTGTAGCTTAAGATTTTCATAATTCGAAATCGGGGGCTCGTCTCTTCTTAGGAAAAGGCTGAACAACCGAAGCCTTAGGCTTGGCGATTATGGATAAGATTTCGTTGAGCGTCCTCAAAAATGACCTCGATAGAACTTGCAAGGGCGTTGGTCACAAAACCAACTCCAAACTTTGGGTGCGCAATCACGGATCTCTCGGAAAAAGTTCCAGTCATTTTATAGGGCTGAGCTTTTGAAATATCGGTCTTACCTTTAAGCTCTTCAAACTGAGCTGCGATTGATTTAACCGCTGCGGACTTGCGCGGGGCTTTTCCAAAAACAACCGGCTTCTTAGGTTTCGCAAGCTTAAAGGTCGACTTGGCTTTACACACTTCACACTGAATTTTTGCACTCGTCTTAGTCGGGTGAGCGAGAACCACTTGGTAGCGGTCGACATCGCACTTTTTGCAATGGGTGTGGATCTTTTGGGCAACAGCAGGAAGACTCGTTAAAATTTCACTCATGGGCCTATATTGAACCAAGAAGAGCCCAAGGTAAAGTCTTCAGATGAAGAATGATGCATTGAAATATATTCCGTTCGCTTAAGCCTTAAGCTTTTTCAGCTCAGACAGAAGGTCTTCGGTCGAGGTAAAACTTTGGTAGAAATGGCTTAAGTCAGAATAAATCATGTTTTGTTGAGCCATGAGTTCCAGCACTTCTAAGAATGGGGTCCAAAAGTCGAAGATATTTAAGAAGTAAAGCGGCTTATCAGTTTCTTTAGTGGTCTTCAAAGCCAAGATATCGGTGACTTCGTCCAAGGTCCCGATGCCTCCCGGAAAGGCTAAAATAACATCGGACATCTCGAGCATTTTTTGCTTTCGCTCCCACAGACTTGGGACCTCGATCTGAGAGGTCATACCGCTTTGCACAATGTCCAACATAAAGTCCTGTTTCGGCACAACTCCATGGACTTTGCCCCCGCGACTGAGGGCGGCTCTAGCTAAAACTCCCATGGGGCCCACACTGGCTCCCCCGTATACGACCTCAAAGCCCGCCTCAGCTAATGACTCTCCGAGAACTTGGATTTCAGACATAAAAATGGGTGCCACTCGATCACTCGAGCTACAGTAAACACAAACCCGCATCGAGATTAAACCTTTTTTGGCAGCAAATTTGGACCAATCATATCTTCCGGGCGAACGACTTGATTAAATTTTTCTTCGCTCATAAGCCCAAGCTTTACAGCTTCTTCCTTCAAGGTCGTGCCATTCTCATAGGCAGACTTCGCAATTTTTGCGGCATTGTCATAACCGATATGAGGATTTAAGGCCGTCACAAGCATTAAAGAATTTTCGAGATGCTTTTGTATTTGCTGATGATTGGCTTCAAGACCCTGAATGCAATTTTCGGTAAAGCTTTCACAGGCATCACCCAGCAATCGAATAGAATTTAAAACATTAAAAATAATCAGAGGTTTAAATACATTAAGCTCAAAATGTCCCGTGGACCCACCCACACTGACAGCCATGTCATTTCCAATGACCTGTGCACACACCATTGTCATCGCCTCACACTGAGTGGGATTGACCTTTCCAGGCATAATCGAACTTCCAGGTTCATTGGCTGGCAAAATTAATTCCCCAATTCCTGACCGAGGGCCACTTCCAAGCAAACGAATATCATTTGCGATCTTCATTAAAGAGCAGGCCACCGTCTTAAGACTTCCGCTAAGTTGAACCAAAGCATCGTGAGCCGCAAGAGCTTCAAACTTATTCGGAGCGGTTACAAATTTTAATCCCGTCTCTTCAGCGATATACCTCGCAACTAGGACTGCAAAATCGGGATGGGTATTTAAGCCCGTTCCGACGGCAGTCCCTCCTGCAGCGAGTTCTAAAACTAAAGGCAATGCACTTTGCAGCCTTTTGATGGAGTTTCTGATCTGGCAGGCGTAGGCAGAAAATTCTTGCCCTAAAGTCAATGGGGTTGCATCCATCAAGTGGGTTCGACCAATCTTGACCACCTTTGCAAATTCCTTTTCTTTGCTTTCTAGCGCATTTGCCAAAGACTCGAGCTGAGGAATCAAGTGCTGAACCACGCGCTCTGCTGCGGCGATATGCATCGCTGTTGGAAAGGTGTCATTCGAACTTTGAGCTTTGTTGACATCATCATTAGGGTGAATGCCCGCCGCTTTATCACCGAGTTTTCCACCCATCAGTTGAATCGCACGATTTGCGATCACCTCATTGCTGTTCATGTTGGTTTGCGTTCCACTGCCCGTCTGCCAAACCACCAAGGGGAACTCTTGATCTAGCTTTCCCACTTTAACTTCATCTGCCGCTTGAATAATAAACTTGGCCTTTTTTTCTTCCAGAAGTCCTAAATCCAAGTTCGCACGAGCGGCTGCTTTTTTTAACACCCCTAAGGCCCGGATCATTTCCCGTGGAAACCGGTCTCCGCCAATTTTAAAGTTTTGAATCGACCTTTGAGTTTGAGCCCCCCACAAGCGTTCACTTGGGACCTGAATCTCACCCATGCTATCTTTTTCAATTCGAAAGCTCAAAAAGCACCTCTTGGTTGATAAACTTAAGAGCCCCAGAGTATTGAGCTAAAAATCCCTCGTCAAGCTTGTGTCCTTCGCCGCTTTCCGTTATGGATTGAGGCCAGAGTCCAATAAGGAGCCGACGATGTCTTCCCCTCAATACTGGCTTATGAAATCCGAGCCCGATGTGTTCTCAATTTTAGATCTGAAAAATAAAAAAGAAAGCCTTTGGGATGGAGTCAGAAACTACCAGGCACGAAACTTTATGATGAAAGACATGAAGCCCGGGGATTTGATTTTGTTCTATCATTCTAATGCCACGCCCCCGGGAGTCGCGGGCCTTGCCGAGGTCAGCTCTAAGGCCGAACCCGACCCTACTGCCTGGGACAAAAAATCCGAATACTTTGACCCAAAGTCCACAAAAGAAAATCCCCGATGGTTTGGGGTTCGAGTGAAGTTTAAAGAGGTCTTCCCAAAATATATCAGCCTTGACCAGATTCGAGAAAATCAATCTTTAAAGGAAATGTTAGTCATTAAAAAAGGACAAAGGTTATCCGTTCAGCCGGTAGAAGCCAGACACTTCGAAATTCTTTGCACTATGGGGCGTAAATAGATTTTGCACAATTTGACTTCACAAGACCCTCTTGCCCCGATCATTAGCTTAGCTCCGATGGAAGGAGTTATCGATCCCATCATGAGAGATATTCTAACAGGGATCGGAGGTGTTGATCGCTGCGTGACCGAATTTATTCGGGTCACTGACCGACTAAATCCTGCCTCCGTATTTTATAAATATTGTCCGGAATTAAAAACCAAGGGAAGGACGTCTTCAGGTCAGCTCGTCTTCGTTCAGCTCTTAGGAGGCCAATCCGGTCCTCTTGCAGAAAACGCCAAATTTGCCCAAGAACTTGGGGCCCCAGGGATTGATTTAAATTTTGGCTGTCCGGCAAAAACAGTCAATCGCCACGATGGTGGAGCGACTCTGTTAAAAAATCCCGAGCGCCTTTTCGAAATCATCTCTAAGGTTAAAGACTCTGTCGGAGACTTGTGTCCGGTGACCGCAAAGGTTCGACTTGGATTTTCTGACAAGTCCCTGGTTAAAGAAATTGCAAAAGCAGTCGGCGATGCAGGTGCAAGCGCACTAGTTGTTCATGCCCGCACCCGGGACGAGGGCTATAGACCTCCAGCGCATTGGGAATTTATTGCTCTTATGAAAGAGCAGATTGATATTCCACTGATCGCAAACGGAGACATTTGGACCAAGGAAGACTACCTTTTATGTCGTGAAGCCTCGGCCTGTTTAAATGTGGCTTTGGGCCGGGGAATTGTCGCTCGACCCGATTTGGCACTTCAAATTAAGTCCATGCTTCGTGGTGATAGATTCAACCCCTTAAGCTGGCAAGAGCTTCGCCGCAAGTGGATCTTCGAATTTTTAAATCAATCCAAGCAGCACCGAGGGGATCACTTCGCCTTAGTTCGTTTAAAACAATGGCTTAAGGCACTCAGTCGGACCTATCCAGAAGCCGAGGTCTTATTTGAGACACATATCCGCAGAGCCCAGTCATTGAATCAACTGAATATGGATGATTTTTCCCCCAGTTTCATGTAAAGATAAGACTATGAAAATCGTAAAATTATACAGCTGGAGTTATTGCCCTTATTGTGTTCACGCCAAAAATTTACTAAAGCGTAAACAAGTTGAGTTTGAAGATATAAATCTAGATGGCAAAGATGATGAACTAAAAAATCTTATCGAAAAAACGGGGCATCGTACGGTCCCGCAAATTTTTATCGGTGAAGAATTTATCGGCGGCTACTCAGAGCTTTCCGCCTTGGATGCATCCGGAGAGCTAGATAAGAAGCTGAACGACTCACTTTGAAAGCAAAGCCACAAAA
>CAYMDP010000003.1:84396-116656 GCA_964389375.1 uncultured Pseudobdellovibrionaceae bacterium | reverse complement strand
TGCACCCGATTTACCCGCAATCGCTGCGAGTACACCAAAGAAACTTAGTCCCTTCATAAGACTACTATGAATTTTTCCCGAAGAACCTTTTCTAACCGCTCTACCTTTTGCGACTCGATCCATGCGGGCTTTAAAATCTGCTCGCTGCTCTTCCATAAGAACTTCTTGGGCCGCTAGGCTTTCTCGAGTGAAGCGATAAGCCCCAAGGTGGGGAAGAAGAGCGTTGGTTTTTGGATCTAACTGAGTAAAAGCGTTCGCGCGAGTTCGCTCCCGAAGGTAATCTGCATAATTTGCCTTATATCTTTTATACTCTGGAGAGTCTGTGCTAATCGCAGTTGCGACTGGCTGAGAGCCTACAGAGCTCCTCCCATTCAAACGCTCAGCATTTCGCGCATTGGCGGCCCTCTCGCGGGCCGCGGTCTCACGCGGCAACTCCGGCGCCCAATTATGCTCACTTAACTGAACATAATTTCCACTCGGGGGAATAATCCCTACCTCGGCCCGAATATGTTGGTCGTAGGCAGATAGACCCGTAAATGGATTCACTTCGCCATTAGCGTAAGCCAGACTTGATACAAAAAAAGATAGAATTAAAAGTTTCATAAGATCTCCCTTAAAGTTGTAAACACAGAATGTATTAGTGCAAAACGTGCCAAGGGCTGTCTCAAGATGAAACGCAACTAAGAGTAGAAATTTTTTAACTTTTTTTAGATTCTCACATTGAGACAGAGTGAGATTTCAAAACTTGTCACATCACGTGACTGATTCTTCGTCACTTTAGCTACGTAAAAGCCCATACTCTGAAAGAGGCATAAAAGAATTGAGCGCTTGGAACTCAAAGGCTTAGAACTCGGACTGCCGCCCCTATCTGCGACCGGAAAGATCGCAGCAAATAAGGGCGGACCTTTCGAAGATTCCTATTGGTGACAGATTCCAAACCAGAAAAGCTCGGTATCGGATTCGAAACATTTTTGTCCCTCGGGAGAAACAAGCCCTTGAAGTAGAGTGAAAAAACCACTCTTCAGCTCGGCAATTTCCTTAGGACTTTGCTGATCAAAAGACCTCATCTCGTGAGTAAACAAAGTCTCAGATCCACAAGCCACGACAAAATTGGCCTGGGCCTGAGGGGTGTCGTTTTTTAAGATCTGCGCAACACAGCTATAATAAGATCCAGCAGTCACTTGGGCAAAAGACGCCCCAGAAAACAGAGCAAATAATAGGACAAGCGAGAACTTTAGAGATTTAGACATATGGCCCCCCATAAGTAAATTTGGGTCGACCATACTCGACACCCGGGCTTGATGCAGGAATTTTTCAGATCTGACTTGCCTTTTTGGCGTAATGCGTTATTAATCTTCCCCTTAAAATAAATCGCCCCCACAGCTCCCTGTTGAAGGATTTCACGAGAATGATTCAATTGAACTCAGCTAATTCTGCTCGCCGAGTTCCGTTTAATCTAGGCACGACCCTTTTGGCCTTGCTTGGATTTACCGCAGGCCAATTTTGTATGGCTCATGGGATTAGCCGTCCAGAGGCCCGAATACTTTGCGAACAAAGTCTTCAAGCTTCGCCAGCGAGAAGCTACTTAGATTTGAGCATGGCCTCTGAGCCCGCCGCAGAAGAAGCAACCGTTCAGGCCACGGCCATCTTAGACGAACAAAAAATCTTACACTTTAAACTGTGGCGCTACGGATCCAACTGGGATTCTAGATTTATCGAAGGAAAGATGGCGATCCAGGGCGATCCTCGAGCCATGATCATTATCCTTGGAGAAGAAACTGCAAGTTGGTTTGGCATTAAAATGATCTCCGGTGAAGAAATGCAGATCCCACCCATTCAAAGCTTCAACCTTCAAACTGAGAAAGCAAATGAACTTTTAAGAAAAATGAACCAAGAAGAGATCGCGGCCCGACTTTACTATTCTAAAAGGATGGGGGTCGTCGATGATCGAGCCTATCTGGCTCGGGTTCAAAACTACCAATTTCCTATCGCGATGGAAGGCCCTCTTTTTGTCCATGATGTCTCTTATCATATGGGCGGTATACTTATTCCTAAAATCATACTGGACCACTTTCGAGATCAATCCCGCACAATCTTAGCTGCCTTCAACGATCTACGCCTTGATCTTGAAACTGAGTCTGAAGCGATTCAGCAGATCTTTTACGCTGCCGAGAGAAGGACACTTTCCTTACTCGCGAGCTCCATAGATACTGCAACTGGGAATATTGTCCTCGTCACGGAGGCCCGTAACAAACTTGAGCGACATAGGCCTGAGACCCAGCTCTATAAGCTTCACGCTTTAGACCTGATTCAACAAACAAGCCTGCGCTATCTGATAAAGGCATGGTCCAGCTTGGTGACCGCAGCAGTTCTTGAGCATCTTTCTCCTCGACAAGACAATCAGTATGGGATGATTCCCTCTTATGAAACTCAGGTGGAAATCCATAGAATTCAAAAATTAATTGCAAGCTTTGAAGCCAACTTCGTACAAAATTTGCCAGCACATTTAGACTACGATTTCGAGTACTCCCACGAACAACTTGCCACCTTCATTGATTTACGGGTTGAATCCCTCAAAAAAGGACTCAGCCAAGAGCCCCGCTAGTGTCTCTTCTTAAAGGTCGCAAAAATTTCGTGGCCGATTCCGTGATCTGCATTTAACCAAAACCAGCGCTGTTCTTTTAAAAAACAATAAAGCTCGGTGAGCCATCGAAGCTTCAAACTATGCCACCAAGATTTCTTCAAAGGATCTTCGGTCACTTCTAGGCTTGAACTCGCGCTCTTTAATTCTTGAATCGTTTCTTGGGCCGAAATATCTAACAAGGGGTCGCCCATCTGTTTTTCGGTGATTGTTCTCGCTCTCCCCCATCTTGTTCCATTAAAATCATAGATAAACCAAGTCTGAGTCGTAAAACCAAGAGCCTCAATATACTTTCGTAAAGCTCTCGGCTCGAAGTAACTGACATGATTGATTAAGAGCTGACTGGGCTCAGCTTTCAACTTCCACCGACAGTAAGGCCTCCAAATATCCTCATAGCCATTGGGTGTGATGATATGAAGAAGCCCACCAACATCGAGAACCTTGGAAAATGCCTGCAACACCGCCGCAGGTTGACTGACGTGCTCGATAATATCGCGAGCGACAAGAAGATCGAATTTTTTGCCCCCACAAAGCTCTGGAAGATTTTCTGGGACCCCAAGCAAAACCTGAAAGTCGTGATTTTTTTTAATCGCAGCTAAAATTTCTGGGACAATATCCAGGCAAGTCACTTGCGCATTTGGAAACACAAACTGAAGGCCCTTTGAAAAATAGCCATCTCCGGCCCCGACCTCGAGAATATTTTTGGGATTCTCTCCGCGACCCTTTAGCTTAAGTCCCAAATAAACCCCTCTGCGAAAGGACCTCACCATCTTCTTTTCAAGATTTCGCTTCCCCTCTCGTGCGCTCTCTTTTAAAAAATAGGCATAACAACCAATTGAAGTGACTTCCTCACTAAGCATCGGATCGACCTGAGAAAGTCCACAGTCTAAACACCGCACAAAACTAAGGTCTGCAAGATCCCAAAAACGCGCTCGAGCCACCTCAAGGCCTGAGTCCTTGCCGCACAGACCACAGGGCTGTCTTCTGTTAAATTGCGTCCCCTCTGTCAACACGGGCCAGCCCGTTGTGCGGTTTAGCAGAGTCCGCTTGAGTCCGTTCATAAATCAAGACCCCTCACTGAATTAAGAGTTTTCTCCCACAACTGAGGATTAAGTTTGCGTCGAACGGATTTTTTGATTACCTCCGTAAGACCAGATTCAGAAACCAGATTCCGAAGGTTTCTATAGATTTCGGTCTGTAAATTGTTATGAAAGAAAATTTTGGCGGTTTTCTTCAACAAAAGGTGCCGGCGAATCGCAGAATTTTTATATTCAGACCTTTGATCTTCATGAAACAAATGAAGGACCTCAGCCTCGCTCAATTTTAATTTGGCACCAAGCTGAACACAACGATATCCCAAATCTGTATCCTCAAATCCATAGTAGTGGTAGTTCTTGCGAAACCATCCCGCTTTTAAAAATAGCTCGCGACTGAGGGCTAAAGTATAGGTGCAAACATACTTCCATTTCACCGGTCGCTGATTCCAGGGAGTGGACTCACTATAAAACTGATGCCAATACCCGCCTTCAGGAATATAAGTGTCTCTGGCTTTGTCGACCTCTTGGTAGTTTGTCCCGACCGAGCTGATCTCTTTTTTTAAATAAAGTCTTCTCGCCTGAACCAAATCCCCATCCTGCAGATCTAAAAGAATCTGATTTAAAAAATTGGGCGGAGTCAAAATATCCGAGTCCAAAAAACAAAGCCTCTCGCCTGAAGACGCCTTTACTCCAATGTTGCGAGCGATACCTGCGCGAAAATCTCCGTCTCCCATTTGACGATCTTTTTTTCTAGGAAAATAAATATATTTTAAATTGATTCGCCCCTGAAGGGCTGATGCGAAGCTCTCTAAGGCCGCCTCTGTCCCATCGGAACTTCCATCATCAACTAGGATCACTTCAAACCGATGGGCCTCGAGGTCTTGCAAAGAAAGATGCCTGAGAGTGTTTAAAATATAATCCCGATTATTGTAAGTCGGAACGATGACGGATAAGGCCAGTTCTTTTTTGTTCGTTTGCGCAAGGGTCCTTACAGAAAGTTGCGGCTCGAGCTCTGTATCCGCCGAAATCCTTGGATCAAATACATCCAAGCCCGGGTAAGATCGGTTTTTAAATTCCGGAAGCAGTCTTTCGATAAGCTCAAGGGTCTCTTGGACTTCATTTGTACTGAGGTAGGGATCCTTCATCTGAAGCTTCAGGGGAAAGTGGATGTAGCTTCGACTAAGACAGGCCCGTGGAAGTGTCAAAAGAGCCCCACCTAAATCAAAATCCCTTCGACCGATCAGAACAAAATTTGAATCTAAAAATTTCTCATCAAAAGTTTTTAGATTCTTTAAGGTCAGGCTATCCAGTTGATCTATGAGCAGTTGAAAGCGAAGACCTTGATTGTAAAGGTCTGTTAAGGTGTCCCACAATCTTGGGTTTAAGGTCCTTGAATTAACTTGAAGCCGAATGGGCAAGTGACCCGCCAATGCCTTTTGAATAAGTTCATCGGCATCGGGCCTAAAAAGACTATTACAGGGAAGAAGTATCTCCGTGTAATTGGCATTCACGGCTTTTTTTATGCTCTGACTTAGATCCGAAAGGCTTTTATTCTCGCTTTGACTTCCAAGCCCCGGACAATAAGAGCAAGTCTGAGTGCAGGATTTCAGATTTGGCAAAAAGTAGATTCGGGCTCCCGACCCCCTCGCCTGATCCTGTCGCTCTGATTTGTTCATATCGCCTAGAACCCCACTTCAGCACAGATTATATAAGTTCCGACCCTACTCATGTCAGCCTGTCCAACCGCCCCTTAGCTTTTTTTCAAAACCAATCGATCTGTTGCGGCTTTTATAAAAATGCCTCACTTTTGCCCCATCTAAGGAAGCAAAAATACGAACCTATGGCTCGGAGTCAAAATATGAGAACTTTAACCGCCCTTATCACAATCTATTTACTCAACTTATTTGTCGCTGAAAACGCATTTTCTGCAGAAACTCTAAATAACTGTTTCGCAAAGAGTGGGCAGTTCTTTGCTCATGACCTAGAAGAGGTTGCGCAAGAAAAGTACACTCCGATCCTGCTTCTCAATGACAAAAATGAAGTGGTTGGGCTGCTTTCTGTAGAGCCCGAGAGAGCGGAAAAATACCCTCACGTCGCAAAGACCGTTGGGATCAACAAACTCTCACTCTGCTCCTCTCTCGAGGTCGATAGTTTCTATTACACTGATGGGTTTTCTGCAGATTTATTGGACTGGCAAGAGGCTAGTATCGCATCTAATGTTTACATCACTCAAGACGAGGGAATGATCCAGCTTAAAGTCAAAGTTGAAAGGGACGATCGCTACGGACGTTACATGAGAGCGGATTTCAAAGCTTATGATTATGCGGATCCAGAAGATGCCGAGGGCGCATCTGAAGAAGCAAAGGCCCATCCTGATTTTGACCCAGATTGGGGACTTCCGAAGGGCACGGGAACATTTTATTTTTATATTCCTAGAAACTGGAAGAAGTAGGACGACGATCTGCTTTGGTCGCCAACTCTCTGCAGCGCGTCCCAGGCTGGATTGGTTCGCGCTTGAATCTCGATTGAAGACTCCGTAAAGTCCACGCCTGTGATGGAGCCCAGGGCGCGTCCTCATTTCGCATGACCTCCAATTTGTTTTAAGTTTGAGATGGGGCGAGGCGCGGCGACGAAGGACTGCCCGAAGGCAATTCGAGGAGGAGCAACGAAGCTCCAACTCAAAATCAAACGAATTGGAGGTCTTGCGAAATGAGGACGCGCCCTAAGCTTTCCCTTATTATTCCGACCTTAAAGCGCCCCAAAAGCTTGGGCTATTTGCTTGAGTCTCTTCGAGAACAAAACCTGGCTAAAGATGACTTCGAAGTGATCGTAATCTCAAATTTAAATGATCCAGCCACAAAGAAGCAGATTGAAAAATTCAAAAATGAATTAAACCTTTATTATTTTGTCCGCGGCGAACTTGGGGTCAACAAGGCAAGAAACCTTGGCCTTGCACAAGCAACTGGAAAAGTTTTGCTTTTTCTGGATGATGATTGCGAAGCCTTAGATCAAAACTTTTTGCAGTCCCATATTAATCTTCACGAAAATTATCCTGAGTTTGATGGAATTGGCGGGCCCTACGCCAACGGCCCTAAAACCTCCGCTCTTGGCCGAGTTTATAACCTGAACTCTAGAGTTTGGCTGGAAAATAGCCTTTTGAATGCTCCAAGGAGCCTCAATCTGATCGGCGGAAATTCCTCATACAAGTCTAAAGTTTTTAACGGTCGCAGGCATTTTGACGAGAATATTTTGTTTGGCGGAAGCGAAAGTGAACTAAATCATCGACTTTGCCAAGAGGGCCTTCGCCTCGCTTACTTTAAAGACCTTCAGATTGCACACCACCCACCTATCGGGATTCTTGCATTTTGTAGAAAGGCTTTTATGCAGGGGCTTGGTTCAGTTGAAAAAAACATTCTCCAATCAAACGTGCCGACTGAATCGGATCAGCTCGCAAAAAGAGACAAATTTTATCTTTGGCTCTACTCTGTATTTTTTCAGACTGGCCTGCATTTAAAAATTGGGCCAAAAGTCCGCGCTCCAAGGCAAATTAAAGTGCTGGGTTCCCTTTTTAAAGCCCTGACCCAGCCCCTTCAGGACGGCCTCGCCCGCATAGGAATCAAAACCTATCACTTCCAACGCCTTCACTCTTGGAAGCTGCTCATGCCCTTAAAGAAACCTTTGCATTGGTTACACTTAAACCTTTGGAAGCTAAAAATTCCATTTCATTGGTTAAAACTGAATTTGTGGAAGCTGAAAGTTCGCGCCCTCAAGCCCTTTTATTTTTTAGACTTTCAATATCGAAAAAGAGTTCGACCGCTATTCGGCCGATTTATAGAAAATGAAAATCAAGGCAGACCCAATTCCTAAAAGGGACTGCCAAAAGACATAAGTCCCAGAGCCACCAGGGGCTCTAGTTTTTTAGCTTCTTGATGACATAGTGAGAATCACGATCCGCCGTATTCTCTGCCAGAGGTCGAATCGTTAAAACGATCACCATTCGGCTTGCCTTGTTGCAGGCTTGGCTCTTCTTGCCACCATCTGCAAAAGTTCGAACGATCGCCCAGAACGGAGCCGAGTTACTTCGGTCGTCCATACTTTGCATTGCAACCTGAATATGCCTTTCGGTTCCCTCAGAGTAACTCCAGCCCGAAGCCTTGGCCTCTCCATCTAAACTGTACTCTGTCACTTCAAGAATATATCCTCCAGATGCTGTTTTACCAGAGACGATAAATTCGAAGTAACCTTGATGTGTTTTACTTTCTAACTGCCAATAGCCGGGAATCTCGGACCAAGGAAAAGGACACTCTAGCCCCCAAGGCCAAGGAAATATTTCGCCATCTTTTGTTGGCTTCGGAGAGGCTCCGGCAAAAGAGTGAAGCAAGATCGCAAGCAAGACCCAAGTTGAAATTAAAAACCTTTTCATTATCAGAACTCCCTTGTTTGCCTGTCTCTTATTGCTCGAATAAAACTTTTGTATTTTTGTTCATGTAGTAACCATTCTTAGCCCGAAAAATATACTTTGGCTTGTCAAAATCTGGTTCGATCATTTTGCGCAGACGCTTAATTGTCACATATATTTTATTATCGTGAACCTGGGGATCATACTCTTGCTTCCAGACCTTTTTAACTAAAGACTCTTTTGAATAGACTTCCCCTGGATGGCGGACAAAGAGGCGAAACAAATCCAACAAAATAAACTGGTTTTTAAAGTCGACCCGGCCCCGCTTCTTTTCAATTACAGAATTGGCTGAAGCCTCAAAAACAATGTCATACTCATCGGATCTTGGAGCGCCGATGTTTTCTAAAGCTTCCTTAATCTTCCGACTGCAGTACTTCAAGTTTTCTGGATCCGCCGCTTTATCCGCGAGATTTAAATAAACCTTTGCTAAATCTAAATCGCCCAGCGCCGAATAGGCCATTCCGATGGCATGCAAAAGAAGAACATAGAAGTATAAATTCTTTTGAGTTTTCAAAATCTCATAACATTGCCAATAAAGCTCTAGGGCCTCTTCATGATTTCCCATCTTTCGCAAAACATTTCCATTTAACAAAAGACTGTAAAGACGAAGTTCGGGCAAATCTAGAATCTGGAAAAAAACTTTTAAATTGTAGATTTCTTTTAGACTATCTTCGTATCGTCCTAAAGCAAAATACACAATGGCAAGACCACCAATGGCGTAACAGATGTCTTCCTTACTGTCCGCACCAAGTGCCAAAGCCAAAGACTTTTCTAGGTACTCAAGAGCCATTTTGTGTTGGCCCTTATGATTCGCACAAAGCGCTAAAGTGTAATAAGTTTTTGCGGTCAGATCGACGCTTTCGCGGATCACTAGATCTTGAATGCGCTCTTTAATAGCGTATAAATTCTTACTGTCTTCCATTTCAGCGAAGATGCGTAGAAGTAGGTTTTGAGATTTCAAATAGCCATTAAAATCTTTCTGCTGAAAGAAGGCTGAAGAAGCCGGCTCAAGCTTTTGAATCGCGAGCTGAAAATCGCCCCGATCGCAGTAAAGCTTACCCAGCTCGAAGAGCGCAGACGCGCTCATCCCTTGAATGTCCCCCATCGCAAAACCCTTAATCCGCAGATCTTAAAATAACTGTTAAAAGCCTGGCACAGGTTCTTACAAAACCTGAATTAAAGGTCAATTCTATAATCTCTACAAAAAAACAATGACGCAAAAGGCCTGGGATAAAAAAGAAACCCCCATCCAGAACCGGATGGGGGAAATAAAATTTAGTGCTGAGTCTCTTGAACAGAATGTCCCGTGTAACGCCCACGAAGTCCCATTCCGCGCTCTCCTCGAACCTTGAACAACTCTTTCGCATTTTTGATATCAAGTGCATTCACGAGGACTTGGTCCACGTGATCGACTAGAATGACTTTAAGGTCTCTAAGGATTTCTTTTGGAATATCCTTTAGATCCTTTTCATTTTCCTTAGGAACGATCACCGTGCGGATGCCTGCTCGATGGGCAGCCAAAGTCTTCTCTTTAAGACCCCCGATGCCCAAAACTCGGCCACGCAAAGTGACTTCACCCGTCATTGCCACATTCTTTTTAACTGTGTGGCGCGTGATTGCCGACACGATGCTTGTGGTCATTGCGATACCCGCAGATGGTCCATCTTTCGGGATAGCTCCTTCGGGGACGTGAATATGAATATCAACATTCGAGAAATACTCTTTGTCGAATCCAAACAATGGCCCCCGAGACCGAGCATAACTCATTGCCGCAGCGGCAGACTCTTTCATCACATCGCCCAACTGACCCGTCACAGTGAACTTGCCTTTACCTGGAACCACAGAAACTTCGATCACTAGCAAGTCTCCACCGACTTCAGTCCAAGCCAGTCCGTTGGTTAAACCGATCTCATTGCTTCCTTCAATCTTGCCATGGCGATATTTGTTTCCGCCCAGGTACTCGTTGGCAAGTTTGGGAGATATCAAATAGGACTTCTTTACTCCGCCCTTTTTTGTAGCTTTAGCAGTTTTGCTAGGCGCAGCCTTAGACTTCGATTTGATTCCGCTCTTAGCTTCTTCAATAACGATCTCTTTGGCCTGCTTTCGGCAAATCGTTGCAAGCTGACGCTCGAGGTTTCGCACTCCTGCTTCTCGAGTGTAAGAACGAATCACTTCCTTAACGGCCGCATCCGAAAAGGACACATTGTAATTTGAAAGCCCGTGCATTTCGATTTGCTTAGGAATCAAATACTTCTTTGCAATATTGAACTTCTCACTTTCCATATAACCTTCAAGCTGAATGACTTCCATTCGATCAAGCAAAGGTCTTGGAATTGGGTGAAGAGAATTCGCGGTCGTAATAAACATGATCGGTGACAAGTCATAGTCCACTTCCAGGTAGTGATCTTGGAAAGTAGAGTTCTGCTCAGGATCCAACACCTCTAGAAGAGCTGCCGACGGATCTCCACGGAAATCCATACTCATCTTGTCAATTTCATCTAAAAGAATCAGCGGATTGCCCTTATCGACTTTTCTTAAGGACTGAATGATTTTGCCTGGCATCGCACCGACATAGGTTTTTCTATGTCCACGAATCTCGGCTTCATCTCTCACTCCGCCCAAAGAAATTCGACTAAAGGGGCGATTTAAGGACCTCGCAATCGATCGCGCCAAAGACGTCTTTCCGACCCCTGGAGGGCCCGCAAGGCACAAAATGGGTCCTCGCAACTTGTCGGTCAAAACTTGCACCGCAAGATGCTCTAGAATTCGTTCTTTTACTTTTTCTAAACCCCAATGGTCTTCATCAAGGATACGCTCAGCTTCACCGATGTCTTTCTTCTCATCGGCGTAGTCTCTCCATGGAAGATCGAGCATCCAGTCGATATAGTTGCGAACGACCGTGGCCTCTGCACTCATGGGTGACATCATCTTAAGCTTTTTGATTTCGCGTTTTACTTTTTCAGAAGCTTCTTTTGGCCAAATCTTTTTTAAGGCGCGCTCTTCAAGCTCCATGATCTCGGCTTGGTAGTCGTCCTTATCACCCAACTCTTTTTGAATCGCCTGCATCTGCTCGTTGAGGTAATATTCTTTCTGAGACTTTTCCATCTGCTTTTTGACACGATTTCGAATCTTCTTTTCAACTTCAAGAATTTCGATTTCACCCGTCATCAAATTCAACAGATCTTCCAGACGTTTTCCTGGATCCAAGATCTCGAGGATGCGCTGCTTATCTTCAAGCTTAAGATTTAATTGCGCCACAATAATATCGGCCAGCTCGCCGACATCATCAATTGTCGAAACCCGCATCAAGATCTCGGGAGGAATTCTTTTGTTTAACTTTACGTAAGTTTCGAAGGTGGACTTCACCGAACGAATCAAAGCGCGGGCCTCGATTTCGTTGGCGATGGTCTCGTCAATTTCTTCGATGTTTACGACAAAGAAATTTTCTGAGGGGACGAAGTCTTTAATACGAACTCGTCTTTTGCCTTCGACCAAGACTTTGACCGTTCCGTCAGGAAGGCGCAAAAGTTGAATGATTGTTCCGATGGTTCCAACAGCGTAAATATCCTTGGGCTCGGGATTGTTTGTCTTTGCGTCCTTTTGAGCCGCAAGAACGATATCCGTTTGTTTGCTCATCGCCTCTTCGAGGGCGTTGATACTTTTTTCTCGTCCGACGAAGAGAGGCATCATCATATGAGGAAAGATAATCAAATCCCTCAATGGAAGAAGTGGAAGTTTCTGAACCTGTCCGCTCGCAGAAGATGTACTCATCTGCCTCTCCTTTGTTTAAAGGTTACAAAAAGCCCACCCACTAGGGCGAACTCTTATGCTTCTATTTTGAATGGGAAATGGGGTCCGAGTCAAAAGGTTAGGATCTGCGGTATCTAAGTAAAGTTTGGACCGAGCCTTAGGCTGATTCTGCTGAATCTCCGGAAGCTGCGTCTTTTTCGTCTTTCTTAGGCTCGCGACCGTAAACAACTTGTGGTTTCTCCCCACCGGTGATGACACCTTCGGTGATCACGCATTCCTTGACGTTGGTCTTTGAGGGGATCTCAAACATGATGTCCAACATCGCAGATTCCATGACGCCCCTCAGTCCGCGCGCGCCGGTATTGCGCTTAATCGCAGCCTGGGCAATGGCCTTTAGGGCTCCATCTTCAAAGACCAAATTGACGTCTTCATAGGAAAAAAGTTTTTGATATTGTTTTGTCAAAGCGTTCTTAGGCTTCTGCAAGATATCGATCAATGCCGCCTCATCTAAGGGGTCTAGGACCGCAATGGATGGAAGACGACCGATGAACTCTGGAATCAGTCCAAAGCGAACCAAATCATCAGGCTCGATCTTATGAAGTAAATTGTCCGCCAGGACGGCCTTTTCTTCTTTCGCTTGAATCTTTGCCGCAATCCCTAAGGACTTGCTTGAAAGACGGTTTTCGATGGCCTTATCCAAGCCCACAAAGGCTCCGCCCACAATAAACAGGATGTTGGTCGTGTCGATTTGAATAAATTCCTGCTGCGGGTGTTTTCTCCCGCCTTTTGGAGGCAAGTTCGCTACGGTCCCCTCTAAAATTTTAAGCAAGGCCTGTTGAACACCTTCACCACTGACGTCCCGAGTGATCGAAGGGTTCTCAGACTTTCTTGTGATCTTATCGATTTCATCGATGTAAATGACCCCTTTTTGAGCCTTTTCAACATCATAATCAGCCGCTTGAAGAAGGTTTAGCACGACGTTCTCAACGTCTTCACCAACATAACCCGCTTCAGTCAAAGCCGTTGCATCCGCCATTGCAAAGGGGACATTTAGAATTTTTGCAATTGTCTGAGCCAGCAATGTCTTCCCAGATCCAGTCGGACCGATAAGAAGAATATTACTTTTTGCAATTTCAACTTCGTCTTTTTTCTTTCCCTTACCCAAACTATTAATACGTTTGTAATGGTTATGAACGGCGACCGACAAAGTTTTCTTCGCGCGCTCTTGTCCGATGACGTAGTCATCAAGAAATAACTTAATATCAAGAGGCTTTGGAACCTTAAAGACGGCCTTCGTGCTTTCTTCGCGATCACGCTCTTCAGAAACGATATCCGTGCAAAGCTCAATACACTCATCACAAATGTAAACGCCAGGACCCGCAATCAGTTTTTTAACTTCCTTCTGGCTCTTTCCGCAAAAGCTACAGCATAAAGTTCCATTTTGAGTTGAGTTCTTATCTTTGCTCATTCTACTCCTTAGCCTTCAGCGGGACGAGCTTACGGTTTTCTACAATCAAATCGACCAGTCCAAATTCTTTTGCTTCTTCGGGGCTGAGGTAACGGTCTCGATCCATCGCCGCGGTCAAGGTGTCAAAGTCTTTGCCCGTGTGGCGCACATAGATCTCGGTAAGCTTTCGCTTTGTTTTTACCATTTCCTGAGCGTGAATTTCAATATCACTGACCTGACCCGAGATCCCGCTGCCCATAATATGGGGTTGATGCACCATAATTCTTGCATGCGGTAATGAGTAACGCTTGCCCGGAGCGCCTGCGGCTAGCAGTAATGAGCCCATGCTGGCTGCCATTCCGAAGCAATAGGTACTTACTTCACACTTCACAAACTGCATAATGTCATAAATCGCAAGACCCGCACTAACGCTTCCGCCAGGAGAATTGATGTAAAGATGGATCTCTTTATCCGGGCTTTCCATTTCTAGAAAAAACATCTGCGCAATGATGCTATTCGCAACATCGTCCGTCACAGCGGAACCCAAAATGATGATTCGGTCCTTTAAAAGACGCGAATAGATGTCGTAGCTACGCTCACCGCGAGAGGTCTGCTCAATTACTATTGGAACTAATGCCAAGGCGAATCTCCTTACAGAATTTAGTTAACTGCCACTTCAAAGTCAGGTCACGCCTGGGAAACCCTATTGTATTTTTGACCGGGCGAAGAATACATCCCTAGGCCACGCAATCTAGTCTCTTCTCTAGGCCGGATTTCCTAGTCCATTCAATATGAGTCTTTCCCCGATTGACACAAGGTCTTGTCGGGTTAAATATTTTTCAACTTTATCAAAGACAAAAATCTTTATTCAGGTGCTGCCCTGTGCTAGTAACTCGAGCATTAGGTCCTGGCGATAATGCCGCGCACTATTTTTGAACCACGAGGTTTATCATGAAGTTTACTCTTAAAAAAACGAGCACCAAATCACATGTCTCCGAGACCTTAGTCCTATATGTGGGCAAATCAGGGGAGAAACTACAAAGCCTTCAGGTCACAGACAAAAGCCTAGATCAAAAACTTGCGCAGCTCAAAAAAGAAAAGATATTTCGTGGAGAATCTAAGGAAAGTGTCTTCTTTCGAGACACTCAGCTGCTCAATGCACAGAATCTGCTTCTTGTGGGCCTTGGAGATCTTAAAGCTCTTGATCACGAAAGCCTTCGCATCGCAGGTGCGACCACTCATTCTGGCTTAAAATCAAACAAGGTGACTTCTGCTGATGTCATAATTGAAAGCCTGTTTCGTTCGGCAAAAGAGTCCTCGGAGGCATTGAAGGCCTTTATCGAAGGAGTCGTCCTCGGCAGTTATGAATATGACGAACTCAAACACGAAACTAAGCGCAAAGAAAATCAAGAATCCCGCCTGCAAGAGCTTCAGCTGCTCATTGGGGCGAAAGCCAACCCGACAACTTTAAAGAAGAGCTTAGATGAAGCTTTAATCATTGCTGAGTCCACGAACCTGACCCGTCGGCTTGGGGATACTCCTGCAAATTACATGAATCCCGAAATGCTCGCAGGAGAAGCGCAAAAAGCCGCCAAAGGGACTGCGATTAAGGTCACAGTTTGGGATCGTGCACGCATAAAGAAAGAGCGCTTCGGAGGACTTCTTGGTGTTTCTTTAGGGGGAGGACCCGAGCCACGATTTATTATTATGGAATACAAGGGTGGCGGGAAAAAACCCATGATTGCGCTGGTTGGAAAGGGGCTTACTTTCGACGCCGGTGGAATTAGCATTAAGCCTTCCCAAGGGATGGACGAAATGCGCTATGACATGTGCGGAGGAGCCGCCGTGATCGGAGCGATGGTCGCGATCGCAAGGCTGAAACTAAAAGTCAATGTGACCGCATATGTTCCCGCGACTGAAAACATGCTTGGTCCCATGGCAAATAAACCCGGCGATGTTTTGATTGCACGTAACGGAAAATCTATTGAAGTCCTTAACACCGATGCCGAAGGCCGCTTAATTCTTGCCGACGCCTTATCTTATGCAAGCGAGCAAAAACCCGCGGCAATTTTTGATACGGCCACTCTGACTGGCGCAATCGTTGTTGCCCTTGGAAACATTCACACCGGAGTCTTTTCAAACAACGATAAACTTCGCAAGACCATCGATACAGCCGCAGGGAAATCCGGTGAGCAACTTTGGCATATGCCAGTGACCGCTCAGCACAATGAAGACATGAAGGGTCAATTTGCAGATCTTTCGAATATTTCATCTTCAAAGGGCGCGGGAAGTTCGACAGCCGCAGCCTTCTTACAAAATTTTGTTGGCGAAGGAATTCCATGGGCGCACTTTGATATCGCGGGAACGGCTTGGCACACAGGAAATCGCCTAGCCTATTGCCCAAACAAAGGGGCCTCCGGAGTCATGGTCCGCACCTTCGTCGAACTAGCAAAAATGTTTTAATTCCAATTCGCGCCCGCAGGATTTCTCTTGCGGGCTCAGGTTAGATTTTTAAATAAGTTCATCCGATTTTAAAAGTGCTCCGCCTCAGCCGTCGAACATTCTCGGTCCGCCTTCGGCGGCCCTGCGAAACTAGTCTTCGGCGGACACTTATTAAAATCGGATAAACTTATTTAAAAACGTCTAAGGAAATTCGCTGGGCTGAATTTATTTTTCAGAAGCGGTTTCGCGCGAATTCCATTCTAGAACAAAGTTTTTCGGCAAAATCTCGCGGACGAGTCGGCCTTCAATGCTCGAATTTAGCTCTGGCTTATCTCTGGAAATCATTCGAATACGCATCAAGCTCCATGCTTTAGGCCATGCTTGAGTCAGATGCTCGGTCCGAATCGTGATGGGCTGACGATCGTAGAAACTGATTTCTAAATCTTGAGGGCTCTCTTGGTGAAGGCGAGGAAATGGAATCCAGATTGGGGAAATACGATTAATATCTTCGGCCATATCACAAGGGCCTTCGACATCCATTCTTGGAGGCTCTCCACTTTCGGCCATCCCTTCAGCAACAAAAGTCATTTCAATGCGATCATAGATTTGGCACGCGAATTTTTTTCCGCCGTCTCGATCTTTGGTTACAAAATGGCCAAGCTCGATCCCGATCCCGCTATGATCCCTAAGAAGCTTTGCGTCCGATAAAATTCGTTTGTTCGAGGCAACCTTAAGAGCCTCCCCTTTTAAATGAGAAAAATCATAAACTCTATGAATCGCCGCGGGACTTCGGGAGTCGTCCATTTTTAAAAAAACCAAGCCACTCCACGAGTTTTCCGAAAACTGAACTCCGAGAGCAAAAAACAAAGAAAAAAATAAAATTCCAAATACCTGGCTTCGTTGCATCCGTACCTCTACACACATAAAAGAGTTTGTCTCAAACCCTTCCTTCATTATGAGAGAATCCCAGCAAGATTGTGAGAAGTTTTTCGGAAAGCTTCCCGAAGGCCCAGCTCAATTTTAAAAACAAAACTTTAGGCGAAGTCTTACAGACTCGACGAAAGATAGGGGCAGCCCGCCTGATAAGACACAAACTCTACACCGGATGCCTTAACCTCTTGAGATAAGGCCAAAAAGGATAAACGAGAGATCCATCCATAAACGTTTTCCATCGGACAGCCTTCCACGTCTATTCTTAAATCCGAAACACAAAGACGCTTATAGACAGCCCCTGGACTATTTAAATTCTCTTCTGGTCCTTTGCTTCCATGAGTCCTAAGAAAGCCCCCTGCGAGTCGGCAGCCGATCATATAGATGGCGGGCTCTGCCGTTGCCGCATCAGAGGTCATAGAAGTTGGAATTCCCTCTTGAATGATGACCTCTGCGATACTTCGTCCTCCCTTGGCGGCTTTCATTTTCTTTCGTTCTTTATAGTTCCACTGACGAACGTCTTCTCCCGAGCGAACTCGAGTCACACCAAGACCGTAAGTTCCTGCACTGTTTTTAACAAAGGCGAAGGCTTCGCTTTGAATCCCTCTTTCTTGGTACTGAGTTTTAATGTTCTGAATAAATCGATCCACCTGATCTGCCAAACGATCACGGCTTTGATCATCATTAATATCAAAATTTGTAAAAGCCTCGGTCGGTACACTTAGCGTCCAAGGATCGACTTCAATCAAGCGCGCAAACTCTCCCGCGATTTCATTATATTGAGCGAAAAATTTATCCTTTTTCCTGGCGTGCCATCCCATTTGATAAGGGGGGTTGATCGGCGTTTTTAAGTTTTCAATAAACTCCGGGTATTCTAAAGAAAAATCATTGTTCGCGATGATCAGATCGACTTTTTTTCCCTGAAGCTGAAGGCCTTCTCCGACTCTTTGGCTAGGAAGAATTTCGATCCAAGCTCCCGAGGCACTTTGAACTTTGATGGCCTCAGCAAGGGGTCGTGCAAAAGTGACATGAGGATCATAACCTGCCTCAGAAATTAAAGTCCGCAGTGTCAGGATATTATCCCAGTAGTAAGGGTTGTTGGTGTGTTCTTCACTAACCAAGGCAATGGTTTTAATTGAGGGGTAATGAGCCTCAAAATAAGTCCTCACGATTTCAACAGCACTTTCTTTATCGACCTGACAGATGTTATTAAATCCGGCAGGAAATAAATTCGCATCCACTGGAGCGACCTTAAAAGATGAGTCCCGGATGTCGAAGCTCGAATAAAAAGGAAATGCCAGCCCCGAACTTTTTTGAATAAACCACTCGTCGACTTTTTTTCTGTGCTTAACAATCGCTTTATGAACTAAGTCTTGGACCATCTGAGACCACCTTCCCAAGGAGTTCATGAACACGATAAGCGGCCCCGACCACTCCAAGTGGGAGCAAAAGCAAGGTGAGTCCGGGAACAAGCCCTGTCAAGGTCATAAAAAGTGCCATCGCCCCGAATTCTTTTAAATGCAGCTTAAAAAAGGCCAGACGCCGGGCAAGACTCCAGTTTAAAGCCTCAAAGGAATAATCTGAAAAATCGAAGACAATAATTAAAAAGGCCACAAAGGCGCTAAGAAGATTTAAAATTGGAACAAATGAAAACACAAAGATCACTAGGCCCAGCAACAAAAACAAGGCCGCCTTCATCAATGAAAATCCCAACATCTTAAGGCTTAATAAGATCCAGGGCAGAAGCCGAAAGGGCTCATCTTTTTTACTTCCCAATCGGACTAACACATTTTCAGCAAGCAAAGAATTAAATGGAGCGGCCAGTACAGAGGACAGAACAAATGCGAGATATAAAATTCCCACACTAAAAGCAAAAAAGAATATCGCCAACAAAGGATAATAGACCAGGAAATACCAAAAGCCGGCAGAAGGTGCGATCATCCAAGAGACAATCTCATGAGTCCACAATCCCAGCTGAGAGACTCCAAAGATAAAAGACAAAATAATCAAAAGACAGTTTAAGGCCAATGGAATGTAAACCCACTTACGAAGCTCTCGGTTTTGCTTTAATAACTGAAAGCCGCGAAAGACAAAGAAAAAGGAGTTCATGGATTGGATCCCTCTGGCTTCGCTTTTTTATCAAGCTCAGGGACAGCCCCTTTTGTGCGCCCTTCACGCTTTAGTCCCTCTCGCGCTTTGGCCGCATCACTCATGGGTGTGCTGACCGAAAGTTCTGGCATAAAAGCTAAAAACTGACGCTCTCTTTCGTTAAGGGCTTTAAACAACTGCTCTAACTCGGCACCACCACTCCCTGGCACCTTAAGTGATTTTAAGCGCTTTAGGTTCAGCAAACCCTCTTGCATAATTTGTTTCTGAAGCTCTCTTTTTTTAGCCTCCTCAATGGCGGGATCATCACTCTTTTCGGCTTTCGAGAGACTGTAAACGCGAAGAAGATGGTCATAACCTTTCAGAATTTCCTCAGAGGATTTTTGTGACCAGGGCTTCACGCCCATCTCGACCGCCTGAAGTAGGTAGGTTTGGAGAAAACTTAAACTTTTGGAAAATGCCAAGCCATTGTTGAGTTGCTGAAGCTCCCCCTGATTAAAACGGCCCATTAAATACAAAATTCCCGCAAGCTTTTCGCCACGTCGATTTGAATTCTTATACTGAACGTTTAGTTTTTGAATCCCCAGACTGGCTTCTTTAAAATAACGGTCCGCCACCGCTCGGTTTCCCATTCGGGCGTAGCCCGCAGCCAGCCGTGCCGGGAGCTCCGCAAGAACCACCTCTTGATCCAAAAACTGAGCACGACGTCGCAAGTCCAACATTGTCGTGATTGCGCGCTTGTCGTCTCCCATACACTCATGGGCGTAACTGAGTCTTAGTAGAGCCTGGGCTTCGATTTTTTTAAAACGTCCCACACTGGCTTGAATCGCCTGGCGATAACGTTGAGCAGCCTTAATGCAAGCATTCATTCCCTCATAAGCCGAACCCGAATTAAAAGTCGCAATGACGTCAAATTCCGAAGCCGGGTTTTCAACCAAAATTTCGTCAAAGATTTTCGCTGCCACTTGGTAATTCCCTTGGTCCAGCTGCTTTGTGCCCTGATTAAATTTTTCGACTAGTTTTGGGTCCGGCTCAATCGCCTGATCCGAATCTGATTTTTTTCCAAGTAATGAGCAAGAGCTTAAAAAGCACAAAGAAAAAACGATGAGGGTTTTGCGCATAAAATTCCTTATTTGAGATTCGAGTCCAAAATCCTAGGCCTTAAAGTTTTAGCTAATCTCTCTAGGCCTTCGATTCCATTTATGCTCTCATGCATTTCACAAACCCTCAACATTTCGACCGGGCTTCCCATTTTTTCGGCTAAGTCTGCAAGCAAAGCCTCCCCCCTTTGCTGATGAGAGAGGATTTTCAGACGAAATTGCTCAAGGGCCTCAAAGCTTGGATCGGTCTCAGTCCCTGTAAACTCCAGTTGAGAACGATTTATCCCAGCTCTGTTAACAATGACGCTAACCAAATGATGTCCCGAACGAGACAGGTCTTGATAAAAGTCCTCTGCCTCTTGAAGTTTTGCTTCATCCTGACTTGAAACCAACACAAAACCCGTTTTCGCAGCTGACATTAACCGATGAACCTTCACACTTCTTTCGCGCACCGTTTTTTGCAAGGACGACATGCTCTGAAAAAAATCCCCAAGCTCTGCAATAAACTGACTTCCGGTCACCCGCTCCAGGGCCGAAAAGGCAATATGGGTGCCGCGTTTAAATATTTTAGTCACAAGACCAGGGCCTTGCTGAGACTCAAGAAACCACTTCGTAACGGAATCCTGAAAAAGTGAAAAAATTCTTTCTGGAGCTTTTAAAAAATCCACCGCGTGCTGAGCCGGAGGCGTATCCAGAATGATCATGTCAAAGCGGCCGGACTCGTGGGCTTCAAGAAGTTTTTCGAGGGAAGTAAATTCCTGTGACCCGCTCAAAGTGGTCGCAAGCTCTTTATACAGGCGATTGTTCAATAGCCTTTCTGCAGAGGCTTTGTCCGGGGCCGCACGACTTACAAATTCATTAAAAATTAGGCTGGGCTCGATCATATAAGCGAAAAGCCTGCCCTGACTTGAAGCTGCGGGGACTTCGACTTCTGCTTCGAGCTGCCCCTCTAGGCCTAAAGCTGAAGCCAGGCGCTTCGCTGGATCAATGGTTAAGACCAGGGTGCGTTTTCCTGCTTGAGCGGCCAAAAGAGCCAAACTCGCAGAGATCGTGGTTTTACCGACCCCGCCGCTGCCCACGCAAATTAAAATATTGTAGCGATCAAACCAACTCATTCAGACTCCGTCAAAATGGGACTTAAAACCGCCGCAACTCCCGAAAAATCTTGGTCCCAAACCATCGGCAGCTCCTGAAGGCTCAGTTTTTTTTCTTCTAGAATTTTTTTATAAGTCCTCTGATCCTTCAGATGATTTTCCACCAAGTGCAAAAACTCGCTCTTGGTCTTTAACTTTTCCAGCTGCTCTAAATTCACACCCGGAGTCCACAGCTTATTCAACAAGATCCTCGGTTTTTGGCCCGTATGCTCTTCCAGAAAAGAAGACAGCTCTAAAGTCTCTGCCACGGGCAGCTCTTCTGGCAGGGTCACAACAAGAAACTTACAGATGTCCTTTCTGCGCACGACGGCTGTCATCAGACGACTTTGCTCTCCCATGGGTCCAAATCCAATCGCTTCAGCCATTCCGATGGGCGCCTTTAGCATGGCTTTAAAATGCCCCGTCGCAAAACCATCCACCACAATGCGGTCAAAGTTTAAACTGGGACCAATTTTTCGAATTCCGCTCGTAATTTTGCCCAAAATCGCTAGTTCTCTTAAGGCCGGGGCGGCGTGAACGAGCGCCTTTGAAACGGGATTTTCGTAGAACAAATTCACAACTCGCTCGATCCGAATATAGTGTAAAAGATACTCCCTTAAACAGCTTTCCCCGTCCCACCGACAGATCGAAAAATTGTCCTTAAACTTGAGGGGCTCATGTGCAAATTTTTGCGCAAAAACATACTGATAAAAACTTTTTTCCCCAAGCTCCACCAGAAGGGTGTTTTTTCCCTCCTGGGCAAACTTTTGAGCCATCGAGAAGGCGATCATGGACTTGCCCACCCCGCCCTTTCCGGTCACAAATACAATTTTTTGATCCTGAACCATCACCGATGATGTCCTTTTCACAGTCCTTGGCGCCATGTCTGGGTGCGCAATTCTGGTTGCTTTTGAGGGCTGTCTTGCCTATACCTTCTCACTTTAAGCCTGCCTGGGATAAGAACAAAGTCATAACCAAGTGCAGCCAGAAATCTTAAAGGAGCTTGTATGAAGGCCTCTGTCGATAAAGTCGAGGGATTAACCCGTTTGTTACGTGTGGAAGTCCCCGTTGATCAGGTGAAGACTACCTTTGAAAAGGCGCTTAAAACTGTTCAAAAAACTGCCACAATTAAAGGCTTCCGAAAAGGCAAGGCTCCCATTGCGACCATTCGCTCGATGTATGGCGAAGAAGTTAAATCGGATGTTTTAAATGAACTGATCAATCGCGGTTACCAGTTTGGTCTAGACCAACACTCCTTAGACCCCATCGGCTACCCCAAAGTGGATTTTAAAACTTTTGATGCAAACGAGGCCTTTTCGTTTTCAGCGGAGTTCGAAGTTCGTCCAGAAATTCAGATCACAAAATTTGAAGGTCTTGAAGTCGAATCCGAAAAGCTTGAAATCTCTGAGGATCGAATTCAAAAAGTTCTTCAAAACGTCCAAGAAAGCAATGCCGAGCACACTCTTGTTCTAGAGGATCGCGGTCTTGCGATGGGCGATTTCGCTGAAATTGACTTTGATGGCAAAGTGGATGGAAAACCCCTTCAGGGAGGCCAGGCCGAAAACCATGTTCTCGAAATTGGCGCAAACCGCTTTATCGAAGGTTTCGAAGAAGCTCTTGTCGGCATGAAGCCCAGCCAAACTCGCGAATTAAATTTAAAGTTTCCTGAAGACTACCACAGTGCGGATATTGCGGGAAAACCGGTCCACTTCACTGTGAAACTAAAGGCGATTAAAAAGAAGTCATTGCCAGAAATTAATGACGAACTTGCTCAAAAAGCTGGACCCTTTAAAACTCTTCAAGAGCTTAAAGATGCCGTACGTGCAGATATGGAAGGCAGCGAGAAACAACGCATTCAAGAAGACCTAAAAAATAAAGTTCTTCGTGAACTCGTAAAACAAAATCCTATGGAAGCCCCGAAGTCTTTGGTTCAACAGCAAAAAGAAACTTTGATTCAAGATGTTCAGCAGAAAATGCAAAAGCAGGGTTTGTCTCAGAAAGATTTCGAAGATTATAAAACGAAGTGGGACGCAGATTTCGAAGACACCGCTCGCTTTATGGTCTGCTCTACGTTTTTGATTGATTCTTTGGCCTTGAAGTTAAACCTTCAGGCGACGAGCCAGGATTTGACTCAAAAATTAAACGAATACGCAGCGCAAACCGGAATTGAACTTGCTCGCTTAAATGAGTTTTATGCCGACTCAGAAAGACGCTCTCGTTTATCTTTTCAGGTCACTGAAGAAAAAGTCGTCAACCACTTGATCGAAAAAGCAAAAATCAAAGAAGTTCCGGCGCAAAAAAATACCGAAGAATAGACTCTATTTCTTGCTTAAAAAAATGGGCCCGAAGGGGCCCATAATATCTTCGAAATTTTATTGGCTGATTCTTACTCGGCCCGGCAGTAGTTCTGCCTATGAAAATACCTTGAGCAAGCGAAACTTGAAAACTTACAGTCGTCTAGATTGTGAGAAATATCCGAAGCATGCTGGCAGCTGCGGCCTTCGACTCTGTTAACTTGAGCGACAAAACTTCCGCTCTGAACCACTTCCCCATTGGCCAAAAGTTCGTAAGTTATTTGATTGGCCCCAATGTCCAAAAGAGAACGCTGAAAAACGGTTTCAATCCAAAGGTTGGCGCGCTTTTTACTTCGTCCCGTCGTCGCATCAAAATCAAGCTCTTGGCTGCGAACTTTGCCGTCGGGCCAAGTCGCGGTCAGCTTTACTTTATCTGCAGCGGAAGTCGTTTCGACATTAAAATATCCCACTTCCATGGGCTCAAGTGTTTCTCTTGCGCATTGAAAATAACGATTTTCGGTTTGTCCCGTTCCAAAACAGGTTAAAGATAAAGTGCCTCTAAGTTCTAGAGATTGAAACTCAGTCACACCCTCAAAGCTTTGTGCAAAAGCAAAGGATGAAGACAAAGACAGAACTAAACTTGATAAAAACATGGTGATTATAGACATAGGCCCTCCCTCGATTAGAAAAAGCCTAACACAGACCATACGGGGATCAAACAAAGCTCAGATCGAAGGGTCTAGACGCGGCGCTCTCGTGAGCTATTTAAATTCCTTCATGACTTTCCAAGCTCGCAGGTAGTTATAGGCCTGCTGCACTTGAAAATCCTGAGAGAGTAAAGTCTGCCTGGCGGACAGCTTTTCACCTTCTTTTTCTGGACCACCAAGCCACCACATTTCGATCTTTTGAGAAGTCTTTTGCGGAGTCTTTGCATCATTAGGCGTTTCATTTTCTCCTAAAAGGTGTCCACTAATATCCTTCTCGCGCCGAACACTTCGCCCCTCAGAGGCCTTCTTTAAAGTCTCCGCATCAATATTTTCAACAAGGACATCGGGTACAATTCCATCGGCCTGAATCGAACGGCCGCTTGGAGTGTAATAGCGAGCCACCGTAAGTTTTAGCCCCGAGCCATCACCAAGCTTCACCACGGATTGAACAGAACCTTTACCAAAACTGCGTTGCCCCATCACAAGGGCCCGCTTGTTATCCTGTAAGGCTCCGGCAAGAATCTCACTGGCACTTGCAGAGTATTCATCAACCAATACGACAATTGGGAAATCTGGAAGAGTTCCAGTTTTTTTGGCGTATAAAACTTCTTTTTCCTTTTTATTTCTGCCCATCGTGCTGACGATGATGCCTTCGCTTAAAAACATATCGCTCATCCGAACGGCCTGATCTAAAAGCCCTCCCGGATTGCGGCGCAAATCAAATATCAATCCCTTAAGGCCACCTTCTTTTTTGTACTTACTGGTGTGGTCTTTAATCGCTTTTTCCAGATCCGTTGCGGAATTTTCGATAAAACTTGTAAGACGAATATAGGCGTAGCCTTCCTCAAGATCTGTGTATTTCACCGACTTGATCTTTACAGTTCCTCGAACGACTGCGAAATCCTGAGGCTTTTCGAAGCCGTCCCGAAAAATTCCCAATACAACTTTTGTTCCCTTAGAGCCCTTCATCTTCGTCGCGGCTTCCGCAAGACTTAGTCCCTTGGTCGACTCCCCATTAATTTCTACGATTTTGTCTCCGGATTTGACCCCAGCCTTCCAAGCCGGAGTATCTTCGATGGGAGAAATCACGGTCAGAATTCCATTTTGCACAGTGATCTCGATTCCTAGACCACCAAATTCGCCACTGGTCTCGGATTCAAATTCTTTAAAAATTTCTGGAGTCAAAAAATTTGTGTGGGGATCGAGTTCTCTTAAAACTCCGCGAATCCCTCCGTAGATTAACTTTTTCATGTCGACTTCTTCGACATAGTACTGCTGAACCAAATTTAAAACCTTCGCAAAAAGCTGAAGGTCCGAGTACTTTTCTTGAGCGTAGGCCATCATCCGATTGGGTGCTTGAAGCCCAAGAAACAGACCACCCGATCCAATTCCAACGAGTACCACAAAAACAAGAAGCATCCTAAGTTGTCTCAACATAAACTGTCCCGTCCCTAGTTTTTTGTTAACAAGTCTCTACCTTTAAACCATGATTGCGGATCTATCGCATCAGAAAAGTGGCGTAGCTCAAAGTACAGCCCCGCCTCTTGCTCTTCTGGATGGTAACCCGTCCGTGCGATGACTTGCCCTTCACTGACAAGCTCACCTCGTTTTACCAACAGCTCTTTTCCATGAGTATAAATGGAGTAGTATTGATCCCCATGATCAATCACCAAGGCCTTGCCCATATAAGGAAGCTTTCCCGCAAAGGCCACGGTCCCTCTAAATATACTTTGGACTTCTGCGCCCAGGCCCGCCGAGAAAAAAAGCCCCTTATGAGATAAACGAAATTTGTAAAGATCGTCTTGGATAAAACCAAATTTTCTTTTGATCGGCGCCCGAACAGGAGCGATCAATCGCCCCCGACTTTCAAAAAGTGAAGGCTGAAGGAGGGCCTGTGCATCCTCTTCGTCTAAAACCCCTCTAGCAACTTGCTTGAGTTCTTTTAGACGCGCCACATGCTCTTGCTGAGCTTGCCTTAGTTTTTCAAGAAGCTTTACTTTGGATTTTTGCTCAGCCATGAGCGCCTTTTCTTGGGATTCTGAATTCTTTTGAAGCTTCACAAGCCTTTCAACTTGTCCTCTTAGTTTCGACCGATTGGCTTCTAAAATCTTAAGATTGCTTTGGTAAGAGCGGATGACTTGATAATCTTTATCGGCGAAAAGTTTAAGGTATTTAGTCGTCTGATCTAGATCATGAGAATCCATCGAGGCAAAATAGGCTCGAAATCCCCCTTCTCCACTTAGTAAAAATAAGGCCCTTAACCGCTTAGACATTTGTCCCCGCTGAACCTCGATCTGAGATTCAAGCTGTGCAATTCTTCGAGCACTCTGCTGGACATCTCGCTCTGCTGCAAAGGTCTTGCTCGACAGTTGAGCCCGGTCATCCGCAATAGTCTTAATGCGTTTATTGATTTGATAAAGAGAGCCTAAAACCTGACGGTGAAATTTTTCTTGGCCCTGAATTTCAGCTTGAGTCTGCTTCATAGAAGACAAAATTTCTTTAGATTGGCTTTCGAGCTGGGACAGATTACTCGAGATCGCGGGCAAAGAAAGGAAGCACAGACTGAGAATAAAAGTTTCGAATAGTTTTCTCACGAGGGACTGCCACCAAAATGCCCTTCAGCAGCGGACCAACCCGTTGCCATCCTCGAGACACAAAAAATAGCCCCAAGCGCTCCGCACAAAGCACCCCATAAAAGAACCACTAAGATTTCGGCCAAAGAGAGGTAACTGATGACCTCACCCAGACCCAAAAACTGCAACTGATCTAAGACAAAGTTTTTTTGCGAGCCAAACACCAAATAACAAATCGCCAAGGCCATTGCTGAAGAAGCCAAACCAAGAATCACACCCTCAATAATAAAAGGTCGACGAATCATTTGAGGGGTGGCGCCTACAAGTTCAAGTATTTCAATCTCGTCCCTTCGGTGAGAGATCGAGCTTTGGATGGAGTTGCTGACAATAAAAAGGCTTCCGACCAACATGACAATCATCAGTAGCCAGCCCAGTTGCGAGATCCGGTCGACAAAGCTGGAGTAGTTTTGAAGCCAGGCTTGTCCGTATGAAACCTCTTCCACGCCGGGAAGCTTCGACAAACGATCCGCAAGGCCTACAATCTGTTCGTACTTTCCGATGGCCGATGCCCCCTCATGAAGCTTAACCTCAAAACTGTCGGGAAGCGGATTCTCGAATTTAGGATCGTTTAGGACCTCGGGAACAAATCTTCCCATTCTGGTCATAAAAGATTTTGCGGCTTCTGTTTTCGAAATAAATTTCACCGAATCCAGATCTTCTAGCCCCTTAAGGTAGGTTTCGACCGAGGCTTCTTGGTCTTTGCTGCGCTCGTCTTCAAGATAAACCGTCATCTTGATGGACTCTCCCCAAAAAGAAAGAACTCGGTTTACGTTTTGCTTAAAGGTAAAAGAAAGTGTCAGAATGCAAAAAACTCCAACCAAAACGCTAAAAGTTGCTAAGTGCATTGCCGGATCAAAACGCCAATTTCTTAGAATGTTTCTAAAATCTGATCTCATAATGAGCCCCCAAGGATTTCTCCGTTGCGGATCTCGACGACTCGTTTTTTTCTGGCTTTGACCAGCTCATGATCATGGGTCGCGACAAACACAGTGGTTCCTTGAGCATTGACCTTTTCTAATAGATCCATAATCTCACGCCCAAGTCTTGGGTCTAAGTTTCCGGTCGGCTCATCGGCAATCAATACTCCCGGCTGATGCACTAAAGCTCTTGCGATCGCCACCCGCTGTTGCTCTCCACCAGAAAGTTGCTCAGGAAACTTATTGGCTTTATAGGACAAAGACACTTGATCCAAAATTTCTCGAACTTTGCTATCAATAAAACCAGGTCTTTCCCCACGAATCTCAAGGGGAATGGCGACGTTCTCAAATACCGTTCTCGCTGGAAGAAGACGAAAATCTTGATAGATCACGCCAATACGTCTTCGAAAAAATGGGATCTGCTTGCTACGAATTGCGTTTAGACGTTCCCCACAAACATGCACCTCTCCTGAAGTTGCACGATCATAGGCGGCGATCAGACGAAAGAGTGTCGTTTTTCCCGCACCACTAGGGCCGGTTAAAAAAACAAAGTCTCCTTTGGAGATTTCAAGATTGATATCTTTTAAGGCCGCAATATTTCCGGGGTAGGTCTTATAGGTATGGTGGAATGTAATCATTCCTTAATTGTAGACTACTTGAAGAAGAGTTGACCAGAACGCAGAAGGTCCAGAATTTGATCATGTTGGACTTTCATCGCAAGCCGAATGGATCGCGACTCGGAACTGAGTCCCATAGGAAGGACTTCGTTATAGGAGACTTTCACACTTTTTAAGACCGCCCCATTCTTAAAAACTCGGCTAACGAAATAGGGGTTCTCAAGACCCCAGTCTTCGGTCTGGATATGATAAGTCGCTCCAGCAATCTGAATGTCTGAATTAAAGCCTTTTTCCAGAAAATCTCCCTTTGGGACGTAAATCGCATAAGAATCTAGACCCCTTTATTCTTCTGTCAAAAGCCCATACGATTCAAGCGCTTTTTGCTGTCTCATTCTGAGAAGCCGCCCTAAAAATATTCCGTTAAATCAGGACCCTAGCCTAAACCTTGGTCTTAGGACCTCCGATAAGTAAGTACGCGCAAGGGGTGTGGGATCTTGTCTGTAAGCTCAATCAGAATTCTTATTCCTATTCTATTTCTGCTTGGACTCTCGTCCTGTGCAGAGAAGAAGCCCGTGGTCTCGACTCCACTGAGTGATCGAATCAGTCCGACTTATAACGCCGGACCCTCAGAGCCGAACTACTGCTCAGGCTCGATCACCCATAGTAATCCAATTACTATCACTGGAATTGCTCGCTACCAAGCTCGAGAGCCCTATTACATTAGTGCGTTTAACAGTGGACTAGGAGGCGCTGGGGCTGCAAAACCCATTCGCCGTGCCGAAGTCAGGGTCACAAATTCAAGTGGCAGCGTGGTTCAGTGTGCAGAGACTGCGATGGATGGAAGCTTTAGTCTTTCTTTACCTAATTCCGGTCAGACCTATACTGTGTCAGTCAACTCAAGAAGTTATAACTCGGACTTACGCGCCTCAGTTTTAAATCGTCCCGAAAAAAATGAGTTCTATTCTCTTTCTACAAGCGTCGTCGCAAATTCAAGCAAAGACATCGGCACGATGACTGCAACTGTTACAGGGGAAATTCTTGGAGCTGCATTTAATATCTTAGATCAAATGCTTGCGGCGAATATTTACCTGCGCTCACAAGTCAGCAATTGCTCTGCGGCCATCACGGGTTGCCAAAATTTTACAGTAGCTCCAAAGGCTGTGGCTTTTTGGGAAAAAGGCTTTAACCCCGCAAGCTACTTTAATGAGGGGCCATTAAGTTTTTATATCCCCGGCTACAGTCGGCTATTCATACTTGGTGGGGTCAATGGGGACGTCGATAATGCGGACACCGATCATTTCGATAATTCCATTATCATTCACGAGTATGGGCATTTTTTAGAGGATGTTATTTTTGGTTCAGACTCTCCAGGTGGCGCCCATTACGGAAATGATATTATTGATCCACGCCTGGCATGGAGTGAAGGTTTTGGCAATTTTCTACAAGCCGCAGTCCAAGATGACCCCTACTACATTGATACCTCTGGCAACTCTGACGGATCAACTCAGATGATTTTTTATGTAAATCTAGAAAACGGCACTTTAGATACGCCCCAGGCCCTGGGTGAAGGTAACTTTAGAGAGTTCTCGGTCACACGCCTTTTATGGGACGCAATTGACAATACGCCTGCGGAAGCCACGATGAATGGTGCCACCGATAACGTAAATGGTGGCTTCCCAGAAATTTGGGGCTCTTTAACAAAGTCGACGGGCGGATTCCTAAATCCTTGGTCCGCCTTTAGAGACGTAGGTTTGTTCCACCTGGGACAAGTCCGTCTTCAAGCCTTGGATGAAGGTGAGAACTGGGCAAATTTGCGAACCCGAGAACGACATTATGGAGATCGAAGAGAGTACGCCCAGCTTGTCCAGACCGGAGGGGGCTGCGCTGCTCTTTCTCGAACGCTGACTCCCGCTGTGACCATCGGGGACAATGGAAGCTTCGCGACTTCAGATCTTCTTAGAAATAACGATTTCTTTCATTACGCCGCCACATCTGCGCAAGGGGCCACCACCTTTAAGTTGAACTACCTGGGCAGCGTAGTTGAAGCAGATTTAGATTTTTACATTTATAATGAGAATGCAAGGTACGGAAACTCTGCGGACTGGGTCGGCTACTCAAGAGTTCGACCAGACTGTAACCTCGCAACTCAACAGAGTGAAACAATCAATCTTCCAAGTCTTCCGGCTGGAAATTATCTGATTAAGGTTCACGCCTATACTCGCGTTGAAAGTGGACGATGTGCGCCAACAAGCAATCCAGGCGGTCCCGTGACCTATGAAATCCGAATGACTACTAATAATAATGAGGTTCTATTATGCGACTCAACAATCTCAGGTTATTAAAAGTGGCGCATCCAATTCGACTGTTTCTGGCTCTATGCTCTTTGGCAATTCTTGTTGCTCTTGCCATTTATTTGGCCAAGGCAAGTCAAATGCAAAGTCAAACCCACGCGTCTGTGTCTGACGACAAAGCCGAGTTTTTAAAGGCTCATCTTAAAAAAGGCATTCGCCACACGCACAAATTACGTGGGCCATTAAAGGTGAATTTAGATTTTTCAGCACAAGATATGCTTCAAGCCGGTGATGTATTCACTCTTTCCGCAACTCTTGATTCTAAAGAAAGCTTAAACGAAGTCCACTTCGAGTGGATCATCCCGGAAGGTTTAGAAATGATCTCGGGCGAACAAAACGGAAGCTTAAGACTTGAGGCCAATGAATCCCGAAGTCTAGAAATTGTACTAAGGAAGATTGCCGACGAAAACACCCAGGTGCATTTTAAAGCAATCAGCCAAAAAGGTGCGATGACCTTTTCAGAAAGCGCTCAATTCAACACTCAAGATCATTGGGCTCTTTTAGAAGATCAAAAACGCCTAGCCGAAACCAGCGCCCAAGAAGACCCCAAACACCGCCACTAGTTCAATTCATCCCGACCGAAACGAACCTTCAATTGACAAAGCTCTTAAGATGACGGAATCCGTGAAAAACGACATTTTTCCAAGAAAATGTTAAATTTCACACCATTACGCGCGTTGTGAAAATTCACATTTTTATTGAAAAATGTTGAATTTCACCCGATCATGTTCTTATGACTAAAGCTCAAGAAACCAGGCTCAAAAAGCTCGGCATCTTTACTCTTGCTCAAGCCAATGAGCTAGGGATTAGCCAACAAAGCCTCTCTAAACTCGTAAAACAGGAAAAAATCAAACGAGTGGATCGGGGGATATTCCTTCACCCCGAAGCTAATCTTGGCCGTGAGTACGATTTTCAAATTGCCTGTGCAAAACTTGGCCCCGATGCGGTCATCGGCGGACTGTCCGCCCTTTTTTATTACAACCTTGCCGAACAAGTTCCTAAAAAAACATGGGTGCTTGTCCCACCCCATAAGATGACCAGTAATCGTTCTTATCGCCTGATTAGAACCCAAACCCCCCTTGATAAGGGCACCGTGGAGGGAAATGGTTATAAAATTGTCTCTATTGAGAGAGCCATTGTAGAGGCCTTTAAACTCGCAAGCAAAATGGGCGAACGGACTGCGATCAAGGCTTGCCGCGTGGCCATCCAACAAAAACAGACAACACTGAAAAAAATCGGAATGATGGCGAAAGAACTCGGCCTTTCTTCCTATTTCAACAAATACTCCGAGGCCATCATAGGCTCACTGCAATGACCACGAAAGCAAAGGGCACACCCATAAGGCAAAAAATTATTGATCTCGGAAAAAAGCTCGGTGCTGATCCACGAGACCTTGAAACCGTTTTTATGATTGAACGATTGGTCGCCCGCCTAATGGCCGATAAACACCTCGCGAGCCATCTTGTTTTCAAGGGAGGATTTGTAGGCCTTAAAGTTTACGAATCCCCACGATACACCGTGGATCTGGATGCTCTACTTGTAAAAGCCAACATTGATGAAACCCTTATGCGAGTTAAAGTGCAGGCTGAAGTCGATTTGGATGATGGTGTTTGGTTCCGTTTTGAAAGTAAGATCGACCTCGCCACTCAAGGGGAATACGGCGGAATTCGCCATTCATATAGAGCGGGTATTGGTG
>CAYMDP010000003.1:65755-84386 GCA_964389375.1 uncultured Pseudobdellovibrionaceae bacterium | reverse complement strand
TGGTGAGGTTTTAAAAAATCTTAAAAAAGCACAGGTCATAAATTTTGACTTGGGAATTGGCGATCCCGTAACTCCGGGTCCACAAAAGAAACAAACCCCGTCGCTTCTTAGTGGTAACAAAGAAATCAGTTGGTCGGTTTATCCGATTGAAACTATTTGTGCAGAAAAACTCCATGCCCTGATCTCTCGTGGCGATCAAAACTCCCGCTCCAAAGATGTGCATGATCTTGCGATATTTTTGCCAAAAGTGGATGGCCCGACATTGAAAGAGGCCCTCAAGAGGTGCTTTGATTTTCGCTCAACTGAATTACCTGAATCATTTCATGCGGAAATTAAAAATCTAAATACAGATTGGCTTGAGCGAGGCTGGACCAGTGCCACCGGCTCCATTCCCAATGTGATGAGTTTTAAAACCGCTTTTAAAAAAATGATAAAACTGATCGGCGACCTCGAGGCCAAGTAGGAAACCAGCGCCCAAGAAGACCCCAAACACCGCCACTAAATCGGAGCGACAAGAAGCTCCAACCGATATCCCCCTCCTTCTGGTAACCCAAGCTAAATTCTTATTTCAGTTAAAAAATCCAATCTTATTTACTTCAGAGCCGCTCTCGGTGAGCGGCGCGTATCCGGGTTGCGGCCACCGTAGGTGACGCAATCCGAAGACGCAATTGTTGGACTTAACGCCAATGGCTTTCAGTGCGTAGGATCCTTCGAGCGAAAAATTAGGAACGGAAAAAAAGCCCCGGAGGCGCGGCCCTGGCCGCGTTGAGGAGCTTTTTTGAGTACCTGATTTTGCAGCCGAAGGAGACAAGCAATGAAAGCCATTGGCGTTAAGTCCAACAATTTGCACCCACTCAGAGTCGCGGCTCTGAAGTAAATAAGATTGGATTTTTTAACTGAAGTAAGAATTTAACTTGGGATTACGATTAACTCGTCGTTACCGAGTTCCTGTCGAAGGATTCCTTGAATTGCATCCAGGGTGCCCATCATCGCACTGGGGCATCCCCCGCAGGCTCCCTGATAAAGAATCTTAAGTTCGTTGTTTTCAAAACCGAGAACATCAATATCGCCCCCATCGGCTTGAAGTCCTGGGCGAATGGTGCGATCTAAAATTTCTTCTATTTTTACTAATTCTTCAGAAAGACCGCTTCGATCTTTTTTGGCTGCTGTTGTTTTTTGACCAAGCTCTTCAGCCGTCTGAAAATCGGGATCGTGAATGGGAATTCGAGTTTTTAAGACCGAGGTCACGGATTCGGTTAAATTGTCATCCGACATCGAACGATCGTGGGTCACGGTTAAGGTATTACGGAACAAATGAAGCTGTTTGACCCCGGGGACATCAAAAAGAGAGCGCACCAAAGTCAGTCCAGGTAACTCATCTGGATGATGAAAAGTGGCCTTTCCTTCATTCTTTAAGGCTTGATTGCAAATAAATTTAAAGGCGCTTGGATTTGGGGTCTCCTGCACTCGCACCAATACATCTTCTGACGAAATTCCCGTTGCACTCATAATAAAAGCTCCTCGCACTTTGAAAGGGCCTGATCAAAGGCCTCAATTTCAGCGGCGTGATTATAAATAGAGAAAGAAAGTCTAAGGCTAGCGTTCACACCAAAACGGCGCATTAAAGGCTCGCAGCAATGATGGCCCGCTCGAACGGCCAGGCCCTGTTGATCTAACAGCTGGCCCAAATCCGAGGCGTGAATTCCTTCGTATACGAAAGAGACAACATTCACCCGAGAATCCGACTCACCGATCAGACGCACTTTGCTGCGTTTCTTAAGAACATCTAGAGTTTGATCGACTAAGGACTTTTCATGAGTTCGAAGTTCTTTGAAGTCGAGCTCCTTTAGAAATTTTATGGACTCGGCCAATCCCAAAGCTCCCGACACATGGGGTGTTCCCGCTTCAAAACGCTGAGGAGCAGGAAGATATTCGCTTTGCTGGAAGCTAACTCTAGAAATCATCGAGCCTCCGCCTTGATAGGGAGGCATCTTATTCAACAGCTCTTCTTTTCCATACAAAATGCCAATCCCCGTGGGTCCAAAAACTTTATGCCCAGAGAAGGCTAAAAAATCACAATCAAGATCACGAACTGAAATTGGAAGGATCGATACAGCTTGAGCCGCATCCACCACTGTCCATGCCCCCATGTGCTTCGCTTGACGAAGTAGCTCTTCGATTGGATTAATCGTGCCTAAGACATTTGAAACCCAAGTCACGGCAAAGATCTTTACAGGTAATTTTAATTTTTCTGCAAAATCTTGCCGGTCGATTTCTCCATTATCCAAGATCTTAACAACCTCAATCTTGGCGCCGGTTTGCTGAGCTACAATTTGCCAAGGGACAATGTTGGAGTGGTGCTCCATCTCAGTTAATAAAATGACATCGCCACTTTTTAAATGAGTTCTTCCAAAAGATTGGGCGACTAGATTTAAGCTCTCCGTGGTCCCCCGACTAAAGATCACTTCGGCTGCTGATTTGGCGCCAATAAAATTTGCGATCTCTTGCCGAGCCCCTTCGTAGTTTTTAGTGCCCTGGTCACTCAAAAAATGAGCCCCACGGTGAACATTCGCAACTTCTTCAGAATAATAGTCGCTCAATCTTTGAATCACCCGCTGAGGCTTTAAGGTTGTGGCGGCGTTATCTAAATAAACCAAATCTCGGCCCCGAACTTTAACATTAAGCTGCGGAAACTGGCTTCGAATTTGATTATGATCGAGCATGTTGAGCTTCCACTTGTTTAGAGAAATCTTTTAAACTTGAATCCATCATCGCAAGCAAACTTTCACTTAAAGCCGGTCTATCTAACTGGTAAATCACGTCCAGAATAAAACCTTCTGACAAAAGGTGAATGGCCTCTGAGGGCTCAAGACCTCGACTGGTCAGATAAAAGAGTTGCTCTTCATCCAGTCTTCCGGTGCTTGACCCGTGTTTGGCTTTAACATCGTCCGCGTGGATTTCGAGTTCCGGCTTAGAGTCTGCCTCGGCCCTTTTCCCAAGAAGAATATTTTGGCTGATCTGGCTCGAGTCGACTTTTTGTGCATTTTTTTCGATCATAATTTTGCCATTAAATACGGAGCGTCCTAAATCTGCGACGACACTTTTAAAGCATTGCTGGCTGATGCCCCGAGGGGACAGGTGGCGCATGTCTAAGCGATGATCATGGTGCTGGCCCGAGCGACTTAAAGAGACTCCCAAAAGTTGAGTCTTTGAGTCAGAACCCTTCTGCAAAACCTTCCAGTTTTGCCGGGACCATCTGCTGCCCATAGCCACCGACAACAATTTAAGGTCCGAGCCCTGATCTTGTTCGGCCTGAATATAGCCTAAGTGAATGGCCTTGTCGCTTTCGGCTTGTGCACGCACAAAGGACAAACTGGAGTTTGGTCCAAGCTCGATAACACTTAGAGCTTGGCTGAGGTGATCTTCTGATTCTTCGCGCCCTTTAAAACATTCAAGAATCTGCGCAGAAGATCCTGCGTCCATGAAAATAAAATTGAGCCAATTGACCTGAAGGTTTTTGCCCGCAGAAGAACCTTTTAATTTTAAATTTAAAACTGAACTCTCGGACTCATCTTCTTTTTTCCAAAGGACATAGCCGTCACTTGCAAGTGCCAAGTTCAGCAACAACACTGGATCCTGGCTTGAAGATGTCAGTCGTTCAAACTGCTTAAGAACCCTCTGACGTATAGAGCTATCCAACTGTTTCCAGTTCTTGAGGCGCGGAATTTGCTCTGAGCCAGATAATTCAAGTTCGGACTGAAGATTCCAATTTGTTTGTAAAAACACTTTTGGATCGGAATACTTCCAGTCTTCCCACTTTTCTGAAGGAATCCCGAGCTGCTTGGCTTTGTCTAAAGCTTTCAGCCTGAACTCAAAAGTGGCCCCAACAAAGTCATTTTCGACTTCTTGAAGCGCCATCAAATGGGATTGGCTGGTTTCGAAAATCATAGACTCTGCTCTTTCAAAAGCCAGTCGTAACCTTGCTTTTCAAGTTTGTGGGCTAATTCTTTTCCGCCCGTCTGAATAATTTTGCCATTGGCAAGGACGTGGACAAAGTCTGGAACGATGTAATCCAAAAGTCGCTGGTAGTGGGTAATCAGAAGAATAGACTTTGATTTTGAACGGAGTTTATTCACTCCTTCGGCGACGATTCTTAAAGAATCAATGTCCAGTCCTGAGTCTGTTTCATCAAGGATCGCAAGACGAGGCGATAGGACCGCCATTTGAAGAATTTCGTTTCGTTTTTTCTCTCCGCCCGAAAAACCTTCGTTCACAGAGCGTTTTAAGAAGCTGGGGTTGATCTCGACAAGTTTTGATTTTTCAACGATAAAGCGCTCGAATTCCTCTTCACCCATTTCAGCAATACCTTGATGTTTGCAAATGGCATTAAATGAGGTGCGAAGAAATGTGAGATTGCTGACCCCTGGCACTTCCACTGGATATTGAAAGGCCAAAAAGACTCCCTCTCGAGCACGCTCTGAGGGTGAAAAACTTAAAAGATCTTTTGGTTCAAAATCAATTTCATACAAAACTTCACCAGAAAGAACTTCGTATCCAGGATGACCGGCAAGAATCTTAGCCAGTGTACTTTTCCCAGAACCGTTTGGTCCCATGATCGCATGGACTTCTCCGGGGTTTATTTTTAAGTTAAGTCCTTTTAAAACTTCCTGACCTTCAACTTGCGCTTTTAAATTTTTAATTTCTAACATCTTCTCTTTACTCCTTAGCCCACACTATTTTCGAGCTTCATTTCAACCAACTTCACGGCTTCGACAGAAAACTCTAGGGGCAGCTGCTTAAAAACTTCTTTGCAAAAGCCATGGACCAACATCGAAATCGCTTCCTCTGTGCTTAAGCCTCGAGACTGAAGATAAAACAGCTGATCTTCGCTAATCCGAGACGTCGAAGCCTCGTGCTCGACGACAGCGGATTCATTTCGAACTTCGATATAAGGGTAGGTATTAGCCGAAGATTGATCTCCGACAAGCATCGAATCACACTGGGAGTAATTTCTTGCCCCTTCGGCTGAAGGCAATATTTTAACCTGTCCTCGGTAACTATTGGTCGATCGATCTGCCGAAATGCCTTTTGAAATAATCGTACTTTTCGTATTTTTTCCGACATGGATCATCTTCGTGCCCGTATCTGCTTGCATCAGGTCGTGGGTTAAAGCCACTGAGTAAAAGGCACCCACTGAAGACTCGCCATGAAGGATACAACTTGGATACTTCCAAGTGATGGCAGAACCTGCTTCGACTTGAGTCCAAGAAATTTTCGATCTCTTGCCCTGGCACTTTCCACGCTTAGTTACAAAATTGTAGATGCCCCCACGACCTTGAGTGTCTCCGGCATACCAGTTTTGCACTGTGGAATACTTAATCTCGGCGTCATCCAATGCGATCAATTCAACAACCGCAGCATGAAGCTGATTGGAATCCCTCATGGGGGCCGTGCAGCCTTCGAGGTAATTTACATAACTGGATTCCTCAGCCACGATTAAGGTGCGCTCGAACTGCCCAGTTTCTTCCGCGTTAATACGAAAGTAAGTCGAAAGATCCAATGGACAGCGCACTCCTTTTGGGATGTAACAAAAAGATCCATCGGTGAAGACGGCAGAATTTAATGCCGCAAAAAAATTGTCCGCAGCCGGAACAATCGACCCTAAGTATTTTTGAATAATCTCTGGATGAGTTTTAACCGCTTCAGAAATTGAGCAAAACACAACTCCGTATTTTTCTAAAACATCTTTGTGAGTTGTTCCAACTGATACACTATCAAAAACGGCATCAACGGCGACCCCTGAGATTCTTTTTTGCTCGCTTAAGGGAATTCCAAGACGCTCGAAAGTTTTAATAAGTTCTGGATCTAGTTCATCCAAACTCTCGGGCTTGTTCCCGGCCTTTGCTTTTGGCGCAGAATAGTAACTAATGTTTTGATAATCTATTTTTGGATATTTTAAGTCCGCCCAAGAGGGCTCTGTCATCTTCAGCCACTGCTGGTAGCCTTTTAGACGAAACTCAAGCATCCAAGCAGGTTCGTTCTTTTTTGCAGAGATGGCCCGAACTGTTTCTTCGCTTAGGCCTTTTGGAAAAGCATCGGACTCGATATCCGTCACAAAACCGTACTTGTAGTCTTTTTCGATAGGGCTTTCTGCAATTTTCATCTTAAATCCCCCCAAGCTCGGTGGCGGGACGTAATTGGGTCTCTTTGGATCTGAGCAGTTCGACTAAGGGAAGGCTTTTATAAAAATCGATCAGCTTTCGATTTAAGACCGTCGTGGGCTTAAGAATATTACAAGAATTTTTTAGATCACAAGACTCAATGCCGTGCAGGCATTTAACAATCGCAAGAGGCCCTAAAATCATTTCGACCAATTCATAAAATGAAACTTTTGAAAGATCGCGGATAAGAACGTATCCGCCATGGGCACCCTGCTCGGATTTTAACAAACCTTTGTTCGCCATCGTCTGAAGAACTCTTGCAGTGGCATCAAAGGGACAGCCCACGGCCTCTACAACTTCCTTCGAAGTCGTCAACTCACCTGGCTTTTTTTGACTCATATGCTTAAGAGCCATCAGGGCATATTCAACTTTTCGATTCATGCGGTTCACAGAAGTTCTCCTCGAGCTAAACGCCGACTGATGCCAAATTGACAGGCCCAAAAAACTGGTGCACTCTCGCTCGCGACTTAGGCCTAAAGCAGAGTTGCAAACTAATTGAACAGAGACTGAAAATCAAGGTATCTCGGTCTTTTTTTGACCTATTTGGGGCCTTTTATGAATTTTATTGTTCTTAATATATATTAATAATTACAGGTGTTTGGCTACATGGCGGCATTAAAACGACTTCTTCTGATTAGCTTGATTTCTATCATTGCGGTATTTTTAACACTTCTTTCCCTTCGCATGATTGGTTTTCAGTCGAGCTACCAATCAAGCTTTTCACATGCTTTGTATGAACTCAGACCTTGGGTTCTGACTCCGGCCACGCTAGAGCAGCTTAAAAATCCCGTTGAAGGGGCGATTCTTGCTTTGGATTTAAATCATGATGTGGATGGATTATGGTCGGTCCAATTTGATGAAGCGTCCGAACCTCTTCCGCTAAAAAATCTTTTGGAAGAATTTAAACCCCAGCAGCTCTATATTCACATCTTAAGTCATCAGACCTATTATCTTAAAGAGCTTGGTGAATTGCTGACTTCTGCGGGGCTTAACGAGCGCGTTTTAGTTCAAAGTGATTTTCCAGCAGTGCTTCATGAACTCCGAAAGCTTCAACCCTTCTGGCTTTTCGGTACAGATTTAAACTCGAAACTTCGCTTTCAACTTTTTGAATCCTTGTACATTGAAACTTTGATGCCCGCCCGTGGTGACTTTGTGTTAATTGGCTTAAAAGACGACATAAGCCCTCGTGTCATTGAAGAGCTTCGTCGCAGAAAAAAAGACCTCATCCTCGCAGAGGGTGAAATCAAAGTTGAAGAGCTGAAAGAACAAAATTGGTCCGGGTTTTTGACCACGCGCCCCAGCCTTCTCCTCGAATTTCTTCGTCGAGCCACTGAGTAGGCTCTGAAGCAGATTTTGGAGCAGACTTCTAAAATGACGAATGGCCTAAAATAGAACCTTGCCCTAAGGCCTCTCAACGTTTAGCCTTTTAACCTATGATATTTACAAATTACGCCCATGCGGCAAACGAAAATCTTTCTGTTGGAATTAACACTGGCGCCTGGCATGCGATCACATCCGCCAATATCGTGGTGCAACTGACACTGCTGATCTTGGTCATTATGTCGATTGCCTCTTGGGCCATTATATTTTCAAAGTGGAAACAACTAAAAAGTGTTGGCGAAGCCAATCGACCTTTTGAGGATTCATTTTGGAAAGCCGGATCTTTAGACGATATCTTCGAGCGACTTAGAGATCATGGCTCAAGTTCCATGGCCAGCGTCTTTCGAACGGGATATCTTGAACTTCGCAAGATGGCCGATTCGAACTTGGCTCAACCTGGAAGTGACTCCAACTCGGCTCCTCTTCTGTCGGGCATAGACAATCTTGAACGAGCGGTCCGCAAAGCCATTGATAGTGAAATTGCAGGAATGGAAACACGACTCAGCTTTCTTGCAACCACGGGAAGTACCGGGCCCTTTATCGGATTATTTGGAACCGTTTGGGGCATCATGGGTGCCTTTCAAAAGATTGGTGCAACCGGAATGGCCTCATTGGCGGTTGTGGCCCCTGGGATCTCTGAAGCTTTAATTGCAACGGGTGTTGGACTATTTGCCGCAATTCCTGCGACCGTCGCATACAATTTGTTTGTGACCGAAATTCGGCGCCAAGAGCTTCAACTTAATAATTTTTCATCTGACTTTTTGAATATTACCAAACGCAATTTTTTTAAGGATAACTAAATCGTGGGAATGTCCGGAGAAAAACGCGGGTCCCGCTCGGTGATGAGCGAAATCAATGTGACTCCTTTTGTGGATGTCATGTTGGTTCTTTTAATTATTTTTATGGTGACCGCCCCCATGATGCAACAGGGCCTTGAGGTTGAACTTCCAGAAACCGCAAGTTCTGGTGTGGCCACGACAGAAGAGCCTTTTATTTTGGTTGTTAAAAAAAATGGTCAGCTGATTGCTGGAGAAACGAATATGAACATGAAGGATCTTCGAGGGAAGCTTCAGGCCATATTTGAAACCCGAAAGAACAAACAAATCTATATCCAAGCTGACAAATCGGTTGAATACGGTGTCGTGGCCGAAGCAATGGGAGAGGTTCGAGCCGCTGGCATCTTTCAAATAGGCCTTATCACTCTCCCTAAAGCGAACTAGTGTCCCGTGAAAGAAACCGCATCTTCACAACTTGATCAGTCCTTTCCGAACTTCATGATTTGGTCCCTTGGCGGCCACGTGTTGATGTTTATTTTGTTTTTTATGAAAGCGGCATTTTTTCCCTCTGAGCCCATTCAAATTAGAAGTGCAATTCGAGTCGACGTAGTCGCAATGCCCGACAAACAAAAAGCCCCGGCCCCTGCGGCGAAAGCCCCAGCTCCTAAAGTTGAACTTCCAAAGCCTGAGATTAAAAAACCTGAAGTGCAAAAGCCTGAACCTCCAAAAAAGATTGATCTTAAGGCCGCAAAGAAAGACCAACAAAAAGCAATTGATCGCTTAAAAGCGCTTCAGGCGATCGAAAATCTGAAAGCTGAATCTGAAGAGAAACAAAAGCAAGAAGAACCCAAAGAAGTTAAAGGCAATATTGCCTCCGAAGGCAGCAGTCTAACGGGCCTAGAAAAAATTGAATTCGATCGATACTTTGGTGAGGTCGAGGCAAAAGTCCGTGAAAACTGGAACCTTCCGCGCTGGCTTGCCGATGGTAATTTCAAGGCTCAAGTCTTGGTTTTAATTGATGAGCGCGGTTTTGTGACGAAATCACAAATTCTTCGAAGCTCTGGAAACGATGTTTTTGATACCTTAGTCCGGGAAACCATCGCTCGCTCATCTCCCTTTCCAGTTCCTCCCAATCGGCTAAAAAATGTGCTATCCTTGCAGGGCATTGTTTTTAACTTTCCGGATTAACACAGCTTCTGAAGTTCTGATGAGGTGAACCAATGAATATTTTTTCTCGCGTACTTTTAATGTTCTTGTTTTTAATTCCCGCAGCACAAGCTCAGGACTCTAAAGTTTATATCGACGTCGGCCAGGCCGCCGTTAAAAAGAGCTTAGTCGCTCTTCCTCCTTTTCTTTACTTCGGAAGTCAGACTTCAAATGCAAGCCATCTTCAGGCCGGACAAAATCTATTTCAGACGGTCTTCAATAACCTTACAGCATCGGCATTTTTTACTTTTATCAAACAAGAGGCTTTTCTTGAGGATCCAAAAAGCACGGGCCTTCGGCCTGCGCCGGGAGAGCCCAATGGATTTAAATTTCAAAGTTGGAGTGCGATTGGCACCGAGTTTTTAATAAAAGGTGGATACCGAGTCACTGGCAACAAACTTTCATTTGAGGTTTATGTCTATCATGTTCCTCAAGCCAAACTTGTTCTAGGCAAAACCTATGAGGGCACAACTGCACTGACACGAAAGCTCGCTCACACTTTTTCAAACGATCTGATTCAAGCGCTGACCGGGAAGCCCGGAATGTTTTTGACCCAAATTACAGCGACTCGCGGAGACCAGAATACGAAGCATAAAGAGATTCTGGTCATGGACTGGGATGGCGAAAATGCAAAGCTGATCACCAACCATAAGTCCCTTGCTATTTCTCCAAGCTGGTCACGGGACGGAAAAAAGATTGCCTACACGGCCTTTGCTTATCACTCGAAGGCTAAAGTTCGAAATGCGGATCTGTTTATGTATGAATTGGATACGGCAAAGCGATGGCTCGTCTCTTATAGAAAAGGGATAAATTCTGGAGCCACATTTTTTCCAGATGGCAAAGAAATGCTACTGACGATTTCCCAAACCGGCAGCCCCGATATCTTTCGCATGAGTGTCGATGGAAAAAATCTGTCCCGCGTCACTGATGGACCAAATCGAGCCATGAATGTGGAGCCTGTGATTTCCCCAAATGGGCAACAGGTGGCCTTTTCTTCTGATCGCCATGGACGACCGATGATCTACGTCATGAATATTGATGGGACGGGTGTGCGTCGGGTTACTTTCGCCGGTCGATATAACGCAAGCCCCAGTTGGTCTCCGGACGGCAAAAAAATTGCTTTCGCTGGCTTTGATAAGTCAAATTTTGATATCTTTCTAATCAATGTCGACGGAACAGGCTTAAAACGCTTGACCGATGCAAGAAGACGAAATGGGAAGGCCGCAGACAATGAAGACCCAACCTTTTCTCCTGATGGCCGCTTGATTATGTTTTCGAGCAATCGAAATGGCGACAATAAGCAACTTTACGTGATCAGTCCTGACGGAACTAATGAACGTCGGATCACTACGGACAGATATAGTTATGAAAAGCCCAAATGGGGGCCGCTCTTATAGCCAACTTTCGGATTTCACCCTAGAAGAGTTGTCTTTCGCAAGACAGCTCTCTCCGGCTATTGCGCGCTCCTTCGAACTTCTTAAAACGACTCCACCCGATTTTTCAGGAAAAATTCGTCAGGAGCGACATCAGCACTGGCTCCTTGCGGCCCTGTCTTGCTTGTTAAACAAACAATCTAGCCAGATCATCTGCGAAGCCTGGAGCCAAGCTACCGACAAAATTTTGCAGCAAGCTTGGAGTGAGGCTTGCGGAGATCATGCCGACCTTTCGCTTTTTGCTCTCGGAAAACTGGGCGCGAATGAGTTGAACTTAAGCTCTGACGTGGACCTTATGGTGATCTCACGAAATCCTCCGGACGGAGATCTGGATTCTCGAATTCGGGCCTTCAGAAAACTTTTAAGCGAGCAAACGCCTTGGGGACAAGCCTACCGCATAGACTTCGATCTGCGTCCGGGAGGTCGATTTGGCCCACTGATCACCTCCCTTAGGCAGTTCGAAGACTATTACTGGAGCCAAGGCGAGGCCTGGGAGAGATTAGCCCTCGTCCGTCTACGCCCCATCTGTGGACCTGCAGATATAACCAAAAGTTGCAAAGATCTTGCGGAGAAATACAGTTACCGAAAATTTATTGATTATACCTTGTTCAGTGACCTTAAAGAACTTCGCTCGAAAATCCATAGTCTGCATGCTCCCGAAGAAGGAAGAATTAATTTGAAGCTGTCCGTCGGCGGCATTCGCGACATCGAGCTTTTTGTTCACTCACTACAAGTGATTCATGGTGGGAAAAACCCTAGTCTAAAACAAAACTCGACGGCTGCGGCATTACACCAATTGAAAGCCTCGGCGGTTCTTCCTGCTTCAGAATGTGACTTTCTTGAATCCACTTATTGGTTTTATCGAGATTTAGAAAATCGAATCCAAGCAATTGATGATCAACAAGTGCACGATTTTATATTTGAGTCCCATCAAAAGATCATTTCAGCTGATGAAAAAACGCAGCTCCTAGAGGCAAAAACTCAAGTGGATGCGACGGTCTCGCACTTGTTAGGACAAGTGGCCTTAAAAAAGTCCAGGCTCCCCGAAGAACTTGAAGCGCAAAAATCATGGATCTCGAATTTGGGTTTCTCGGATCAATCAAGGGATGAGATTTTGCCAAAGTTATTAAGCGCAACGGCTCTTTCACATAAACAAGACCGCGACGAAAGAGCCCGTAAAGAATTTATTTTCGAATTTGTAGAAAACCTAGGCAAGTCTTCCGGGGATAAAGACCTTGGGCTGTCTTTGTTATTAGACTTCCTTAAATCGACCCGTGCAAAAGCCACAATGTTTAGTCTTTTTCTCGCAGAGCCTAGATTGCTTAAGGACCTTTCCCAAATTTTTAGTCTGTCATCATATCTTGGGGGGATTATTGCCTCCCGCCCCGAATTGATCGATAGCTTTGTCTATCGCTCGGTCTCGATTGAAGAAAGCCAAGATTCCGAAAAATTTTTAGAAAGTCTTGCCGAGCGACGAATGATTTCAGAAATTATTGCCGCAAATTCTTTCGCTAAAGAATTTGACGTCATCGGCCTGACTTCAAATCTTTCTAAATCCGCCGACGAAATTTGCACTTCACTTTTGCATCATCTCAAATCTGAATTTGCTCCCGAATCGAAGCTTTACATTATGGCCATGGGAAAATGGGGTGGCTACGAACTTGGTCTTCGTTCGGACTTGGATATGATTTTGGTGACTCCGGATCAGCCGCAAGAAAATGAATTTCGACTGACAAAGAGGCTGATTGCCCGACTGACCGACTCACACCGAGGAGGTCGGATATACCCCATTGACCTTAGACTTCGTCCCAGCGGAAAGGCCGGACCCCTTATTATATCGGAAGCTCGTCTTCGGGATTATTTAGAAAATGATTCCGAAGCTTGGGAAAGACAATCCTACCTTCGGGCGAGACCGGTGAACTCCGGGGATTTTAGTTCAATTCGTCATTCTCTAATATTAAAAGGCCTATCTGATATTGATTTGATACAACTTCGAAATATTCGCGAGAGGCTTATTAAGCCCTCGAACCAAGAGGGCCTCATCGATCTAAAGTTTGGGACTGGGGGCCTTGTCGACATCGAGCTGTGTGTGCAGACTTGTATTTTGAATAATAAGATCAACCTTTCTGGGACCTCACTGCTTGATCAAGTTCAATCCCTGTCAGTAAGCCTGCCCTCATGGAAAACCGATCTGCCTCTGATTCTCGAAACCTATGCCATTTTGCGCCAAATCGAACAGCTTATTGTTTTAATGGCAGAACGTCCCGAATCCAAGTACGAGGCCCATTCCCAAATTGCCCAGAGGATCTCTAGAATAAAGCAGATTTCGGCGGAAAAGCTGCGTGATCAAATTTTGGACCTGATGAGTCAGGCTCGTGGGGCGATCAAACGGCTTGACCCAATTTTCACCGCATAATACCGTTTTTTGATGCAATCCATATCTACATCGAGGTCCGCTATGGCGCGTTTTCTATTTATCGCTTTTATCTATGCTTTTTCTTTTTTTGTTTTCTCTTTAAATTCGACCGCACAAACTGAATCAAGTGATGAAATCACAATTGATACGGGAGAAAATGTTGAGGCCCCAGCGGCTGCAACTCCGGAACCCGAAGCCGCGCCAGCCACCGCTGCTCCTGTTGTTCCGCCGCCGGCTCCCGTACCGGTTCCTGTAAAAGCCAAGCCCGTAGCAAAGGCCCCTGCAAAAAAAACGAATGCCGTCATTACTGATAACCGGAGGTTTAAGCGCGTGTATGCAACTTTAGAACTTGAAAGTGGTGGAGAGTCGCTTGGACAAATTCGAATTCGGCTTTTCAACAAAGAAGCTCCGAACACAGTAAATAATTTTGTCGGCCTTGCTGAAGGCACAAAAGAGTTTAAAGAAACAGACGCGTCAAAAGGAAAACTTGGCAGCCTGGTCAAGCGTCCGTTTTACGACGGATTGACCTTTCATCGGGTCATTCCAAATTTTATGATTCAGGGAGGATGTCCCTTTGGAAACGGACGCGGAAGTCCAGTTGACAAATTTGCAGATGAATTTCACCCCAACTTATCTCATCGAAAAGTGGGAATGGTCTCTATGGCAAATGCAGGACCCAACACCAACGGAAGTCAGTTTTTTATCACCGTCGGTCCCACTGAGTTTCTGGATAAACCTAAAAAAGCCTATTCTATTTTTGGAGAAGTTGTCTCTGGACTTGAGGTTGCTGAGAAAGCTTCAAAGGTAAAGCGGGACGCATCGGACAAACCTTTAAGCCCCATCACGATCAAAAAAGTTACGATTTCTCGAGAATCTTAATATCTGCCTTTAGCATTTCACAGATTGTCTAAAGGTCTTCGGTAAGAAAGATAAACTCAATTCTTTCATTTAAGCCGGCAGAGCCTGGGCCTTGCTTTAAGGGTCGGGCTGCGCCTTGGGCGATTAAAGAAATGGATGAGGCCTCGTTTCTTTTTTGCAGGGCTTTGACGATTGCCGAACCCCTAAGGGCCGAAAAATCTAAAGGGTCTAATCTTGAATATTTACGATTTTCAACATGGGCTTCGACGGCAAGTCTTCGATCTAGGGATTTACTTAAACCCGCTAAATGGTCCAAAAAATTTTGTGCTGCGGGCTTAAGACTTAATGAATCCTTTTCGAAAAGACCCGACATTGAGGTGACAATCCGAACACCCAGACCCTCGGAGCTAAGGTCCATCAAAAACTCACGTCTCTCTTCGGAAGAAAGTTTTGAATCCAAATAATCCTCTAGGTCTCTTCGAAGTTTTGCCGTGTCTTCACTGTCGACTTTAAAAGTCTTTAGCGGAGGTTCGATAACCGCGTTGTACCGTTCGTTTTGCTCGACCTTATCCCCGCTCCCCCCGTATCCACCGGCGGACTTAATCAGATACTTTTTAACCGAGTCCTGAAAATCTTTGGCCTTTTCGGTATTCTGTTCGGAAGTTGCATAAAGAACGACAAAAAATGCGAACATCAAAGTTATAAAATCGGCATAGGACACTAACCAGCGTTCGCTGCTTTCGTGTTCATGCAAATCCGACTTTCTTCGCTTCATAGATTGTGTCCCGAACTATCCTTGTCCCCCATGAAGGCTCCAATTTTTTCGCCGACAATATAGGGATTCATTCCACTTGCGATCGCAAGTCCGCCCTCGAGGATCATTTGTTTTAACTCTGACTCTTGTTGAATCCTTCGGCGAATTTTGTTGGCGATGGGAATAAAGAACAAATTCGCAGAACCCACTCCATAAATAGTCGCGACAAAGGCGACCGCAATTCCTTGTCCCAATAAAGAAGTGTCCGTAAGGTTTGCCATAACACTAATCAAACCGAGTACTGCACCAATAATACCGATCGTTGGCGCGAAGCCGCCGGCGTCAGACCAAACTTTGGCACCAGCAAGACGGCGCTGCTGAGTCACATCAATTTCGGATTCAAAAAGATTTCGAATCGTCTCGGGCTCAATTCCGTCGATCATCAACCGAAAGACATTTCTCATAAATGGCGAGCTATAACTTTTAAGTCGTCCCTCTAAAGCAAGAAGCGAATCTCGTCTAGCAATGGCCGCGGACTCTTTGATCTCTTCGGCAACTTTAGCTTTTAAATCTTCTTGTCCTGATTTCAGACTTTCCTTAAAAAGAACAAAGGCTAAGCGAAGATCTTGGGCCGTATTACCAACCACAGTGGCGCCAAAAGTCCCCCCAAAGACGATTAGGGCTGCCGCACCTTGCAAGAGTGAAGAGAAATGTCCTCCCTCTAAAGTATTTCCGATCAGGATTCCGCCGAGGCCAATAAGTATTCCAACAACCGTGGTTAAATCCATTCCTGCCCCTTTTCCTTAGGTCTGACTTCTATGTTTTGTAAAATTGATTTTTTATAATGTTGAAGGATCACAAGAATCTCATCCATAGATTCTTTCACCATTAAAGTTTTTCCATCTGTGAAGGTCAAAACACTGTCCGGGGAAGCGTCCATCCATCGCACGAGTTCGAAATTGATAAACACTGGAGTTCCATTTAAGCGGTGAAGTTTAACCATAGACCTATCCTGACACAATTGTGTTTCCCGGGGGAGAGATCTCCCCGCGGAATCCGGCCTAAAGTCTATGCCGATTTAAAACTGAAGACTTCGAAATGAGGACAGGGCCTAGAAGTGGCTAAGGTTCTTCTCGCGAATAAAACTAAGATCATTTGTCGTGATGCGAAGTCGTCCGCAAAGGAAGTGACCTAATTCTTTATAAAACTCGAGTGCAATGTCCTTATCTTTTTTAAGAACTTCGGCCAATCGCTCGTAATCCAATACGACAATCTCAGATTTTTCGATCGCTGTTGCCGAGGCCGAACGTGGCTCGCTATCAATGAAGGCCATTTCACCAAAGTGGCTTCCGGTCCCAAGACTGGCGACTTCGATATTATCCCCTTCAGAGCTTTTCTGATGGATGCGCACAGAACCGAATTTGATCACGTAAAGTGCCGTGGCCTTGTCGCCTTGACTAAATATGTCGTCATTCGGAGCAAAAGTTTCCCTTCGAGCGATTTCACTGACCAACTCCATTTGCTCTGACCTAAGCGTCTTAAATAGATAAACATTTTGTAAATAGTTAACAGCTGACATCTTGATCCCCTTTCGCGATGATCCTTATGGTAACCTCTTGATTCTGACCGAACAAGCCCATAAAAAGGATGCACATGAAAGTTTTAGTGACAGGAAGTACGGGTTTTGTTGGGGCTTGGCTGGTCCAAAGTCTCCTAAAGAAAGGTCTAGAAGTTCGAACTTTAGTCCGCAATCCGAAGGGCCCTTTTGATTTTCCAGCTCAGGCTTGTGAAGTTGTTCAAGGCGACGTCACAAATTTTGAAAGCCTTTTGTCTGCGACCCAACAAGTCCATTCGGTTTTTCACCTGGCGGGTCACATTGGATACTCACGCAAAGAACGACCCCAGATGGAGTTGGTGAATGTAAAAGGCACACAAAATATTGTAGAGGCCTGCCTTAAAAATAAAGTTCAAAAACTGCTTCACATGAGTTCTGTGGTTGCGATCGGATCTAGTTTTGATGGTGTTCCTCTAAATGAAACCTCTCCCTATAATATGAGGCATTTAAACCTTGGCTACTGGGAGACAAAAAATGCGGCCGAAAACTATGTCCTTGATGCGGTTAAAAATCGAGGTCTACATGCTGTTTGTGTCAATCCCTCAACAATCTACGGAGCCGGAGACGCAAAAAAAGGAAGTCGCAAAACTCAACTTAAGGTTGCTCAAGGCAAAATGCCCTTTTATACCTCAGGCGGAGTCAATGTTGTCAGTATCGAGGACGTCATCTTTGGAATCCTAAGCGCCTGGGAAAAGGGTGGCCTTGGCGAACGCTACATCCTTAGCGGAGAAAATATTCTTATTCGGCAATTATTTAGCGAAATCGCAAACTGTGCCGGGGTCTCCGCCCCAAATATTAAACTCCCAAACCCTGTCGTAAAAATAATGGGTCAAATTGGAGATCTTCTCGAACCCCTCAACAAAAAGTTCCCTCTAAATTCTGAAGCCGCATGGTCGGCAATCTTATTCCATTGGTATGATAACTCTAAGGCGGTAAAAGAGCTTGGCCTTAAACCCCGACCCGCCAAGGTGGCTATTCAAGAGAGTGTTCAGTGGATCAAAGAACAAGGCCTGTTAAATATATGATCGCCAAAATTTTTAAAATTCCCATCTTCACCCTACTGATATTTATTTTTAGTCTTGCGGGCTTATTTTTAATGGTGATCGTTTGGACTTTAAGCACAACTCCGGACGTCAGCAGCTTAAGACAGTGCCTCACCACCAGCATGAATCAAGTACGACTTTGCCCCTCAAGCGGAAACTTTACAAAATTAAACCAGATTCCTCACGAATTAGTTCAGGCCGTCATGCTGTCCGAAGATGCTGCCTTCTTTAGTCATAATGGTTTCGACTGGCATGAACTCAAAGCAAGTTTGTCCTTAAATATCCGGCACCGAAAATTTAAGCGCGGCGGATCTACCATCACGCAACAACTCGCCAAAAACGTATTCCTCAGTGAGGAAAAAAGTCTAATCCGAAAGCTAAAAGAAGCTCTATTGACCTATAGAATCGAAAAAACTTTTTCAAAAAATGAAATCCTTGAATTCTATTTTAATGTCGTCGAGTTTGCTCCGGGAGTTTATGGAGTCCGTGCGGCTTCTGAATATTACTTCAAGACAAGCCCTTCTCAAATCAACCTTCTGCAGGCGGCATTTTTGGCCTATTTGCTTCCAAACCCCAAATCCTATTCAAAAGTTAAAGATCGTGGCTTAACGAATTTTTCAAGAGAGCGAATTTTAAATATCTGCAGTCGTATGCTTCGGTTTAAACGAATTTCTAGAACTTCATACCAAATCGCAAAAGAACAGATTGAGCAGTTCCCCTGGTCCCATCTAGATCCAAACCAATTTCGACAAGCGGATTTTCTTCCCTCTTCTGAAAATGAACCCGATCCAAACCTAGTTGAGGAGTACGAAAGCCTCGAGGAGCCCGAGGAAGAAGAAATTCCAGAGATTGAGGATTCGGGACAAATCCCTGATGAAAATAATGGTGTTGATGATTTCGCCGATCCGCAACCGGAACCTGGAGAGGTC
>CAYMDP010000003.1:0-65655 GCA_964389375.1 uncultured Pseudobdellovibrionaceae bacterium | reverse complement strand
TGAAAATAATGGTGTTGATGATTTCGCCGATCCGCAACCGGAACCTGGAGAGGTCCAAAAGACTGAAGAAATCGAAGAGATTCCGACGATTCTAGAGTCTGAAGAAAATCCAGAATCAGAAAATTTGTAAAACAACTAAGCTTTCGCGACTTAACTGAAAAATCTTAAGCCAGAATCTTTTTTTCGAGGCGCGCCACAGACCAATTTGTGACAAGAACGGTCAGCGTAAAAATATAGATTAAACTTAGGACATGAGAAATATCCCAAATCTGAAAATACCAGGACCTCGATAAGAAGACACCATGGGTCAATGGCAGCAGCCAAGAGAGTTTATTCAAATACTCTGGAAGAATCTCGAGAGGGAAAAAAATCCCGCTAAAAAGATACATCGGGATTAAAGCTCCGGTTTGAGAGAATACAAAAGAATCATAGCTCTTAACTGAAGTCGTCATCGCAAGGCCAATCCCTGAGAACAGTAAGCACAAGACAAAGCTTAAACTTAATAGTGCTGGCCATAGGGTCAAAGGCAGAATGCCGGCCAAAGTTCCGACGAAGGCCATACTTATTGCGGCAAAACTTCCTTTGGTTGCACCCCAAAAAACCTCTCCGTAAGCCATTTCTTTTGCGGAAATGGGAGTCGTCAATACCAGCTGGAAAAGATGCGTTTGAGTTAAACGCGCGTAACTCGAAAGCGTGGTCTCAAAATATGCGACCATCACTGCAGATCCAACCAAAAGACCTGGAAATATAAATTCTAAATAAGTTTGGCCCGAAACCGTTCCGACCAGAGAGCCAACCCCGTATCCGAATGCCAAAAGGTAAAGAAGGGGCTCGACGACGACCCATAAGGTGCTCATCAGAAGATGGGTACGGAAATAATAAAAATTTCGTCTCCAAAAAAGTCGGCTGCCCTTCGAGGGCAATGGAAGAGAGATCAGATCCATAAAGGCATTTAAAGTGGACAATCAAAGCTCCTTTGACTCATAGCCGGCCATTTTCATAAAAACGTCTTTAAGATTTGCTCTTCGAATGTGGATGTCTTCGCTTGCTATGTGGGCCACCGCATCCCGTCCCTCGCGATCCTTAGGAATAAAAACCCGAACTCGATTTTGGATCACTTGAAATTCAAATTCTTTCCGGATCTTAAGAAGGTGATACTCCATGTCCCCGGGCTTAACTTTAAACTCGACAATCTCGGTTCCAATGAATTTTTCGATCAAGTCACTTGGAGCACCTGCCGCCAAGACTTTTCCCTTATCAAGCATTGCTACTTGTTCACATAAAGCTTCGGCTTCATCCATCAATTGCGTACCTATCAATATCGTCAGGCCGCGTCGTTTTAAATTTCTTATGATCTCCCAAAGCTGCGTTCGTCCTCGTGGATCCAAGTCCTTTGTCGGTTCGTCTAAAATAAGAATCTCGGGGTCCGACATCAAAACCTTCGCAATCGAAAGCCGGCGTCTTAGATTTAAAGGAAGACTTTCGATGGAGCTTTGATCTTTTTCGTGAAGAGAAAACTGATGAAGAAGATCCCGCGCCTTCGCCACAGATTTTTTCTTGGGAAGATTAAAATACATCCCGTGTAGAACAAGATTATCAAATACCGAAAAGTCTGAATCCAAGCCCCCATCCTGCAAAACGATCCCAAGTTTAGATTTTATTCGCTTCGAATGTTCCTGAGTGACTATTAGCCCATTGACATAAAGCTCACCACTTGTGGGTTCGCTTCCGGCGTAAATCATTTTTAAGAAACTTGATTTTCCTGAGCCGCTTGGTCCCAAAAGACCAAAACAGGTGCCCGAAGGAATGGAGAGTTCCACCTCGTCCAGAATTTTTTGACCGAGAACAATTTTTGATAGGCGCCTAGACTCAATCGCTATTTCCATAGTCTAAAAGTCTAACAGGTCAATCTGAATGCCTCAATCCAGTTTTACCCGTGCCCACCCATCAAAAATGGCTCATGGCTTGTATCGGTTTGCGAATGGGACTGAAGGCTAGAAAAATATTGCTCTACAGTTTCACAAAGAGGGCCAAGCTCTTTAAACTTAAATATCTCGCGACGAAATTGTGCCGAGTCTGGATAGCCCGCCGAAAACCAAGCAGAAAATTTTTTGATTTGAAGAATGGTCACCCTCTCATCCATTTGGTCTTTTAAAAAATGGCGTAGACGATCAAAAGCCCAACTAAAGTCGCGATGAGCAAATGATCCGGACGATGACTTATCCTGATAGAGATCTAGGGACTCTTTAAAAATCCAAGGATTTTTTAAACATCCCCTTCCGATCATTACGCCGTCACAACCACTAGACTTAAGATAGGCCACGGCCTTCTCGGCAGAAGTCAAATCCCCATTACCCAAGACAGGAATCGGACTTTTAAGTTTTGCCTCTGCGATATAGTCCCAATCCGCTTTTCCAGAATATCCTTGAGCGCGAGTGCGGCCATGGATTGCAATCCAGGTCATACCCTCGCTTGCAGCAATATGCGCAAGCTCTGGGGTGTTTCGAGTCCCCTCATCCCAACCTGTTCGAACCTTGATTGTCACAGGAATTTGCACCGCAGACTTAACAACTCGTAAAACTTCGGCAAATGCCAGTGGATCTTTTAACAGTGCTGAGCCCGCCCCTTTTTTGACAACTTTAGGAACTGGGCAACCAAAATTAAGGTCCACAAAATCAGCTCCAGATTGCTCGACGACTTTGGCTGCCTCTGCAATCACTTCTGGGCTTTCCCCAAAAAGTTGAATCCCAACGGGTCTTTGATCTTCAGAATATCTCATTAATTTTTTCGTCTTTTCGGGACTATATTTTAAGCCATTGGCAGAGACCAACTCAGAAATCACCACACTGGCCCCAAGCTCTCGCATAAAAGAGCGGAATGCCGTATCTGTGATTCCAGCCATTGGAGCCAAGACGAAGGGATTCTTTTTTAGCTGCTCTAATAAATTCAAAACAAGTCCTTTTCGAAAAGTGACCTCGCCCAAAAGGGAAGGACCTACTGGGTTTTGCCGACTGAGCCCCCCTTCTGTCAACCTTAGACAGGCTATTCATCCGGACCCGCTCGTAGCCTGCGAATCCAGTTAAGTCTTCAGTTTTAGAGTTTGAATGAGTTCGAGCGGGCACGGCTTCCTGCCTCGCCGCCCGGTCCATCCTGGACCGCGGAGGCCCTCTCGAACTCATTCAAACTCTAAAACTGAAGACTTAACTGGAGAGCTTTTTGGGGGACAATTTTGGGCTCAAGTTACCAATAAGGGCGCCTTCCAAACCTTGAGCCCCCTCATAAAAGTGAAGTTATTTCAGTACTAAGCAAAGAATGCGAAGGGGTCTGAGTCGGCCCCTTCTTTGCTTTGTAATAGGGTCTGCTATTAAAGGAGCTTTAAAATATGCGAAAAACACTTCTAGACCACAGCATTTTGGCTTTTCTACTTTTAACTGTTTTTGTTGTTTATGGACTAACCGCTTAGGATTTTACTGTTTGCGGCTGGTACTTAGACTGACCTTGGCGGCCACTTGTGAGCCCGTCATCTTTTGACCGGTGGGAGTAATTGTCAGCTGACCTCGAACTTGAGAGCCAGTGGACTGAACAGAACCCGGAGAAATTTTTATCGCCTTAGAACTCGCGATTGATTCCGAGACAGGCGGTTCTGAGGCAGGTTTTAGATCTTTAATAGAGGTCTCAAGAGAACAGGCCGATAGAAGACCAAAACTCAAAAGAAGCAAGCTAGTTTGTTTGAAAAATCTTAAACGTCCCATAAATACTTTTCGGCTGGAATCGACCAAAACTAAAATTTTGTCTCGAATTGAGACGCTTCTATGTCTCACCAAAACCCGCTTACAAAACCATTGCGTATTAGTAATGAAGTTGAATATTTGTGAAGGCTTCGCCTGAGTTTTCTTGGAAACTGGTTTTCGGCTCGGATGAAGAAGAAGACTTTTGCCCTTTTAGGATCGATGCGCGGTAGCCTAGACCTAAGGACCAAAACTGCTTAAACTGATAATTCAGACTTCCCGCCAACTCGTATTTTTGCCCTTCACTAAAGCTTTGTCCAAACAGAAGCTCACCACCTGACTCCCATTTTTCTAAGAATGGAAGATTCAAACCCAAACCAACTTTTGCCAAATCGGCTTTCGATGCAAAGCTGCCTTCCGGATTCGAATTTCTGTAAGATTCAAGTCCCGCAAGGACAAAAACCTGACTTCTTTCTTTCAACCAACGATACCGATAATGTGCCTCGATTCGAGTCGGAGAATTTGTCTTTGCACTTTCGTTAAGACTTGCAACTTTTGTTTGCAAACGAAGATCTGATCCATGTCTTCCCATCCAATGACCCCAGCTTAAGCCGGACATCACCACATAAGGGGCTGCGGCCGTTCCAGCCACTTGGGCATCTGAATTTAATGAGGTCAAACTCAAGTTGGCTGATAGCTTCGAAGAGGCAAAGCCGGATGTTCTTGATTGGACGGATTTCATTTCAATACTTAAACTTTCCGGTGTTGAGGACATATCCCGATCTGGGTCTTCAGGATTTAAGCCTGCAACTTCTTGGTTTAGGCCTAGATCCCAGTCTTTTACCCGAAGCTGAATCTCTGAGGCCTTCCTGCTTCGACGTCCTTCCTTATCCAGCGAGTATACTTTTAGCTTGTAGTTACCCGCAAGATTCGGGACCCAGGAAAACTTTGATTCGCTAAGCTTTGTGTCTAGGATTTTTCCTTGTCCCTGTTTTTCGATTTCGATCTGATAAGAAGATTCATTGCCTTTTTGATTCCATCCAAGCTCTAGACGATCAAAAATAGAGCCTTCGATGTCTTGCTTGGGAAGATCCGGAGGATAAAGCGGTTGATCCGGATCGATTTGAATTTGAAGAGGCGCCGAAAACTCGGACAATTTTAAGTCTGAGGTCACTCCCCGGATTCGAAAATAATACTCTCCTGCCGAAGGAAGCCGTTGATGGAAATTGCTTTGGGAAATCCATTTTATTTGGGTCCGCTGCCTCGGAAACTCTAAGGAATTCGAACGCTCAAGAATAAAATTCTTAAAATCACTTTGCTTTGCAATGCTTCCGAGCACCTCGTAAATACCCGGCGCCCCACCTTTTTTTCGAGAAACCGAGAACTCTGGGGCCTGTCGCGAATCGAATTCGGATCTGACAAAAAACCTAGTAAAGTCAGACCACTGATTTTGATCTCTTGAAATTCTTAGAATATTTTCTCCAATATAAACCTGGCTAAGCTTGAAGGTCTCTAAAAGGGGATCTACTTTGTGCATGATCTTTTGACCATCGGATTGGCCATGTTCAAGATAGAATTCCTTCCTTGAACCTACATTTTGAATCTGTATAGGTAAATCCATCTTCACGGATCCGGGCAAATCTTCGCGATCTTTAATTTTTGATCCCTCGACGAAATAAAGATCGTGAAATGCGAAGGTGTAAATATATTCTTGCGGAAAATTTGTCGGACGAATTTGATCTATCCCGTAGCTAAGATCGGTTGCAACCTCTGGACCTCGCACCGCCTGAACACTGGTCTCGACTTTGAAATTTTCTGCAATCTTTAACAATCGCTCTTCTGTACTGTTTCCAAACCTTAACGTGATCTGGCCTACAAGCGGACGAATCAAGGGCTCTTCCTCGTGATTTAAGCGAACCTCAAACTCGCCCTGCTGGCCTCGAGATTCAAAGGTCGCCATTTGTCCCTTGATCAATATTTGAAGTCTCTCTTTGATTGAGATTTTAAAGTGTCCAAACTGTAGATCCGCAACCTGAACTTGATTTCTAAGTGCGAAAGTTAAAAGGCTTCCTGCACTTAGATCGACCTTCGCATCTGAGCCCTTCAATCGAAGGCTTGCTGAAGAGGCTCGGGCGACAAAAATTCGGTCCCCAAGCAGCAACTCTTGTCCGACTTCTAGATTTCTCCAAACATATGAGTCTTGAGGCCGAAACTTCGCATCCGCTTGCGCAAGTTCAACCTTCGCTACACCTACTTTACGACCTCGTCCTTCTCGGAAAATAATTTCGTGGTAGAGCTCGGGATCAACCAGCATCAGATAAAGAGATAGCAGCATTAGGCAAAGCCCAAGGACCATTAAAACCCGATCAAATATTTTAAACTTCGAAATCATGTGCCTTATTCGGCTCATTTTGGGACATAAATTAGGGCCAGTTTGGGAAACTCAATAAGCTAGACCTTAGGATTAAAATTTTCGTCTCGTTCTTAGATAACGGGCAAGTTGCCCTCAAGGTCCAGTTTATTGAATCCGATAAGAATGCATGAGCACAGGACGTATGTTGAACCTCAGATTTTTATCTCTTGTTGTATGCCTCTTGGCACCCTCGGCCTACGCTTTAAACGATGCCCCTCAAACATTTACTTTAGACGGTCAGCTTTTTCTGTCAGGCAGCACGACTCCTCTTTTAGACAATTCCGCAAAACTTCGCGTTCAAGTATTAAACCCGGCAAAGACTTGTTTGCTTTATGAAGAAGAGCAGACCGTAAACACTTCTGCTTCGAACGGATATTTTAATATTCAAGTTGGATCAAATGTAGGAAACGGAAAGCGTACGGCCAGCGATCCAGGCCGCACGATGAATTCTGTGTTTCAAAACATGGGTGCGATTGCGGCTAATAATGCTCCTCTTCAGACTTGTGCCGGCGGAACTTACACGCCAAATCCAGGCGACATTAGATATTTTAGAATCGTTGTAACTCCGTCTGCGACCAACACCGACGATACATTATCACCTGACATGATCATGGATTCAGTTCCAAACGCTGTTGTGGCGCAAAGTGTTCAAGGCTTAGAGCGCGCTGGAATTTTACAAGTTAACAATTCAGGATCGACGGCTTTAACTCAAACTAACCTTGAAGCCGCATTTACAACTCCTGCCTACAATAATCTTTTAGAGATCTTAAACGGAAACTACCTTCTTCAAGGTCCAAACGGAGCCGAGCTTCCAGCCATTGCGGGAAATCCTGCGACTCCCGGAGCTGGTGACCTTTGGTATGATTCGGTTTCAAATACGATTCGCTACCACAACGGAACTGGAGTTCAAACCATTGGGACGGCCGGAGCTGGAATTACCGCAATCACGGTTGGTGCAGGACTTACTGCTGACGGAGTGGGTGGTGGGACTTTAAACGCAAATGGAACCATTGATTTATTGGATCAGGTTGTGGCCGGAACTTCTCCAAAAGTGACCTACGATGCTAAGGGACGTATCACTGCCGGAGCTGCCCTTGTTGAAGCAGACATTCCGACTTTAACGACTGCCGGAAAAGTATCTGGAGATGCAATCACATCAGGAACCATTGCAGGATCTACGGCGATCAACGCCACAGGAAATATCACGACGACTGGGACAATCACTGGTGGTGGCTTTAGTGGAAACACAGTCAGCACACGAAGTGTTCGTCTGTACGATGCAGACACTAATTTTGTGACTCTTCAAACGCCTGCCAATATTGCAGGGGACTACAGTTTAACAATGCCTGCAGCTCTTCCCGGAGTGGCGGGTCAAGTTTTAGCGACCGATACTTCTGGGAATTTGTCTTGGGTTTCACCATCTGCTGGATCTGTGACTTCGATTGGAATTTCGGCTCCCACTGAAGTGACTGTGACTGGATCTCCGGTAACAGGAGCTGGGACTATTGATTTAGCTTGGGCTTCTCAGACTCAGAATACTGTTTTTGCAGCCCCAAGTGGCGCAAACGGAACTCCATTGTTTCGAACTCTCACCGCGCTGGATATTCCAAATTTAGATTGGTCTAAGATCACTTCGGGAACTCCGAATACACTAGCTGGTTACGGGATTACGAATGCAGTTACAAATGCAGGAAATGCTCCGAGTATTTCATCGGGTTTGGATTTAGGAATTCCCGCAGCAGGAACTTTGGGTCGTATTTATTTTGCGACAGACACTGCAAGAATCTATCGCGATAACGGAGCCACTTGGGATATTATCGCTCAAGCTTCTGGTGGAGCCCCTGGTGGCACTGCGGGTGGAGATTTAACCGGGACTTATCCAAATCCAGAGCTTACAACAACTGGTGTCGTTGCGAATACTTATCCAAAAGTGACTGTTGATGCTAAGGGCCGAGTGACGGCTGGTGCGGCCTTGTTAGCTGCGGACATTCCGGCTTTAGATTGGTCAAAGATTACGACGGGGACTCCAAATACACTTGCTGGCTACGGGATCACAAATGCTGTGACCAATGCCGGTGATACGCCAAGTATTTCATCTGGCCTTGATGCCGCAATTCCTGCCGCTGGAACTTTAGGAAGACTTTATGTCGCGACCAACACTCAAAGACTTTACCGCGATAACGGAGCCACTTGGGATATTATCGCCCAAGCTTCTGGTGGTGCTCCTGGTGGAACTGCAGGTGGAGATTTAACTGGGACTTATCCAAATCCAGAACTTACAACAACTGGTGTCGTCGCAAATACTTATCCAAAAGTGACTGTTGATGCCAAAGGCCGAGTCACTGCGGGTGCAGCTCTTGTTGCGGGTGATATTCCAAACTTATCAGCAGCACAAATCACAAGTGGGACTTTAGATGCGGCAAGGCTTCCAACGACCGCAATTGTGGATCAAGGAAACACGTTGGCCGCTCCTATTACGATCGGATCAAACGATGGTTTTGGACTAAACTTCGAGACCGATAACACCACCCGAATGGCGATTTCAAGCACAGGAAATATCGGGGTCGGTGCAGCACCTGAGGCCTCTGCGATCTTAAATCTATCAAGTACGACCCAAGGGGCTTTGATCCCACGAATGACAACTGCCGAAAGAAATCTGATTGCAGCTCCTGCAACGGGTTTACAGATCTACAATACTTCGACGAATGCAGTGAATTTTTATAATGGTGCCACTTGGGAAGCCTTAGGAGTTGCGGGTTCTGGTCTAAACTCGATCAACACACTGACCGCCGGTGATCAGACTTTGGTGGTTGGAAGTGCTGGAACTGACTTTGCGATTAATTCTGCTGGCTCTGTTCACACCTTTAATATTCCGTCAGCATCTGCTGCAAACCGAGGACTTTTAACTAGTGCGGACTACACAGCTTTTGTTGCAAAACTAACATCACCTCTGACAACAAAGGGTGATCTGATTGTTCATGACGGTGCTGGCCATATTCGGCTTCCTGCAGGAACAGACACTTATATATTATCGTCCAACTCAGCCACAGCCTCTGGTCTTGAGTGGATTGCGGCTCCCACTGGGGACATTACAGAAATCGTAGCTGGCAATGGCCTTACGGGGGATGCCACAAGTGGAGTTGCTACTTTAGCTGTCGGTGCCGGAACTGGAATTATCGCAAACGCAAATGACATTGCAGTGAACGTGGGAACTGGAAACAATCAGATCGTGCAACTTGATGGTACAGCAAGACTTCCTGCTGTTGATGGTTCACAGCTTACAAATTTAAATGCAGGCGCAGTCGGAAGCGGAATTTTGCCAATCGCACGTGGCGGAACAAATTCAGGCGCAGCTTTAGTTAATAATCGTGTAATGATTTCTTCAGGTGATGCGATTGTTGAAGGTGCAGCTTCTGCAACAGCGGCTACAGCCAACACTTTTGTAATGCGCGATGGAACGGGAAACATCGCGGCCACGATTGCCACTGTAGACCAACTAGCTATCGATGGTGCGACTTCCGGCACTGTTAACTTAGTCGCCCCTGCTTCTTTAACTAGTTACACACTGACTCTTCCTGCCGATACTGGAACAGTTGGACAAGTTTTATCAACAAACGGAGCTGGTGGATTAACTTCTTGGGTTAGTGCTTTAACTTCAGCAAATGGTTTTGTGAATGGCGGAAACACTTTTGGCGCGGCCGCTGCCCTTGGAACGAACGATAACTTTGCTTTAAACTTTGAGACCAACAATGCCATCCGAATGACTATTCTGAATGACGGAAATGTCGGTATTGGAACGCAAACCCCTAACCTTCCATTATCTGTAGCCGGAGCCGCATCGGCTGAGTACTTTCTCGCAGAAGCCGGTAACTCGAGTGTTTACGCGCCAACCAGCGCCGGAGCGACTGATCCAGGTGGTTTTATAGAAGTCAGAAACGCAGACACGACGGATGGAAACTCCGCTGCCTTAGTATTGAATTCAAGAAACGCAGACGGAAATGCTCAACGCGCTTATGTTGCAAGTGTTTCAAGAACCGGCATAGGAACTTATTCACCTGAATTAGTCTTTGGACTACAAACAGGGGGAAATTCATATGCTGAGCAGATGCGAATTGCCGCAAATGGCAACGTCGGTATTGGCGCGAGTGATCCTAATACAAGACTGGATGTCGCAGGTGCGATCTCTCAGCGCGGAATGGGAGCACCTTCAGTTTCCCCAGCCGGACAAGGCCGAATTTATTTCGACTCTGGATCAAACCGATTTCGAGTTTCTCAAAATGGTGCCGCCTATACAGACTTAATTCCAGCTGGTGGAATTGGAGATATCTTAAATGGTGGAAATTCTTTTGGAGCGGCTGCGACGATTGGAACCAATGACAACTTCGACTTAAATTTCGAAACAAACGGGTCAGCTCGAATGACGATTCAGAACAGCGGAAATGTCGGGATCGGCACAGCGGGACCCAATGCCAGATTTCATCTTGATGGCGGAGGTCTTCTTGCAACGGGAACCACTGGCGCAACTCCTGTTTCTGGTGCAGGAACAAGAATGATGTGGGTTCCGTCAAAAGCTGCATTTAGAGCGGGCGTTGTATCAGGAACACAATGGGATGATGCCGATATTGGTGTAAACTCTGTTGCAATGGGTGAAAACACAACTGCATCAGGAACAAGATCCGTTGCTTTGGGTTATACGATGTCGGCTACAAACTGGCACTCGGTTGCTATCGGTGGCAACGGTACAGCTTCAGGTTGGGGTGCCGTTTCTATCGGCTATGGAACGGAAGCAACAGGTGATGATGCCGTTGCCCTTGGTCAAAATGTCACCGTGTCCGGAGTTAACTCTGTAGGAATTGCGGCAGGTGAAGCTGCCGGAACCTATCCAATTGTTTCTGGAAGTAGATCCTTCGGATTCTTCATGGGTGATCAAAGCGGTGTGGATGTTACTGCAAACAATGTTATGGCAATCATGGGCGGCAGTGTTGGTATTGGGACGGCTACGCCAAACGCTTCAGCAATTTTAGATCTATCAAGCACGACTCAAGGGGCCTTGATCCCCAGAATGACAACCGCCGAGCGCAACTTAATTGCGGCCCCTGCAACGGGCCTTCAGATTTATAACACTTCAACAAACTCGATTAATTTTTATAACGGTGCAACTTGGGAAGCCTTAGGTGTTGCAGGAAGTGGAATGACTTCACTGAACGCCTTGACTGGCTCTGCTCAAACTTTAGAGGTTGGAAGTGCAGGAACTGATTTCGCGATCAACTCTGTTGGTACAGCTCATACCTTTAATATCCCCTCAGCATCAGCCGCAAATCGAGGTCTATTAACCAGCGCAGATTACACGGCCTTTGTTGCAAAGCTAACTTCCCCTTTAACCACAAAGGGCGATTTGATCGTTCATGACGGTGCGGGGCACATAAGACTTCCTGCTGGAACGGATACCTATATATTGTCTGCAAATTCAGCCACAGCTTCTGGTCTTGAGTGGATTGCCGCTCCTACAGGGGACATTACAGAAATCGTTGCTGGAAACGGTCTAACTGGAGACGCAACCAGTGGAGTCGCAACTTTAGCTGTTGGTGCCGGAACTGGAATTATTGCAAACGCAAATGACATTGCAGTGAATGTGGGAACTGGAAACAATCAGATCGTACAACTTGATGGTACAGCCAGACTTCCGGCTGTCGATGGATCACAGCTTACAAATCTGAACGCTGGAAACATTGGCTCAGGAGTACTTCCGATTGCAAGAGGTGGAACAAACTCTGGTGCAGCTTTAGTTAATAATCGTGTAATGATTTCTTCAAGTGATGCGATTGTTGAAGGTGCTGCTTCTGCAACAGCGGCTACAGCCAACACTTTTGTAATGCGCGATGGAACGGGAAACATCGCAGCCACGATTGCCACTGTAGACCAGCTAGCTATTGATGGTGCGACTTCAGGCACTGTTAATTTAGTCGCCCCCGCTTCTCTTACAAGTTACACCCTCACTCTTCCTGCAGACACTGGAACAGTTGGACAAGTTCTATCAACAAATGGCGCCGGTGGTTTGACTTCTTGGGTTAGTGCACTGACTTCAGCAAATGGCTTTGTCAATGGTGGAAATGCTTTTGGTGCCGACGCCACTCTGGGAACAAACGACAATTTTGACCTGAACTTCGAAACAAACGGCCAAACTCGCATGAGAATTAAAGATGATGGGACTTTTGATTTTGGTGGTGAGTTTCCTGCGATCAATGGCCAGTTTGTTTTTGGAACTAATCCATTCACAGTGACTTCAGGGATCTATCATAGTAACGCGACAGTTTTGTTTTACAATGGAGCAGATCCTGGAAATGCAATGTTGGATGGATCTTACATCATTACAGAATCTGCAGGCACAGGAAATCAGACGGGGACTTTTAATGGTATCCGCTCTCGGCTTAATCATTTTGGCAATTCTGGATCGAATCTTTCAAATGGAAAAGCAAATGTCTCTGAACTTGCCGCTTCAGGTGGCACTTTGATCAATGGATACGGATTCGAATCAAATATTGGAATATCCGGCTCTGGAAATATAACAAATTCCTATGGGCTTATGCTTAGAAATCCCACGGATACGAGCACTGGATCAATCACGAATAGCTATGGTCTGTACATCGAAAATCAGACTGCGGCGAATACCTTAAATTATTCGATTTATTCCGCAGGGGGAGCAAACTTCTTTGGCGGAAATATTGGAGTGGGCAGTGGGATAACTTCTCCCACATCAGCTATTGATTTAAATGGTGCCATCACTCAAAGAGGAATGGCGGCCCCCGCGGTATCTGCTGCAGGCCAAGGAAGAATTTATTTTGATTCAGGCTCAAATCGATTTCGCATTTCTGAAAATGGCGGTGCTTACCAAGAAGTAACGGTCGGTGGCTTCACAAATGGCGGAAATAGTTTTGGGGCAAACGCAACATTGGGTACGAATGATGCCTTTAATCTAAATTTTGAAACAAATAACCAAACTCGAATGACTCTGGCTAGCTCTGGAAATGTAGGAATCGGATCGACTAACCCTCAGGCCAGCTTAGATATTCGAGTCGACAACGCGGATACAACCAACCCTGCCGAAATCATCCTCTCGACTCACGCAACGACTTACGCAAGACCTGGACTTTACCTTTTGGGTACACGAACTTCAGATGCGGTTCGATATGGACAAGCCGGAGCCTCTGGTTGGCGCCTATCTTCGGTTTCTGGACATGGCGGCACAGGCGGAATGGAAGATGATGCAACCTTCTGTTTTAGAGATGGGGCTGCGGCGGAAATTTGTTCGATGCATATTGATAGTGGCACAGGAAATATGAACCTCGGTGGAGAAAACGCTTCCGTTCATAACGGCTCGAAACTGAATGTACGAGGAAACTTAACGGTTGGAACGGCCTGGTCTTCTTACGGAACTCAGGTTGCAGCCCCTGCGGATAGTTTAATTGTCGAAAGTCGAATTGGAGCCGCGGTGACCTCACCAACGACGGCCTTAGATATTGGGGGCGCAACGACTCAAAGAGGAATGGCCGCTCCTGCCTTATCCCCTGCTGGCCAAGGTCGAATTTATTTTGACTCTGGATCAAATAGATTCCGAGTTTCACAAAATGGAGCCGCCTACACGGACCTCATGCCCCCCGGCGGAGTGGGTGATATTATAAATGGTGGAAATTCGTTTGGTGCAGCTGCGACCATAGGTACAAACGACAACTTTAATTTAAACTTTGAAACCAACGGATCGACTCGAATGACGGTTCGAAATGATGGTAACGTTGGAATTGGGGAAAGTAGTCCCGCATATTCTCTAGACCTCGTCGGAGACATCATTCGATTACAAGCCGGAAACGCAAACAAAGCTTCGTTTATTGAATCCAGCAATTCAAGTGGGGGGCGCTTAGAATTGCGCGCGACGAACAATGGAGATCTTGCTAACTACTATATCGAAACCGGAGTTGGTGCTGTTTGGAGATTTAACACAGTAGAGAGAATGAGATTAACCGATGCAGGAAGCTTAGGCGTTGGGACCTCTCCGACTTCTATTTTAGATGTAAACGGTGCAGTCACTCAACGAGGAATGGTCGCTCCTGCCGTATCGGCTGCTGGCCAGGGACGAATTTATTTTGATTCAGGATCAAACAGATTCAGAGTTTCACAAAATGGCGCGGCCTATACAGACCTTATGCCCCCCGGCGGAGTGGGCGATATTATAAACGGTGGAAACTCTTTTGGCGCAGCTGCGACCATAGGTACTAATGACAACTTCGGCTTAAATTTTGAAACCAACGGATCACCTCGAATGACCGTTCGAAATGATGGCAATGTTGGTATCGGAGAAACGAATCCGACAACTACTTTTGTAGTTAGACGAGATGTTAATGGTCCGAATACCCTGACTTTATCTAATCAATTCACTCCCGGTTGGGGTGTCGAATCCCGTCTTGACTTTGCTAGCCTAAATGGTGTCAGCGCGAGTTTCCGAGGGGGCGAAATTGATGCCTCAAACGGCGGGCTAGAAATAGGTATTAAGAAAAGCGGCAACTATGAAACTGCTATTCAGATTGATCCTTATGGCAGCCTATCTAACGTCAATATAGGAACAGGACCCGCCATCGCTGAGCCTCCAGGTGTCGGTCAGGGACGTCTCAATGTTAATTTTCCATCAGGTTGGTCAAATATTCCTGAAACTCTATTTACCCTGAATCGATCGATCAACAATCCTGATACGGCCACCGATGGCTATGGCTCTAGAATGGTTTTTCGTCTTGAAACTGATCAAGATGGATATTTCGGCAACTATGCCGCCATCGAGACCGTCGCTGATGATGTCAGTCGAAACTCTAAGGATGGATCTTTACGATTTTATACTCTTGGACCAAACGCAGTAAATGCGACCCAAGACCCAACAGAAAAAATGCGAATTTCTTCTGAGGGCTTCGCAGGATTTGGCGTAACAGGCCCTACGACAAGAGTAGATATTAATGGTGCGATCACACAAAGAGGAATGGCGGCTCCCGCAGTTTCAGCCGCCGGCCAAGGCCGAATTTATTTTGATTCAACTGCGAACGTTTTTAGAGTTTCCCAGAATGGTGGCGCTTACACAAACCTAGTGGGCGGCGGCAGTGGTGATGTTTCAAATGGAGGAAACTCTTTTGCTGCTGCAATGACTCTTGGAACAAATGACAACAATAGCCTTAACATTGAAACCAATGGATCAACAAAGATGGTTATCGGGCCAGACGGCCAAATGACCTTTGGAAATGGAACTCTTCCCAATACTTCAGAAGTCTTCTTTAACTTGACCGCAAATCCTTGGTGGGTCTCGACCGGTGATTATGCAAGCGTATTTAACGATGCTTTATTTAATGGCTCGAATCACAATGGAACCGTAAAGGCCATGATTAATCACGCCAGACTGGATAATAACTTCTCCTGGAACAATGTTTACGCGATTGAGAATCGTGTTGGTCACTACAATGGCACCATGGCGAACGGAGCTGGTTCTTTAAACGAAGTACGGATCGAGCATAGTGCGACATCCACAACTCTAGCCTCTGGGACAAGAAGCTTAGTCAATGCGCTTACTGGCACTACAACAACAGCCAATGCCTATCACGCCGACGTCGTTGTCGCCGGCGGAACTGTCACAAATGCACGAGGACTTTATATCGACGCCTTACAAGGAACAAATCGTTGGGGTATTTATCAAAATGGAGCCTCAGACAATAACTACTTCGCAGGAAACGTCGGCATCGGAGAAATAAGCCCCGTGGTCTCCTTGCATATTACTAAAAATCAGGCGGCTACGACAACGGGTCTAGTTTCCAATACTACCGCGTCCGCCTCGGCAGAGGCCACATGGACCGCAGCCTCTAACGCTGGATATGTTTCACTTGGTATGAATAGTTCTTCTCGTGATTCGGGTTCTGCCTATGTTTGGAACAATGCGAATACAGATTTAAAGTTTGCGACAAATAATAGCGAGCGCATAAGAATTCTTGCCAACGGTGATGTGGGGATCGGAGACCCCTCACCTAGCTACAAACTAGATGTCAGCGGAGACCTTCGGATTACAGGAACTCCTTATCGTGATGGTGGTGACGTGGGATGGTCCGTTCCCTCGGATTCCCGACTTAAGGACATCACCGGAACTTACGAGCACGGACTTCGCGAGATCGCAAGTATCGACACGATCAAATTTCGCTACAAAAAAGATAACCCCAAAGGTGTATCTAGCGATTCAGAATACACCGGTGTCATCGCTCAAGAGGTCCAAAAATTGATCCCAGAGGCCATCAGTGAAGACAAAGACGGATTTTTGTCCTTAAATACGACTCCCATTTTTTGGGCGATGATTAATGCGATCAAAGAGCTTTTCATTACAAAGGCGGATCAATCCGAAGTACAGGCCCGATTTGAAAAGCTAGAATCTGAAAATGAAAAATTGAAGATGGAAAATACTGAAATCAAAAGATATCTGTGCGAACAAAACCCTTCTGCGCCATTCTGTGGAAATCAATAGAGGACAGACCGAACTCTGGTCCCAGCGGTTTCTACGCCGCTTGAACTCTTGTATGACGACCGGTTTGTTTGCTTGAATTGATCCTTAGATAGCGCCTTTAATGGAAAATGACATCGGCTGAGAATTGAAAATCGTCTGAAAGCAGAATCGTCCGAGAATTGAAAATCGAAAATAGAGGATTTTTTGCTTTGCAAAAAATGGTGGCCAGGGACGGAATTGAACCGCCGACACAAGGATTTTCAGTCCTCTGCTCTACCGACTGAGCTACCTGGCCATTCTTGGGATTAAGAAAAGATCTTAACAAAAATAGTCCCAATACCTACCTAAGGGAGAAGGAGGCTGTCAAATAGCTTTAATTCACTGGCGGCAAATAGTTTTTCCCAGAGCGCCTAGGTTTTCCAGATCAATTAATGCATTGCGGCCATTCTTGGTCTCTGTACCCTAAGCGATCAAATTTGCTGCCCTTTGGAAGCCCCTGCGCGCCAGCTTTTTGAATCATTTTCTGACCGAACGGGGGCGCCCCCGATTCTAGAAAATGGACACTAATTTTCCGCAAAGCGGAGCTCAAGAGGAATACTCCAATCGAAAGCTATAATTCATGAAAATTTAGGCTGGCTCAAGGAAACCGGAATCAACTGCCAACGGATAAACCGACACAAAGATCGATTAACTTAGCGCTTGAGAAAGATCCGCAAGCAAATCCGCGTCGCTTTCGATTCCGACACTCAATCGAATTAAATTATCGTGAATACCAAGAGCTTTTCTATTTTCTAAGGGCACACTTGCGTGAGTCATAATTCCTGGATGCTCTACCAAGGACTCTACTCCCCCAAGACTTTCTGCAAGGGTAAAGACTTTCACTTTTTCTAAAAAACTTCGGGCCTGGTCCATGCCGCCTTTAATATAGAAAGTGACCATCCCGCCAAAGCCACTCATCTGCTCTCGAGCTAACTTGTACTGCGGATGACTCTCAAGCCCAGGGTAAACGACCTTATCCACAGACTTATGAGATTCTAAAAACTTCGCCACAAGCATCGCATTTTTTTGATGGGCCTGCATTCGAACGGCTAGGGTTTTTAAAGATCGAAGTCCCATAAAGGCATCGAAGGGCGATCCCACTGGCCCCATGGTATTGCTTAAAAAAGCCATTTGTTCTGCAAGCTCTTGGTTTTTTACAACCGCAACTCCACCGACAGTGTCCGAGTGTCCATTGATATATTTTGTAGAAGAATGAACCACAATATCCGCGCCAAGCTCGATGGGGCGCTGAAAATAAGGACTCATAAACGTATTATCCACTGCCACTAAAATCCCTTTTGATTTTAACTTCGAAGAAAGACCCGCAATATCCACCAACTTTAATGTCGGATTTGTTGGAGTCTCGAGCCAAACCATTTTGGTATTGGCTTTAAGTGCGGCTTCAACATTCTGAATATTGGTTAGATCCACATAAGAAAATTCGATTCCATGATGGCGCAAAACCTTATCAAAAAGACGAAAGGTCCCGCCGTACATATCGTCTCCGGCTATCACATGGTCACCTGACTTTAATAAATGCAAAACCACAGTGGTGGCAGCACAGCCCGAAGCAAAAGCAAAACCCGCATGGCCCCCTTCAAGATTTGAGATACAGTCTTCAAAGGCCTTTCGTGTTGGATTTGAAGTTCTGGAATATTCGTAGCCCTTATGAATCCCAGGAGAACTTTGAACAAAAGTCGTGGACAAATAAACAGGAGTCATAATTGCTCCGGTCGCTTCGTCTGGATTTTGGCCTGCGTGAATCGCTCGGGTTTCGAAACCATATTTTTTATCTTCTAAACTCATACCTAGGCCTCCACGGGTCGAACTTGAGATTCTCGGCCTTCATGCAGGCGCAAGAGAACGCGATTCATACGCTCAATAGGGTCAGTTGTAAACTCAAGGCCCACTTTTTCCATCAAATCTTGAATGCGCTTTTCGCTCACCTTGTCGCTGACCAATTCATCCACCAAGACCTCTAAAGCTTGAATTTGCTCTAAGGACGAGTTCGATTTTAAAGACACTGTTGGCCCCCTTTGTTTAAGTTAGACTCCAGGCCAAACTCAGTGCACCTAAAATCCATAGATAGTAACTAAACACTTCAAGTCGCCCCTGACGAACAAAATGCAACACCGCACTTAAGCCCGCAAGACCGGCAAGATAGGCCGTTCCTCCGCCCAAAAGTAAGATCAAAAGGTCGCCTTCGGACAAAGTTTGAACATGTCGAGCCTGAAGAAGTGCTGCGCCCATGATTGCGGGTAAAGACATCATAAAGCTAAACATCGCCGCTGTGTTTCTGGGCAGACCTAAAAATATGCCCGCAGCAATCGTTGAGCCTGCCCGACTAATTCCTGGAGCAATTGCTACCCCTTGGGCCACACCCAACAAAAATGCCTTAAAGTAGCTAATGTCTTTAACTGGCTCAATATTGTCCACACTGCCAAAATCCTTTTGACCAATTTTGCGAGTCAAAAACAAAATGGTTCCTGTGATCATAAAACAAATTGAAACCGCAACCATATTCGAAAAAAGGTCTTCAAAAAAATCCTTTAAAAAGATTCCCATAATCCCCGTTGGAACACTGGCGACTAATATCTTAAGAACTAGATTCCACTCGACACTCTTAAAATCTGTGGGTTTTTTTGCGACATGAGTTAAAACTCTGCGGATTAAATGAATATATATAGTCAAAACAGATAAAAGCGTTCCAACATGAACGGCAATATCGAAAGTCAGATTATGCGTCGAAAGTCCCAGAAGCTGCTGAAACAGCACCAAATGCCCCGAGCTTGAAACGGGAAGAAACTCAGTTAGCCCCTGAATAATTCCTAATACAATCGCTTTCCAGACTTCCATTTTGCCCTCCGGACATCGAGCTTACTTAAGATCCTCAAGCCCTAGTACGATATGGGTCCCAGGAAGAACTGTCAAAGTCCGACTCCCAGAGGCATAAGGGGTTTTCCAATGAATTTGATGAGTTCCTGGATCTATCCTTTGCAATTTAAAAGGAGCATAGCCTGAAGGCCCCCCTTCTAGGCGAATATGAAGTCTTGTTAAGCTTCGAACCTCTAGGCTTGAGACCGCCTTTCTCCAAGCCTCACCTTCACTGGACGAAAAGGAAAAACATAGGACCAACAAGGCCACAAGACAGATCATTTTTTTTAAATCAAATCCGGCAGACTTTAAGGCTTCAGTTCTTCGAGTCTCTAAATTTTCAAAATTGAGTTTCGCTTGATTCGAAGACTCTAAGTCTGACTGATGACAAATAAACTGAAAGACTTTTTTTAAGGAATAGACATCTGAGGAATAAGACGGCCGTCCACCAGCCACTCGGTCTGGACAACAGAACTCTGGTGTCGCGCGATTCAAATTGCCCCCGCCAAAATCAATCAGTCGAACGCGTCCCGATTTATCGATCAAGATATTGTCGGGACTTAAGTCTCCATGGTGAAGCCCCTGATCTCTTAGGTCATTTAGCCCCTTTAAGACTTGAGCACACAGACTTTCAATTTCAGCGGGCTTTAATCGTTTTGATTTAAGTAAATCTCTAAGGTTTTGACCTTCGACATACTCCATAATTAATGCGGGCAAGCCCTCAATCCACTCAAATCCAAAGATCTGTGCACAATATATCGAGCGCACCTGGGCCATGGATTCAAATTCTTTTCTCCAAATGTCGACAGACTTCCTGGACCGAAGAATCTTCACCGCAACTTTCTGGGAGATGGAGTTTTCTTCATCCGTCCGCAAGCCCTCAAAAACACGAGCGTTTGCGCCTTCGCCGATAAGGCGTTTCAGCTGAATGCGTGTTTTACTTTGTTTCTCGAAAGACATGTTGAAGACACAATTCAATTTTCGATCCTAAAATTGAACTTAACCAGCAACTTGGGCCGCGTTGCGTCTTCGCTCAAAGGGCTTCATAACCCCAACCTGAAAAAATTCACCCAACTTGAATTCAGTTCTTAAAAATTTTCGCGGTATTGTTTTCTTTCATTTGCTTCAAGGTAAGCCTCTTGGCAAGAGTTTGGCCAAGATTCATGCTCAGTCCCCTCGGCTTGAAGAAAAAATTCAGGCTTTGCTCGAGCACATAAGATGTCTGCCGAAACCTCGCTCATTTCTGCTAGCCGAAGACAGGCGACGGGCAGGACCATTTGATCTTTTTCGCGAAGACAAAGTTCAATCAATCGTTTCCTCTGCTGAGTTTGATCTTGGATCTTCACCAAATCTGAAGTTGATCTTGCGCGCATAATCTCTAGTTCTGAAGCTTCGCAATTTAACGAAAAAAACAAAATCAACCATTTCATATCGACCTCAAAAGTTGAATAAGGATTGGACCCATTAAGAGAAGAATAAAGGCTGGAAACTGCAAAAAAAGAACAGGGATTAGCGAAAAAACCGGCAGTTTCTGCAAAAATCTTTCGATTTCGTCTTGGCTGGCTTCAAGCATTTCAAGCTCCAGCTCTTCGAGTCTTCTTAAGATCGGCTCTCCCTGAAGTCCCAACTCAAGAACCCTTAGTAACTCACGCCGATATGGACTTTTTAAATCCCGAATAAGATCGTCTGTACAAAGCCCCTGCTCAAGACAAAGGAGCCACTCTTGGAGGACCTCAAGGAACTCATTTTGCTGAAGCTGACTGATCTCTTTTAAACCAAGACGCAGACTCTCTCCAGACTCAAGGTGAAGGCGCAGCAACAACAACACCTCTAAGGGGGGCGCTAAACTTTCCATTTAAAAAGCCCTCCGATCTTCCAAAAAACAAGAGTTCCCATCACGAACAAGAGAAGAGATAGCCCCAACAAGCTTCGAATTTGAGCAAAAGAACTGTGATGAAGCGTGAAAAGCAGCAAAAGGATGTACAAAAGACAAAGCACAAGCGACTGAATTCTGAGTTGAAGAAGAATTTGTCCAGACCTACGTCTGAAATCAGACTCGATTTTTAAATGTCGTCGAAGATTTAAAAGTTGCTCGATGGATTGGTGTGGCAAACTTCTTGCTTTACAAAGCTGTTTCACAACTCTTCTTCCGAAAAGATCCTCCGAATACCTGACGCTGTGTTGCGCAGAGGACTCTCTTTCGATCATTTGCTCCAGTTGACTTGCAAATTCCTCGTCTGAAATCTCGCTTAAAGCAGAAGAATAGGCAGACCGAAATCCTAAACCGGAACGCATTTTAATCATCATAAGATTAATAAAAACTTGAATTTTCCCTCTGAAAACTCGCTTTTTTTGTTTCGATAAGTAGGACAATCCCATCACCAAACAAAGTAGAATCATGAACACAAGAAGCTTCACCAAGCTTGGCGCCTTGTGTTCGATAAATGTCAGCGCAAAAAAGATCAAAACAATGGCGGTGCCAATTTTTGTCAGCAGCTTCGATTCGATTTGCTTCGAGTTTGCATAGAAAAGACAGATTCGAAGTGCGAACATCGATCCGAAAATCATTTGCATCAACCAATTCAGTGACATTTCATCTCCCTAAATCAGAAAAATGCAAAAAATCGGCTCAAGATATTTTTTTTTATTGACGAAGAGAGTCACGTAAGTAGACTTAAACAGTAGGCAACAGTGTTAACAACAACGAATTCATCCTAGGAGGATAGAATGGCTAAGAAAAGAAAAAAGGCAGCTAAGAAAGCAGCTAAGAAGACTACAAAGAAAAAAGCTAAGAAAACTACTCGTAAAAAGAAGTAGTTTTAGCTTTCAAGTCGTAAAGACTAAACCCTCGGTTTCGGCCGAGGGTTTTTTAGTTTTAGGGCTTTTAAAAAAATAAAATCAGAAGTAGTAAATTGCGCCCAATTCCCCTGTAGCAGCGGAAACTAGGTTCTCAAGCTCGATCAACATTAACACTTCCACATAGATCGAAAGTCCAGACCATTCCCCTTTCAATTGATTGTATTGAAAGCCAAAAGAGGGGGACAAAAAGCTTTTTGCAAACTGACCTTTTTCAACCTCAGATTCAGTTAAAAATTTCTCGGAAAGAAAGCCCGGGCTGGAATCAGAGAAGTTTCCCTTCGGTCCTCCGGTTGTGTACCACCTTGAGAAAGCGGCGCCAAAGTAAGGTGAAAACCACTGCCCCCCCAAAGAACGACGATATCGAAGCCCAAAACTTTGAAAATCCGATCCCAAACCAAAATTTCCCGCAAGACTGTCCTGAGCACTAAAGTTAATTTCTAAAATCGCACCCATAAGTCCGTGAATTCCAGCCGCACCAAGACCAAAGCCGACCTTTCTTTGTCTTTTAAAATCAAAACTGTCTTGCGCTTGCTTTGAGGGAAGGCGGCTCACCGAGCGCCCACTTTGTTCAATCAGAATCGCAGCCTGACTGATGCTACAGAAGCTAAAGCCCAGTAAGGACAGAAAAAAAATTCGACTCCACACACTTCTCATTAGCTGCCCCTTTTAAAACAATTTGGCCTTAATGCCTTCTTCTTGAAGAAACTTACGAATGGCCTTTGCATCCAGAGGATCTAAGCGTTGAATCAATTCGTTCATTAAGCGAACTGTTTTTTGCCCCTCTGCACTTCGAATGGACTGTGTAAAAAAAGCCACATCGTCTGAGATCACAATAAAATTTCTAAGAAGCTTGCTCATATCGTTGGTGTTCGTCGTTTTATCAAGCTGACGAAGCAACTTATCAAAATTCACAACCAGTTTGTTCATGGTTTCGAGAGTGTTTACGACGCTACCCTCGTTTTTTTCCACCATATCCAAAATTTTTCCAGCAAGACTATAGCTTTGCGAGATCATCTGATCGATTCGCGGTGGATCTTGTCCTCGAACGAGGTCTCCGGGCCTTAAAGGAGCGGCATCCATCGAGCCCGGGGTGATCTCTAAAAACTTCTCGCCGATAACACCGGCCAAATTAATGTAAAAGGCGCTGTCTTGACGTAAACTTCCCCAGGCCTCTTGATCAATCGAAATCTCCATCTTCAGATTCACGGCTTCCCCATTGGGCATTTGAAAATTTGGGTCAAACTTAATACTGCGAACCTTTCCAACCTTTATGCCCATCACCCGAACTGGAGATCCGACCTCAATACCTCCAGCAAAGTTATAAGCCACGGTCAGGGGCTTTCCGCTAGAAAAAATACTGATCGCCCCCAGCAAATACGCGAAGCCTATGGCCATTAAAAAGGCCACGACAAACATAATTCCTACTTTGGTCTCGGCTTTCATTTAAATTCTTTCCTTAATAAAAATGTGAAAAGGTAAATCCCAACACAAAATCCAGAACAATAATTAAAACAGAGCTGGTCACAACACTATTTGTCGTTGCCTTTCCCACTCCTTCGGCACCGGCTTGGCAGCGAAATCCATAAAAACAACTGACTAAAGGAATCACAGCACCAAAGCTTGCTCCTTTGATCGAGGCAAAGACCAGGTCTTTAAAATCCACGAAAGTTCTCATGCCCATCAAAAAACTTCCCGAGGAATAACCAAGGCGCACTTCACTCACAAGCATAGCAAAATATAAACAGACCAAATTGGCAATGATTGAAAGCAAAAATACTCCCAGAGTGCAGGCGATAAAGCGAGGAACAACTAAAAAACGAATAGGATCAATGCCCAGCATCTTCAAGGCATCGACTTGCTCGGTGATTTGCATTGTTCCAACCTCTGCAGCCAAGCCCGCACCGACTCGGGATGTAACCAACAAAGCTGTGACCACAGCTCCCAGCTCTCGGAGAATCAAAAGAGCCGCAAATCCAGGAACAAGTGCATCATTCTGCACCACAAGCTTCATGTGAAAGGAGGATTCAATAATTGTCACCGCCGCCGCAAAACTGACGCAAAAAATAACAACTGGGGCACTTTCCCAAACGACGAACTGAAGTTGGCGAATTGTGTCTTTAATCCGAAAAGGCGGTGATATGCTTTTGGCAAGGGTCTGCCCGACCAGATCAAAAAAACTAAGAATCCCTTTTGCGATAAAATTCACACTCATCCTTAAAAGCCTAGAAATAGGTTAAGTGCAGTTTCTGCCAAAAGACTCGTAAACCAATCCACAACGACGATACCCACCATTGTCGCAACCGCCGTATTCACAACAGCCCGACCCACACCCTTAGCCCCGCCGGTGGCCGAGTATCCCATATAGGTGCAAACCGAAGCCAAGATCATCGCAAAGGCAAAACACTTAAACAGTCCCGACACAATCGAGGGCCAGGACACAATTGTCGGAATATGGCGAACATATTCCTCAGGATTAATCCCCGAAAAAAATAGTCCTAATATTAGACCACCAAAAACCGACATAATTAGACCTGCCGCCAGAAGAAAAAAGCTTGAGACAATAATTCCGAAGAAGCGCGGAATAACCAGCTCATGAATTGGGTCTGCTCCAAGACAGCGAATCGCATCAATTTGTTCGGTCACCTTCATTGTCCCAAGTTCGGCCGAAGTAAAAGCCCCCACTTTTCCGCTTAACATAAAGGCAATCAACAAAGGCCCAACCTCTCGAATGGTCGCGCTAGTTGCAAGTCCCCCAAGATAACCCAAGGCCCCGAATTGATCGACTTGCATCGTAAACTGCACAGTCATAATCGCGCCCACAAAAAATCCTGCAAGGGCTGTCGTCGCAAGACTTTGCTCGGTGACTTTTACGATTTGTTCACAGACTTTTCCCCATTGAAAGGGGTGGCGCAAAAAAGTTCGCCAAACTTCCCGTAAAAAAAGAATCCCAGCCCCAAGTTCGGTGAATATATGTGTCATTTTCCTTGAGCCTTTCGAACCTCAATGGCCTCCGACATAAAATCTTTGACCAATTGAACGGGACTTGCGAGCAAATCTTTGGGGCTTCCCTGCTCCACGATTTCGCCTTTGTCGAGCACAATAATCCGATCCGCGATATCCAAGGCACAATGCATATCGTGACTAACGATCATCGATGTTGTTTTCAATTCTCGAGAAAGATCTTGAATCAACTTGTTAATCGCATTTGTTGTCACCGGGTCCAAGCCTGTTGTGGGTTCGTCAAACAGCAAAACTTTGGGCTCGATGGCCACCGTTCTGGCAAGGCTGACTCTTTTTTGCATGCCATAGGATATATCTTGAGGTCTTTTATCTTCAATATTGGACAAGTTCACAAGACTGAGGCAGCGGCGAACTCGCTCTTGGATCTGCTTTTCTGACATCTTTGGAAAATGTTTGCGAAGTCCAAAAGCAATGTTCTCAAAAACTGTCAAAGAATCAAAAAGCGCCGGGTGCTGAAAGACCATGCCACATTTCTTTCTAACCGGAAGGTACTCCGCTTCGCTAAGACCACTGACTTCCTGGCTCTCTATAAAAATCTTCCCACTGGTTGGTCTTAACAAGCCGACAAGGGTCTTTAATAAAACAGATTTTCCAGTCCCCGAGGTGCCCAAAATAAAAACAATTTCTCCGGCCTTAATCTGAAAAGAAATGCCCTTAAGAACGGTCCTTTCTCCAAACTGTTTTACAACATTTTGAAACTCAATCATGCAAGGGACTCCGTAATGGGTCCGCTTAAATGGCCGGCTATAAATTGCTGGATTCTGGGATCTGAACTCGCTTTCGTTTGGGCCACAGTGCCGGCCTCGATCAGCTCACCTTTAAAAACTAAACCAATCCGATCGGCCAGCTGAAAGGCCCGGTTCATATCATTGGTGATCGCCACAAGAGTCGAATTGTTTTTCTTTTGTAGGCCTAAGATCAAATCAATAATCACACGACTCGTGATCGGATCTAAGCCCGCAGTGGGATCATCATAAAAAATAATTTCAGGATTCAGAGCCAAAGCTCGGGCAATTCCAAGTCGCTTTTGCATTCCACCGCTGATCTCGTCCGGAAAAAGATCTTTGGCATGAGGAATCTGCACGGCTTCTAAAAAGGTGCTGACCTTTTTTTGAATATCTAATTCCGATAAAGAACTAATTTCTCTTAAAGGAAAGGCAATATTTTCGGCGACACTTAAAGAATCAAAAAGTGCATTTTTCTGAAAAAGCATCCCCATTTTACGCATTAAACGGTGGCGCGCATCGCCCTTTAATGTGTGTAGATCTTCCCCTTCAACAAGAACCCGTCCGGTACTGGGCGCCAGAATTCCAGCCATCATTTTTAGAATTACACTTTTTCCGTGTCCGCTGGGTCCGATGAGAACGTAACGCTCCCCCTTTTTAATCCGCAGATTCAAGTTTTGTAAGAGCGGCCCCTCCTCAAAAGAGATTCCGACCGCTTGAAGTTCTATAGATGCTGACGCCACGCTGCAAATACCTAAAATAAGTGAATTAATTCTGCCTGGCTAAAGTCTACAGCAGCAAAGTCCGGGTTCAAGTTTTATCCGCCATACAAGTTAGAAAATGAAATGGACTGCGAATCCCCAGCCCACTGGATAAGCATTTAAAATCACTTGTTTTTTATTGATCTCTGAGGCGGGTCTGCTATAAGGGCTTTCAAGTCTATCTATATAATATACCTTTCCTTCACAACTTTGGGAGGCTCAAGAGCATGCAACATAAACGAAAAAAACTAACAGTCGTCGGTGCCGGATTTGTTGGATCAACCTGTGCACATTGGGCGGCTGCAAAAGAACTTGGCGATGTTGTTCTTGTCGACATCAATGAAGGATCGGCAAAGGGGAAGGCCTTAGATTTATTCGAAGCCTCTCCAGTAGAAATGTTCGATGCAAAAGTCACAGGAACCAGTGATTACAAAGACACGGCAGGAAGTGATGTTGTCATTATCACTGCGGGGATTCCTCGAAAACCTGGAATGAGCCGAGATGATTTGCTCGCGACCAACTCAAAAATTATGAAAGATGTTTGCAAGGGAGTGAAAGAGTATTCCCCGAACGCGGTTGTGATTGTTGTCAGTAATCCCCTAGATGCTATGGCTTATGTCGCCTTAAAAGAATTGGGATTTCCTCGGGAGCGAGTGATTGGAATGGCCGGAGTTTTAGATGGGGCCCGCTTTAAGGCTTTTATCGCAGAAGAACTAAATGTCAGCGTTAAAGATGTGCAGGCCTTCGTCCTTGGAGGCCATGGCGATACCATGGTGCCAATGCCTCGTCATTGCTCGGTCGGTGGAGTTCCATTAACTGAGATCTTAAGCGCAGACAAAGTCGAAGCGCTTGTCACCCGCACACGCAATGGTGGTGCCGAGATTGTCGGACTTCTAAAAACAGGATCGGCCTACTACGCACCAAGCGCTAGTGCAGTTCAGATGGCAGAATCCATTTTGAAAGATCAAAAAAGAATTTTGCCTTGTGCTGCTTACCTAAAAGGCGAATACGGGATTAACGACCTGTTTATTGGAGTCCTTTGTAAACTGGGCGGAAAAGGTCTAGAGCAGGTCCTTGAACTAAAATTAAACGAGACTGAACGCGCAGGTCTGGATCACTCGGCAAACGCAGTAAAAGAACTTGTTTCTGCTGTCGAGAAGCTCAATATTTAATCTTCACTCATCTTGATTCGACGAAGGAGTTGTAATGAATATTCATGAGTATCAGGCCAAGGAACTTTTGCGAAAATTCGGAGTTTCGACGCTTAAAGGCCGCCTTGTAACATCGGGCGCGGAAGCAAAAAAAGCGGCCGAGAGTTTAGGCGGAAAAGTTTGGGTCGTGAAGGCACAAATCCATGCCGGTGGTCGCGGAAAAGGGGGCGGAGTAAAAATCGCCAAATCTTTGGATGAAGTCGCAAAGTTAACAGAGGCAATGATGGGAATGACCTTGGTCACTCACCAGACCGGCCCTGAAGGCAAAGTCGTAAATAAAGTTTTTATCGAAGAAGGCTGTGAGATCGCCAAAGAATATTACGTTGCTGTCCTTGTCGATAGAGCCAGCCAGCGCGTCGTGATGATGGCAAGCTCTGAAGGCGGAATGGACATCGAAGAAGTCGCCGAAAAACGCCCCCATATGATCCATAAAGTGATTATCGATCCTGCCGCGGGACTTATGCCCTATCAGGCTCGTCAGTTGGCTTTCGCGATTGGAATGAAGGACAAGGTTGTAAATAAAGCCGTGAAAAGTTTTATCTCACTTTATAATGCCTTTGTTGCTTCGGACTGTTCGATTGCAGAGATTAATCCGCTGGTCGAGACTGCGGCTGGAGATGTCATCACACTGGATGCAAAAATGAATTTTGATTCAAATTCTTTGTACCGCCAGCCGGAAGTCATGGAACTTCGGGATTTGTCAGAAGAAGACCCCTCAGAAATTGAAGCCAGCAAATATGAACTCGCCTTTATTAAGCTTGATGGAAACATCGGCTGCCTTGTGAATGGCGCGGGCCTTGCCATGGCGACGATGGATATTATTAAAATTCATGGGGGATTTCCCGCGAATTTCTTAGATGTCGGTGGTGGTGCGAATAAGGAAAAGGTCACTGCGGCCTTTAAACTGATTCTAAAAGATCCCAATGTTAAAGGAATTCTAGTCAATATTTTTGGTGGCATCATGAAATGCGACATCATCGCCGAAGGCGTGATCGCAGCCACTAAGGAGCTTGGACTAAAGGTTCCTCTTGTTGTTCGACTTCAAGGAACAAATGTTGAATTGGGTAAAAAACTTCTCTCTGAAAGTGGTTTAAACATTACGCCTGCCGATGATCTGGCTTCGGCGGCCAAGGCCATTGTTTCTGCCGTGAAAGGAAGTCAATAATGTCTATCTTAGTAAATAAAAACACCAAAGTGATCTGCCAAGGTTTTACCGGAGCGCAAGGGACATTTCACTCTGAGCAGGCCATTGCCTACGGAACCAAAATGGTCGGCGGAGTGACTCCTGGAAAAGGTGGCGGAAAACATTTAAACCTTCCGATCTTTGATACGGTTGAAGAGGCCGTAGAAAAAACCGGAGCAAATGCTTCTGTTGTTTATGTTCCACCGCCCTTTGCCGCAGATGCCATCATGGAAGCGGTTGATGCAGAGCTTGACCTTGTCGTATGTATCACAGAAGGCATTCCAGTTCTTGATATGATTAAAGTTCGTCGCTTTATGGAAGGCAAAAAAACTCGATTAATCGGACCCAATTGCCCAGGCGTGATTACTCCGGGCGAATGTAAAATCGGAATTATGCCTGGACATATTCATACTCCAGGGCGCATTGGAGTTTTGTCTCGCTCGGGAACTTTGACCTATGAAGCCGTTTGGCAGTTGTCGAATGTGGGTCTTGGGCAAAGCTCTTGTGTGGGAATCGGTGGCGACCCAGTCAACGGGACAAACTTTATCGATATTCTAGAAATGTTTAATCGTGATGCCGGAACAGATGCGGTCATCATGATTGGTGAAATCGGCGGGACTGCCGAAGAAGAAGCTGCGGAATATATCAAACGCGAGTTTAAAAAACCCGTAACTTGTTTTATTGCCGGAGCCACTGCACCTCCCGGAAAACGCATGGGTCATGCTGGAGCCATCATCAGTGGCGGAAAGGGCACTGCGGAAGCAAAGTTTGAAGCTTTAAAATCTGCGGGCTGCCACATTTCCAGAAGCCCTTCAGACCTTGGCTCGACATTAAAAAGTAGTTTAAAATAACCCTACGAGGAGAAGATCTTATGTCTAAAGAAATCACTTTCAGTATTATTAAACCCAACGCGGTAAAAAAGAATGCCATCGGCGCAATTATTCACAAGTTCGAACAAAGCGGCCTTAAGATTGCCGCTGCGAAGCTTGTGACTCTTGAACGCGCAAAGTGCGAGACTTTTTATGCCGAACATAAAGAGCGTCCTTTTTTTGGTGAACTTGTAGACTTTATGACTTCAGGTCCAGTGATGTTGATGGCTTTACAAGGTGAAAACGCAGTTCTAAGAAACCGCGAAATCATGGGCGCCACGGATCCTAAAAAAGCCGCAGCTGGCACAATTCGCGCAGAATTTGGTGACAATGTCGGAGAAAACGCAGTTCACGGAAGCGACAGCCTTGAGAGCGCAAAGCGCGAACTTTCTCTTTTCTTTAGTGAGAAAGAGTTCGTAAACTCCTAATGAGAAAATCTGCGCCCGTCTCGGTCGGGCAAGTGATCCCTTTAAATATCGAGCGCCTTTCTTACAACGGAGGGCGCGGAGTCGGTCGCTTCGAAGGATTTGTTGTTTTTACCCCCTTCACCGCACCTGAAGATCGAATTCTTGCTCGAATTACAGAAGTTAAAAAATCCCACGCCTTAGCAGAACTCGTCGAAATCCAAACACCTGGACCGGCACGAAGAACTCCCCCTTGTGAAGTTTTTGGAACTTGTGGCGGCTGCTCATGGCAACATATTGAATATCAAGAGCAGGCCCGGCAGAAGCAATCCATTTTAGAACAAAGCTTAAGGCCTCTTCAGGCCTTCTCGGATTTCAAGTTTCTCCCAATGGTTTTAGCACCTTCTGAATTTCATTATCGCAACCGAATCCAGGTTCACATTGAGGGAGACCAGTGGGGATTTCACCAAAAAGGCTCCAATCGCATTGTCCCCTTAAACAATTGCCTCATCAGCGAGCCTGAAATTGCTCAGGCGCTTAAATCCCTGCCTCAGAACCTTAGGCAAACAACAAAAGCTCAAAAACGAATCGAGATTCTGAAAGACCCTAAAGGAGAAATGCATCTTGTGGACGGAGAGCGTCCAGCGAACCTTCACGTCTTTTCGCAAGTGAACACCAGGCAAAATGAAGGCCTAAAAGATCTTCTTTGTAAACTTCTCGCGGGGTCGAAACTTCGTCGAATCTTCGACCTTTATTGCGGAAACGGGAATTTCAGCTTTCCAATTGCAGAAATTCAAAAGGAGGCAGAAATTTTTGGCGCCGACCTGAGTGAAAGCAATATTCAACAGGCAAGACGCCGAGCCGAGCAGATGGGTGAGGACCGCTTTCATTTTGTGACCCAAGATGTCGGTCACTTCTTGCAAGCCTACCGCGGGGAAAAACCAGATGCGATTCTAATCGACCCTCCTCGGCCAGGCTGTGAGGCCCGGGTCATCTCGGAAGTTCTTTCTTTGAGACCTCAGAAGCTAGTTTATATTAGCTGCAACCCGAGCACCTTTGCGCGCGATGCAGGCAAAATATTGGCTTCAGGCCTGTATCAGATCACAAGTGTTCAGGGCATCGACATGTTCCCTCAAACTGAACATGTCGAGCTGATCTCGTCTTTTGAGTTGCTTCCCTCTTGAAGCAAAAAACGCCACGCGCCAGAAGCCTCACTCCCACGGGAGAGCCTTTGCCGCTCTCCTAAAAGTCTGCTAGTTTTGAGGCATGCACACTCTTTTGGCAATTCTGTTATCTATCCTACTTCTCGGGGCTTGCGCCACCGAGCAGTCCAAAGAAGACGTTGGACGTGCGATGCTTCATTTCCAAATCGGTTCGGCCCATTTGACCCAAGGAAATTACCCTTCGGCCTTAAGAGAGCTTCTAGTGGCCGAACGGCTTCATCCCAAGGGGCCAGAAATTCAGAATAATCTTGGTCTGGCTTATTTTGTTCGAAACGAATACAAGATCGCAGAAGAAAAGTTTCGAAAAGCACTTGAGTTCAACAGTGAATTCACAGAAGCACGAAATAATTTAGGGCGCGTCTTGGTTGAACAGAAACTTTATAAAGAGGCGATTAAAGAACTTCAGCTCGCTACAAAAGACCTTTTGTACCAGTATCCAGATCGCTCGTTTACAAATCTTGGATTGGCCTATTTTAGAAAAGGGGACTTTAAAGAAAGTCAAAAGGCTTTTCGCCGCTCACTCGAACTGAACCGAAATAATTGCGTCGCCTTAAATCTTTATGGGCGTTCTCTTTTCGAATTAAAAAGTTTTTCTTTAGCCTCAGAGACTTTCGATCAGGTTTGCGATCGATGTCAGGAGCTGAACTCGGATGAGCCTTTTTATTATTCTGGGCTTTCCTATTTTAAGCTGGGAAAACGCGAAAAGGCGATCGCCCGCCTTGAAGAGTCGATTTCTAATTTTCCCTCTGGTCCAAATGCAACGAAGGCCAAAGAAGCCCTTTTGATATTGCAGAAAAATTGAGGTTGTTATGAAAAACGTCGGTCAAAAATTTAAAAAGGCTCGGGAGAATCAAAGACTCAGTATTACTGAAATCTCTATGGCCACGAAGATTAGTCCTAAAGTTCTTCAATCCATGGAAGAGGGAAACCTTTCGCAGCTTCCGGCTCTTAGTTTTTTACGTGGCTTTGTTAAGACCTATGCAAGTTATCTAAAACTTGATGCTGAAGAACTCCTTTTAGATTTTCAAAAAGAATATGACCAAGAGATGTCTCCGCCTTCAGAAACAGACCTTGCCGGCGTTCATTCCGAGCCGAACAAGACGGCTCCTAGCAATGATCTTCATTTTATCAAAGAAAAATCCTCGACCCACCTCTGGCTTGCAGCTGTAGGCCTTTTGGTATTAATTGGTGTCGTAATTGGAGTTAATGAGGTCGTTGAAAAATACAAGAAAGAGGCGACTTTAGTTTCTCCCCCTGAAGATTTGGAAAAAATCGAAGGAAGCGATCCTGAATTGCCAACTCCTCAAGTTCAAGCGGAAGCTGAACCTGAGACCGGCGATGAAGAAGCTGCTGAACCCAAGGGGACCGCTCCAAGTGCTGCTTCTAGTCCACAACCAGTTGCAGGTGGCGAGTCCGCTCAGCCCACTCCACAGACTCAATCACAAGCACCTGCAGTTGCTGCGGCTCCGGTAGTCGCTCCAACTCCAGTCACTCCGACACCTGTAACACCACCGGTGCAAACTCCGACACCTGCAGCAACTCCTGTTGTCCCCGCAGCACCGGTCGCCGCCCAGGCAGCAGTGACTCCTCCGACCCCGGCAGCCCCTGCGACCACTCCTGTTGCAGAAGTTAAGCCCAAAAGCGAAGTCCGTGGCGCAGCCCAAGAGGTTATTCTTGAAGCCCTAGATCGCGTGGTTGTGACATTTAAAATTAATGAAGGCCCCGTCGAAAAAGTGACACTTTTTCCGGATCAGGTTCACACCATTAAACTTCGAGGAAAAGTGGCCCTAGATTTTAGTGATGGTGGCGCCATCAATGTCATCGTCAACGGCCGTGATCGCGGAGTTCCTGGAGATTTAGGAAAACCAAAGAAAGTGACCTTCCCCTAGGATCCTTGCCGAGCCTCGCTTTCGTCTTCACTTAAGATATGGAGAGCCTCCTTGCAGCAGATCTTTAATCCCATTACTTTACTTTGGTTGATATTTTTGTTTTTGAAGCTTGCGCTTTCAGCATGGCTTCCACTATCGAATGACGAAAGTTATTATTGGGTTTGGGCCCATCGACCACAACTTAGCTATTATGATCACCCCCCCTTTGTCGCTTGGATTTTTCAACTAGGAATTCCCTTTGAATCCTGGGCAAATGCTGTCCGTTGGCCTGGAGTTTTAGTTTCTCATCTGACTTCACTGATCTGGATTTTGATTCTAAAACCACATTTTGACGAAAAAAAATTATTGCTCTTCGCCTGGCTTTTGATGTCCGCGCCTTTAATTGGAATTGGGTCCATCATCATCACTCCCGACACACCCATGTTGTTTTTCTGGGCGCTTTCGGTCTGGTGTTTTCAAAAGCTGATGACCGAATCGAAATGGCACTGGGCCTTTTTGCTGGGGCTTTTTTTAGGAGCGGGATTTACCTCTAAATATCTTATTGTCCTCCTCGGTCCCCTTCTTCTATTTTTAGGTTTTCGCAATAAAAATTTGAGTCTGTCCAAAAAGCTACAACTCGTGCTCGTGGCACTTCCTGGGTTTTTTATCGCCTCTTCTCCGGTTTGGATTTGGAATGCGATGAACTCTTGGATCTCTTTTGGTTTTCAGCTGGATCATGGACTCGGCGCAAAAGTGTGGAAGCCGATGTGGACACTCAGCTATGTCCTAGGACAAATTCTGATTTTATTTCCGGTGATTTTGTTTTTTGCATTTAACAACCGATCTTCCTCCAAGCTGTGGCTTCACGTCTTAAGTTGGCCCATTTTGATTTTCTTTTTTGTCACTTCCTTTCGCGGTCATGTCGAAGTGAATTGGCCGATTATGGCAACAGCCCCACTTCTTGCTTTAGCCGTCGGACACACTGGATCTGCAACAGGCCTATGGCTGATCTGGACTGCTCGATTTTGGCTTTTTCTATTTGTGATTCTGATTTTCCATCTTGCTTCGCCCTGGCTTCCTTTAGACAACAATCGGCTGAAAACCCGCGAACTTGATCGGTATTCCCATCTGACTATCGTGGCCAAGTCTTACCAACCACTTTTTGCCCGAAGTTATCAAATGGCCGCTAAGCTTTCCTACGAGTCAAAACTTCCGGTCCACAAACTAAAGGGACTTAATCGCAGAGACTTTTATGATTTTATCCCTGAGTCTACACCAAAGAGTGGGATTTATTTTTTAATCTTAGAACAAGACGACCTCCTTCCACCTTGGACTGAAGCGGCCGGGCATAAGATTATACAAAGGTTTAAGATCGACGGCCAACATGACCTTTTGGAGGTCTCGGTTCCATGAAAAAAATATTTGTTCTGTTTTTCTTTGTTATTTTTTACCTGATCTACGGACTCTTCTTAAGTCAGTACGATCTACGCATTATTCCCAAAGAATTGGTCTCCACTCACCCAGAAGGGTTTCACGATTACCATGGGGTGATTAATGTTCACACCCAACTTAGCTCTGGAAGCGGTACTATTCCTGAAGTGATCGCCTCAGCAAAAGAGTCTGGTCTTAATTTTTTAATCCTTACCGACTTAAACCAAGCCGTCCGGCCCATCGAGTGGGAAGGATATCATGAGAATCTGTTGGTCTTTGTCGCCGGTGAGTATAGCTATCTCAACTCGCGCTTAATAAATTTTGATGCTCTTGATTCAGCTCCGCTTAAGGGGCTTGGGCAATCTCAGGTCGTCATGGCCGAATTGTTAAGCCAAGAAACCCGGTCGCAAAGAAGTGGTTTATTTTTTTTGGCTCACCCTCTAAAGCCCGGATATCTTTGGTCCGGAGAATATCCCCCGGGACTTGATGGAATCGAAGTCATCAACTTGCGATCGATGTGGCAAGAGGCCTGGATCCATTCGAAACTTTCATTTTTTTGGACACTTTTAATCTATCCCTTCAATGATCGCATGGCTCTGCTTCGACTCTTTGAGCATCCGAAAGCAGAAACTGAGCTTTGGGATGAACTGCTTCGACGACGCCGCACAATTGGACTTGCTGGAGCCGACGCGAATGCGAAGGTCCTTGTCGGAAATGACTACTATCTTCAGTTCCCCTCTTATGAAACTCTTTTTAGTTTGGTTCGTCTGCACGTTCTCTTAAAAGGCGAGCTGACAGGAACGGCTTCATCGGATCGAGACAAAGTTGCACGCGCCATTCGAGACGGGCAGTTTTACATGAGCTTAGATTTTTTGGCTGACCCAATTGGCTTTAATACCACCTTGCTAGATCAGTATGGCCAAGTTTACCCTCTTGGAGCCGAAGTGCCTTATCAAGAGGGCTTAAACCTTAAGGTCGTATTGCCCCATAAACCTCGTGTGCCTTTTGATGTGATTATTCACAAAGATGGGGCCGATCTTTTTACTTCGAATTCCGTAGAGACGATTATTCCAATCAAAGAGCCCGGAGTCTATCGAGTGACCGTCCGTGTGATTCCAACATTTCCGCTGCCTGACGGAAAAAAATGGGTCCCTTGGATATTCACCAACCCAATCTACATTCGTTAGGGCGTCCTATTCCTTGTGGTCTGGGATTCGGGCGATCAGTTGATCGAAGGGTTTTAATTGGCAGGCCAGACGCTCTTCTGGGCGAAAGCCTTTCATCTCTGCCATTTCTTGCTCGATCTCATTACGCTCGGGCAAGCGAGACAAATCACTTTCAACTAAGATTCGACAAGTCGTGCAGCTGCCCATGCCTCCACAACTATGATGAAGCTCGACGCCATTCGCCAGAGCGCAATCTAGAACGCTTTCAAAGTCTTGAATCAACAAGGCTTTTTCATAAGGGTGAAGAATTATCTGAGGCTTTTTCATAACTTGAAATGATCCTAGTTCTTAAGTATGTTTTTAGTCATGCGATTTATTGCTTTTGACCTTGAAACAACAGGAACTCTGCCCGGTGTGGACCGTATCGTCGAAATCGGCGCCGTTCGATTTATCGATGGCGAGATCGAAGCCATTTATTCCACCCTTGTTGATCCCAAAATAGCAATGCCCGAGGCGGCCTCGCGGGTGAACAAAATTACCGACGATATGCTTGTGGGAAAACCTGGCATTGAAAGTCTTTTGCCGTCCTTCGCAGAGTTTTGCGCGGATGATATCCTCGTAGCGCACAACGCCTCTTTTGATGCTCAATTTCTTCTGGCCGATATTAAAAAATATGAAAGTCCCGCGCCACGAGGGGCCGTCTTAGATACTTATGCGATGGCCAAAAAAGTGCTTCCTGGATTATTAAATTATCGCTTGGGGACTCTTGTTCAACACCTTGGGATTGAGGCCTCTGAGTTTCACCGAGCTGAAGCCGATGCAACTTATTGCGGCCACCTTTTTCTTCGCATGATCGAAAAGATCTCAGGGCAGAAGGATCTTCCACCACCTTTAGATAACCTCGTCGCTCTGACTGGGAAGCCTGAATTTAGATTTCCCCAAATTATTCCTCAGCCGAAACAACTTAATTTACTTGATGGTTTTTAACTCAGCCGGATCGGGCTCAGTAAATTTTTTCTTGTCGCTCATCTCTCTTAAAACAATCAGAATTTGTTCGATGGCTTTTTCGCTTTTTACAAACTCTTCGTTTATATTTAATCGCCCTTCGGTCAGCAACAGATCGCTTTGAAGCTCTAAATTCGGATCCGTCGAGGGCGCAGCAAAGACTAAGTTTGCGAAAGTTAGTATTAAAATTAAATTCATAAATCCCACCTCTTAGAAGGAAGACTCATTTTCACAAGAACTCGGTTAAGAGGCGGTAACAGTTCCCTTTCCCCGTCAAGACGCATCAAAAAAGTCGACACCGATTATTTTGATGCGTCTTGACGGGGAAAGGGAACTGTTACCGCTGGTTAAAAGAAAGCTTTGTGGGCAAGAGGTAGTCTTCGACCTCGACCAAAGGCGTGGTCAGACACCTTTAAAATTGGTGGCGCTTGCCACCTTTTAAACTCGCTCCCCATAAGACTTTTTAAGACTCGCTCTTCAAGGGCGCCTTTAGCGGATGAGTAGCCTTCGACAAGTTTTTCAACTGCAGGATCTAATTGACTATAGGGAGGCAAAGAATCTTCGTCTTTTTGATTCGGGCGCAGTTCTGCGGAAGGAGGGCGCAGGATGATCCCTTTTGGGATCACTTCTGACTCTTTGTTGTAATGTTTGGCCAAATCATAGACTTCTGTTTTTAACAAATCCCCGATGGGCAACAGGGCTCCGCAAAGGTCTCCGTACAAGGTGCTATATCCCATAGCCAACTCACTTTTATTCGAAGTCCCAAGCAGCAAACTTTTTTCGAAGTTTGCGTAGGCCATTAAAAACATTCCGCGAAGGCGCGATTGAAGATTTTCATGGAGCAAAGAAAATGCAAGGGGCCCAAAAGCTTGATCCAACTCTTTCGAAAAATTTTTAAAAGAGTTTTGGATCGAATGCTCGGAATATGAAAAACCGACATTTTCCGCAAGCTCAAGGGCCCACTTCGAGCTTTCTTCAGAATTGAACTCGGTCGGAAGCGCAAAACATTTCACATTTTGCGGACCTAATGCATCGGCCGCAAGACAGGCCACCAGGGCCGAATCGATTCCGCCGCTTAGACCCAAGTGAACTTTACTAAACCCAACTTTACTTACAAAATCGCGTAGTCCTAAAACAAGGGCTCTTCGTCTTCTTTCGGTATGGTCCTTCGGATTTTTTCGGATCCCGCCTTCGTTTTTTTTAAAATCAACAAAGTTGAAATCTTCTTCGAAAGAAAGACTTTGGGCTAAAATTTTTCCATTTTTATCGACGGCAAAACTTCCACCGTCATAAATGAGCTCATCTTGAGCCCCGACAAGATTGACGTAAATCATGGGCGACTTAAAGCGCTTTGCGGTCTTTGTTACGACTCGAATTCGGTGTTTTTCTTTAGTCTCGGTAAAGGGAGAGGCACTTAAATTTAAAACCAGATCCACAGACTTAACTGGGATCTGAAGAAGTGGATTTTTTGAATACTGAGAAAACTTCGGAAAATCTTTTGAGGGCCAGGCCCAAATATCTTCGCAAATTGTGACGAGGACATTTTTTCCTTTAAACTTAAAAATGTTTTCCCGCATATCCCCTGGCTCGATATGTCGGCCTTCATCAAAGACGTCATAAGTCGGAAGAAGCTGTTTGGCGAACACCTTCGGCTTTTTTCCTTTTTCTAGAAGAACTGCAGAGTTGAAATACGGTTTTCCAAAGGTTTTGGTGTTTTTAGTGATCGCCCCAACAAGAATCGATATTCCCTTTGGCATTTTGTTATGAAGGTTTTTAAGTTCTTTTAATTGCGCCTCAACAACACTGGGTCGCTCGAGCAAATCCACAGGATGGTAGCCGAATAGGGCCGCCTCGGGAAAAACCAATAGATCACAGCGTCGCTCTAAAGCTCGATGAGTGGTGCTTAAGATTTTTTCTCGGTTCCCTTTAAAGTCCCCAAGAAAAGCATTGATTTGAGCGATACCGATACGCAAACAAAACCCCTAAGGCAGATTGGGGCCACTCTACAAAGAGGGCCCGCTTCGCACAATCCTTTTTGATCTTTTAGGCTTTTTGTTTGACTAGACAGTGTCCCGCAACAGCCTAGATCTCAAGCTCTGGAGGTTTCGGCCAACGAGAGGGATGTTCCAGGTCTTTGTCTCCATGGCCTGCAGCCTTTGGATCCATTTTCAAATAGTCTTCGATGCTGGTTCGATTCGTAAATCCATCCTCATAGCCATGCCAAAAAAGGATGTCAGCTTCCGGGAACTTCCAGCAGAAATAACCTTCTCCACTATCGAAATCCACAAGCCATAAACCTTTTGGTTGCCCGCCAAGTTTTCGTATCTTCTCATTCCAGCTTTGAATTAATGTATTCACGAGAGTCTCGAGCTTAAAAACTTCCGCCGTTTGCGAAGGGTCCATAGTCTCAAGGCGCGCAATAAGTACTTCAACTTTTTGACTGAACTCTTGTGTAATTTTTCGAATCACCGGAAGAATCTCTTTAGCTTCCCTTAAACTAAAGATCCCCTTGCGGCTGATCGTGACAACTCCACGATCCCCCACGTTTCCCCCCAATCTTTGAAGGGCCTCACATTTCCCCAAATCCCATTGTGAAGCCACATCTCGGACTACACCACAGCTCTAAAGGGATTCAACCCTCCTGAGAGCCTTAAAAAAATTTCCTGATCAATTGTTAAGCATAGGGAATTAAAGATGCATTGACTCGAAGAGTTAGGAATCAGTCCATGGACTTTGAGATTTGGATTGCTTGGCCACCGAAGAAAACCACTAAAGCGATTACAATCGCCGCAATGAGGAGAAATCTCAAATAATTCCCAAAGCCCATCTCCACATCCGGCTCTTCTTGGACAGAGGCTAGGCCCCGTTTCTCGACTAAAAAACGATCGGTTTTTTTCTGTTCATTCCCCTCGATGGGCTTTACCAGGCCGGCCTCGCGCCGCTCTTCCTCTTCTTGCTCTGCGACCGAGGTCCGATAGCCCTCAATCAGCTCTTCACGAGAGTCTTCTCGGTCATTCTGATCTGAAGAAACTAGCAGTGAACCGGGAATTGAGGATTCTGTACTTCCCGTATATGCGGGCGCCCTAGCGCGAGCCGCTCCGCCACCCCCTTCTTGACCCCGAGAACCTCCGCCCCCAAAATCCCCACCACTACCGGCACCGGATCTAGACGAAACTCGAGTCGAAGACCCAGAACCAGCAGTTGAAGTTTCGTTTAATCCGGCCGAAGGGCTTCCACCTTGCCCGTCCGCACCATCACCGGATCCATCACCCCCGCCACCCGATCCGCCACCCCCTGGATCTATCGGTGAAGTTCCATTGGCCAGCGAAAAATCAGAATAAAGCTGATCACAAATTCCAGCCGTTCGACCAGAGGTGTCCCCTAAAGTGGGAAGCTCTCCGGTCTCTAACAAGCAAGAAAGGTAATCTCCAAAATAGTTATTCGCCCAAACTCGGAAAGCCGTATTGAACTGCGTGATCACGCCCAAAATAATGGACACCGTGATGACCAAAATTAAAATCGTCTCTAGAATCGCTTGTCCCGATTCCTGAGTTCGTTTTGAAGCTGTCCTAAAATGAAACACTTCCATTTCTCTTTATCGGCTCTTTTTGAGCTAGACATAATTGATTTTCGACTCGAGGAATTTTTCGACCAAACAACTTAAAGCTCTGCTATTCTGGAAGCTCAAAGTTGTCCGTTCTTGAGCCCATTCTGGTCCGTCTGTCTCAAAGTGAGAAATTTAAAAACATCCAGTCATTCTGGGTGCCAAGGTCTTATGTAGAGCTGGGATTGTACCGATATGATCAAATATAGGGGGATTACTATGAAAACAATTTTGCAACGATTGAAGAACATTTGGAAAGACGAATCCGGTCAAGGAGCAACAGAATATATTTTGATGCTTGTGATCGTGGTTTCGATTGCGGTGTTTTTCGGCAAGGACCTAAAGGATATGCTCTCCAAGAAGGTTCAAGCCCTCAGTGGGGAAGTACAAGGATTCACAAACTAAAACAGTTTGTGAAAATTTCGGAAGAAGGATTTTTACAAGCTGAAAATCCCTTCCGAATTAACAATTTTCTCAAGGAGGAACGATGACAGTTGAATTGGTGTTATTACTCACCGTCTACGCGTTCATCGTTTTAGGGGTTTTCTTGGGTGACCTTGGACCCCTAGAAACTTTTCGAAAATCTGGGCCGCGTCTTGCGGCCAGAGTGGAGCGCAATATCACCACAGGAAAAGGCTTTCATCAGAACGCCAAGGGCAGTCGTCCAAACTGGCAACGGCCCTCGGGCCCCGCGGGCGGAGGCCAATAATTATGCACTTAAGTCTTCTCGTCTCGAGCTTTATTTTACTTGCTGGAGTTGTGGATGATCTTCGCTCGCGAAAAATTCACAACCAGCTTGTGCTCGTGCTTGCGGGAATTTCTATTCTCAGTTCAGTTTTGATCGGTGGCTGGCCCATGCTGCAACAGGGCCTTTGGGCCGCATTAGCGGCCTTCGGTCTTTGTCTGCCTTTAGTGATGATGAAGGCTTTGGGTGGAGGAGATTTAAAACTTCTGGTCGCATTTGGTTTTTCCTCACAGTGGACAAGCATCTTTTGGATCTTGGTCTACGCTATGGTTTGGGGACTTTTGCTTGGTTTGATTAAATCCGTTTTAGATGGGCAATTGAAAGCTGTTCTAAAAAACACACTTCAACTTGCTTCTGGAATCTTAAGAAAAGCACCGGCACCAACGACGAATTCGCTTCATCACATTCCCTTTTCAGTCGCTTTATTTTTTGGCTGGCTGACATATTTGACCTTAATGCAAACCAAAGGACAGTTGTTATGAAAACTCAACTGTCGTCCCAATCCGGACAAAGTGTTTTAGAGGCCGTTCTTATCTTGGTCATATTCTTTGGACTTGTAACTTATATTTCTAATGAACTTCAGCAAAATGAAGTCGTTGCAAATTTGGTTTCAGGACCCTGGGATAGTCTTGCGGGTCTTATCCAAAATGGTGCATGGGGGACTCCGGAAGCCACCTCTTCACTTCACCCATCGCATAATGCAAACCATATTACTTTGATTGGGGATACACCATGAAATCCCTGAAAATTTTAAACAACCAATCTGGAATTATCGCACTGGATTTTCTTTTCGCTTTTGTCCTTATTATGGGTTTTAGCTCACTGATGTTGGCACTGTCCCTTACCTTAAGTATCGTCGAGATCACCCAATATATTACTTTTGCGTCTGCGCGAAATTATTATTCCTCGACTGAAAATGTCGGTGCTTCTGCGGTCTCTCAAGAAAGTGCGGCCCTTGCGAAATACACTCAGCTTACCAGCCACCCCACCCTTGCTCCCTTTTATCGAAACGGTTGGTTTGAAATTGAAAATGTTCCCCAGCTCGGAGAAGAACTGATCGCAAGAAATCCGCAGTACGACACTGGACCCGATTCTCCCAGTACATTTATTGGGGCCGGAACAAATTTTAATGCTCGGGTTTTAGATTTTAGGATTCCGTTTTTTGGATCCACCGTTAAAGAAAATACCGAGGGCCGCGGCTTTGCGACTTTTATTGCAAGCTATTTAGGACGAGAGCCAACCATTGCTGAGTGTTACAATCAAAGCATTCAAAGATGGCAAAGGATTCGGCGCCTTCCCTCTTCCGTTACAGATTACCAAGCGAATACGACCGAAAATGGCTACCTCACGATTGTAGATAATGGGTGTTGATATGAAGCATATTAATAACCAAAAAGGCATGGCCAGCGTTGAAGCGATCCCGCTGATTGTTATTTTTGTCATGTTCGTCGGCTATATGCTGGGAATGTTTGGCTATGTTCATTCGGGAATCCTTTATTCGATCGCGGCTAGAAGCTACGCCTTTGAGACCTTTCGTAATAGAACAAATGTGGTTTATTTTCGCGAACAGGGTGCTGGTCTTTCCGCTCCTCTTCATTTTCAAAACCACGCCAATCGCTACCATGCCATTGCAAACCCAGAGCAAAACACTGGAACCAACTTTATCGCAACAACCCGAGAGATTTCGTTCGGTCGGCGTCAACCCAATGCAATTATTTCTGACGAAGCCCATGCGGAACAAATCCCTCAGTTAGAAATCAGAAATCAGAGCCTCGGCGTAAACCCGGCTTGGCTAACAATTGGTTACGGTATTTGTTTAAATTCATCTTGCGGCGGTGGTGGTTAATCATGAGGAGCTTAGTATGAACAACAACGAAACACGAACGCTTTGGATCTCAATCGGTGCGGCTTTGTTTGCAGTATTTTTGCTGTATAGCTACACAAACGAAAAAAGTGCAGAATTAACCAAAAAATTTGGCGCCAAAAAACAAGTCGTTGTGGCCAGTCGAGATATTAATGAAATGGAGACCCTGGACGAATCCATGGTTCAGCTTGTCGAGCGTCCTGCAGACTTTACCGAGCCCGGTGCCATTGATGATCCAGAACTAACCGTTGGAAAAGTCGCCTTAGCTCCGATCAAAAAAAGTGAGCAGATCTTGATTAGCAAAATTCAATCCCCAGGCGCAATCACCGGACTTTCATTGCAGGTCGCTCCAAGCAAGCGTGCGATCTCGATCCCAATTGATGAGATGCGTGGGGTTTCGAAGCTGATCAAGCCTGGAGATAGAATCGATATTCTTGCCTCCCTGGATATCGGAAAGGGCGTCGCCCAAAGACGTGAAGTTCGCACCCTCATGCAGGATGTGGTGATTCTGGCCACCGGTGTTCGCATTACAAATGAACTTCCGATGAGTATCGAAAAAGTCGGTCGCGATGACTATATTAAAAATTTGCGTGCTGATACCAGTTTTTCGACAATCACCATTGAGGCCTCTCCTCAAGAAGCTCAGGACTTAATCTATATTCTATCTACATCTCCAAGCTCTTTGTTTTTAGCTCTTCGCCATCCAACGGATAGAATTAAGGTGAACCTGCCCAATGCGACGGTAGATTCGGTCATGCAAAAAGTCAGTGCACCTATTATGCAAGAACAGCTTCGATCGGCGGCCTCAGTTCCGGCGCAGGCTCCAGTGCAACAGCCTCGTCAGCAGAAACCAAAACGAAAATCAGGCCCGTTTGTGGATTTATAAAGTGGGGATATTTATGAAGCGAATCAAATTCCTAAGTCCGCATCCAAAGCTAAGCCGGGGCCTGCTTACGCTCAGCCTTATGTTTGCTTTCGGATGGACTAGTTTTGCACAGGAAAAAGAAGGACCACAAAAAGGCTTCTTAAACCTGTCCGTTGGAATTTACACGGATGAAAAAGTTCCCTCTGCTCCAAAAGATATCGCCCTTGAAGGAACCTTTAGACGCTTGACCCGCGTTCAGTACAACGCAAACACCCAAACGCTACGTTTCTACCCCCGAACCGAGGGTGTGGGCACGGTCATCATCAAAAATCCTAGTAACGGAAAAATTCTTTATGAATTCACCATCGATATTAAAAAAACAGACTTAGCAAAGGTCGCAAAAGAAATTCAATCTTTGCTTGCGAACATCGATGGTATTTCTATTAAAATTTTAAATAACAAAGTAGCGGTCGACGGGCAAATTTTGCTTCCTTCAGACATGAAGCGAATTCACAGCGTGGTGAAGCAGTACGGAAATCAAGCGACCTCTTTAGTAACCTTAAGTCCAGTCGCGCAAAACAAAATCGCTCAGTTTATCGAGAGAAAAATCAATAATCCAGAAATTCAAGTCAACGCCGTTAACGGAAAGTTTATTCTTGAGGGCTTGGCCAACGACGCAAACGAAAAATCCAGAGCAGAGATTATCGCTAAAATGTATGTCCCGGATGTCGTGGTCGATGAGGCCGTGGCGGACAAAAAAGTTCTTGAGATTAAGGCCGATAAAGTGATCAATTTGATTTCTATTCGCCCTCCCCCCGAGCAAGAGCCCGAAAAAATCGTGCAAATCGTAGTTCACTTTGTAGAGCTACAAAAAGACTATTCGAAGGGTTTTCGTTTTCAATGGACTCCGGACATTGGCGATGGCTCAAGTCTAAATTTTTCGAGCGGTGGTCGCTCCCCTGGCGGAGTTATGGCCACGATTACGGGCACGATCTCGAATCTTTTGCCTAAGCTAAACTGGGCGAAGCAACATGGTTTTGCACGAGTCCTTCAAAGCTCAAGCTTAACGGTTCAAAACGGCAAACAAGGTGTTTTAAACTCGATCACGGCGATTCCATACCCTACGGTTAGCGAGAACAATCAAATGGGGACTGCATTCGCAGATGCCGGCCTTAAGACCAGCATCACCCCAGGTATTATGGGCGCTAGGTCCGATAGCGTCCGTCTTGATTTATCCTTCTCAGTAAAAAGTCTTTTAAGCTATACGGACCAAGGTCCAATGATTTCTAGTCGTGAAATTCAAACGACCCTTCATGTTCGTAGTGGCCAAAGTGCCGCCGTCGGGGGACTGATCACAAGTGATAGTTCCACGAACTACAACAAACTTCCTGAGGGGGTCAGCAAAAACCCAATCATTTCGCTATACGCATCGAAGGATTTCCGAAAAAATCAAACCCAGTTTGTTGTGTTTGTGACTCCGATTATTAAAAGCTCTGCCAGTGCTGGGGCAGATAAAATCAAACAAAAGTTTCGAGTTCCAAACTAGGACTCCACCAAAAGGTACGCCGATCCTTTTTGCGACCGGATGAGTCGCAAAAAGGATCGGCGTACCTTTTGGTAGGACTCGTCTTCAGTCGAGTCCTGCTTTAGTCATCTCCGCTTAACTGTTGCCTCCAAATCACCGATAAATCCTTGAGTTCCTTTATAAAAAAATGGAGTGGTCTTGGCTATTCATGAGTCCTCACATTTAATCGCGATTATTGGCGGCAAAGGCGGCGTGGGCAAAAGTGTTTTTGCCGCAAACCTTGCATTTTCTATTCAGGCCGAGATGCGAAGTCGCGTTCTTTTAATGGATCTCGATTCAAGAAGCTGCGGAGATCAAAATTTTATTGTTGGCCTAAGACCACAGAAGACGATCCGCGAACTCGCAACACATCAAGGCGCATTGTCTCCACAAAGCCTTCCACTTTTTGTGGCCCAACACCAAACTGGCCTTGGCTATATCGCCGCCGTCTTAACTCCTGATCAAAGTCTTCAAGTCGAGCCCGATGGGCTTCGAAAGATTTTGTTTCCATTAAGTCAGAACTACAAATTTATCATCGCAGATCTTGGAAATGATGTGGGACCAGCCCAAATGGCCGTGATCGAAGAGGCCAGTGCGGTCATTGTCGTGACGACTCCGGAAGTCCTTGTGGTCAACCAAACTCGTAGACTCTTAAACGATTTAATGACTGCAACTTTGCCGGCGGAACTTTTTCAGATTGTATTAAACAAAGTTTCTCGCAGTGGATTGGATCCCCGAGCGATCAGCCAAAGTCTAAGACGCCCAATTATCGGCTCAATTCCCCAGGATGATTTGGCGGCCTATGCGGCCCTTCAGCGTGGTACACCTATGGTGTTGGGTGCTCCGAATTCAGCGGTGTCTTCTGCCTACAGCGAAGTTGTTCGTAACCTCACCGGAGGAATTCTTCAGCAGCTGAAGGCTATGAATCGGCCGAAGAACATCCAAAGTTCCGCAACTCCAAGCTTAGGGTCCGCGAACGCTCCCGCTCAGCTGGGCGGCCAAAGTACCCAACGCAATAATCGGGGGCTTAAGAAAAACCTAGATTCAAGAACACTGTTAAAGCTTCAGATTCACTCGGAACTTATTAAAGAAATGGATCTAAAAAAAGATCTGACAAAAACAGATGGTGATCCTGAAAAAGAAAAAGAACTCCGCGCAAAAACTCAGCGCGTGATCTCTCAGCTGGTCGACCGCTTAGGCCAAAGCATCGCCAGAGAAGACAGATCCAAGGTCATTAAAGAAGTCTTGGATGAATCTTTGGGCTTGGGTCCTTTAGAAGATCTGCTTTCTGACCCCTCCGTGACCGAGATCATGGTCAATGGTCATGATCAAATCTACGTCGAAAAAAGCGGAAAGCTGACTTTAAGCCAAGTGATTTTTACCTCAAATCTTCAGCTTAGAAATGTGATCGAACGAATCGTCACTCCTCTTGGACGCCGCATTGACGAAAAAACTCCTTATGTCGATGCTCGCTTAATGGATGGCAGTCGAGTCAACGCCGTGATTGAGCCTCTTGCCATTGATGGACCGGCCCTAACAATCCGAAAATTCCCTCAAGACCGAATCACCTCAGATGATTACGTCAAACGATTTGGCTCTTTGACCCAGAACATGGTGGATTTTTTAAGGATCTGCGTTGAGCAGGGTTTAAACGTCATCATCAGTGGTGGAACCGGATCTGGTAAAACAACTTTACTAAATGTCTTGTCTGGCTTTATTCCGACGAACGAACGCATTATTACCGTGGAAGATGCGGCCGAGCTTCAGCTAAAGCAAGAGCATGTCGTACGTCTTGAGACCCGCCCTGCAAATATGGAAGGCACTGGAGAGATATCGATTCGTGATTTGATTAAAAATTCCTTACGGATGCGACCCGACCGGATTATCGTCGGAGAGTGCCGAGATGGCGCGGCCCTTGATATGCTTGCTGCCATGAACACAGGTCACGACGGCTCAATGACGACAGTTCATGCGAACACTCCAAGAGAAGCCATCTCGCGTTTAGAAACTTTGTGCTTGATGGCCGGGATGGAGCTTCCTGCAAAGGCCATTCGCGAACAAATTGCTGGAGCGGTGGACTTGATTGTTCAGATTAGTCGCATGAGCGATGGTTCAAGAAAGGTTCTCAGCATCACTGAGGTCATTGGTATGCAAGGTGATGCAATGACTCTTCAAGAGATCTTTCGTTTTAAAGAACAAGGTTTTGATAAAAACAGAAAAATCATCGGACAGTTTCAGGTGGATCTGATTCCAACCTTCATCGAGCAGTTCGAACAAAGAGGTGTCACGATTCCAAGGAATCTATTTGTCACCTCTGGACCAGCTCCGTCTCAGAGTGCCTCTAATAAAGGTATTGGACCACAGCCCATTCGACCAAGGACGCCCATCGGCTCTCCCGCAGCAAAGCCGCAGATTGCAGCCCCCGGAACGGGCATAAAAAAAGTTAGCGGAGATGATAAGTGAGCAGCATCATTGGAAACGAATACCTTCTTATTCCCTTGTTTGGTGCCTCGGTTTTCATTGCGGTCTACCTTCTTTCAGACCGCATCATAGACTTTTTTGTACTACGCAGCCAAGGTTCGCGGTCTGAAGTCTTAGAGCTTATGGATAAGATGTTTATCGAGGCCGACCGAAAAAAGGTCAATACTCTGCTTTTGCTTTCTAGCTTTGGCTTAGGCGCTTTATTCTTTTTGATCCTTTGGCCCAATATTGTTGCGGGTCTTATCTTCGGATTTATTATGATCTTAGTTGGATGGCAGATTCCCAAGCTAATTATGCGCTCACTATTTGAAAAGCGCTGCACTCGTTTCGTCAATCAGATGGTGGACGGGATGACGATTATGGCCAATGGAATACGCGCCGGACTTAGCATCACTCAATCGATGGAGCGAGTCGTAGAAAATATGCGCGGACCCATCGCACAAGAATTTTCTTTAGTCTTAAATAAAATTCGACTGGGCATGACCATCGAAGATGCACTCAATGAACTTGGCGACCGCATTCCAAGGCAAGATGTACAGATGTTCGTAACTTCGATTAATATTTTAAAAGAAACCGGCGGAAATTTGGCCGAGACATTTTCAACAATCGTGACCGTCGTTCGCGAAAGGCAAAAGATCGAAAAGAAGGTTCAGGCTCTTACGGCCCAGGGAACGATGCAAGCCATTATTATTACTTTAGTCCCGTTTATTCTTCTAATTATCTTCTTCACCGTTGACCCAGGCTTTGTGATGCCACTTTTCACCAAGCCCTTAGGTTGGTTTGCACTAGCTATCATGCTAGCTCTGCAAGTTATCGGTGGAGTCGTCATGAAAAAGATTGTTACAATAAAGGTCTAAACTCCCCTTCAGGAGGAAGGACCACAATGAAACGACTTCTTGGCTGCCTTTTTGGAGCTTTGCTCTGCATTCCGTCTTGGGCCCTCGTGGATATGAAAAATGCGAATTATTCTGAATCTTGGACAGATTTAACTGTTCCCGGAGCAGGTTTTGAACTTCGAATTCAGCGCACCTACAACAGTCGAACGCTTTATAGCGGAATTTTTGGTTTTGGCTGGTGTTCGGACTATGAATCAAAACTTGATATCACCCCCGAGGGAAACCTAAAGCTAACGGAGTGTGGTGCCGGTCTTGAGCTCGATTATATCCCAAAGTCTTTCGATCCAAAAAATGTAGACCAATCGGTAAAGACAATCTTGGCTGAGGTTCGAAAGAAAAATAAAACTCTGGGTGATAAGTACTTTGCTGACCTCGAAAAAGATTTAAAGGCCAGCCCCTCTCTTCGAGAAGCATTAGGCAGCCGTTTAGATATTCGCGGTAAGATTAAACCCGGAACTGCTTATTACTCTGAAGGTCGCATTAATGAAAAGATCGTTTTAAGAAACAACTACTACGAGCGCACCCTGGGAGACGGAACCAGCGAGCGCTATGATCTTCAGGGTAAACTGACTCATATGTACGATAAGAACGGAAATTATTTAAAGGCGACATACAACGGCGCCAACCTAGTCAGTGTCACCGACAACAACGGCAGAAAGTTAAATTTCAAGTACGACGCCGTGACAAAGAAAGTTTCAGAGATCTCTGGTCCAAGCGGCTTAATTGCAAAATACAAAACGAAGGGTGAAGACCTGATCGAAGTTACGAATGCATGGAAAAGCACCTATAAATACAGCTATGACGATCTTCATAATCTCGTTCGCGTTGACTTTCCGGATAAAACTTTTAATCTTTTGACCTATAACAAAGATAAAGATTGGGTCACTTCTTTTAAAGACCGCACGGGCTGTGCCGAGTCTTACGGCTACCATTCTAACAAAGATAATCCTCAGAATCATTACTGGTCGACGGTCGAAAAAAAGTGTCAAGGCAAAGTGACCAACACAAGTAAGTACGAATTTTTCCACCGAGACCGACCCGATGGGCTTGGCAAATATCTTTACCGCACACGTTCTGAAGTCAACGGCGAGATCTCTGACATCGTTTATCACGAAGTTTTTGGTAAACCCTTGACGATCCTAGATAACAGCCGAAAGACGGACTACAGCTACTATCCAAATGGTTTGGTGAAAACAAAATCTGAGGAATTCCGCAAAATGGAATTCGCCTACTCTGCTCCCTGCAACAAGCTTTCTGCGCTGACAACAGTTTATAGCAGTCCCCCGGTCAAAGGAAAAAAGCCTGAGACTCGCACTGTCCGCGCACAGTTTACCTATGACCCCAAAAAATGTAATCTGACTTTGGCCCGAAGCTCTGACGGACAAATCATTAAATTGCGCTATGACGTTCGTGGAAGAATTAGTGCGATCGAAGATCAATCGAAAAAAATAGTGACCATTACCTATGATGAGCGCCTCGGAAAGCCCGCCACGGTGACAAGACAAGGTCTTGGCGCAATTAAAGTAAGTTATAAGTCGAACGGGGAAATTGATAAAATCGAAAGTCCCGAGGGGCCTCAGGTTGCAATTCAGGTTGCGAGCATCTTTAATAATTTATTGGATTTAATCGCGCCGGCTACAGCCGAAGCCGCGATTTAGGAGAATTTTATGAGTTGGATTTTAGCCTTTAGTTTAATTTTGATGTTGTCTTTAGGTTTTAGTTCGATGGCCCAAGAGTTTCCTGAACCGGGCAATAATATATCCCCAGAAGCCACCTATGGAACCAATGTTCGTGCGCGAGAACTTCAAAGCAATTGCTACCATTGTGTCGCTCAGGCCACCGAAAACCGAAATGGCTCGGGATTTCCCGAAGACCGCGGGGCCATTCAAAAGCGAGCAGATGCGATCCTTAGAGGCGAAGCCCTTCCAGGTGAAAGTCAGGACGGAACGAATTAAAGAAAGCGTTCTCGGGCCAGATCAGAGCGTCTCAGAATGAGACAGATCTGTGGCGGTCCTAGAAGCGTCAGACAGACGTCCAATTAATAGACGATTTCTTCGCAGCGGGCCCGACCTAAATAATTGATATTACCTGATATTATCCATCCGTTCACCGTCCCGTCCTGGCACAGTTTTCGTAATAGAAGGCTATAACGGGAGGATACTTTATGAAAACCCTTATGATGAGTCTGCTTCTTTTGGCAGCCCTTGGTTCGGCTTCAGTCTTTGCATCTAGCAATTGCAGCCAATCCAGCGGAAATAAAGAGACAAGAGAAATGGATGCGAAAAAAGAATCCTATTTGGCACTTCTGACTCCAGAAGAAGGCACAAAAGTAAAAGCTAAATCAAAGGATGGACGAGCGACAAGATAAAGCCTCAGACTTACTCTGGGCTTTTTTCTTCGAATTGTTCCTGAATTTTTGATTTAGCCGCATCTTTTTGTTTTTCGAGGTAGGCCTTACTTCGCTGTAGGTCTATGCCCAAACTTCGAGAACCTGGGGCCGAGCCTTGAAGTGATTTCCAAAATGGCGTTGATATCCCGCCGGTAAAACTTCTCCAAACATCCCGAATCAATCGAACCGAACCATCCACAGTGGGTTGCAAAATTTCAATCAAAGAGGACTGCTGAAGTGCCAAAGAGGCTTTTTCTTCGAGAGTCGTTGGCCCAATCCGAATTTGCGCAAGAATCACGATTAAAAAAGTCATCACGATGCATCGGGCGAAAAAAAAGAGAGTCGACATCACACTTTCTCCTGTTGGGGGCCTGGGCTTTTAATGCTTGAACGAATCGCTTCAATAAGTTGCTTAGACTCGAAAGGCTTAACCAGATAATGGCAGCAGCCCGCTTCAAGTGCCTTCATCACCATGGTCTCTTGATCCAGGGTTGAGCAGGCAATAATGCGCGCCCCAGGAAACTTTTCGAGAATTTCGATGCTCGCTTCTGTCCCACTTTTCTTCGGCATTACGATATCCATCAAAACGACGTCCGGCCGGTGACGCAAGACCATCTCCACAGCTTCTTCCCCGTCTGCCGCCTCAGCAATGACCTGAATTTCGGTGGCCTCTAATATTTGTTTGATAAGCTCCCGAATGAACGGGGCGTCATCAACAATAACAAGTTTGATTCCCATACCTCTTACTATAATTTGAGTTGGCTGCAGACCAAAGAGGAAAAGAGACCACAACTATGAATTCAGGCATCAAGGCAAGTTTGATTGCTACAGCCTCCGGGCTGACTGGACTTCAGGCCTACGCCGCCATCTATTTCGTACTCTTTTTATGCGGACTCGGACTTCCTGTCCCTGAAGACATCACACTTGTCATCGCTGGCGTGCTGGCTTCCTTGGGATCAATTTCACTGACTGGCGCTCTCATCGTTGGCTTTGTTGGGGTCCTCACCGGAGATGCTATTTTGTTTTTCATCGGCCGTCGTTATGGTCGAAGGGTTTTTGATTCCCGTCTGTTAAACAAAATCTTCACCCCAAAACGACTCGCCAAGGCTGAAGTGAAAGTTCTTTCCAATTCAAAATTTATTTGTTTTACCGCCCGCTTTCTTCCAGGCCTTAGAGCTCCAATTTACCTGACCGCGGGTGCACTTGGCGTGAAGCCAAGTATTTTTTTAAGCCTTGATGGCCTCGCGGCCCTTATCAGTGTCCCCGTTTGGGTGGTCTTGGGTTATTGGTTTGGAAATAATCTTGAAGAAGCTTTTCAGTACGCAAAAAAAACTCAGATCTACTTCTTCGCCGGAATTGCGGTTCTTATTCTTGGTTACTTACTCTTCCGCATCAGAAGTAAACGCCGCGAAGCTTTGCTAGAGCCCAAAACTTAAACGGCAACTCGGCCTATCCAAGCGCTTCTCGAACTGATTCCACCGCCCCTGTAATGAGCGCCGAAACCCTAGCCTCTAAGAACGTGGCCCTCTAATTTCCTAGAGTTCCAAGAAATTTAAAATAGATAGTAGAGTCCACCAGACAAAGTCGTGTGCCTTTGGCTCATGCTCAGAGCTGAGTCAGAGCGAGTTCCGGCACCAGAAAAATTCGACGAGAACAATTCAAAATCTAAATTCGCCTGAGCTTTCAAATTTTCTTTAAGCTTTTTGGTTAGAAACATCCCAAACTGATTTACACTATTTGAGGAACTCGATCCCGATGTGATCGGCGACTCATTTAATCGCGGAGACAGAACTAAAGAGAACTGCCCACCCACACTCCAAAGCTTATCTTCAGAGACCGGAAGCGCCCCACGAAGACCCAGTTTAATTCCGCCATACTCAGAAGTCGTAAAAGCCTCAGGGGTTGAAGCATCGACAAATAACTTGTGGTTAAGGTAGCCGGCAAAGACCTCTGCGTTTGGATCCCATACTGTGGCCCCAAATCTAAAATGATAGCCAAAAAGTAGTTCATAACTAGAAAGATTAAAAGCCAGGTCCGTCGGCGATCCTCCGGTTGGATTTTTAACAGTCAAGATGCCCTGACGAAGTCCTGCGCGAACTGTAAACCTTTGAGTAATCCAAAGCTCGCCCTCGACAAAAACATTGGGCGCAAACTGAGTGCTTGAATCTAAAGTTCCAGCTGCACTTAACTTTGTAGATTGGTTAAATGAGCCCAAACCAAAACGTGCTCCTACTTGTCCAAATGAGGGCGCTTTTGTCGGCACCCAAGGTTTTGGGTTATTTCCGAAGGCCACTTCACCATCTGACCGTTGCCCAAGAAGATCTGGTTCAGCCGTCCCATCCAAAGAGGAGACATTCCCGTAACTGACAAAATCAATGGGACCAATTTTTGTATTTCGTTCCACCGCTCCCCGCTCTTTTTCCGTAAGGACGGCTCCAAAGCTTAGGGTCTCATCCACTTTTAAAATTTTGATCCGTCCAAGAATTTCTTTTTCAGAACTCACTAAAAAATGAAATTTTGGATGCCTTTGAACTTGAATCACTTGAACTGCGGTTACAATCTGAGCCTCTTGAATTCCATCCAGACGACCGATATTTAAAGTCACTCTCTGACCTTGGCGGCTTAAGACTCTTCCCGAAAAAGGAAGGGCTCGCGTAATTTGAGTCAAAAGTGAATCCATTTGAGATTTCAACTCATCTAAACTGAATTTGCTAAACTCTTTGGTACTCGCTTGTGCAATCAAACGGGCGTCTTTTTTTAAAAACATGTTTAGCTTTAAAGTCATTCCACCCGGACCCTTGGTAACCCGAGCCACAAAAAATGCGTCGGCGTCGAGGCCTTGGGTCACTTGCTGAACTTTTTTACTATCTTCTTCAAGTTCTTCTGGACTTAAGATGGGGCCGATTGAATTCGCTGCAACAAAATCCCACATATGCATTTGGTCTAGTTTTGCGCTGAGGTAAGCCTCCAAAGGTCGAGAGTAAATTCCTTGTGCGTTGTCACTGAATGGCAAAACCGAAACTTTTTGAATGGTAAATAATTGATCGACTTCACTTTTATAGACACCAGATTCATTTAAGCCTTGAGCGAGCGCCTGCAAGCTGAGCAAAAGTAAGCAAGGACCGAGTGTTGTAAAAATGAAATTGCGCATAAACATTGGTTTCAAAAAATCCCCCGATCTTCATTCTGCATTTTGAAACCCTCTTTGGTCAATTTTCATAAAGGTCAGTCGCGTTAAATCCGAAACGGTATTAATGCCGAAATTTCTGTTTTTCCTTTTTTTCTATCTCGCTTTACCCGCTTGGGCACAAGTTGATCCCTCTTCGGCTTTGTTATTAAGGCCCGGGGGGCGTCCGCCAGCGAAAGAAAACCTGGACTCAAGTCGATATACAATTCGTCCGCAAACTCAAAGCGAAGCCCGAGATGAAGCCCCCCCACGCCAAACTCCGGTTCAAACAAGTCAAAGCAAACCGGTCAGCCAAAGTACCGCTAAACCCGAGCCCGTGGAAAAAACCGAAACCCCCTCTGCCCCGCAGAAATCTTCTGAAGAAACTCTAGCCGAAAGTCCAGAGGGTCTGCGCGAACAATTTCGAGAATGGATTCTTGGTGGCGACCAAGAAAAGATCGAGGACTACAAAAAACAAATTCATCCCAAAGATTACCGATTGAACATGGTTGAAGTCAGTATCGCTCCTGTTTACCTCTATCAAGACTCACAAAGTTCTTACTGGTACCGAAGCTTTCACAACTCTAGTCCTGGAATTTATGCAAATGCGAAGCTTTGGCTAACCCCATTTTTTGGGATCAACTCAAGTTTTATGACAAGCCTTGGTGGGGACATGGTCGGAAGCCTGGATGGCAAAGATCGCATCCAAGTGGACCACCAGATGTTTGATCTTGGACTTCGTTTTAGAAAGTTTTTTGGCACTTCACTTAAATCACCTCAGCTTAGCTTTGGAATCGATTACTACGAGCACCAACTGCGCCTTCCTCCAAACAGCCCCAATCGCATCGGTACAAAAACGGGCGGCCCAAGATTAGTGCTCGACGCATATCTTCCAAAAAAGGGAGTTAGCTTTTGGAATGTCGGAGTCGAGCTGATGCCGAAGTCTGGCCACCTTGAAGTCAAAACAGCAGCAGACGTAAAATCCGGAGAGCCGGGCACAAATCACGGCGCTGGTGTTTGGATTGGTGGCCTTTATAATTTTGATGGAGTTCATCAAATGTTCTGGAAGCTATCTCACCGGGTGGAGAAGAATATTTTTGAAGGGGCCGCAAGTCTTCCAGACCCAAGAACTGGGGAAACTCCCGAGGGTGTTTCGGTCACAAACAGCCTGACTATTTTTTCTCTCGGCTACCGCTGGGGCAATTAAACCATACACAAATAAAAACGCCACCCCGAGGGATGGCGCTTTAAAAAAGGTACTGATTCGATGAAATTACATCATCATGTCGCCGCCGGGCATTCCACCTGGCATTCCGCCACCTTTGCCGTCATCCTTTTTAGGAGCTTCAGCAATCATGGTCTCAGTTGTAAGCATCAATGAAGATACAGAAGCTGCGTTTTCAAGAGCGCAACGAACCACTTTTACAGGATCGATAACGCCATCTTTAACTAGATCTGTGTACTCTTCAGAGTAAGCATTAAATCCGAATCCGGGCTCTTTGCTTGTAGTCACTCTGTCTAATACGATCGCGCCATCAACACCTGCGTTGAAAGCAATCATTCGAATTGGCTCTTCACAAGCACGGCGAACAATGTTCACTCCCCAGCGCTCTTCATCACTGATCTTCATTTTATCAAGTGCACGAGAAGCACGAAGAAGAGCCGTTCCACCACCGGCAACGATTCCCTCTTCAACAGCCGCGCGAGTTGCATTTAATGCATCTTCAACACGAGCTTTCTTTTCTTTCATTTCAACTTCAGAAGGAGCACCAACGTGAATAACTGCAACTCCACCAGAAAGCTTAGCTAGACGCTCTTTTAGCTTTTCTTTATCGTAGTCACTTGTTGTCTCTTCAACCTGGGCTTTAATCTGAGCGACTCGGCCTTGGATTTCTTTCTTAGATCCAGCGCCGTCTACGATTGTGCAATTGTCTTTGTCGATTACGATGCGCTTTGCAGAGCCCATCATCGCCAAAGTTGCTTGCTCAAGCTTCATGCCGGTTTCTTCGCTGATCAACTGTCCACCAGTTAATGTCGCGATGTCCTCAAGCATTGCTTTTCTGCGATCGCCAAAGCCAGGAGCTTTAACGGCAGCAACTTGAAGAGTTCCGCGCAACTTGTTTACAACAAGAGTTGCTAGAGCTTCGCCTTCAACATCTTCAGAGATGATCAAAAGTGGACGGCCTTGTTTTGCAACGCCTTCTAGAACCGTGATCAAATCTTTCATTGAGCTAATTTTTTTGTCATGGATCAAGATTGAAGCGTTTTCAAGAACAACTTCCATTCTTTCTGGGTTGGTAATGAAATAAGGAGAAAGGTATCCACGGTCAAATTGCATTCCTTCAACAACTTCAAGTTCAGTTGCAGCCGTTTTGCTTTCTTCAACAGTGATTACGCCTTCTTTGCCGACTTTTTCCATTGCTTTTGCAATCATGTCGCCGATTTCTTTATCGTTATTCGCAGAAATTGTTCCAACTTGAGCGATTTCTTTTTCGCCTTTGATCGGCTTTGCCATCGACTTCAACTCAGCAACGACAACCGCAACGGCTTTATCCATACCGCGCTTAACGGCCATTGGGCTATGTCCTGCAGTTACGATCTTTGAACCTTCTCGGTAAAGAGCTTGAGCTAAAACAGTGGCCGTTGTGGTTCCGTCTCCAGCATCATCATTAGTTTTGCTAGCAACTTCTTTAACCATCTGAGCGCCCATGTTCTCGAATTTATTTTCTAATTCGATTTCTTTAGCAACAGTCACACCATCTTTAGTGATTAGTGGAGCGCCGAAAGATTTTTCGATCACAACGTTGCGACCTTTAGGTCCCAAGGTCACTTTTACTGCGTTCGCTAAAACGTTGACTCCGCGTAGAATCGCGCTTCGAGCATCTTCTGAAAAACGAATTTCTTTACTCATATTAATTTCCTCAATTCAATTTAGTTAAAAACACCAAGAACATCTTCTTCACGCATCATCAAATACTCTTCGCCGTTGAGCTTAAGTTCTGTGCCTGCGTATTTGCTAAACAAGACTCTGTCGCCTGAGCGAACTTCTAGAGGAAGATTTTTGCCATCCTCAGTGATACGACCTTTACCGGTAGCAACCACTTCTCCACGCTGGGGCTTTTCTTTTGCTGTATCTGGAATGATGATCCCACCAGACGTTTTTTCGTCTTCTGCCATACGACGCACCAAAATGCGGTCATGCAAGGGACGAACGTTTAACTTAGCGCTTGCCATTTAGAACCTCCTTAAAAATTTAACTGAAGCGAGTTCAATATGGACCCGTATAAGTTTCTGTCAAGGGAGGCCAAATTCTTTTTTATGGGAGTTTTGGGGCGTGATCGATAAGTCCTGTAATTACAGTTACTTATCTACATTTTTGGGAGGTTACGAGATTCCACCACTTCACCGGCGAGGGCTTCAATCTTTTTTGAACGACCTCGGTCCTCGACCACTTCGTCTGGCGCAGAGCCACCAATCGTCGCGCGAAGAAGGCTTGAAAGCTCGTCTTTAGACAGGCGGTCTAATAGATTTCGAACCGCAACTTCATCCTTTTTATACTGAGCCAAGTAGATGGCCACATAGTCATCCATCGTAAGACCTTGTGCATATTGAAGTCGCTCACTGGCTCTTTTTAATTCACGCTCGGTTTGCACTAAAAGATCTTTTCCGGTCCCGGCTCTTTTTAAGCGAAATCCTTCTCCAGGAAGTGATCTAGACGCGCCGGAATCGGCAAGGGTCGGCCCCTCTTCCGGTTGATAACGTCCAGTTTTAATTAACTGAATTCGATTTGAGAGGCGCACGACGGAATTTTGAAATTCTAAAACTTGAGCCTCTTTCCATTCATTAAATGAAAGTAAAGAGCCGGCCTCTTGAGCCTCTCCCTGAGCAAGCGTTGTCTGTGAAAATAAAGTAATAACTAGAGCTAGGATCAGATGACGCACGACTTTTTCTCCTGGGCCTAAAAGATTGAATTCCCTTAGGTTCGATATGAATCTTCAAAGCTTGTGCCAGGGCGAGCCCCAAACAGATTGAGGGCGGGGGGCAAAAATTGTCCCCGTGGACGCATCAGCACCCAAAAACGGCGCCCTCGAGAAATTAAAGGGGCTCTGATCGGGCACGGCTTCCTGCCTCACCGCCCGGTCCATCCTGGACCGCGGAGGCCCGATCAGAGCCCCTTTAATTTCTCGAGGGCGCCCGATTTTGTGGCTTCGCTAAACAAGAATGGGGTTTTCCTTTTAAAATGGTGGCTCAGACCTTTGATGCCTGCCAAATCATTACCAATAGGCACGCCGATCCTTTTTGCGACCCAATCAGTCGCAGAAAGGATCGGCGTACCTTGCGGGATGAAATGCGCTTTATCAGTTGAGAAACATTCGACGGAAGTACATTGGAGCCCTGAGCAATATTTTGAAAGTGCGTTGTGGCTTGCTCTGGAATGGCGGTCGGCCTATAAAACAGAGTCGTTTTCGGGGGTATTATGTCTTTGCAGTTTTCATTTGGTCTTTTGCTTGCGCTGTTTGTTTTTGCAGGTCTCGGGGCTCTTTTTCTTTGGCGCATTAAAAATCAGCTGACTCAACAGCTTCGGGATCAGAATCAGACCTTGTTGTTGTTAAATCGCGAGAAAGCCAGTCTTGAGGTTCAAAACTCGGAGGCTCAAAAACGAATCGGTGGAATCAGCCTGGAGCTGGATCAGTTAAGAAAAGAGCATCTCATTGCGGTCGAGCTGCGGGCCAAAGCTGAAAGTGCCGCTCGCAATTTAGAGCAGGCTTCTGAAAAAGAAAGAAAACTTCTTGAGGAGGCCAAACAAAGTCTTCAGGACGCCTTCAAAAGTTTGGCTTCAACGGCGCTTGAGGGAAATACAAAACAGTTTTTAGAGCTGGCAAAATCTGTCCTTGATAAGGAATCCTCTCTTGCGAAGTCCGACTTAGAAAAACGGCATCAATCGATTCGGGATTTGCTAACTCCGATTTCGACGACACTCGATAAGTATAACTTTCAACTGACTGAAATCGAAAAACAAAGACAAAGCTCCTTTCAGACGATCGAAACCGAAATTAGGCGCGTGGTAGAATCCAACGCCACTCTGACTAAAGAGACCTCTGCGCTAAAAGACGCTCTTAAAAAGCCTCACGTGCGTGGGCGCTGGGGAGAAGTTCAACTGCGAAATTGTGTCGAGCTTGCCGGGATGTCCGAGTTTGCTGATGTTAGCTTTCAGGACATTACGACAGATGAGGATGGACAAAAGCTGATTCCTGACATGACCGTCAGAATGCCCGGCGGACGAGTGGTTGTCGTTGATGCAAAAACACCCATCGATGCCTTTATGAGTTCTTTAGAGGCGACGACCGAAGAGCTTCGCGCGACTGAAATGGCGCGACACGGCCGCCACGTGAAAGACCACGTAAAAAGATTGTCGACTCGGGCCTATAATGACTCTGTCAAAGATGCTGCTGATTTCACAGTGATGTTTCTACCGAACGAGTCTTTTCTGTATGCCGCACTTGAAAGTGAGCCGGACTTAGTTGAGTTTGCCTTGCAGAAAAAAGTATTGATCGCAACGCCTCCGACTTTGATTGGACTGTTAAAGGTTATCCGATTTGGTTGGAATGAAGAAAAACTTGCGGAAAACGCCCACAGAATATCTGAAGTGGGCCAAGAGCTGCACAAACGACTTTGTGACTTTTTAGAGGCCTACACGAATATTGGAAAATTTTTGGATAAAGCCAAACAAGAATATGAAATCGGATCCATGAGGCTAGAGCGCAGAGTTTTAACTCAAGCTAAAAAACTTGAAGACCTTGGAGTAAAAAGTGTCAAAGAGCTTCCCGAAAGCCTTGGAAGTTTAAACGCTTCTGTGGCCCTAGAGGAATCCCCAGAAATTTAAGTCTTCCCGACTTTAATTCCTAGGTTCTTGATGGGTCTTATTCTTTGCTTCCGAACTCATTGAGTTCGTCGATGTAACTTCAGCAACTAGACATTTCTCTGCATTAAGTCTTTTCGTCGCCAAGACTTTTTCCGTGCCACTTTACGCTGTAAAGATCGTGTCTACGGTCTTTTAGATTTCGAACCGTTCCAGAGCTTCGGGCTTCCATCAATGAATCCATTCTTAAATCTGCGATGGCAACGGTCTCAACATTTGGCGTGGTGTCGGCCGCTACTCCATCTCGGGCGAAAGAAAAATCACAAGGTGTAAGAATGCAGCTTTGCGCATAATGAATATCAATATTGTTTACGTTGGGAAGATTTCCCACACTCCCCGACATAGCCACATAAATTTGATTTTCTACGGCCCGAGCCTGGCAGCAGTAGCGCACTCGGCAGTATCCCTGGCGCTCGTCTGTTAAAAAAGGAACAAAAAGAATTCGAATCCCTTGGTTGACCAGATGCCGCGTCAGCTCAGGAAATTCCGTGTCGTAACAAACTAAGACCCCAATGGGTCCACAATCCGTTTGAATAGCAGAAACATAATCTCCGCCCTCAATGTTCCACCAATATCTTTCGTTCGGCGTTGGATGGATCTTAGGCTGAGCGACCACTGTTCCGTCGCGCAAAAATACGTAAGAGATGTTTTGGATTTTATCCCCAACTTTTGTCGGATGAGATCCACCAATAATATTGATATTGTACTTGATCGCCATTTTTCGAAACATGGCTTTAAAGTCATCCGTGTACTTCGTCATTTTTTCGATGGCTTGATGGGGCTTTTGTTGCTCATTTTCAATTGAAAGAAGTTGCAAAGAAAAAAGCTCTGGGAAAACGACAAAATCTGATTTGTAATCCGCCACGACATCTACAAAGTATCTGACCATCTCTTCAAATTCTTTAAAGGACCGGATCCGTCGCTGGCGGTATTGGACTGTCGCCACTCGCACGATATCATTTGTGACCCGTCTGGGGCCCGGCTGAATTTTTCCGATTTCTTCAAATGAAGGGTTCTTCCACATCAAAAGAATTCCGTAACCAAGAGATTCTTTGTCTAAAGGAAGATAGTCTTTAAAAACTCCCGCAACTTCGAATCCATTTCGAAACTGAAAAGAAAGGCTTGGATCTTGAATTTTCTTCTTCTTCACCAACTCCACATACTTTTCCACAGAGCCAACATCTTCAATTTTTTCAGCTAACCTTGAAACCCGTCCAGCAAACACAATTCCGCGCAGGCGAAGATGCCTGGCCAATTTTTTACGTTCATTGTAAAATCGCTCCCCGATTCGTAGATTTCTAAACTCCGGGTCTACGCAAACTTCATAGCCATAAAGCACTTCGCCGGTCCGCTCATGAGTGGTCCCATATCCCCCACCTGTAATTTCACGCCAAGTGTGGGGCTTTAGTGCCTTTTCTGGAGCAATTCGCAGCGAAGCACAATATCCAACAATGATTTTTCCGGACTCAGCAACAAAACAGCCCTCGGGAAAGTTTAAAATTTGTGCTTTGAGTTTGTCTTTCGGATAAGGGGGCATTCCCTCGTAAACTCGCTCGATGACATCCGAGATCTGTTCGATGTCGTCGACTGTAGCATTTCGAATCACTAGGCGATGAATTGTCTTTTTTGTAGATACCATATTGAGACAATTTTTCACAGAGGCCCTGCAAAGTCACGACGCTAAGAACATGGGCCACTTTAAGACGCAAATTTTATGTTTGAATATGAGACTCGGCCTAAATCCAGGGCCTCGATATGACGATAAGTATTTGTTAAGCATAATCTACTTTCAGAGGATTCGGTGGGACGTATGAAGAACAGCTTGGTCTTAATGCTTTTTGGAATTTTTATTTCCTTTCAATTCGGCTGCACAAGAACCCCAGCGACGTCGACCTTAAGACTTTCGCTTCCGCTTTCGTCGACTGATGGTGAGCAGGCCCAAACAATACCCGCCTCCCATAAACTCGGTTTTGCGGTTTTTAACATTCAGCTTCCTGGCCAGGGTCCTAAGGTATACGAATTTGAATTTCGCGATGAGGACTCAGCGAATTCCACCTCGGCAGCCACCCCAGAACTCGTTTTAGATAAAGTGCCCACAGGCAGTGCTTTGATTCAGTTTTTAGGAGTTTACGAAAGCTCTACGGACGGATTGATGATTTTTAGATACGGGGACGTGGCCCACAACATCGTTGCTGGGGATAACCTAGTCACCATCATTGCAACTTCGATGGGAAGCTCTTCAAAACAGTACCGATCGATGGGTCGACTTTTTACCTCAAACACTGGTGGACCCACGGGTCAAATGATCTTCCACATCCACCCGCCAAACAACCGTCCAAAAATGAATTTGATGAAATACGACATCCTCAATGGATGGTTTGAAATCTTTCATCCTGGCGGCGGGATCAACGTCAGCTATTCTCTGGCCAGCACCGGAGAAACAATATTTGGTCCATTTACCGAGACCTCAAATTATTTCTCTGGAATCGATGACGCCAATTCGAGAACCTCTCGCTTCGAAAAGCCGACATCTTTTCGGCAAGGCGACGATGGTCGCGTCGAATCCGCGACCGAGTTTAAAATTGGATTTTTTAAAACCCCAACGGCAAGCCCGGTTGATTTTAGTTCAAAGTACGTCTGCTTTTTGAATCGTTTGGAGGGGGTTGAAAGAGATTACCTAGATGCCAACTATACAAATCGCTTGGCCTGGGATCCTGCTGGGGGAGCCTCGACCTTAAGGAAAATTGCAACAGGTGCGGCAGACTATCCGGTCACAACTTACTCGGACTACTATAACAGCGCGACGTGTTCGGATCCGAACGTATCCATGAGGTTTTATCATAACATGACATCTGGAGAACGTGGCGGTTCGGTCGGCAGAAATGGACCGTTTTTAAGTGTGGACCCAGGAAAAGATTACGACAATCATCTGGGTCTTTATCCCTGGATCAATTCCTCGATTCTGACTTATAAAATGTTTTGGAAGATCGCGCCTGGCGCTGCAGATGGCCTTGGCGGATTTCGTGTCATGGGAAAATACAGCACCAGTCCCGGAAGCGATGGCGGTGGTGGCGATGAAACCTGTAGTGACCTTGCCGAAAAGGGTTTTTCTGAGATTGCTACACTTCCAAATAGCGCCCTGGAATATAATTTTGTTGGCGGATCTGCAGGCCTACCCGCTTTGGATAGTTCGAACTTGTGGGGCTATCAATTTGCGGTCTGCCCCTTTTTCCAAAACGGTCAGTATACCAGTAGCTTTATCCGCTCTCGCTGTAGTGGAAATTGCTCTGAGCCAAAGTTTGGACGAAAAGTTGCGGGCGCAGGTACAGACCACGATTTCACGGTTAACGTCGGTCAAGATATTACCAGTATCTCAAATATAAACTTGCGGGGCGGAGACGCTCAAGTCTCGGCAGTGACTCGACTCGCGAGCCATTATCTTCAGCTTGATATCGCCGGGGCAAATAGTTTGGCGTCTTTCCAGGCCGGCGACGACATTCTTTTAACTGTTGTTTCTGAAAACGGCGGCGGCTGTGCAATGCCTGGCCTACCAAGTGTTGGCCCACACACTTCAGCGACGGCGCGAATCTATTCGATCCTTGCCGCTCCAGATCGTTTTGTTGTGCCTGCTGGAAGCTTTTTAGACTACTTGGTGGGAAATTCGAATTTACAACAAGATCCAAATAACTCGGGCCCACACTGTTATGTAATGGCCAGCCGAATTATTGAGTTTGGAAATCTTACGATAGAACCCACTCGAGAACTGATCGCGTACCCGCTCGTGATGGGCACACCTGCTGCCGGCGGAATCCTTGCGCTTCGGGTAAGCGGCACTCTCGCGATGAGCGACAATGCCGGGCTAAATGCGAATAGTGTGGGTTATGAGGGTGGTATGGGCTCTCAAGACGGTGCCGGCCGACAGGGGCTTTCTTTTGCGGGTACAAGTAGCGGCGGCGGACAGTCTGGTACGACGACCGCAAGCGGTGCTGGCGGTGGTGGAATTGGCTCTGGAGGAAACTCTGCTGGAGTCGCTCTCGGTGGGATGGGAACCGGCGGTGGTGGGGGCGGCTACGGGTCCGATTTCTTATATTATTTTGGCGGCGGCGGTGGTGGCGCTGATGGGGGTGGTGCCGCTGGAGGAATTGGCGGCGGAATCATTTATCTAATTACGAATACCTTGAATTTATCTGGAAGCTCTTCTCCTGCCTTTATCACCGCAAATGGTGGGATGGGTGGTAACACGACGGATTACGGCGCTGGCGGTGGTGGTGGTGGAAGTGTGAATACCTTCTTTAGAAACTTGACGAGTGCGGGCGCACAAACACTTGAAGTTCGAGCCCTCGGCGGCCTTGCCGGAGTTGCTGCCACAGAAAATGGCGGTGGTGGAGGCGGCGGAAGTGTTAATTTAGTCTATTGCCAAGGTGCAATTGCAAATCCCATCCTAAACACGAGCGTACTCGGAGGCTCCGGGGCAAATGTTGGAAACCCCGGTGTCGTGAACCAAAATGAAGTCACCTCTCAGTTCTCGAGATTCGGACAGCTTTGCTTCTAGGGCTTAGATGGGTTTGGATGAGTTCGCTGATCCAAACCAATAATATTTTTCTTTAAAGCCGGCTGCCCTTTTTATCTGCTATGTTTTCAATAAGCCTATTGCGTATCAATCCCCTCTACCAGATCCCCTGCAATACGGCTTTGACAGCAGGTCTCGGATCAACTAACTTTTTATAAATTCAACCTAGGAATTCCAACTTGATTCAATTTGAAAAAAAACTTCCGCTATTAAGTCTTATTTTCTTCTTTTGCTTGATGTTGAGCATGGGGATCTCAAGTTTAAATATTACAACGACATCGATGTTTGTTGTCTC
>CAYMDP010000002.1:117595-123803 GCA_964389375.1 uncultured Pseudobdellovibrionaceae bacterium | reverse complement strand
TGGAATGATGAAAGGTTCTGCTGATGTTATCGTTACTGGAATTCACTTTGGAGTTGATTCTTCAAAAGTAACTTTCAAATTCGCTAAAGAATCTGCAACTTTCGTAGTTGAAATGGCGACTCCTGTTGCTCAGTCTCTTTACAACGGTTCAACTGCCGTTTTGAAGTTCGTTTACAACACAGCTGTTGACGGAAGCGTTACAGTTAGCGGTCAAATGGTTCTTTCTTTAGAAGCTCTTAGCCAAGGAAACTTGAAAGCTTCTGTTCAGAACATCGTTTTGATGCCAAAAGCTGCTCTTGAAGCTCTTATGTCTCCAGATTCTTTCTACGCTGATAAGTACAACAGAAACTAATTTTTAGTTGTTCTGTCCACCACCTTCCGCCGAAAGGCTGAAGGTGGTTTTCACCTGAGTTTCATTTTTAAAATGAAATTGAGATGAAAAACTCACCAAGAGACGACTCGCAAAATTTAGCCGCATATAGATGTTTAAAAATTTGGAGGTTCAAATGTTTTTAACCGGTTTAAAAACGGCGCTCTTATTTTCTTTATTCAGTTCTTTAGCCTTCGCGAACCCGGTAGCCAATGAGCCCGAAAAAGATACCTCTGGCATATCGACAAGCTGCCGAAAACCTACAAATGCAGAATTTGTGAATGCGGCCAATCTGGGAAGCCAGGTTGTGTTTAAGCTCAATGAACTTAATAATATTCACAAGCGAAAGACTGGCCGAGAGTTAAAAGTTGTAGTCATCGCAAGGGCCGGGCAGGACCAAGGGAAAACCAAAGTTTTAAAAGATTTTAACGCCCAAAACCAACTGATTTCGATTGATACGATTGCTCGCTTAGCGCAACAACAATCTTTTAGTCACGGTGACAGTCAAGATGTGAATCGAATGAGAAAGGACTTTGTCCTTCAAAATTTTTCTGAGACGAACCCAAACCGAAACCTTAAGTTTTCTCATTTAGCATTTGCGATAAATAATGGAAATAAGGAGCCGGCAATTGCATGGCAAACTTACCATCTATTAAAACCTTGTGAAGTTAAGCGTCCGACCCTTCACCAAGGGGGAATCGGCTGGTTTTTCTCAGATGAACCCTTTGAGTTGACCGCAAGAATTATGCTGTTGCCTGAAGATGTTCAACACCGAATCGCTCGGGCCGTTTTAGATAAACAGCGCGCTGCAGACTTTTTAGCCGACACCTATAAACTAGCTTCGTCTTATCGAAACGAAAGAAGCTTAAACACCCAGAACTCGAACACCTGGCCCCTTGAGGTATTAGCTGAAGGGCTTTCTGAGAAGACTCTACGAGATCGCCTTGAGGCCGTAGAGTACTTAAAAGCCACGGGTTACCGCCCAACAATTTTGGCTCTTGGTGGAAAACACGCGACCGGCGCAAAAATGGCATGGGGAAGAGCAACGAGCTGGGTCCTTCCAGACTACATGAGAATTGATACAAACGACCACCCCCACGCCGCAGGACCTCTTGAACTTATTGAAGGGCATACGGTCCTTGCTGTAGAGGAGTATTTGGCGAGACGACTGCAGAATAAACTACAGATCGTTGACGTTAAACTTCCCGCAGAGCTGATCGTAAAAGAAGACAAAAAATCAAATCAAAGTGGCTCACCAGATCCAGTCTATGGCCAATAGAGGGACCTAGGGCTGCCACTTAGGCTAGTTGGGCTTTGTATGTAGTATAAAGCACAATAGACTTTCTCCTGGCGCCTTATGATTTTTATCTGGTCAAGGCGCCGGTGATTATGTATAACTTGGCGCTTTTGGAGGTTTGAGACTATGGCTAAGAAGGGTAAAATTCGAATTATCACGCTTGAGTGCACTGAGGCCCGTAAAGAAGGCACTCCTCCCTCTCGCTATACGACGACTAAGAATACTCAAACTCACCCCGAGCGTATGGAAAAGAAGAAGTACAACCCCTTCCTCAGACGCCACACTCTTCATAAAGAGATTAAGTAAGCTTTTAAATGAATCTGAAGCTCGGCCTAGCTTAGCTTCAAGAATTGACATCGAAGACCCAGTTCAACTGGGTCTTTTGCGTTTCAGATATCCTTCACAATATGGCTCTAAAAGCGGACTTGATATTGTATGGGAATCGACTTTGAATTATACAGAGAGTCAATTTTAGCTAATTGGGACCTAATTTTGAATCCTAGCCAAACCAGCACAAATAATAGCCCCCAGCTTGAAGGTGCCAATCCTAGTCTGGATAAATTAGGCCTCTTGGCCTCAGGCCTTTGTGTGGTCCATTGCTTATTCACGCCGCTCTTACTGACCCTGATCCCCATAATGAACAACCACTTTTTAGAAACTCAGTTTCATATCTATTTTGGGCTTCTAGTCAGCAGTATTGCTTTATTTGCATTCTGGCGCGGATACCGGCTTCATCATAAAAAGAAGATTCTTTTGATGGGCTCCATAGGGCTCGCCTTTTTGTTTGGGGGGGTTCTAAGCTCTGCCCTGCTGAACCACTCTTCTCACAGCTTAGGAATTGGCCTCACTGTGGCGGGCTCCTTAGTTTTGATGTCGGCTCATATTTTAAATATGCGCTACTGTAAAGATCCCTGTTGCACGGCTCACTAGAGCCTGTGCCAATTTAGAATTCCATAGAAAATTCTCGTAAAATGGCATTCAGCGGAAAAAAATTCAGGTCATAAAACGAATTTGGCCCTCGGTCCGCTCTACAGATCTACTCAGGCTCACAAACTTGGAGGGAAAATTGCAGGTTTACGGCCCACCAAGGAGTGTCATTTGCCACTAAACCGAATTTTATACCTTAGTCTTGTGATCTTAATCTCTACTAGTACGCAAATTTTTGCGGAAAATTTGGTCCTATTTAAGAATGGCGCATTCGTAGAAGACTATAACGATAAGATTCAAGGCATGAAGGCCGGTGACATTTTACACTTTTCAAATGATAAGCAATTTTTGGTTTTAGATATTCTTGGCGACCTCGACGAACACTTTATGTCTTTTGTTGTTCAAGTTCCTGACAATAAAGTTTTACGTCTTGCCAGAATGAGAATGGACTTTAAAGCCCCTGCAGATCCAGAAACTGCGGCCCGAAAAAAAGGTTTCTGGACGCAACTGCTGGATGCCATCTCAATGAAGTATCCACAGGTTGATGAAGACTCAAGGTCCTCTGACATTTTTTTGAAACATATGTGGGGTTACTTAAAAGGATCTAAGTTTTTAAGAAAACAAGGTGTTCCGATGCCTATGGTTTTCGAAAACGAGAGTCAGATGCCTGAGTACATCCTGGTTCAAGAGGTTCCTGTGATTTTTACCTTTGAAGGATTAGACCATAAGCTTCCCCTAGAGGAAGACGAAATGAAGTTGGTCAAAGAGGAGTTTTTAAAGTTTGCTGAAAAAACTTGGAGTTTAAGCCAAATCGGCGACTTTGACCCCGGCCAGTTGGGGTGGACCGGTAAAGAATGGCTTTTGCTCGACGCCGCAGAGGGAAGTCTGAAATGGAAAGTTGGTTCTCATAGTGATAAAACTGCGTTTGACGAATTTAAAATGAGACGTTTAGACTTAAAGGCGTGGGTTGAAGAGGCAAGATCGAAAATTCTAGAGCGACGCTCTAAAGAATCAAGGGCCAGCTGTGCCGCCGCACTGGCGATTTCTTCTCCTACAATCCACTCTGGCACGTTTGAATAAAATCCTCGACCACTGTGAGTCTCCTTCGGATTTCTTTGCATGTCCTCAATTCCCGATTTTCTTCGCCGAGTCGAGTGCGAAGATGTAGATCAGATAGCCAAATAAACTTCATTTAATTCGGAATTTTTTTCTCGACCCTAAGGGATATTACAGACCTCAGATTCCACATAAATGCGTTTAAAGCAACACATGGCACTTTGCCTGCCCCCTAAGGCGGCACGTCCCTTGCTGATATCACTGAGACCTTAAAACAAATCGACTCTTCAATGAGTCAACGGACGATCGATCTAAAATAAACTTGAGCTCTCTTTGCAGCCGCGAGTTTGTATTTAGAGATAAGAAATGGGGCCAAATATGAAATTTTTTCCTATATTAAGTTTAGCTCTTTCCCTGGCTGGCTTCTCACCTGCATTTGCATCGAACCCTTCTAAGAATTTGAAACCCTCAAAAAATGCTCAGTGCGAGACCTCACTCTCTTCCCTTTTTAGTATTTCGAAAGATGGACTAAGTGGAAGTGGCCTAACAAAAGAGGGCCTTAAAAATCTTCTGGCCCAGCGAGCGAAACTTAAACAAGCATATGAAGTGACCGCTTCAGAAGTCCTGGGGGCAGAAAATATAATTCGTGGATTAATGCTGGCTCCAATTGCTGGCTACAATGCACTTCTTTTAGGGGGCCCTGGAAGTTCGAAGACTCAGATTATTCGACGACTTTTTCCAGATATTTGGATGGCCCAGTTTTCTGAAGATAGCAAAAAAATGGGTGTGCTTGGTGGTCAGCCGCTGGACCAAGCTGAAAAGGGATTAGAGGCCATTAATCTTGAACAATCTATTGTAAGAAGCTTGATTGCCAATATCGATGAGGTCGACAAGGGTCCTCCTGGGCTTTTAACGGCACTTCTGTCTTTATTAAATCCTGGTGAACGTTACATCACGGTGGGCGGAAAAATTGTTCAGGCAGATACCCGCAGTGTTTTAATTACTTCAAACCTAAACTCTGGTGCCTTACTAAAAAAGTTCCTTCAGGAATCAATGCTTGGAACTGGAAAGGCCTTTTTGGATCGCCTACAAATGAAAATGATGGTGGTGAACTGGCTTCCGGACCATCTTCGTCTTGAAATGTTAAAACGAAGTGAAGAACGAGACCGCCTGAAGGCTCTTGCAAGCATAGGAAGCAGAGAGGCTCAACTTGCTTTGCAAAAACAAGAGATCCCCACAGACATTGATTGGGAATTTCTTGGCCGAGTTTCTGGCGTGATGTTTGACCTACCCCCAGCGACCATGGCGGCGCTAAACGATTTGGTCGGACAATTTAGGCAACGTATGACTAGTGAACTGAGCCTTTCTAAAGAGCAAAATGGATATGAGGAAATGGCCCCCGATAAGCCGACGGCTTACCTCTCGAATAGATCCGCGAATGAAACGCGGCCGATCATTCGAGCTTCGGCCTTACTTGATTTATTGTTGTCAGATCTAAGCGACGAGCAAATTAGCTCGGCCTTATCTGGTGAGCCCATTCCTTTACCCCCCACTTCAATTTGGAGAACCCATTGGATGTTAACCGGGGTTGGACCTGGCCTGACTCGGCTGAATAGCCAATCCTTGGAGTTAGACCTAAACCTTGTCAATCAGCTGGATGGTCGTTTTGTCTCGATGGATGGATCCTACTTGGCCAGCGTTGCAACGGATCTTGATGAAGCAAAAGATCTTTCCTTCTTTCAGAAAGAGCAAACTCTTTGGCTTCAAGCGGTTACGGAAGTTCTAGAAACGGAGAAAACGGTCAGAAAAAAAGTCGCCGCGGCACTACCTGAAGATTCAAAGAAAATTGATTTTACCAAGGTCAACTTTGAGGCGGTAGTTGCCCGTGGATCAAAGTAAAGCCTTTGGCCTTATATTAAAAGCCTTTTCAATCTGGATTTTATTATTCAGCCTCTCGGCATTTGCCGATGTGAAAAAGTGTGAGCCCGTTTTAAGTGGATCGAAACCGATCAATATTGATCTTACTCTTTTTGAGCGAGAGCAATTGATTCGAGGCCAACTGGGTTTAAATTCGGATCCTTTTGTCAACGCCGCTTCTCTTGAAGAAACTTGGGAGATTACAAATCAACTCAGCCTAGACCAAGATTCTAAAACTGGGAAAACTAAGCCAAATGTACTCTCTCGCGTCCGAGAATTTATCCGAGGCTCTAAGCCCCTATCGAAAGAGGGCCTTACTGCTGTAACCAAAGAAGCCCTGAGTTACTCCGAATCTGCAGCAGAAAATCCCAAGGACAGAGCCAAACTCTTTACCTCGCTTTTGAGTCTGGAATCTCTTAGAAATCTATGGGCCGCGCTTCATTCATTTGAAGAAAATCCAGAAGAAGACATTAGTGGAAATCCAGACTCAGAACAAAATGGTGAATCTGACAGCGACGAGGGAGATACATCTCAAGAATCTGGTGGAAAAGAATCTGGTGGAAAAGAATCTGGTGGAAAAGAGTCCGGTGGAAAAGAGTCCGGTGGAAAAGAGTCCGGTGGAAAAGAGTCCGGTGGAAAAG
>CAYMDP010000002.1:117207-117495 GCA_964389375.1 uncultured Pseudobdellovibrionaceae bacterium | reverse complement strand
AATCCGGCGGAAAAGAATCCGGTGGAAAAGAATCCGGTGGTAAAGAATCCGGTGGAAAAGAATCCGGTGGAAAAGAATCCGGCGGTAAAGAATCTGGTGGTAAAGAATCCGGCGGTAAAGAATCCGGTGGAAAAGAATCCGGTGGAAAAGAATCCGGTGGAAAAGAATCCGGTGGAAAAGAATCTAAGGGTAAGGGTGGCGATTGTAATGGTCAGTGCAACGGAAAAGGCCAAGGCGAAGGAAAAGGTCAGGGCGAAGGAAAAGGTCAGGGCGAAGGAAAAGGTCAGG
>CAYMDP010000002.1:0-117107 GCA_964389375.1 uncultured Pseudobdellovibrionaceae bacterium | reverse complement strand
AGGGCGAAGGAAAAGGTCAGGGCGAAGGAAAAGGTCAGGGCGAAGGAAAAGGTCAGGGCGAAGGAAAAGGTCAAGGCAAGGGAAAAGGCGCTGAAGCCCAGGCTCCGAATCTATTTCATCCAGATCTTCCCAAAGAGTATCGGATTAAACCGGACGATGACCAAGAAAATGGAGAAGGCTCTCATCAACAAGTCTTGTACAGTTTCAACTCCAGAATCCCCTACTTTCGGCAGCGAACCTATCATCAAGTTCGAAGAGGCCAGACAAACTTTGTTTCGACTCCCCTTCCGAGTCTTCACATAGAGCAACCAGGAAAGTTTGTATCTAATTTAAACTTGAATCTGAAAACCCTTGGGGCCAAAGAAGTTAAGCTCTTTACTCCCGAGGGATTTGAACTGCTTCAAATCGACCCCAAAATTGGAACCGTCGAAAGACTTGCGTCTGGCGAATACAACTTAAAACTTCGGCACACGTCTTCAAGTCTTGAGGTCTCGATCCCCGCTCGTCCCAAAACCTCCGAGCGCTTGGGCCCTCTCGACCTAGAGGCGCTGACAGCTCCTGTTGGAATTTCAAATTCAGAATGGCCCGATGAAATTAAGAACTTTCATTTTGGCGACCCCCACTCGCCCGAACAAATTGCAAAAAATATCGAAAAATTTCTGAATGAAAAATACAAGTATTCACTCCATCATTCTATTGATCCGATCGAAGCCCTAAAGGGAGGATCCTTTAAGTGTGATATGGCGGCACTGATCATGGTGGGACTACTTCGTGATCGATTTAAAATTCCCTCACGAGTTGTCTCAGGCTACAGAGCCAAAGGGGATCCGAAGTCTCCAAAAACTTCTTCGGCCTTAGTTTTACCAGACGACCCCCATGCTTGGGTCGAAGCCTATATTGCGGGCCGCTGGATCACTTTTGATCCAACTCCTCTCCAAAAAGAAAAGTCAGAGGACGAAAAGGAATCCGACGAAAATCTACAAGGGGGTCCTCCAGCCCCAGCTTCTAAACAGTACGGAACAGAGACTGACAAAAGGACCTCAAAGCCTGCTGAGTTCGGCGGAAAAGTTGAAAAACATGAATTCAGCGAAACTACTCCATATGTCGAAGGAGACTTAAGTCAGGCCGTAGAAAAACAGCTGATCTCATTAAAATATAAAGGATCCACCGATTCCCTTCTGAATGAGCTGATCCATCTTATGATGAGAGAATCCTTAAGTCCCTCCGTCCATGATGCAGATTCACTAAAAACTTTAGAGGCCATTCGTTTACTCTTGGAGCCTGCGCCGATACAGCTTCGACGACTAATTCAGTCACTACGCCCGGGACGCACTCGCACATCTTCTTCTTTGGCTGGACTTACAAAAAATTTGAGATCAAACCCAATCGAAGATACTTTTAAAGAGTTCTACGAAATCTATCAAAAAGTGTTAGCCTTTAAAGCGAATACTCATAGCCACGAGCTGGACAGTGAGACTTCCAAAACATTAAATAAACTTGTTCAGGCCTTAGGAGATCTTGAATCCCAATTCAGATCTTTGGAAAGTAAAGATGCCGAAGAGCAAAGGCTTGCGCTTGGATTTTTAAAGAGTCTCCCTCCGCTCACAAGGCAAGCGGTTCAACAGAATTACAACATCAAATCCCTTACCCCAGGACCTCAGATTGCAAAACTCTCAGCAGATCTAAGAAACAAAACTCTGGCTCCTTTTGCTCTGATTCGTGAAGTGTATTCGCTCTCTAATTTCATCACACTTCCCGTAAAGTCTCCTCAATTTGAAACTGTAAAAACCTGGCGCTATCACTCAAGTCGACGGGGAAGAGACTATGCTGAACTTGATGACTTTAGCCAACTTGCTCGGGCCATGCCTCAGGATCCAAGCCGCTCTTTGATCGAGAATCTTCGCCAAGGAACTTTGATAGATCCTGGTTACAGAGTCCGCTCACGAATTCCCGCACCCACTGGTGAAACGGATCCAGAGCGGATCACGATTGTTCTTTATGACACCTCTGGGAGTATGAATGGTGGGCCTGGGGATTTTCAGGCGGCCTTAATTGGCGCATTCGCTGATCGCGCCCTCAGTGATCGATCTAAGGATGGCCGACATCGTCATCGTTTGGTTTTGATGGGTTTTGATACAACCGTCCACAAGATCGATATTGTAAACTCGGCAGCAGAAGCCATTGAGATCATTAGGAACTACCGAAAAGAACTTGTGAATACTAACGGAAGCACAGATATCATGAATGGCCTGGGAGAAGCTTTTAGACAAATCCTTCTAGCCCAAGGCCAGCACAAAGAGCCTTTGGCGAATGCAAATATTTTGCTTTTGACCGATGGGGTTGCCCCTCTCGACTCTGAGCAAATTCGGACCTGGAGAGACCAGATCAATCGAAAAACAATGGTCCAATTGATCGTTGGGGCCATTGGCGGTGATATCCCCGAGCTGAAAGAATTTATTGAAGCGCCAGACACCAAGAAGTCGATAAATCTTCCCAGCTACATGCTCTTTGATGCAGACCGAATTAATGAGGCCATCTCTCAATCCTTAAATGCCGACCACATTGATCCCTCAACTCTGGTTAGTCAGATTAAAGCAAGTCAGATTCCAGAAAAAATAAATGCAAAACTGATGGATGCAATTGGCCTTGCCCGAGATCTAGAGAACCGACTAGAGCTACGCCCCCCTCTCCCCCGGCTGATACACTATAAAAGACCCAAGGGGAACTCGGCCAGAGATAGCATAGACCTTACGCCATTGGCCGCACAGCTTCAGGGGATTAGGAATGTAATACCGAATTTGGGTTCAAGTCCGCACCTGGGATTGTCTTTTCTTTACTGGTTAAGAGAATTTGAAAAATCCAGGACTGGAGGAGTGAATTCTTTGACGCTTAAAGAAAAAGTCATCTTTGAACACCTCTTAAAAGAAATCAACGGGGTGGCATTTTGAGGATCTTATTAATGAGAAGGCCTCGTAATATTTTTTTTGAGGACCTACGCAGATTGAGCCCATTCTCAGTGCTACTTACTCAGGTAAGCCATATTACGCTCTTCTTGTTTTTCGTATTCGGCATTTCAGCTCTCGCTCAAGACAACGTGCCCGCCAGAAAGCAAATGGGCAAGACCAAAGTTTGTTCCGGTGTACTTTCGCCAAATAGCGACTTCTCTCGATCTTTTCTAAAACTTTCTGAAGCCGCATTAAAAGACGGCATTGTATCATCAGAACGCTTAAAGTTTGTGCTTCAGTCCGCCCATCCGATCAATCCAATCAACGAAATAAGTACTGTCCAGTCTGAAGTTTTTAGCGAGGGCTTCTCCTTTTTACTGCGGGAGCCAAGTGCATTGAACTGGCCTTGGATTGTGGATCAGCTTTCTAAAGCAGGATCTAAAAGAAAGAGCGCTGAAGTGGATGAAGCCGAGGACTCGCACTTAACTGAACTTATCTTTGACCCACATATTTCAAAAAGACTTAAGGTTGATGGTCGTGTCGAGAGTGAACCTCTTTACATCAAATTAAAAAATGGGACTGAATACATTGTAGTTGGTAGTTCTCAGCAGAAGCTCTATCTTTTTCATCTTAAAAATCTTGACCAAGCCATTGCAATTCCGACAGCCGGAGTCGTTCGATCTAAGCCAATCTTTTTTGAGTCTCGCGACGGAAGAGAATTTCTTGCCTTCGGAGTCCATTCTGACCAAAAAACAAAAAATCAAACAATCTATCTCTTAGACTTAAACCAAGCTCATCAAGAACCTGAGAAAATTGAGATACGAAACTCTAAGGTAGAAACTCTGAGTTTTAGCTCCTCTCCGACTGGACCCGAAGTTTTAAATATTGGTGCACTACGTGAGGTCACTTCTGACGGGGTCAGCTACGGAGAAGGTTCAAAAATAACACTCTCAGAACTTATCACGATAGACATCGATCGATTCGATCAGAGCCAAGTAAAACCACTTATTAGCCACTCATGGAAAAATTTCTATAATATTAAGCTACAGGATGGTTCACTTCGCATTGTTCTTTCTGACGAAAATCATCTGTATTTTGTAAATCCCGGAAAGGACTATGAGCTTATTAAAATTCAGATACCTCCCGCGCAGCACCCGACCCACAATGGCTCCTTGAATGTCAGTGCCCAACAAGTCACCCTCTACCACTTTGTAACAAATGATGGGAAGGACCGCCTCGCCGTCGGAAACTTTAACGGTGGGATTGATCTCTTTGATCCAAAAAACCCTAAGAAAAAGCCTATGTCAGTTTTGCCTGAGCAAAGGCTTGCCCAAACAAATCCACTTAATTTTTTTCAAACTCTCGACCACCGAGATATTTTGAGCATCAAAACGGACCACAACGAAGTCCTGTTCGTTGATCTTGCCGACCCACAAACTACGGCTAAACTGCAGTCCCATAAAGATGTGCAAACAAAGTTCGAATACTTTTCATACCCCGATCAAAGAGAATTTGTTCTATTCGGAACAACACCAAGTCAAATACTTGCGCAAAACCTCAATAAATCTGATGACTATGTAGAAAGTCCTCCAGAAATTTCAAACTGGGCACCGACACCCAGATCTTTTGTCGACGCCTTCGGAAGAAGAATCATCTACTACTATAACAGTACCGGACTGGTCTTCCTTAATTTCGATAGGCCAGAAAATACCTTTATGGTTCCAGTAGTAAATTTAAGTTCATTCTCAAACAGCATTGGCCTAGCCCCCTTAGCCGGGGCCAGTGGACGAAATCGTTTCTTTGTCATTGATGGTGAAGACCTGGTTGAAATTGATCTTTACAAGAAGCTTAAGTCTAAGGAGCTTCGGTAGTGAAAAAATATGGTCCAAAACCAAAGGTTTTCCTACTGCTCTTCTTATGTCTGATCTCAGGCCCCCTTGCCTTTGCAGTCCAGAGCAAATCACCAAAGACTCGGCCCAAGGCCCCCATTTGTTCTGAGGTATTGTCTAGTGCTTCCCCTTTCACACTCTCATTTTTTAAGTTGGGCGAAGAGGCATTTAAAACCGGCATTCTTTCTATTGAAGACCTACAGTCTTCCGCCTTGAATGAATCCCCCCATAACTTGATTCGAAGTATTCGAAGTACAGAAGCTCAAATTTTTTACGAAGGATTTGAGACCGTTTTAAGTCAATCAAATGAACTGGACTGGCAATGGATTCAGAAAAAATTTTTGAGCCTCATCGATACCAAGGAACAAGTTGTCGAAAAAGAAATGATACAGGTCGAAGAAACAAAACTTCGATTTGCCCCTCGTGTTGTTCGAATGATGTCAACCCCCGCAATCTCTATTACCTCTCAGGCCACATTTTTTGTTAGCCAAGATGGACGCGAACTTGTTGCATTTTCAACAAATGAGAATTGGGCCTACATTCTCGACCTTAACAATCCAAGAAGCCCAATCAAGATTCCCATCGGCTCCGCCGGACTTTCTAACCCTGTATACTTTTTGACCAAACAAGGTAAAGAGGGAGTCGCCTTTGCTTCAAAGCACGGACAACTCTTTATTGTGGACCTAAATAAGCCAAAAATAATACGAACGCTAGAGATCGGTAATCGCGTCTATTCTAATCCAGTTTTCTTTTCTAGCCTCGATGGACGAGACTTTATTGCCATTGGCTCTGACAATTACTGCATTTATCTAATCGATCTAAATGAATCGGTTGAGCCCCTTTGTATCTCTACCAACGGAATTGTTAGAAACTCGATCATTCACTATCGGACCAAAGATCAAAGAGACTTGGTGATTGCTGGATCTTCGGACAACCACCTTTACTTGGTCGATGTCCTAAACCCAGAAAAGCCAAAAAAATTTAATTTGAAGGCTGAAGTCTGGTCCTCTCCAGCTGTTTTTAAAACTCCGGATGGACGCGAGCTTGTATCCGCTGGAACCCAAGACAATGAAGTCCACATTGTCGATCTCAACCGTGCTCGAACTATCAAGAGGATTCCAGTGAAGGGATTTCCAAAGGGAGCCTCAAGCTACTTTGTGAAGAGTAATGGTCAAGAGGTCCTCAGTACGGGAGCTAGTGGGATTTTTACTATTTCCCCCCTTAAGGGAAGCAAACCAATTCACCAAGTGGACCTTCATCGAACCCTTGATTCTGACCCTATTTCGTTTAAAACCTCTGACCTTAAAGAGATCGTCGCCCTAGCAATCTTAGACAGTGGAGTCCTCTTTACAAATTTAAACGACCCAGAAGACAACATTGAGATTCAAATTCATCGGGCAAACTCAATTCAGAAGATTCGACGAAAAAACGGCAAGGAACAAATTCTTGTCACGACAAGTAGCGAGAACCTTATTTATTTTGTCGATCTTTACCAAGAAAATGCCAGCAAGGATCTTCGATAGTGCGCGGTCTTTTACTATCAGTATTTTTTTGTCTGACTTTAACTAGCGGGTGGTCCCCTTCTAATGCGAGTGAAATTTCTGAGGTTCCACTTTCAGAAAAAATTTGTGCGAACTTATTGGGTGACCAATCCACAGGGCCCTCTCATTCATTCTATAAACTTGCAGAAGAATCTCTCAAGGCTGGGATAGTATCCTTAAAAGAGCTGCAAAACTCTATTCTGGCCATATCTCCTCGCAACCCAATCGCCAGCATTGGCAGTACAGAAGCTCAGATTTTTTCGGAAGGCTTCGACACTTTATTGCGAGAGCCGACTTCGCTACAGTGGCCTTGGATTCAAGAAAAGCTTCAAGTCTTGCTTGCGAAGAAAGAACTGGTCATCGATGAAGAGAATGTTCAAATCGAAAAGACGAAATTTCGATTTGCTCCATATGTCAGTCGGCAGATCGCCTTGCCCTCGAAGGAAATGTCCACGAAGGCCACTTTTTTTATCGCTAAAGACGGACGAGAGCTTGCCGCATTTTCAACTCGAGATGGATGGGCCTACATCCTCGACCTAAATAGTCCCACAAGCATAATAAAAATATTCATCAGAAATTCCGGTTATTCTGATCCAGTCTATTTTGTCTCAAAGGACGGACGTGAGCGAGTCGCTTTTGGAACACAAGGTGGAACTGTCTATTTAGTCGACCTAAATGATCCTTCAAGAAAAGAGAGCACTTACTCCGGCGGCAGCAACATTCAGTCCAATTTAGTTTATTTTTCTGCGATAGACGGGCGCGAATTCATTGCCTTTGGCTCTGATAGCCACTGTTTCTTCCTTGTCGATCTCGATAAATTGAGTTCTCACATCTGTATACCTACAAGTGGAATAGTCCGAAATTCAGTTCTTCACCATAGAACAAAGGACAATAGAGATCTCGTCGTGGCTGGATCTGCAGATGGACACCTCTACCTTGCAGATGTTTTGGATCCGAGAAATCCAAAGAAAATTTCCATCGATGGCGAAGCGACCTCCTCACCTTTGATTATAAATACGAAATCTGGGAATGAAATTGCAATCATCGGCTCCGCTGATCGCAAGCTTCACTTTATCGATTTGATTCAAGGGCAAAGCCTCAACAAAATCCCAGTCAATGGTACTGCAAAAGGGGCTCCCAGCTATTTTGTAAAAAGTGATGGTCAAGAAATTCTTAGTGCCGCCATGCTTGGAGGGGCATTCACGATTATTCGACTCAGTGATGAACAAATCCTACACAAGGCAAGCTTCGAAAAAGGCGTCGAATCCGATTTGGTCTCATTTAAAGTCGATGAAACTAAAGAAATTGTTGCCCTTGTCATTCCGACTGAAGGTGTTCACTTCACAAACCTCAACAATCCGCGCGAGACTTTTGAAGTTGACCTTCCTTATGCTGAATCCATCGAGGTCATTACCCGTAAGGACGGAAAGAAGCAAATTTTGGTGTCGACCTCCGACATAAACACATTATATCTGATCGATTTTTACCAAGAAAATTTAAGCAAGGCGCTTTAATTCTAGGACGAGCCGATCAAGGCTCTAAGACGAAGCATCGGGGAAATCCCTGATTTTTGGTCATTCTTCGTCTCGAAATTATAGACCCTCGACCACAAATCTTAGAGGCAAGAACTCGGGACCCATGGAGTTTAGCGCAGCTATTCTAATTGAAGATCGACTAAAAGAGCTGCATGGTCTGAAAGCCGTCCAAACACTGGCTCGCGAAGGACTTCCGCCTCTATTGCCTTGAAACCGCGACTGTAGACTCTGTCCAGTGGAAACACGGGCATCCAGCTTGGAAAAGTTTTTGCGCAGTTGCCCTGAAGCTCACAGAAAGCTTCTCTTAATAACAGTTTCTTTGTCATGGCCGCATGCACCTGAATCCGCCAATCGTTAAAATCTCCGGCGACAATAAGGGGTTCATCTTGAGGAATTTCAGTCCTGATGATTTGAGATATTTTTTTAATCTGTCTTTGTCGACCCCAGTTCGAAAGATCTAAATGCAGACAAATTAAATGAAGATTTTTTTCTACATCAGGAAGTGCTAACTCGACATGAAGCATTCCCCGTCGCTCGAGGGAATGGTTTGAAATGTCGATGTTTCGCCAATTTTTTATGGGGTACTTACTTAAAATCGCATTGCCATGATCCCCGTTTGAATAGATCGCATTTCGGCCGTAGGCATAGTGGGTCCAAACTGAATCCGCTAGATATTCGAACTGACTATTTAGCTTTCCAGTTGCTCCACCCTTTTTGTCCAGCTGTCCTCGAATCTCTTGAAGAAAGACTAGGTCGGATTGAGAGCCTTGAACGATTTCTTTGATCTTATCCAATGAGGGTTTACGGTTCAGAAAATGAACCCCTTTATGGATATTGTATGACAGCATTTTAATTTTCATAGTGCACCTAATACCCAATCATAAAGCGATTACAACATAAAACGGATCACCAAGAACAAGCGGCCTAAAACTTTTTGCCACCAGGGGCGAAGAACCAAATGCTTGTGATCAAGCTCTATGCTTTGAATTCCGTCTTTTAAAAACTGTTTTTTTATTTCTTCAAAAGACGAGGGGTGACCTAAAACAACATCCGCCTCTAAATCTAGACGGTGACTTCTTTGATTAAAGTTTGCCGACCCGACAACGCACCAATTATCGATCAAGGTGATCTTTGAATGAAGCATTCGGGGTAAATATTCAAAAACCCTCACCCCAGACTTAAGAAATGCATCTAAGATCATCGGAGTCACCCACTTTATAATCAGGACATCGTTGTCGTGGGGAAGGATGATTCGGACATCGACTCCTTCTTCGGCCGCTCGACATAAAATTCGAGTGGTTTTAACCCCAGGCAAAAAATAGGGCGTCATAATCCAGATTCTTCGTTTCGCATTCTTAAGGTTTCGATACATCTGCCTTCTTAGGTACAGTCTTTGCCGGATGGGGTAGTTTAAACGAAGACCCTCGAACCTTAAACTGCTCCCTTTGGTAATCCCTAATGACAAATGAAGTTTTCTTTTGCTCGGTTCATAAGATTTATCCCAATTGATTTCGAAGGCTTTTTTTAAAATGCTGATGCCATCCCCTTCAACACAAGCGACAGTTTCATGCCACTGTAAATACGGAGCATGAAAATTAAAGCTTCCAACAAAGGCCTTCAGCTCATCGATAAGAATTACTTTCTTATGGTTTCTTCGATTGATCTTGGTAAAAAACCTTAAGCTTCGTCCAATCCTCGGAAGTTCATCGGGCAAAAAGTGGGAATAAGGCCAAGGAACCGGATGAAAGACTCTAAATTCTAAAGCCTTTAACTCGAAGGCCAAAGCCGGACTACACCATTCCGGAGAGCCAATCCCGTCCACCAAAATGCGGATTCGAACTCCCCGATTAGCCGCCTGTTTAAGGGCCTCCAGGATCCGCCGGCCGAGGCCATCTAGGGTGAAAATATACATCTCAATATCAATAGAAAGCTTGGCCTGCCCGATTTCGGCCAAAAGATCATGGATATAGAATTCGGGAGAAAAATAGAGCTTCTCGGATGACCAGGTCATGGGCGCGATTATGACTGACGGGAGCCCACTTGAAAAGCCATAGATCCTTAAAGTTTAATTAACCCCACCCGCCCTAATCCGCCCCTGAAACCACCTTTTCCAAGGACCGCTAGCGACAATTTTTGCTTCTGCTTTTGAAGCAATTTCTTGCGCTTAGGCACGGCCTAAATTCAGGTGCCAGGCCGCCTTGGTCCCCAGAATGCTATTATTTAGCTTTGATGAAAGCTCTGACCCTGCGTCCGATCGCACTCATTCTTAGCCTTTTTCTTAGCCTCCAGGCCGCTGCCAAGGACGAGGGGATCAGCCATTTTATCGATACCCCGGAGGGACTCAAAATCCTTCGAAGCGCACTTCAGCAAGAAGTCGCTGAAGGCTTCGTTGATATTGAAATCCCGCTGGAGCCCATTGAAACAGTTCAATCCAATAAAACCCGCCCCTGGGATGAAGTCATCGTAAGCCGAAACTTTTCGATTATCGTCCCTGCGACCCCCCAAACGGATGAACAAAAGCGCCTCTATGATCAATTGACGGAGGCTCAAAAAGAGACCTTTCAGAAGCGGCGTCTGTGGATTATTAAACGAATGACTCAGACCTTGCGCCTCCCGAATATGGCACTTGGGGTCGGGCTGATATCTGGAGAAAAACTAGGTCATCTTAGGCAAAGAATTCCAACCTCTGAGAAGATGCAAAAGCTTAACGGTCGACTGATTCATCCGATCAAGCAGCTTTGGAAATACGTCACAAGATCAAAATCAAACCCGGACGAATCCGCAGATTTAAGCAAAAACTCACCCGAGCTAGGTAAGCCCTCGGACCTTGCCGGGCAGAATAATCGAAAACTTGCCATCATGATTCACTCGATCAACACGACCCTTTGGGATAGTTCCCCAATTTGGGCTAACGCCACAGAGACTGGCCTTGAACTTGCGCTGGGCTGGCAAAATCAAGTCCTGGGCCCCGGTCGCAGTCACTTGCTGGGACTTCGCATGGGAGTAGATTTTGCTAAACACAATCTCGTATTCGAAACTTATACTAGCCCCGAACAATACAAGGCCGGTTTTGTCGTCAACATCGGATTTATCGCTAAAGTTTTGATCTACCACCGGGCACGAGGTGAGGAGCGCGAAATCAGCGGAACCTCAATTTACCCTCCCATTCCCAATCCAATTCCCTTTGCGGGAGTCGGGGTTGAGTACGGCAAGAATCATGTGGCCGCCGGATGGAGTGCGAGTTTTCCCGGAGATCTTGTTCCAATTGCGGGATATGTAAATGATTTTAAACAAAAAACACTTTCATTAAATGTGCTTAAGTTTAAGAAAGATCCCCACGCTCCAGTTGATACCACGCTTCAACAGACCGCCGAGATCCTAAGCCAAAGTCAGAATCCTATGTCAGATCAAACCCCTCTTTGCGAAAAAACCCTAGATCCCTAATCTGTAAGACCTTCAAAGTAAATTTTAGCGCCCTCGCCTTTGCAAGACAGTCAAAACTATGAGACAAAAAAATCCATGTTTTGCGCAGCAGCGCCTGAAACCCAAAACACGTTCTGTGAGGAGTCTATAATGAGCCGAATCAAAGCCAGTCACATCTTGGTCACTAACGAATATGAAGCCCAAGACCTAATGAAAAAACTTGAAGAAGGACAAAGCTTTGAAGATTTAGCTGCAAAATTCTCGAAATGCCCTTCTGGAAAAAATGGCGGAAGTCTTGGAGAATTCGGTCGCGGCCAAATGGTAAAACCTTTTGAAGAAGCCGCTTTTGCTTTGAATCCGGATCAAGTATCCGGTCCAGTGAAAACTCAGTTTGGTTTTCATTTGATTAAGCGCCAAAGCTAGAACACCTCGGATAAATGATTCAAATTTAGTCGTATAAATTCGAAGTTCCCCGCATTTGTTCGGGACAATTCAAGAGACAGACCGAATCGAGCGAGGATTCGGTCTTTCTTTATCCGAAATGCGGCTTTGCCCTATTAATTGGGCTCTGTTCCTATGAAATAACGGATGAGACGCCGAGTCATGTTTATGCCGGGCCCTGTCGCGAGCCTCCATAAGCGCGCTTCTTGCTTTTATTGCCTAGATCTTTTCGTTAAGCTTTGAACTTGAAAAGTTTTTACGAGGGGACCTTAAGTGCAAGCACAGAAAATCAATTCGTTTAAATCAATCCCAGAGATGGTCCGTGAGGCCAGTCAAACTTATTCAAAGCAAAAAGCCTTTACAAGCTGCATGCCAAACGGAATGAATGGCACTTTAAGTTTTGCTGAAGTCGATAAAAAAAGTGATGAGTTCGCAGTTTACCTTCGCGAAGTCCTAAAAATCCAAGAAGGCGACCGAGTCGCTGTGCAAATGCCAAACGGCCTTGCCTACCCGGTGGTGGCATTTGGAATTTTTAAAGCTGCTGCTGTGTTGGTCAATGTAAATCCCCTTTACACTCCTCAAGAAACTTTAAGACAGCTGAAAGATGCTGAAGCGAAAGCCTTGGTCACCATTGATATGTTCGCTGACAAAGCGGAAGAAGTTTTAAAGGGATTTAAAATCCCTCACCTTGTTTTGGTTCGGATTGATCAGTTTTTTCCAAGCCTCGTCGGAGGCGTCATCCGTTTAATTCAAAAAGTGTGGAGTCGGACTCTGCCCTCCTACACATTTAAGTGCGACAAACTAAAATCCGCCCTCGCTCAAGGTGCTGCGATTCAAAAAAAGAACTCCATTAAAGTAGAAAATTACTGGAAAGGCTTAAACGCAGAAAGTCTTGCGGTTCTTCAGTACACTGGGGGCACGACCGGTGTTTCAAAGGGGGCCATGCTTTCCCATGGCAACTTGATGGCTAACGTTTCGCAGATTGTAGAATTCTGTGGTGGCAACTTTAGTCTTGGGAAAGAGTGCATCCTCGCAGCTCTTCCGCTGTATCATATTTTCGCCTTCACTTTAAATTTGCTCGCCTTTTATGCTATCGGCGGACGCAGCATTTTGATCCCAAGCCCTCGTCCTTTAAGTAATTTGAAGCGCGCCTTCGAAAACTACCCGCTGACTTGGATGGCCGGAGTAAATACTTTATTTAACGGATTAAATAACGAGCGCTGGTTTACGGATACTCCACCTAAGTTTTTAAAAGCCTCTATTGCTGGTGGAATGTCCCTTCAAGGGTCTGTGGCCGAAAAATGGGAGCAGATCACAAAGACTCCAATCGTCGAGGGCTACGGGCTTAGCGAAACCTCTCCCGTTTTGACTCTTCATCCATTGGATAAAAAGCCCAAGAGAAACTCGATTGGAATTCCTTTTCCTCGAACTCAAATTCGCCTGGTGAATGAAGAGGGAAAAGATGTTCCAAAAGGCGAAGCTGGAGAACTGCTGGCTAAGGGCCCCCAAATCATGTCCGGCTACTGGAAACAAAAAAGCGAAACCGAAAAGGTTTTTCTAGATGGCTGGTTTCGAACCGGTGACATCGCGATTCAGGATTCTGATGGATACTATTCTATTGTTGACCGAAAAAAAGATATGATTCTTGTCAGCGGATTTAACGTATACCCCAATGAAGTTGAAGCGGTCCTCGTGGCCCACGAGAAAGTTTTAGAAGCTGCCGTCATTGGGATTTCCGATGATCAATGTGGAGAAGTCGTTAAAGCCTTTGTGGTCCTTGGGTCTGAGACTCTAAGCCCCGAAGAACTAAAAGCCCACTGTTTAAAGTCTTTGACCAACTACAAAGTCCCCAAGTTTTTTGAGTTCCGCGCTGAGTTGCCGAAAACTCCGGTCGGAAAAATTTTACGTAAAGATCTTCGAAGCGAATCCAACAAATAAAGAAAAAGGATTTAAAAATGGTTTCACAACTCGAACAATCCCTACTTGCCGGAATGCTTTTCGTAATTATGTTTGGAATGGGCTCGGCCCTAACCCTTCGGGATTTTACCTTAGCCTTAAAGCGACCCTATGGCTTGATGATTGCTTTGTTTTCTCAGTTTGGATTGATGCCCTTGATTGCATTTAGCCTGGCCTTAGCCTTAGACCTTCCACCACCACTCGCCATTGGTTTGCTAATCATGGGTGTGGTGCCTGGCGGGACCACTTCAAATATCTTTTCTTACTTTGCTAAGGGAAATTTGGCTTTAAGTCTTTTAATGACCGTGAACTCGACAATCTTCGCACTGATTTTAACTCCCGCCATGCTTTACCTTTATGGTCAAAAATTTGAAACTCAAGATATTCAAATTCCAATGTCCAATATCATTGCGACTCTTGTTCTTTTGTTGTTGCCGGTTATTTTTGGAATGCTTGTTCGCAAGTGGAATGCCAATGTCGGAGCGCTATTAGAGTTTTTCGGAAGTATGATCGGCATTATCTTTATTTTATTTTTAATCGTCAGCTGGGTCCCTCGAAACTGGCAGCTTTTGATTGATAGTCACTGGACGGTTTATGCCGCATCTATTGGACTGGGGCTGGTGGGCTTTAGCTTTGGACTACTGGTTTGCCGCTTTTTTAAGATTGATCGGGTCAACTCCCAGACAATTGCTCTAGAGACTGGTATTCAAAATGGCCCCCTGGCCATAGGGATTGTGTTGTTATCATTTTCTGACGAGATCAAAGATTCGGTCTTACTGGTCCCGGCACTTTATTCTTTGTTTATCGTGATCACTGCAACTATCGTGACCATTATTTTTAGACGAATTAACAGCCGCAACGAACAACAGGTCCCGGCTTTACTGTAATATCGGGCGAATCTACCCCAAGCTTTATAGGTTTTGATCTTGAGGTCCGAGATCGATTTTGACTCGGCAGCTAGAAACAGCTGCCGAGAGAATCTAAAGAATTTAGAGGCTCTTGGACGAATCCAGAATGAGTCCTAGAAGCAGTGGCCTTCCATAATGTACACGCGCTGAACTTCTGTGTTTGTAGAGTGAGTGGCAGCCAACATCTTGTCTGAGTCTTTGGCTAGAATTTCAGTTTCTAAGAATCTGGTAAAAGTTCTGTTCTGATAACGAACTCGTCGTTGGCCCCAAACATCTACGGGACGATTGATGCATCCGCCAGGAGTACATACAGTTTCCCATCTCTGTGTTCTGCAGTTCTCGAAAGTGTCGATGACCTCCGAATCAGAAAACTCTGTGGTGATATTGGCGACCAAGTCAAAACTCTGACCCGTCACTTCTGAATCCAACAGAACTGTTCCGTTGTCAGGAATTTCGACATCCTTAGGCATCAAGAGTTCAAAAACCAGCTGATTTGAATCCGAAGTTTTCACTTGGCCGACTAACTTCCGACTTGAAGCTGTCAAGCTAAGACCATACTCACCCTTTTCAAGTTGAACCAACTCAAGATCAGAATTTTTGATAAGGAATGGCTCGGCTACTTCCATCACGCCCTCAAATTGAACCTCACGACAACCGGCAAAAATCAGTAACGACAAAATCAAAATCATTCTTTGCATAAATCCCTCCCTAGTCGGACTAGTCTGCAAAATGCCGAGGGATTCTTCAACACATAATTTGATTTGGTTCTTCAATTAAAATCTTAATGGCCGTGGATCTTGTCTAATACGCAGCTAAAGCGTCTTTGGCCTCAAAGATGACTCAGGACATCCAGTCGGCTTAGCGAAAGGCCGAGTTGATCACCATAAATGCAAAAAAAGATTTTAGCTGAGGGCTAAGGTCGTCTGATAGGTCAACAGCTAGTGTCCGCTTCACAGAGAACCAACTGGGTTCGTGAATTTGACCCATCTGAACGCCCTCTCGTTCGACCAAGTATCGAACCCGGGTCCAAAAATTTGCTCGAACTATTCTTCCCTTGAAGGGATAATTTATCACCAGAATATGTTTTTTAAACTTTTCTTTGGGAAACAAGATATCCACCTCAGCGAGTCTATTTTCGTTTTGATAAAAGGTGAATCGGATATCGTTGTTGTAGGATCTCGTGAGGTATTCAAAAGAAATCTGGTACTCAAAATCTGGAAAACGAATCTTCACATTGCCATCTGTTGATCCCGGTTTATGAAATTTTAAGCGAGCATTTTTTGCTTGAGCATACATGGGCCACAAAATATCTGCTAAACACTGTCCACCTTGACTAAAAACTTTGTAGTGAAAACCTGAAAAGAAACTCGCCTGACTGACTTTCAACCGCATTCGCCATCCCCACTCGACTCAAAGACAAGACCCAAGCAAGGGCAATATTTAGCCTCTTTGCTTCGCTATAGAGTAAATAAGGATTGCATTAGCGCAAGCGATTTTGAGGGGATTCTTGGTGAGCAGGATTGATGTAAAAGTGGAGGTGGTGGAGGAATTCGAATCCCCGTACACGGATTTGCAGTCCGCTGCCTAGCCACTCGGCCACACCACCCAAAAGAATTCCCAAAAGGATCGGCGTACCTTTTGGGAGAAACGGTCTTGGATAAGAGCAAATTTTAGGGCTGAATTCAAGAGAAGAGTCTTTTAAGGGACTCAAATGGGCGGAAGCAAAGTTCAAAGGCAGGGGAAATATAGCGATGGTGCAGCTTTTTCTCGCCATCCAGGTCTGCAAGAGTTCTGGCGACCCGCAGCAATGACCTTAATCGCCTTTGAGAGCCCATGTCCGGAAGAAGCTTTTCCTCAGTAAATGAATCTAGCTGAGCTTTAAGGTCCCCTATTGCGAGCTTCGAATTCGGCAAACTTTGACCGCGCTGTTTACGAAACTCAACAGCAGAATCGACCCTTAATTTTATACTTTGAAGGCTTTCACTTTTTTCGCCCTGCCACTGATGAGAAAACGCAAGGACCTCGAAGCGGTCGAGCATCGGCCCGCTTAAACGTTCGGTTGTAGATCTGCACTTCATCAAAGAGTAGCTGCAGTTATTTGAACGATTTGGAACTAAGTCGCCACAAGGACAAAGATTTGTAGACGCAACTAACTGAAACTCAGCTGGCAAAATCTCGACTTGGCCCTTACGGCTGACGCGAATTTCTCCGCGTTCGATAGGCTCGCGAAGGGCTTCTTGCACCTTACTAGAAAACTCTAAGAACTCGTCCATCACAAGAAGTCCTCCATGGGCCCTACTGATTTCGCCTGGAAAAATTGGACTGCCTCCGCCGATCATTGCTAGAGGAGGAGTGCTGTGATGAGGAGCTACGAAGGGTCGCCATTTCAAGTCAAAACCCTTTACCTTTGCCATGTTTTTTGACCTTAAAAATTTTAATTTTTCAGGCGCAGGTAAAAGATAGAACAAACTTTCGACAAATGTGGTTTTGCCCGAGCCCGCGGGCCCTGCAAGAAGTGCCGGATGCTCTCCTGCCGCCAAAACCGCAAGGAGTTTTGCAGAAACTGGCGGAAAATAAATTTCTGGAAGAATCGGAGCCTTTAAAAAATTGGTCCAATCTTGGCCTTTGATCAATTGAAGAGAATTGAGGTCTTGAAGAGTTTGGGCTCTAAAAACATCAAAACTTAAATCAGACGCACAGTCCCCGGTCACGATCACAGTCTGACTGAGTGGCTGAAACCATTCTAGATCTTCAGGAGCAAAAACATCACCATCAAGTCCAAGGCTTCCGTAAAAAATCATTTCTTTTTCTTCAGGAAGTTGAATCTGTCCGGTCTTTAACAAAATCGCCACCGCAATCGCGAGCTCAAGTCCCTGAGAGGTTTTTCTTAAATAGTTTGGCCTAAGATTCACCAAGACTTGCTGGGTCCTGGGCCACTCGAAGCCTTGGGTCTTAATTGCCGTTTTAATACGTACAGCGCTTTCTTTTATGGCCGTGTCAGGCAAGCCCATAATTTGAAAATTCGGAAGCCCATTGACCAAGGTCACTTCCACTTCAATTTGCCGAAACTCTAAACCCTTTGATGCTAAAGAAAGTATTTTCATGAAGAAGTGACAATGCAAAAAGAGAAATCGGTAAGGCTATCCATAAAATCAAAAGCGGGACATTTTTGAATTCGATGGAATTCGTAAGCCGGATAAGTGCCGAGAAAAGTACAAAAAAATAGGTCAAAGCAGGGTAAACTCGTAAACCGAGTATACCGGCACTCTTTTTCCACAAATCGACAAACTCGGATCACTTGAACAATTGTTCTAAGGCCTGTCCTTGAATACCGCAGCAGGAATAATTGACATCGCTGCCATAGATTTTGAATCAAAACGTCGAAGAAGCCCGAATATCGTCTAAGATTCTAGATCGGACAAAGGATGATGCTTTTTGATTTCAGACTTCATTTTGTTTGTTGAGACATTGGTGTAGATTTGCGTCGTCTGAATGCTTGAATGCCCCAAAAGAGTTTGAATCGTTCGTAAATCGGCTCCGCCTTCAAGAAGAGCCGTTGCACAGCCATGACGAAACTGATGGGGACCAATGGGCTCTTCGAATCCAGCTTTTGCAGACCAAGAAGCTAGCCAGCGCCAGATATCGACCCGGCTAGGCCGATGCCCGCGATCATTGATCAAGACAGATTCGGTGCTATCTTTAAGAAGCATGGGCCGAACATCCTTCAAGTAATCCTTTAGCTCTCGGCTTAAGTTCTCGGTCAGTGGCACGATTCGCTCTTTATTGCCTTTTCCAAGAAGACTTAACCAGGACTCGGTTTCATTCCAATCGGACAGGTCTAAACCAATCAATTCAGAAACGCGGCAGCCCAATCCAAAAAGCAAAAGTAAGGTGATTTGATTTCGAGCCGACTTAAACGGACTGTCGACTTGGCAGGCATCGTAAAGTCTTTCGAATTCAGACATACTTAAGGCTTTAGGAAGTTTTGCTTTTATCTTTGGGGGCCTTAGACTTCGAAGTTCGTCAGCCTTCAAGCCCCGAGCCTCACAAAACTTAAAGTAAGTTCTTAAGCTTGAGATGACTCGAGCTTGGGATCTTGATCCCAGTTTTTTCTTTTTTAAAAATTCATAAAAAGCCGGCATATCTGCTGAAGACTGCGATCTGAATTCGTCGTAAAGCTCAAGATCACGTCGGTAGGCCATCACCGTGTTCAGCGATCGTCCCCGCACATGCTGTAAGTCTTCAAAAAAATCTGTCCACAGATCTAATGCCATGGACCAATTAGCCCTCAGATTTTTTAAAAGAGCAAAGGAATTTTTGTTTTGAGTCTGTCAAAGCAGAATCTGGCAGAGCTCATGGCCCTCTGTATGCTTAAGAATACGGAACAGAGGATAGCATGCGTCCGAATATCGGATCTGGCACTTTTAGGAAACTAGAGGCCGCCGAAGCCTTCTAGGACAGAGAATTTTCCGTTTTCGGTTTCTAGGCCTGTTGCAGAATCGAAGTCAGAAACTCTAAGCTGAATGACGGGCTCTAGATCGCCGTCGGTGACATTGTAACTTCTTAAAACTAATTTTTCGACTCCGGCCTCACCAAGGATGGCCACATACTCTTCGCCGTCCATTCCCGGAGCGATCACAGCGGAGAAGGCCTTGGTGATGGGGCTTGCTTGGCCTGCGACTTTTAACTGAATCAAAAGTGCGGCTTTGTTTCCTGCATATTCGGGAACATATGCGAAGAAGATTTTTACTTCTTCAATGTTATCAAAAAATATATCTTGTCCACCGGGACCCATAAAATCGTAGCGGACTAAGCTGCTGATACTTGCAACCGATCCCATCTCTCCAGGGCCAAAAGCAAAATAGATGGTCGAGTTTGGATTGTCTTTGATTTCTATAAACTCTTGTAAAGATCCACCAGCGTTTGCCGCAGAAACTTCTCCTAAGATGTCATTTAACAGACCAATAACTTCATCCGCCGAGGCTCCAGAATCAGACTCCATCCACTGGTAAGAACAAGCCGATGAAGCAAAGCTTAAGGCTAGAATCAGAATGATTTTTTTAAGCCCTGGCGTCTTCATCTTCATGCTCCCTTTTAGAATACTCTAGGAATGTGCAAGTTAAAGTTACACTGAATACCGGCGATAGATCGAACAGACACATCTCCCCAAAAACGAGAGGCGTGTTGAAATCCATCACGACCGAGTTGCGGTTGTCCGTAAAAGTCTCCACGTACAGACAATAAGACAACTGTTCCATCCGTATGAACGGCTTCTAGATTTAGGTTGCTGATATGAAACTGGTTCTGCCAACTAAAACTTCCGTTTGCAGAGGCCACTCTGAGGTAATACATACCTACGCGAAGAGCACACTGTGAGTTCGAAAAAGTCGAATCCACTGCCATATAACCAGCTGCCGTCACAGGACCTGAGTAGCTGGCGGCATTGCCTGTACCAGCAGTTCCGTAAAGACTCATCCCAAGTTCGACAACTTCAAGACCCTGGTGCTTACCAAGTCCCGAGGCAACCATCGTGGTGTAATTTCCGCAGTTGTTGATACAACCTTGTCCACTTCCGGGAACAGTTGGAGTCACTCCAGTGGTTCCACCGCCACCGTCTTTCCCTTTTTTTCCGCAAGCAGAAATCAGGATCGAGATCAAAACTAAAGCCACCACTCTTCCGAGCTTCCAACCCGCTTTGGTCTTTCTGTGATTTTTGTTTAAAGTTTTCATAAATTATCCCTCTGTTACTATTTTTTTAAAAATTAAAGTTCTTCGTTAAATGCCTTTTTAAGACTCATTCCACTAAACTTACCCAGTTTCTTGTATCCGCCCGCTGGATCCAAAGAAGAGTAGGTGTTCATCCCTCTTCCGTCTGGCCAAGGTCTGCAGTCGTAGGGGCCTAAAGAAACAAACCAGCAATGAGTTGGAGGATGAGGGGCATAAGTTAATCCGAAGTTCTTAAACCAGATCGTGCCACCGACAGAATCACTTGGACCTTGTCCATCACCTAAATCTACAACTTCATCGATCACCACAACGACTCCACCTAGGTAGTCCTCAAACACTCCATGCCAGCCCGATTTGCCATTATGTTGCATCCATACGTTGAACTTGTTGTGATTCGCAGAGCTTCCAGAAGTGAAGTAGCCTTCATAGTTGCTGCCGTTTTCTGTATAAGTCACCGTCACAACTCCACCATAAGTGTCGTCGCCTTGATCTGATTTTCCTTTTCGAAGCAAATTCAAATTGATCTTAATATTAGTCGGGTTATTCATGGGTCGCCCCGTGTACTCGCCCATGACTGCTAAACTGCTCACCGCTAAAGTTGCAGTTCCGCCATACTGAAGGCTTTCTCCAGGTCCTTCCCCAGGGCCATTTCCATCAGGAACATATGGGCCTTCTGGAATCACGATTCCAGGATCTTGGGCCACTTGTCCTGCAGTCTTCTTGGCGCAACTGATATTGAAAGCCATCAGTGCGATAAGTGAAGCTGCTAATAGATGTTTCATAACTCCTAAACCTTTCCGGCGCCTTCCCACCCTTAATCCCTAAAACCCGAGGTGCCGTTACCTAAAGGGAATTGCCAAGCTTGTGCCGAGGGCGAAAAATCAGGCGTAAAGTATTGATTTTATAGAATTTTTTAGGATATTGATCAGTCCCTGGTCGATTTTGGGAATTGTCAAAGGTGCAGAGTGAGGACCCAAAAATGTCACCACCACAAAAGGTCAATAAATTCGACTACTTGTGCAAAAACCCGGGTGCTCGACCTGAAGGGGGTTTCTGACGCCAAACTGCAAGATCTCGATTTGTAAGGGATTTTTAACATTTTCCTATCAAGTTTTTGGTCACTCGACCGATCAGTAAGAATACGAGGGTTTTTAAATGAATACTTTAAGTGTAATCACCGCTTCAGCCGTTCTTTTCTTCGCAGTTCGGCTTTTGATGGGTGTGCTGGTTTAGATCGAACTTAGGGCTTGAGGCCTTTGCTCTTCCGTTAAAATTGCGGAGGGGTAGTAGTGCTTTAATATCTCTTTATAGCCAAGACCTCTTGCCGAAAGCGCCCGACTTCCCCACTGACAAAGACCCACTCCATGACCATGCCCTCGTCCTTCGATTTTTAGCTCATTGCCAAACCAGGTCAGTTTAAAATTCGCACTCTTCATCTGATTAAATCCAAGGGTTTGCCTAAAATCATTCGAGCTTAAACGCATCGGTTTTTGCCCTTCAAATAAAACATCTACAGAAGCGACCCGACCCGAGGGAGTCCGGCCTCGAACCAATAGACCCCGTAAATTCGTGTCTTTTGGAAGCCCTAACTTTGCGATCAGTTTTTGTCTTAGCTCCTCACGTTCCAAGTTTAAACTCCATTCGCCAAGCGGGCTTAAGGGGCAACTTAGATCTTTTACCGAGCCGATATTTTTGCCACTGCCCCAAACCAATCCGGGTTCTTCGGTCTGACCACCGCAGTCCGCGTGATAAAAGGCTTTTAAAGTTTTGCCACTGTTTTTAGTTAAAAACTGCCCCTCAGTTTCGCGGATGGCCCGTCTTACTTTTTCTCGGTCTTCGGCACGGCCGCCAATATCATTGATCAGCTTGTAGACTTGATCATGAATCGAGGCTTCTAAATGAAAATGCGAATATTTTCGCTCTTCCATAAGGCTTCGCGTGTAAGAGCGAATGGCGACCGTCTGAGCCTTTAAGGCTTCAAGAGGCCAAGACACCGGCATCTCAGAAGGAAGAACTCCGGCAAGATAAGTCTCTAAATCCATACTGGTCACCACATCAAAGCGGCCAGAGGCTTGGGGATAAAGAAAAATTTCTCTGGGAACGGCTTCCGGCCCGAGCTTTAACATATCTCCGCTAATTTTAAGTCGTTCATGATCGAGGCTTAGTTTTTCTTCACGGCCCTCAAGTTTTAAACGAAAGACCGGCTTTGGTTGAACACGATCTAAAGTCAAAGTTGCCTTTTGATGGCGCGGGATCGCAACAGTTTTAAATTTTGAAGAACTTGATCCGAAACTTAAAGAGTAGCCCGAGACTTCGATACGCTTTAGACTTTTTTGCAGGCGGACGCGGACAAGCTGAGTCTTTCCGGAATCGCGCGCCCCAAGCTTGCTTGAAAGTTGCCGGGACAGACTTTCCTGATTGGCTTGGCTAGATCTTAGCTCACCAAGCCCCACAACTATAAAAACCAAAAATAAAACTATGGTCTTCATTGGACCCAAGGTCTATTTTTTCTCCGGCATAAAGGGAGTGATTAAATCTATCGGCAATGGCAACACAATCACGCTGGATTTTTCGTTCGTGATTTCACCAAGAGCTTGCAAATAGGCCAATTGAAGTGAAGCCGGTGAGCTTGATAAAATCTCTGAAGCATCACGAAGTTTTTCAGCTCGCTGCAATTCCCCTTCTGCGCTAATGACCTTTGCTCTTCTTTCACGCTCGGCTTCGGCTTGTTTTGCCATAGCTCTTTGCATTTCTTTGGGAAGATCGATGTGTTTTACTTCGACAACCAAAATCTTAATACCCCAACTCTCTGTAGCTTTATCCAAGATAGTCTGAAGAGTTTGATTGATTTTATCTCGGTTCGCTAAAAGATCGTCCATGGGATATTGACCCAAGGTTGATCTTAAAGTGGTCTGGGCCAACTGCGCCGTCGCGAAATAATAATCTTCAACCTGAGTGATCGCGGCTTCCGGATCAACCACACGAAAATACAATACGGCATTGACCTTCATGCTGACGTTATCCAGCGTGATCACATCTTGAGGTTGAATGTCCATAGTGATCGTTCGAGTCCCTACGCGGATCATGCGCTCGACACCTGGGATTAAGTAAATGATACCGGGGCCTCTGGCTCCAATTGAGCGACCGAATCTTAAAACAACTCCGCGCTCCCACTCTGGTAAGATCTTGATGGCCGAGCCCAAGATAAAGATGATAACACCGATCCAAATAATCCCTGGTCCTGTAACCAATTCTAACATGTTCTATTCTCCTTCTGGTTCAACATTTAAAGTAAATCCGAGGTGACCGGTCACCTTCACCGAACTTTTAATTTGTACTGGTTTTGACGAACTAAACTTCCACAGTTCTCCGCGGACTTCCATTAATCCGGACTTTGAATCCTCTTGAAGCTCAACAACTGTCCCTACAAGATTTAGCATATCGTCAAAGCCTCCACGCTTTTTCACTTTCAGCGAGCGAACAGCTAAATATCCTAAGCCGAAGGTGATCAGCGCCAATAAAAATGCCGAGGGAAGAATTGTAGAAAGCGGCAAAGTGTAGCCTCCGGTTTTTGCAGGATCGTAAAGAAAAATACTACCGACCACAAAAGAAGTCACTCCTCCGAGGCCTAAAATTCCAAAACTCGGAACAAAAACTTCGGCAACAAGTAGAATAACACCAAGAAAAATTAAAACGAGGCCACCCCACTCCACATTCAGTTTGTGCATGGCCACCATCGAAACCACTAAACCAACGGCGCCCACAACGCCTGCGACCATCGTGCCGGGGTGAGTGATTTCAAAGTAAAGAAGCCCAAGACTTCCCATAAAAATTAAATAGGCGATCTGCGGGTCTGTTAACAGGCTTAAAGCTTGATGTCTTAAATCCGGCTGAAAAACTTCGACGGGACCGACAGCAACGATTTGCTTAAGATCTTCACTCATCTGAACTTCACGACCCACCGCGAAGTCCAAAAATTCTTGTTTTGTTTTCGCCATAAAATCGATCGCGCCAATTTTTTTAGCTTCTTCCGCACTAACCGCTTTTGCCTCGAGGATAATATCTTGTCCGAACTTTTCGTTTCGATTTCGAAGTTTCGTAATGCCGTCCATCCAACTGCGGGTATCGTTTAAAAGTTTTTTTCTTAAATCTTCAGGGATCGCTTCGCCCCCTCCTGAAACCGGAGTAGCCGCCCCAAGATTTGTCGCTTCCATCGCTCCGTTCACATGACAAGCCTGAAGAATAATGGCTCCAGCACTTCCGGCATGCCCACCACTTGGATAAACCAAACATAAAACCGGGATGGGTGAATTCAATATCTTTGTCACAATCAGTCTGGTGGTCTCAAGACTTCCGCCGGGAGTATTGATGGTGACAATCAAAGAAGCACACTCTTTTACTTTAGCCATTTCAAAACCACGGGTCAGAAGGTCCAAAGAAGCCGGACCAATAGCGCCTTTAAGCTCAAGCTCTATACTGCATTTTGCAGTGTTCGAAAGTTCTTTGGTCTCTTGGGCCCAAAGGTTCTGAGTGACGAAAAGCAAAGCCACACTAAAAATTTGTAAACACTTAAGCATTCTGCATGACCTCCAACAAATCTTTAAGGTGGGCCCAGGTCTGTTTTTTAGTGGCTTGAATCGTACGCTCTAAAATCGGTGGAAGCATTCCGTCTAAAGAGTGAGTGACCAGCCAAGTGATTCCGTCTTGCCTGAGTAGCTTACCAAGATTCATTGCAAAGGAGGCTTCGGAGTCCAAGGCCCTTAAAGCACGCTCACCAAAAAGAATCCCAAAGGTTGGTTTTTCAGTAAGCTCGGCGGGCTTTAGATCCTCTGCTGAAAACAGAAGTTCCCAATCTTTAAAGTTCATGGCCTTTAGAATGCGCTGTAGAAGCTCTTGCTCTGCTGGACTTAAGGCCTTGGGACTAAATACAAGAAGCTCAGCAGGCTCTTCTGCTAAAGGGCTTCGACGAGATTCGGTAGAGGCCTCCAGAGCCAGGCCGTCCGGGCTCTCTGACTGGTCGCGAAGCTGGGACACAGGGGTCATTAAGGATGAGATCCCAAGCACCTGTGTCAGATAATCTTTTTGATCATTCGATAAGTTATTCACCGGTGCGATGACTCTAGTAAAGAGGCCTTTAAGAGGCAGCTAAATTCGGTTGATTCAGTGCGAAAACAGGCAAATTTTACCTCGGAATAAGGGCCAACTTTGCGAAAGCCCTCAGATTTGTCTCAAGTTGAGACTGCGCCATCCGAGAAGACCTATGTCAGCAGCAAAGACCGGCCAAATATGACGGATCAAAAAGGAGTCTAGGATGGACATCAAAAAAGAAGAGATCAAATTCGTAGAGTTTTCGAAGCAAGATTATAAGCAGGCCTTTATGGATGACCATACAACTTGCTGTTTATGTGGAACAGATCTTTACATGACCCATGTGACCAACTTTGTCGAACACCAAGTCACCGAAGAAGCTTTCTGCGAACATTGCAGAGTTCGGACTCGTAAAAGCGAGCACTCGCTTCAGTAACTCCTTTGCGAAATAATCTCGGGAGTGAGGTACTGTCCCACTTCCCTATCGAATGAAAAAAATTTCAGGATAAGGGTTGCGTAGACTCTATATCAACACGTAATTTATTCAGACGGAATTCATTTGTCCTGAGCCTAGTCGTCGTCTAAAAGCTCCTACCAAAACAGTCCTTGCTCAAGACCAGCCTTTACAATATTCAATCAGAAGACCTCGCATCTAGCTGGGCCACCAGATCCACTAACCGCCCTATTTAAAAAGAAGGTATTTTCTATGACAAAGATCACAACATCTATTTTTTTCACTCTATTGGGATGCGTTTCTGCAACCTCTTTCGCAGCATCTCCAGCAACCAAAGGTCATTGCGCTTTGCAAGCTCCTGCGGCCTCACTTTCACATCTTATTGCAATAAGTGCAGTCGTAGAAAAAAAAGATATCAGAAATTTTAAATTTCAGGCTGTCGGCGCAGAGCTAATTCAACGCAAAAATGATAAGTTTAGTCCAGATGTCCTTGAAACCTATGAGATTACAAATCTTGTATTTGAGGGCAGGGTTGACCGTAATGGCCAAGAAATCCCCAAGACAACCAAAACAGAAGTTACCCTTAGCGACAGCGGACTCGATTTTTGTCAGGTCAAAAACATTCAGATTCTTCAGGAATAGATCATCTCTACTACAGAAAGAATTGTCCTAATAAACTCTTTCATGAACGAAAGATTCCTGACAATAAATCTGGCTGGTACTACTCCCCGGCCAGATGGATGTGGATCCGTTCAGCCAAAATGCGGTTGAAGGTTTTGAGCTTTGCGATGTCTTCGACTGAGGCCTCACGAATCCCCTCAACACTCCCAAAGGCCTTTAAGAGTTGGGCTTTTCGTTTTTCCCCAAGACCTACAATTGCATCGAGTTCACTTTCAAAAAGATCCTTATCGCGCAGTTTACGATGATAGCTGATGGCGAAGCGATGGGCCTCGTCACGGATACCAACCAATATCTGAAAGGCTTCTGAGTTTCGGGGGAAAGTTACGGGATTTTGGCGACCCGGTAGAAAAAATCGCTCTTCAGTGAATTCAACTTCTGCATCACTAAAGCTGCCCTTGGCCCTAGCCTTCGCAAGTCCCACCACCGGAACTTCAGGCCGCCCAATTTCTGATAAGGCTTCAACCGCCATTTTTAGCTGACCTTTCCCGCCATCGACCACCACAAGTTGAGGATCTTCATATTCGCTGTGACTAAAGCGTCTGGATAAAACCTCTTTCATCGAGGCGAAGTCGTTAGCGCCTTCTACCGTCTTAATTTTATATCTGCGGTAATCATCTTTTTTAGGCAAGCCATCTTCAAAAACCACTTGGCTTGCCACAGACTCTTCACCTTGAAAGTTTGAAATATCAAAACATTCGATTCTTTGAGGCAACAGGGGTAGCCCCAGTTTCTTTTGAATATCCCCAAGACCTTTTTGTCGGTGCTCGTCCTTAGAAACATAGTCTTGAAAGTGACTTGTTGCATTCGCTAACGCCATTGCCATTAAGCGCTTTCCTTCCTCACCGAGAGGAGGAATCAGCCTTGGAAGTTTAGAATGGCGCTCTTTTAAAACCGCCTGAAGAAGCTTTGTAATATCTAATCCCAAATCCACCTGAAGGATGATCTCATCGGGCACAAAATTTTCTAGGTAGTACTGGTTCAGAAAGGAGGCTAACCACTCTCTAGGATCCTCGGACTCAGAGGTGCAATCGAGTTTAGCCAAAAAGTGAGATTGATTCCCCAGGACTCGCCCCGCCCGAATATGTAAAATTTCAACTGAAGTTCCTCGCGGATCTCCAAAAAAGGCAATCACATCTTGGTCAAAATCTGTTTTTGTGGAAACTACAGATTGTTTTTCCCAGATTTTTTCTACCGAGGAAATACTATCGCGAAGACGCCCCGCCACTTCAAAGCGTTCGTCCTTTGAGGCCTGCTTCATGCGTTTTTCTAAATCCTTAATAACTTTTTGATCATGGCCGCGCAAAAATTCTAAAACGGAACTGACCTCTTTGCCGTATTCAGTTTGATCTTGCAAATCAACACAAGGAGCCCCGCAACGCCCGATCTGATAAGTCATACAAGGTCTTGTTCGCGCCTTCATAAAAATATCTGTGCAATCTCTTATTTTGAAAGTCCGATTCAAAAACCGAATCACCTCACGAACAGCAAAGCCACTGGTGTAAGGCCCAAAATAGACTGCGCCATCGTTTTTTACTTTTCTAGAAATATAAAGTCTGGGAAAATCATGATCCATACCTAAGCGAATGTAAGGATAGGCTTTGTCATCTTTTAATCGAATGTTGTAGCGTGGCCGGTGTTTCTTAATTAAAGAGGCTTCAAGTAAAAAGGCCTCTACCTCTGTCGCCGTTAGCAAATAGTCCAGAGTCTCGATATGACTTACTAAAAACCGAGTCTTTGCAGAATGATCTGCGCTGTTTAAAAAATAGGATTTCACCCTAGATCTAAGATTTTTTGCTTTACCGACGTAGATGATCTTCGTCTTTGAATTTTTCATCAAATAGACGCCGGGTGTTGTCGGAAGTTCGGCAGCCAGGCTCTTCAAACGCTGCCGCTTTAATTCCGCAGGTGAAGGAGGGGCTTGGTCTTCGCTCATGAGTCCGTGCTTTCATCCATAAACTTATGAGAGACTTCGTCGACTTCGCCCGAACGCAGAGTCATCTCAAAGACCTCAAGTCGCTTGACCTCATCACGAAGCTTAGCCGCTTCTTCAAAATCAAGATTAGAGGCCGCTTTGCGCATTTTCTTTCGAAGCTTGTCGATCTCTTTTGCAAGCGTTGTGGGATCTTTACCATAATCTTTAACCGGACTTTTCACCGCAAGCTGATGGTCAATCATACTTAAAGTCTGATCCACTCCATAAATCGAGAGCAAGCTTTCTTGAATTTTCTTTTGCACACCCTTTGGAGTGATCCCATGAACACGGTTGTACTCAAGCTGAATGCCACGACGACGAAGGGTTTCGTCCATCGCTCGCTGCATCGACTTTGTGATCTTATCGCCATATAAAATCACTCGACCGTTAATATTGCGGGCGGCGCGGCCAATCGTCTGAATCAGTGAGCGCTCGGATCTTAAAAAGCCCTCTTTATCTGCATCGGTAATCGCAACTAAACTGACCTCGGGAATATCCAGACCCTCTCTGAGTAAGTTTATCCCAATTAAAACATCGAAGATCCCAAGACGTAGATCACGGATAATATCCGTTCGCTCCACGGTTTTAATATCGCTATGCAAATACTTTACTTTGATCCCAAGCCCCTCGTAATAATCCGTTAGGTCTTCGGCCGTCCTTTTCGTCAAAGTCGTAACCAAAACTCGTTCTTTCTTTTTTACCCGATCACGAATCTCTTTAAGCAAATCATCAACCTGATGTTTGGCAGAGCGAACTTCGATCTCCGGGTCAATTAAACCCGTGGGTCGAATAATCTGCTCGACGATAATACCTCCGCTTTTATTAAATTCATAATCGCTGGGTGTGGCCGAGACATAAATGACCTTGTCCATATAGGACTCAAACTCTTGAAAGTTTAAAGGGCGGTTATCCAGGGCCGAGGGAAGGCGAAAGCCATATTCAACAAGGGTCATCTTTCGAGCGCGATCTCCGCGATACATCCCGCCGATCTGAGGCACTGTCACGTGAGACTCATCGATAAATGTTAAAAACTGTTCCGGAAAGTACTCAAGCAGAGTCGGGGGCGGCTCGCCAGGCGCTCTGCCCGTAAGGTGTCTTGAGTAATTTTCGATCCCCTGACAGGTCCCAAGCTCTGCCATCATCTCTAGATCGTAGGAGGTTCTCTGCTCAATTCGTTCTTTCTCTAGAGGCTTAATTTCTTTCTCATAATGAGCAATTCGCTCCCGCAATTCTTCTCGAATCGTTTCGATCGCTTTTTTTGATCTGTCCTCGGTATTGACGTAATGACTTCCAGGATAGATCGCAATTTGATCCAGCTTTTCGATTCCTTCTCCGCGCAAGGGATCCACCCAAGAGATGCGGTCGATGTAATCTCCAAAAAATTCAACTCGAATGGCCATGGACTCTTCATAGGGAGGAAGAATTTCAACCAAGTCCCCTCGAACTCGAAAAGTCCCCCGAGAAAAATCCACATCGTTACGTTGATACTGAATTCGCACGAGTTCTCGCAAAAAATGATCTCGCTTCAACTCTTGATTCGCAACCAGATGGATCATCATGCCTTCATAGGCCTCTGGACTTCCTAAACCATAAATACAACTCACACTGCTGACGATAATCACATCTCTTCGATCAAACAAAGAACGCGTCGCCGAGTGTCTCATTCGATCGATTTGTTCGTTAATTGCAGAATCTTTTTCGATATAAGTATCTGAGGACGGAACATAGGCTTCGGGCTGGTAGTAATCATAATAGCTGACGAAATACTCTACCGCATTCTTGGGAAAGAGCTCTTTAAACTCAACATAAAGTTGAGCCGCCAAAGTTTTATTCGGGGCTAGAATCAATGCCGGTAAATTCGTACGGGCAATGACCTGAGCCATGGTAAAGGTCTTTCCAGAACCTGTAACCCCTAAGAGGACCTGATCTTTAATCCCCTCGTGGATATTGTCGATAATTTCTTGAATGGCTTTAGGCTGATCGCCCGCAGGCTTAAAATCAGACACAAGCTCAAAGGCGCGGCCCGAACCTTGAGTCCGATTTTTTTTTGCCCGAGAGCCAGGCTTTGATTCTACTTCGCCACTTCCCATTCAGAGCCTTCCGGGCTGTCTTGCACCGCAATGCCGAGCGCGAGCAATTGATCTCGAATCTCGTCTGAACGTTTAAAATCCTTAGACTTGCGAGCATCCGTTCGCTCGATCACAAGAGCATCGATCACTTCCCGCTTTAAGCCTTTACGACCAAGAAGCATATCATCCAAAGTTGTTAAGTATTCTTTGGGGGACTCTTGAAACAGAGCTAAAAATGAGCCCTGATTTTTCAGCCAATGGAAAAAGACCTCCGCGATGGCTTTTTTCTCAGGACCCACTTTGCCAGGGACTCGGCACAAACTATTAAAAAGTCTTACGACTTCAAAAATACGCGCAAAGACTTCTGGTGTATTAAAGTCATCATCCATGACCTGCTCAATTCCAAGACTTGCATCCTGAATGGCTTTTGCAAATTTCTCGGGAAGGGGCACAAGCTCTAAAGTCATCCCAATGATTTTTTCGGCCAAAGCCAGGCTTGAGTACACTCGGGCAAGTCCTGCAATAGCCAAATCCACTTGAGCGTCAGAAAAATCCAAAGTGCTTCGATAGTGAGCTGAAAGCATCATATATTTTAAGATCTCGCCATTGTACTCTTCTAAAAAACCTCGTCCTGTTCTGACATTGCCGAGGGACTTCGACATTTTTTGATTTCCAAACTGAAGCATATTGTTATGCATCCAGTATTTTACGAAAGGCTTTCCCGTGCAGGCTTCACTTTGCGCAATTTCATTTTCATGATGAGGGAAAATCAAATCCATTCCGCCACCATGAATATCAATCGTATCTCCAAGCAAAGTCTTAATCATTGCAGAGCATTCGATATGCCATCCAGGACGTCCCTCTCCCCAAGGAGAAGGCCAGCTGGGCTCGCCGGGTTTTGCCGATTTCCACAAAGCAAAATCCGCCGAATGTTTTTTTCGAGCATCGACTTCAATACGAAATCCCGCTTCCATATCATCGATATTTTTATGACTTAGCTTCCCGTATTCGGAATAACTTTTCACATTAAAATAAACATCTCCGCCAACCACATAGGCTTTTTCTTTGTCGACCAGATCCTGCACAAACCGAATGATGTTCGCCATATGGGTAGTCACTCTTGGATTATGTGTGTGGGGTCGAAGTTTTAAAGATTCATAGTCTTTCTGAAATTCAAGAATATATTTTTCAGCAACTTCTTGGTGATCGACCCCTTCTTCGGCAGCTCGCTTAATAATTTTGTCGTCAACGTCTGTATAATTGTAGACATAGGTGACTTGATACTCGCGGTGCTCGAACCAATTGCGGACCATATTAAAAAAAATGGCACCTCTAAAGTTGCCGACATGAAGGTAGTCATAGACCGTAGGTCCACAAACATACATTCGCACTTCACCCGGGTGAACGGGAGTAAAGACTTCTTTTTTTTGAGTCTCAGAGTTATAAATTTGAATCGACACATCTACTCCTAAAGTTCTCGTTCAGTACAAAACTTTTAATTGAAGCTAGCAAAGCCCCAAAGCCACATCAGCACGCTTGATCAAAGAAGCCTTCGACATCAAGGGAATTAACTCTTTCAGTTCAGCTCCATGAGGTTTTCCAATCACCGCAACTCGAATGGGCATAAACAAATGTTTTCCCTTTACGGCACAGGCATTTTTAACTTCTTCTTGAATCGACAAAAAATCGGCTTCAGTTAAAACTTCTGCCGGATGTTTTTCGACAAGCTCTTTCCATTTTAAGACAACTGAGCGCGAAGTGTCCCAAGCCAAAGTCTCTTTTCCTTCGTCGGTCACTGGAACTGGAGTCTTAGAAAGCGGCTGATACAGATTGGCCGCATCAGAAAGAGTTTCCATCGAGCTTTTCATTAAACTTAAAGAGCGGTCGACCCAATCGGGATCTTGCGGCAAATCAAGCTTAGCTTCTTGGAAAGTTGGCTGAAGTCTTTTCCACAGCTCCCCATGAGGAAGGGCACGCAAATGAGAGGCATTCACCCACTTCAACTTCACTTCGTCAAAAACAGCTGCCGCCGAATGCAAACGCTCTGGAGAAAACAATCGCGCAAGCTCTTCCATCGTCAAGATTTCTTGTCCCTCTGGAGAACTCCAACCCAACAAAGCCATAAAATTCAATAAAGCCTCAGGTAAAAACCCCGCCTTCATGTATTCATTGCAGCTTGTGGCACCATGACGCTTACTTAGTTTTTGTCGATCCGCCCCAAGAATAATCGAAAGATGACCAAACTGCGGAAGTGGCAAGCCAAGCGCCTCGTAGATCATCATTTGTCTTAAGGTATTTGATAAATGCTCTTCAGCTCGAAAGACATGAGTGATCTTCATCAATGCATCATCGATGGCGCAGCAAAAGTTATAAACCGGCATTCCGGTCGAACGCAAAAGCACAAAGTCTCCGACCATGTCAGAAGGAAAATTCACATCTCCGCGAACTAGATCTTTTAAGACATAATCTCGTTTTGCGCCTTGAACTTTAAAACGAACAACGGCTGAGGCTCCTTCTTTAATTTTTTTAAGTGCGTCTTGAAGATCCCAATCTCGATAGGGACTATCCACTTGGGGAGGTCGCCCTTCTGCCATAGATTTTTGTCTTTGGGCTTCGATTTCTTCGTCTGTTAAAAAACAGTAGTAGGCATTGCCTGATTTCAACAAAAGCTCGGCCTGCTCTTTATAGATATGTTGCCGCTGACTTTGTCGATAAGGCCCATGGGGTCCATGGTCTTCAAGCGTCTTTGGATCTGGGCCTTCATCCCACTTCAGCCCAAGCCAAACCAAATCATCGATTTGCATTCGCAAAGACTCTTCAGTACTTCGTTCCTGATCCGTGTCTTCAATTCTAAGAATAAATTTTCCGCCGTGATGTTTGGCGAAGAGATAATTATAAAGTGCCGTGCGAGCACCACCCACATGAAGATATCCTGTGGGGCTTGGAGCAAAACGGACTCGGACTGAATCAGATGAGGACATATGGGGCTCCCTCGGCAATTGAGATTCGAAAGACTGAAGCTTCAGTCATATCGAAGACCTAGGGGGTTTGACAATGATGGACTGAGTCGGGCTGGACCTAATTGCGTCTGGAATTAAAGACCAAAGATTGCAGCGACTTCTTCGCCTTCTTCTTTAAGCTCTACAGTGCCTGTGGCCAAAGCGAGTTCTTTAAGCAATAGACCTCGCGCAGTATCAAGCATCTTACGCTCGCCAAAGCTTAGCTCTTTATCGACCTTAAGAACGAATAGATCCCTAAGGACTTCTGCGATTTCATAAACAGAACCCGTCTTAATCTTTTCCATATACTCGCGATAACGACGGTTCCAGGTCTGATTGTCGACCTTAACGTCTCGCTCTTTTAAAATGCTAATAACCTTTGAGGCCTCATCTTTAGAGATAATGGGACGTAGTCCCACAGAGGCCGCATTCGAAGTCGGAACCATGATCTTCATGCCACTTTCTAGGATTTTAATCGAATAGAAGGCCAATTTGTTTCCAGAGATCTCTTTGACTTCAATTGAAGTGATTTGACCCACACCGTAACCAGGATAGACGGCGTTGTCGCCAACCTTAAATTCAAGCATTACTAAAGACCTCCGAATCAGGACCAGTGGACTGGTTGTGAAAAGCAGGCAAAGTTATAGCATTTTTGACACGAGTTATCAATTGTTAAGAATTGGACAGACAAGTTGAAAGTTTTTCAGAAAACCATCAGCTTACAACCGAGCATAAGGAGCGAAAAAAGTCCTAACCCAGTTGCCTGCCCTGTGCTAGAAACTCGAACAAATTCAAGAAGGATGGCCCCATGACAGCAAATTTTCTGCGATTTCCAGTTTTAAGCCTGCTACTTTTGACTCTGTCCTTGCCTGTTTTGGCACGCAATGTCTACGTCTCTGAACCCACCGGAAAGGGCATCAAAGAGGACAGCAAGGCGACCGTTCAAGAACTTATTAAAATGAGCGTCATCCAAGAAGAGGGTTACTCGTCTGTTGATTCTGCTGAGACGGCAGAAATTATCCTGAACTCTCAGCTTCTTAAACTTGGAGACTCTTACGTCCTTGGGCTAACCAAGCAATCCAAAGAGGGTCAGAACCTTTTTAGCCAAAGGATGAAGGTTGCCACGATGTCTGACATCGACACCGTCGTCGCTCGCCTAGTCCCGGCCGTCTTGAATCAAAAGTCTGTCGAGAGCACTGCGGACGTCACCAACATTACCGAAGCCGAAGAGACCCTAAACACTCGCCGCTACCAAGCCACTCGTCAGTGGATTATTGGTTTCGGCCCCGGCTGGTCATCGAATCTTAAATCAGAAGGCGGCGGATTCACTTTTTCAATCGGCTACCTTTGGGGTTTAGATCCTGACTTCGGCGTGAATCTAACTTGGCTGATCCACAATGGTCAGGGTGATGATGATTCAAGCTACACGGATTTCTCTTTGGGTGGAGAGTACTACTTCAGTCGTTCAAAGCATTCTCCTTTCATAGGTGGCCGAGTTGGATATGCTACGGCTCGCGCGGATGACTCTTGCTGGGTTTCAATCTTTAGTGACTGCATTGAGAACAAAGCCTCAGGCTGGGGCGTAAATGCGACGGCCGGTATGAAGTTCTTTAGAACTTCAACCGTCAACATGGGCTTGTTTGCGAGCTACCACACTATGTTTAATAGAACATCTCAGGGAACTCCGAGCGTCGGAACTGTTCAGCTCGCGGTTTACTACTAAGTCCTAAGAATATGCGGCTGGCGCGAAGGCAGATCATTTTTTAATTTTGAAAAGTGCTCCGCCTCAGCCGTCGAACATTCTCGGTCGGGCCTTTGGCCCGCCCTGCGAAACTAGTCTTCGGCGGACACTTTTCAAAATTAAAAAATGAACTGCCTTCGAACTAACCGGTCTAATTGAAACCCTTTTCCAATATCTAACCTTAGAGCTTTGGTGCCCCTCCTCCAATGGTCTGCGCTAGTCCATCGTGGTCGCGCCTCGCTTAAGCAAAAATTTCTGCGTCAGCAACAGATTGGAATCGCCACACCCATGTCATTCTTCGGCGGAGATGGCGGATCCATTTTTATTTTATAAAGTGTCCGCCGAAGACTAGTTCCGCAGGGCGGCCCAAATATATTCCTGACTATTATGTTCACTCAGGAGGGCCGACCGAGGATGTTCGACGGCTGAGGCGGAGCACTTTTTAAAATAAAATAGGATCCGTCTTCGAACTAGCCGGTCATGGTTAGGCGGGCTTTTTCGAATTCAAGCTTTAGGGCTTTATGTTCGGAATTCTTAAGATCTGGATCCTTTTTGATTAACTCAAATGCAGCTTGTCTTGCGTCTTGGAGTGTTCGGACATCTCTGACTAGGTTTGCTAGTTTGAAGCCAGGAAGGCCGGATTGACGTCTTCCTAGGAATTCTCCAGGACCGCGAATCTCTAGATCTGCTTCGGCAATTTTGAAGCCGTCACTGGTCATTTCCATGATCTCGGCTCGTCTTTTTGATTCTTCTGAAACGGCGTAGCCCAGGACTAAAACACAAAAGCTTTTGTGACTGCCTCGCCCGACTCTTCCGCGTAGCTGATGCAGTTGCGAAAGTCCGAAGCGCTCGGCATGTTCGATGATCATTAGATTTGCGTTCGGCACATCGACGCCGACTTCGATCACTGTGGTCGAAACTAAAACTTGGATTTCGCCTTTTCTAAAGCTCTGCATGATGGCGTCTTTTTCTTGGGCCTTCATTCTGCCGTGCAGAAGTCCGAAGCGGATGTCTGGAAACTGTTTGCTTAGCTTTTCGAATTCTTCGATCGCGTTTTTTAGATCAATTTTTTCGCTCTCTTCGACCAGTGGATAAACAATATAGGCCTGCCGCCCTTTTTGAACCTGCTCCTTCATGAAATCCATAACTTTGGGCCGCTTATTATCAAAGACCTTGCGAGTTACTATGGCTTGGCGTCCCTTTGGAAGTTCATCAATAACTGAAACATCCAAATCCCCGTACACTGTCATCGCTAAGGTTCTGGGGATGGGAGTCGCAGTCATCACCAAAAAGTGAGGTGATAGTCCTTTGGCTTTTAACAAAGATCTTTGTTGAACCCCAAAGCGATGCTGCTCATCAATGATGACGAGGCCAAGTTTTTTAAACTCCACTTCGTCTTCGATCAAAGCGTGAGTGCCAATGCAAAGATGAATCACTCCTGACTTTAAATCCGCCAGAAGTTTTTCGCGTTCAGAAGCCTTTGTACTACCGGTCAACAGGCAAACTTTAAGTCCAAGAGGAGTAAATATTTTTTGCGCGCCTAAAAAATGTTGTTCCGCCAAAATTTCGGTCGGGACCATGATCGTAGACTGAAAGCCGGACTCGGCAGCCAAAACCGCAGACATCAGGGCCACTAATGTTTTTCCTGATCCTACATCTCCTTGAACTAAACGGTGCATCGGATGAGTTTTTGCCAAATCCAATTTTATTTCTTCAAAAGACCGAACCTGAGCCGCGGTGAGCTGAAAAGGCAAACTAGCCTTTAACTTTTCAACCCATTCACCCTTAGCCTGTAAAGGCTCAGAATGCTCTCGCTCAATCCCGACCCGCTTCATCGCCATATGAAGCTCAAGCCAAAAGAATTCATCGAAGATAATTCGTCTTTGAGAAGGGGATTGATACTTTAAAAACAAGTCACTTTCTTCGTGAGGTGGGTAATGAATTTGCGAAAGCGCATCCAGCCGTTCGGGCAATTGATACTTCGTCTTTAACCACTCGGGAAGCGGATCTGAAGGTGGGTCTTGATAAAGATCTTTTTTTCCCTTCCAATCTTTGGGTGATTCTTTCTTTGGCTCTTTTAAGGCAAGCAAGGCGGCCTCGATCATCTTGCGCAGCTTCTGTGGACTTAAGCCCTCGGTCTCGGTGTAAATCGGAAGCAAAATATCTTCTTCAACCTCCCCTTCTTGAAGAGGGTGAATGTCGGGATGATGGAATTCTTTGACTCCGCGATAAAGAGTCACTCGACCCATAACCCGGACCTTTTGATGGGGCTCGAATCTTTCGAAGTAGCCCTTATAGGGAACTCGAAAAAATTTGCAGGAGATACGTCCAGTCTCGTCACCGACAAGCATCTCGTAAAGTTTTCTGTGACTGCGCCCCAGGGTCATGGATCTTAATTTTAAGACTTGTGCTTTGATGCTGACCAATTGATCGGGCTCGAGGCTCGAAATACTGCGGGCGGCTCTGCGGTCTTCATAGGCGCGAGGGTAAAACTCAAGCAGATCCGACACGGTTGAAATACCACGCCGATGAAGAATATCCCCCAACTTTGGGCCAACTCCCTTAAGGAATTGCACGGGTGTGTCAATGTGTACCGCCATCTCTTGATCAATTAGCCATCTTTACTTGGAGAGTCAATGACTCCATGGCAGACTAAAAGCATGCAGGATACTAAGTACTTAAAGGTTCGACTAAATTCGATTCATCCCGCGACTCCGGTCCCTTTTGACCTTTATGTCTTGGTGAATGGAAAATACATCCACTACCTTCGAGTTGGCGATTCCCTCGCCGTTCAAAAGATCGAGAAATTCGAACGGCAAGCTCCGGATCAGTTCTTTCTGCTAAGTACTGAGCGAGCGAATTACAAAAAATATATCCATGACCACATGAGCAGCGACAAACTTTCCTCTGCTGAAAAAGCGGTCATGTTACGAGAAAGCTCTTTGTCTTTAGTTGAAGAACTTTTTGAGAACCCAGATGTTGAAAAGGCTTTGACCGAATCCCGCACGATGATCAATGAGTTTATTTCTTTGATGAACGAAGACCCCGACGCCATGGCGCACTTGATCGGCCTATCGAGTCACGATTTCTACACTTACAATCATTCTCTTGATGTCGGCATCTATAGCCTTGGACTTGGATATGTTACAGGCTTTCGCGGCGATGAATTGGCCGAGCTTGGACAAGGTGCACTTTTGCATGACGTAGGCAAAAGACATGTTAGCGTAGATATCATCTGCAAAAATGGCCCTCTTGACGATGTCGAGTGGGCTCAGATGTCGAAGCATCCTGAATATGGTTTGTTGATTTTGGATAAGGTGAATGCCTCTGACGCGATCAAGGCCTGCTGCTTCGAGCATCACGAGAATTTTGCAGGGAACGGCTATCCACAAAAATTACTCGGAGAAGAAATTCATCCGATGGCTCGAATTGTTGCCATCACGGATACCTACGACGCCCTAACCACAAAAAGATCTTATAATAATCCCATGACCCCGACCGATGCTTTAAATTTTATGAATGAGAAGCTTGCCTCGAAGTACGACGGGGACATGTTAAAGGCGCTTTATTCGATTCTCTTTAAAATGAAACAGCAGATCGCCGGCTAAGTCGTGCATACACCCTTTAAAAAATTCTTCGCACTTCTGTGTTATGAGAAATCGGCTCACTTTTTTTGAATCGGCTTCTTTCGAGCCATCTCGCGATTTCTTTTAGAAAGCTCTTGCATAAGAAAGGTTGCAAGAAAAGTCTCGGTTATTATTTCCATTTAATCTTGAAAGACCACTGCGGTTTCCAAAATCTTGCTGACACTCGAACTTCATCGTGTCTTTTCCTCTCTCCCGAACAACACCCAAACCAATCGCCCGATCCGATCGCATCACCGCATCTCTGGATTGACGACTCACAAAGCCGCGACTATCGCTGGCGCGATAGTCCGAGTTTTTAAGTAAAGGATTATAAGCGCTGTAGCTAAGGATCAATGAAGTCTTTCCTTTTTTATCCTTGTCCAAACAAGAAATCCCGGCCGCAAGAGAGGTGTTATAGGACAAGTCCCATGATCGATCCGAGGGGCTGTATCCCCCATAAATATTTCTTTGCAGGTTCGCACCAAATCCAGCAGCAAGATGAAGAATTAAGCGATCTGATATTTCTCTTCGGTGAACCAAATTGGCATAAGCCCCAGTGCTAAGCTGATTAAAAGGCCGAGAAACCGGAATGCCCACCTGAGCTCCGACATTCAGCGTGGTGGCCGTTTTGTCCGTCTCTGAAAGCTGAATAAATTTTCCGCGCTTGATGATAATCGGAAGAATAAATGCATCGCCGTCTTTGGCAGAAAACTGATTTCCATTCCCATCAGATAAATTGACGACCACTCGATTAAAACCTGCCTCACGACGTCGATAGATATCGTCCCCTTGATTTCTATGAATATTTTTTTTCTGAAAATCGTGAAACTTCTCGATGAAAGAATCACTGACCATCAGACCTGTCAGACCCTGGGGTTCTCCAACCAGTTGATAGATTCTCGCGGAGATCGCAAACTCGTTGGTCTCATCACCGATTTCGTAGTTTATACTTGTCGTCTCTCCGATGGCATCGATGACGTGAGAACGCTGGCCTCCGTCGACATGATCCAATTTCAAGGGGTGCACCATGATATTCGAGCTTTGCCGTTTTACACTAAGACCTGTCCTTGACCCAGTTTGACGGGTCGTAAACTGGCTTGGGGCACGAAAGACAAAAAATAGGGCCGCATCATCTGAGTGCTCCCAATTCAAATCTTTCTTAAGGAGTTGTTCGGCAACTTTGTCATCTCTAGCATCTACAAATTTGGCCTGGATTTTTGCTGTCTCTTTATCTAAAAGTGCTGCCTGCATGGTCGTATCCGCTTCAACTCTTAGAGCCTCTTGCTGGAGCCACTCATTCATACCTAGGGCCTCGGCAGACCCCCGAGGGACGCAATGCCCATAGCAATTGCCTTCTGCCTTCGCCGAAACGGAAAATATCAGAACCAACAAAATAAGTGTTTTCACCCTCGTTTTATCGGAATTTTAGCTACGAAATGAGAGTCCAGCGAGCCCCAAATTGGCTCTGCTTCTGCAGATTTGACAACACATTTGCCTCGGCCGGCGCCCTGCACCGGCTTGAGCTCGGCACTGCGATTGCAACCCTTAAGTCCTGAATCAAAGATGTCATTCGAAGCCAATGAAGGCTTTTGATCCGTAAGGAAGTGCCCATGAAGCCAATTTTTGAACTTTTAATTTTGCTTAGCTTCGCTGGCCTATCAGCCCTAAGTCAGGCTCAGTCCAAAGTGAGCCCCTTCGACGGGTATTGGCTTTCGACGACTCGAGTTGTCTCTGGGGACATGATCTTTGGCGTCCTCGTCCGAAATCACGAACTCTCCCTCTATGAAACTTCAGTCCCCACCGATCTTGGTGACCCCGATATGCCCTATGCAAAACTCACCGGGCTAAAGGGGACAAGGGCCTCCCTGGCTCTGACTCAACTTGAGCAAGAGGGCCTGTCGGCTCGTGAGACCCGTTTGGTTTCGAGCCGGATAGAGCTTGTGGGCTCGAAAAGTAAACCCCGTCTTTTGGTTCGTCTTGAATTCGAAGATTTGAAGACGAAAGAGCGAAGCCTCGACGAACGCGTTTACAGAAAATCAAGTCAAACTGAAGTCAAAAAACTAGTTGAAGGCATCGCGAAGTTTCGAGATGATTTTTTCAATGCACTTTGGACCCTAGACACAACCGTGATTTCTAAAAACGGAAAAATCCAATACTTCTTGGCCGATGCAGATCGGACGGACCCCTATCTCCGAATTAAAAATCTATTTTTTCACGATCAAATGAATGTCGAAATCAATCAGACCTCAAATTCTATGGTCGAAAATCAATCTGTAGAAACTCTTTTTGAATTTACAGAAGATGACGGCCTGAGAATCTATTTACCTGGGGCCCCCGAGAATACGGTCTTAAACTTTGGGGACATCAAAGTTCAGGGAGATCGCATGACGACTCGATACACAGAGGATGATGGCACTGTTGTCGAGCGACTGTTTCTAAAACGAGGGCAGTCGATCTAGTCTGATCTTTAGTTTTTTATTCTTTTTTTTTAAAATCGGATGACTAACAGAGGGACTATCGTCGAAGCCCTGGATAGCCGCGGATAAAATTTGCCGCCCTTGGAAAGCCGATACTTAAAAGCGCCATCGTGACTGCGCCCGAACGAAGCCCAGAGTTGCTAATCACAATGATTCGGTCTGAGGGCCGAATTCCAATCGATTTCAATTTAGTAAACATTTCTGAATTGGGACGACCGCGATCATCTAAAAATTCCCGCCAATCAATATGAATTGCACGAATATCTGGGGTTGCGTACTGAGCCCCTTGATTTTGAGTTTTAAAATATTCCTCGCGCCTTCTGACATCGATGATATAGGCCGTCCGGCGGCCCTCTGTGATCTTTTCTGTCGCCGCCTTTAGAATCTCATCACGATCCGCAATCAATGACTGATTGGGATTCGGCGTCCATTCTTTTGCGTTTTTAGTTTCTGGGGGAATTATATTCGAAAACTTTCCGGAAAAGGCCGCGATATCTGCAAACTGCACATCCTGAACACCCAAGTAATACAGCATCCAGGCCAGCCGTCCTTCTTCACCGGTCCCCTGCTTGCCTTGCCCTAAAACAACGACCGAACTTTGTGGTTCAATCCCTTTTAAAGCCAAACGCTTTGCGATGCCTTCAAGGTCCTCTAAAAGTTCTCCCTTATACTTCGAGCGGGGTTGAACAAACTCATCCCACTTCACAGAAATTGAACCCGGAATATGCGCCATTGTGTATTCGAAGTCCGAGCGAGCATCGATAATAACCGAAGCGTCTTCAATTCGAAGAGGTGATTTTACCTTGGCCATTAAGGCCTTCAAATCCACCACCCGGGTCTCTTTAATTTTTGTCGGAGGACTTTGACAAGCCACTAATCCAAGCAAAATTAAAAGAGTCCACAAAGTTCGAATCATTATTTTTTTAGCGCCTCTTCATTGTTGGGAAAAATAAAATATCACGAATAGATGGCTGATCCGTCAAAATCATGACAATCCGCTCAACGCCCAAACCAACTCCGCCGGTGGGAGGCATTCCGACATCGATTGCGTGCAAAAAGTCTTCATCCATGGGCTGAGCCTCTTCATCGACTAAACGCTTTTTTTCTTGTTCTTCAAGCCTAGATCTTTGGTCTTCTGGATCGTTTAGCTCGGTATAGGCATTTCCAATTTCCATATGGGCCGCAATCGGCTCGAAGCGCTCGACTTGATTTTTGAGGCTGCGATGTTTTTTTGTTAAGGGCGATACCTCAACAGGAAAGTCGATGACAAAAGTTGGATGCCATAGATTTTTTTCTGCCACCAACTCAAAAGCCTGCATGGTCATCTCGCCATGGCTGCTTGGCTTTTCTAAGTCCGAGCCTAAGCTTTTGATTTTTGCGAAAAGCTCTTTTGCATCCATCTTTTCGGCATCAAATCCGCCGTACTCTCGAATCCCCTCAAATACAGAGAGTCTGCGCCAAGGAGGCGTAAAATCGATTTCTTTGCCTTGATATTCGAACTTGGTTGTCCCTTTTACAGCCTTCACGACGTGAGCGATCATCTCTTCGAACTGCTTCATTTGATCAAAATAATCTGTGTAAGCTTCGTAGTATTCCATCATGGTAAATTCTGGATTATGCGAGCGATCGATTCCTTCGTTGCGAAAGTTTTTTCCAATCTCGTAGACTTTTTCGAAGCCGCCCACGATCAGGCGCTTTAAATAAAGCTCGGGAGAAATTTTTAAAAACAACTTCATATCCAAAGCGCGGTGATGAGTCGAAAAAGGATAGGCCGCAGCTCCTCCATAAATCGGCTGAAGCACAGGGGTTTCGACTTCTAGAAAACCTCGGCTATCCAAGAAATTTCGAATCTCCCGAATAATTAAAGACCGCGTTTGAAAAACTTTGCGGATATCGGGGCTCATCACTAAGTCCAGATGACGGTAGCGATATTTAAGTTCGACATCTGTCAGGCCATGGTACTTCTCTGGAAGAGGCTCTAGGGTTTTGCAAAGAATCTTAAAATCTTTGCAGTGAACCGAAAGCTCACCCTTTTTGGTTCTAAAAGGAAAACCAGTCACTCCGACAAAATCTCCGATGTCTAAATGATCGAAAGAGAATCGAGCTTCTTCGGAAAGCTCTTCAAGTTTTACATAGCCTTGAAGACTTCCGTTTTGATCTTGGATGTTAAAAAAGGCCGCTTTTCCCATATCTCGACGGGTCATCAAACGTCCCGCAAGAGTTACACTTTGATCTGCGCGGTTTTCACCGGTTTGAATCTCGGAAAAAAGCTTATGGATTTCTTCGAGCGAATGAGAACGTGTGTAGTTATGAGGATAAGGGTCGATCCCCTGATCTCTCAGTAGACCAAGCTTTCGTCTTTTTTCGGCGCGCAGGGGGTTGTCTAATTCGTTCTCCATGAAATCAAAATTCCTTATTGCTTTTGGCCGGAGTAAATATCCATCACGTCATGAAGAAGAGCGATCGCTTCTTTCTTAGGTCGCTGGAAGGCGTTTCGTCCCATAATACTGCCGAACGACCCACCTCGTGACATCTCACGAACTTCGTTTAAAACGTCCTCAGCCCCTTTTGCCTCTCCACCGCTGAAGATCACAATTCTTCGTCCGTTAAAGGCAGACTCCACAACATGCTTGGTACGATCTGCTAAAGATTCCACTCGAATATTTTCGGCTTGAAAGGCTTTTTTTGCTTCCGCCTGTTCGATAAAAGCGGTCGGTGGCTTTACTTTAATGACATGGGCTCCAAGCTGAGCCGAAATCTGAGCGGCGTAAGAAACCACATCAATCGCAGTTTCGCCTTCTTTAGAGATCGTGCCCCCACGAGGATAGGCCCAAAGAACAACTGCAAGACCCGCACGCTTGGCTTCGCTCGCTGCCCGCTGAAATTCTTCGTACATGCCTTTACGTTCGACACTGCCTGGATAAATCGTAAAGCCAATTGCGACGCAGCCAAGTCTTTGGGCATCTTCTACAGACGATGTCATTGCAGAAATTGGACCCTCTTTTTCTTTGTACAAACTGTCCGAATTATTCACCTTCAAAATTAAGGGAATTTCGCCAGCGTATTCTCGGGCACAAGCTTCTAAAAAGCCAAGGGGCGCAGCATAGGCGTTACATCCGGATTCGATGGCGAGGTTAAAGTGGTAAGCTGGATCATAGCCATCTGGATTTTTTGAAAAGCTGCGCGCAGGTCCATGTTCAAAACCTTGATCCACGGGAAGGATCACCATTTTTCCAGTTCCAGCCAGGCGCCCGTGGTTTAAGAGACGAGCCAAATTTGTTAAAACTCCGGGACTCTCTGATCCATACCAACTTAAGATCTCCCTAACTCTGGGTGTCATAGACTTTCCTCTCTGCAGTAATAAAGCTGAAATGATTGCCGGCCTAAACTATTCACAAAGTGATGCAAAATCAAGCGATAGCTTGGACCCGAAGGGAGCAAAGTTTGCCGGTTTCTGAAAGCGATTCCACGCCATCTTTGTGCCTCATTTTTAGAATGAATCCTCAACGTATCGCAGAGGATACGCCTCCGGTTCACTCTAAAAATGATTCACAAATATAGCGCAGACTCACTTCCATAAACCGGCAAACTTTGCTCCCTTCGGGTCTAAAACCCAAATTGTGGGATTCTTTTGGATATTCCCTGAATTTTAAACGATACTGGCAATCCTATGCGCGAACTCCTCAGAAGCAGACTTAGCCCCTTTAGATACTCTAACTTTAATCGCTTCTTTTTTGTTCAGACCCTTTCCATGACCGGCAGTTTTGCTCACGATTTGGCTCGGGCTTATATCGTGATCGAACTTATGTCGACCGCGGGGGCTTTAGGCTCTCTGATGATGGCCATTGCCATCCCTTCATTTTTATTTATTCTTCAGGGCGGAGTTTTAGTCGACCGCATTGATGTACGAAAAATGATGATGTGGACGAAGGGGCTTTTGGGGCTTCTGGCAGTCGCCTTGGGATTTGTCATATTAAAAGAACAAATTCAGTTTTGGCATCTTTTGATTTTTGGAATTATTGAAGGCGCAATTTTAGCTTTTGATTCACCAGCCTATCAGGCGCTGACTGTGCGCTTAGTCCCAAGAGAAGAGTTTCAGCAAGCCCTTGCCTTAAATTCAACGAATTTTCATGCCTCTAGAATGCTTGGCCCCTTGCTTGCTGGATTTTTGATGGCCTGGTGGGGACCGGCTTCGGTTTTTTTCTTTGATGGAATTACTTACGTGCTCTTGGTTTTTATCTTGGGCTCGATCAGTCTTGAGAAAACAAAAGTGGTGTCTGAAAACAAAGTCAGCAACTTTCAGGCCCTAAAAGATGGTTTGTCCTATAGCTGGAAGTCAAAGTCGATTCGCTATAAGTTAATGCAGCTTTTGCTTGCGATTTGTATCGTATTCCCGATGTTGATGGTGGTTTTTCGAACTTACGTTCAGCATAAGTTTTCATTAAATGCCGAGCAATTTGGCTACGTCTTTACACTTCCGTCCCTCGGTTCGATGTTTGGAGCCTTCGCCTTTATGATCGTTAAGCCTCGAAGACCCATCATGGCTCTATTTTTTGGGGTGCCTATGGCGAGCCTCGGGATGCTTGCCCTGACCTACACGACTTCAATCACCCAAGCCTCTTTGGCCATGGCGCTGACTGGATTTTGTATGTATCTCAGTTTTGCCTCTTTGACTGTGTCCATGCACCTAGAGGTCCTCGAAGAGTTTCGTGGTCGTCTTGGATCTTTAATTGGGCTTTGTTTTATCAGTATCGGCCCATTTATGAGCTTTCCCGTAGGCATTTTGTCCGATTGGATTGGTTTTGAACCCACGATTCGAGCGGGGGCCCTCTTGTTTTTCTTCGGTTCTGTCCTTCTTTATCTGATGAACCGGCATCTGATTTTTGTGAAAAACCTAAGTCCTGAGGAAGAGAAAGCTTCCCAGGCCATCGAGAATGCGTTAAAAATACGCTAAATTTTAGCGGGATTAAAAGCCGCCAGATTAAGGAGTGAAAAATGAGCGAAAAAATTCAAGTCTATTACGAGGCCACTCCGAATCCTCAAAGCATGAAGTTTATTCTGACCGCCCAAATTGCTGAGGAAAGCCGCAATTTCAACTCAATTGAAGAAGCCAACAGCTCTCCCTTGGCTCGAAAACTTTTTGGTTTTCCCTGGGCCGCAGGAGTTTTTATCGGACCTCATTTTGTCACGGTCACCAAACAAGAGTGGGTGGACTGGGACGTCTTAGCCGAACCCCTTTCAAACTTAATCTCTGAGCATATTGAGCGCGGTGAAGCCGTGCTATCCCCGATCCTCGCAGAAAATGCAATTGAGACGGACTCTTCGGACTCTGCAATTGTGAAAGAAATCAAACGCATCTTAAATTCAGAAATTCGCCCAGCTGTGGCTATGGATGGTGGAGATATTTTGTTTCATAAGTACGAAGACAATAAAGTCTATCTTCGTTTGCAAGGCGCCTGCTCGGGATGTCCAAGCTCAATGATCACCTTGAAGGATGGAATCGAAGTTCGGATGAAAGAACTGATCCCCGAAATCAAAGAAGTCGTTTCAATCTAGTTGTGGATTTCAAGACTTAAGGTTTGGCGCAATTCCCCGCTTTTAGAGTTGTAGCCTTTTGTCTGTATTTTGATTTTCCTGGAAGGCTTGGCTCGGCATCCTCTCCTGCAAGTGCTAAACTTAAAGTTAATCCCAGGAGTTCCTTATGCAAGTTGTTCTCTCATTAATATTCTTAAGCTTCATTGCCTCTGCGCAAAACACAAAAAGCGAAGAGCAAATATTCAAATCCGAGGTTTGGATTGTAGATAAAAACCTTAGTGCTGATTCAGAACAATTAAAGGCACATGATTCAGAGGACTATAAAGCTAGAGTTCTGGTTCACCACCGGATCGGTCATGCCGAGCAAATTCAAAACGCCTTATTGGCTTCGGGTTGTGAGCCCATACCCGCAGTCTCGATGGGCTCAAATCCCTTTCGCCCTGCAGGTGCCAAAGGAGATCGATACCAGATCACATCTAAAACCTGCAAAGTTATGAAAAACTCCCCTGATGTTCACTGCGAGAGTGGATTTTTTGCCAGAAATATAAAAGACGCACCTAATTTAGCTGCGTATAAAGTCTGCATTAAAGCAGCTCCGACCGAATACACGACTCAAAAGGGCAAGGTCGCAAACTAGATTCAATTAAAGAACAGGAATCACTTTTCTTGTGGCATCTTGAATGGACTGAATTTCTGTACAAAACTGGCTCATCAAGCTTTGCGCAAATTGGTTTGGCGAAATGCCAAAATCTTCAAGACTACAAGTCGGCACCGGAGTTCCTTCGTTTTTACAGTTCACTGCAAAATGAATCAAGGTCGAAACTGGGCTAAGGGTGGCGATACTGATTGAGAATTTTTTATCCCCCCAGAAAACATCATCCCCATCTCTTCGCAACTGATCTTTTATTTTGCTGTCTTTGACCTGGTCTCGAAGTAGATCCAAACACAAGGCCGCAAGCAATCGCTGAAAGCCCACTCCCGCATAAAGATCCACATCAAATTTTTCAACAATAAAATGAAGCATATCTGAACCGCAAATTTTAGCATTCGCAAGACGGTCTTCTCCATCCAACATGTGATCCAAGGTCACATTGCAAGGCCCTCGCCAAGCCACTATGGAATCCCCAAGTAACTTGTGATTCAAGTAAGCGTATAGGGACTTCAGCTGGGAGCCATCGTAAGTTTTAGAGTCTTCGATCCAAAGTTTTTTCATCGATTGTATTCCTCAAAAGATATGTCATTTTCCGAAAGGGCGCGTTTAAAACGCAAACAGGATTCGCACTCTCCACACCACTGATCCATGGCCTCATAACAGGGCCAAAGAGACTGAAATGGAAGTTCGAGTTTTTTCGCGGCGGCAAGAATTTGGGATTTATTCATATTTGTGGAAAAGCAGTGGGTTTGTACCTTGTTGGCTGTCGAAAAAGAAAAACTTTGATCCAGGCTTTTTAAAAAAGCTTCTGAGTTGTCAGGAAAAGTTTGCGCCTCTTCTTTATTAAATCCCGGGACAAGAAATTGGGCCCCCAGATTTTCTGCAAAGGCGGCCGCAATATTTAAAAAAATTCCATTTCGATTGGGAACCCAAACTACTTTTGCGGATTTTTCTGATTGGCTCTGATCCTCGATTTTTAGATCATCGGCCTTAGGAACAGGAATATCTTTATTTAACAATGCACTGGACTGAAACTCTTTGAACCATGGAAGCTCAATCACTCGATGTGGAACTTTAAAGTGATTCGCAAGCTGCTGACTATGCTGAACTTCTTTTGTCGCAGCCCGCTGACCATAGTTAAAAGTCAGCGCCAAAAGCACTTCAAACTGCTGGACTGCTTCCGCCAAATTGTAGGCCGAATCTAGACCCGATGACAAAAGGACAACAGCTTTTTTCTTCAACAATTTTGGGACCTCAGACTAATTTTTTGACTTTCTTCTTTGCAACCGAGCCCTTTGAGGTTTTGGCTTTCGAAGTGTTTTTGACCGCAGAGACTGGGGCGGCCTTTTTCTTTGCCACTTTCAGGATGGGTTTCGCTACGGACTTCGATGCGGCTGGAGTCTTAGCTTTAGTTTTTGCAACCTTAAGCGCTTTTTTAAGAACATCTTCCGCACCCACCATTTCCCGAATATTTCGTGCTTTGTCTAAAACACGCATCGCAAGCGAAAGTGCATATTCTTTTTCATTTTCCCAACGGATCCGAGAATCGTTTAATTTTTGACGAACCTGCTCTAGGCTATTTGTCGTCATCGCTAAAATGCGAGCATCAATTTCTTTAGTTTTTTCCCAAAAAGATTCTGGAATGGCGTCTTTTAATTTCTGCATCTGTATTCCCCCGAAAAAACTTATGACCCTCTCGGTCAAAAGTTCTTCAAGGGATAGCACAAGTCGGGATGGGTCACAAGAAATAGGGCCTGTCCTCATTTCGCCCTACCTCTAATTTGTTTTAGTTTGAGATGGAGCGAGGCACGACGACTAAGGACAGGCCCTAGCCAAGGCGGAAAACGCCCTCAGTTGAGGGTGAGACGGCTAATAGGCGAAGCGAATGTCTTTTAAAATCAATTGAACCGTCGAGCGCCCAGCAAAATGATTCATCTGAGGCTCGGCCACAATATCCATAAATGACCCCAGATCCAGCCCTTTTGCCATAACTGGGTGCTGGGCCGGTGGAGAAAACCATAGGGCATCAAGACGGCAACTGCTGGTCCGATCTCCAAAGGTCAATTTATAGTGTTTTCCCCCACTTAAGGCTCTGAGGGCCTTAAGCTGTAAGTTCGAAAACTTCAGTTTTGCTGATTCGAAGCCCACGCCAAAGGGCTCTAGTTGCGAATACCATCTCATAAAATTGTCGTCGACTTCAGAAAGCTGAGCTTCGACGTCAAAAGAAACTCGGGGTGCAAAATCACTTAAATCTTTGTCTTGAAGTTGCCTTCGAAAAGCCTCGGTCAAAAATTCGGCGTGTTCGACATCTAGCTCAAAACCACAAGCGGCCGTGTGGCCACCAAAGCGATTCAACTTTTCAGCGGCCCCTTGAAGAAGGCTTAATAAATTTAATCTTTCCCCGTCCGGACTGCGGCCACTTCCGGCAATCTTTCCTTCTTCGGTCAATGTTCCGACAAAGGCCGGAACTCCGAAAGTTTGCGATAGTCTGGTGGCGACAAGACCGATCACACCTTTATGAAAATCTTTTGACCAGATCCAAACAAATTTGTCTTTTTTTACCTGCTCTTCAGTCAACTGCTCCATCGCAGATTGCTCGGCCTCTTGCTGAAGCTGAACTCTTAAGTCATTGGCATCTAGCACTGAGCGAATCATGGTTTCTGCCTCAGCTCGGTCTTCGACGGTAAATACATCGATGGGCCTTAAACCCAGCTCCATCCGAGACAAAGCATTTAACTTTGGCGCAAACCGAATCGCGACTTCTTGGCTAGTCAGTTCTCGTCCACTTAAGTTTAGATTCTCCAACAAAACCTTAAGCCCGGGCCGCTTTGTGTTTTCTAAGGCCTTAAGGCCATGCTTGATCAAGACTCGATTTTCGGCAATCAAAGGGACCATATCGGTCAAAGTTCCAATCACGAAACAATCTAAAATGCTGCGAAGATCTGGATCGGATTGCAGAAGCCCACGTTTTTTCAACTCCATCTTTAAAGCCAGCAATAGATAAAAAGCAACTCCGGCTCCACACAAATGCGACAGTCCCGAAGCACAATCTCCTTTATTGGGATTTAATACGACGTAGGCTTCGGGCAATTGCTCTTTTGGAAGATGGTGATCCGTTAAGATCACGTCGATTCCAAGGTCCCCTGCTCGTTGAACCGCCTCAATTGCAGTAATACCAACATCCACCGTGATGATGACTTTTACCCCTTGATCCGCAAGGTCCTCGACAATATGAGAATGAAAGCCGTAACCTTCAGACAGCCTTAGGGGCTGAATGATCTGATGCCCTTCAAAGCCTAAAAGTTTTAGGCCCTCATGAAGAAGTGCCGCCCCACTGGTTCCATCCAGATCAAAATCCGCATAGACGCATAGACTTTCGCGGGACTCAAAAGCGCGACTTAAGCGCTCTACTGCCTTTTCCATTCCAGAAATTGCAAAGGGATGAGTTAAGGACTTTAAGGAGGGCTGAAATAAATTTTGAATGGCTTCAGCTTCGGTGAAACCCTTGGAGGACAGCCATCTCCAAACCAGAGCGGGCATTGAAAGAGGAGCCGCGCGCTCCTCTTGATTTGAATTGGATATCCATTCCCCCATGGGGAAAACTATACTGCCTTACCTTGAAACTTGTCGAATAGAAGTACGAGGGGTGATGCGACATAGATTGTCGAATAAGTTCCCAAGACCATTCCAATTCCCAAAGTAAAGGCGAAATCACGAATTACTCCGTCAGCAAAGAAGTACATTGCGCCTACGGCCAACAAAGTTGTAAAAGAGGTCAAGAGAGTTCGAGAAAGCGTATCATTAATCGATCGATTGATGACCCAGGTCAGATTTTGGTCGCGATAGATCTTTAGATTCTCTCTGACTCGATCAAAAATAATAATCGTGTCATTCAGTGAGTATCCGATCAAAGTCATAATCGCTGCCATGGTCTGAACGTTTACTTCTCTTTGGAAGACCGCAAAAATTCCCATGGTCACAATCGCATCATGAAACAAACAAAAGACCGCCGCTGGGGCAAATTTGTAATCAAAACGAAGGGCTACGTAGATTAGAATCATCAATAGACTGTAAAACAGAGCCAAAACTCCGTTTCTTTTTAACTCGCTCCCGATCTGGGGACCGACCGAATCCACTCTTCGCACCACCGCACTCTCATCTGCAAAAGAGCCAGCTAATCCCGAAGTCAGTTTTTCTAGCATTGAGTTCATCAGTTGGTTGGTTTCTTGGTCCGTTGCGCCCTGAATGGATTCAAGGCGAATCAGATACTCACGAGACTCTTCAAAAGATTGAACAGTTGCGTTGCTGTAGCCCTGATCCTGCGTGAACTGAACCACTCGACTTTGTTCGATGGGCTGCCCAAACTGAACTTGAATTTCGGTCCCGCCGGCAAAATCAATCCCGTAATTAAAGCCCTGAGCGAAAATATCAACTAAGGCCACAACAACCAAGATTGTCGATACAACCGCAAAATAATTTGAAACAGACATAAAATTAAATCGACCGGGGCTAACCCGATTTGACTTTGTTTGTGCCGTATTTGCTTTAGACATGAACTCTTACTCCAATTCGCTTAGGCAATTTTTTGAACGTTAAATTTGTTCACCATTAAATCTAGAATCACTCGAGAGACAAACACTGCTGTGTACATCGAAGTGATGATTCCGATGATTAAAGTCACTCCAAAGCCACGCACAGGGCCGCTTCCGAAGTAAATCAACACGACACAGGTAATCACGGTTGTGATGTTGGAATCCACAATTGCAGAAAGAGCATTGCCGAAGCCATCTTTAATTGCGATTCGAAGGCCCGCACCTTTTTTAAGTTCCTCTTTTATGCGCTCGAAAATAATCACGTTTGCATCAACCGCCATACCGATGGTTAACACCAAGCCCGCAACCCCAGGTAAAGTTAAAGTCGCACCCAAAGAGGTTAAGACTGCAAGAATCATCAACATATTTAAGCCCAGGACGATGTCGGCAACAATGCCCAATTTCTTGTAGTAGACCAACATAAATACAAAAACCAATAAAAGCCCGACAATACCCGCAGTCTTTCCTTTGTTAATCGAGTCCGCGCCTAAGGTCGGACCAACTGTTCGCTCTTCAAGTTGCTGCAAGGCCGCTGGCAATGCTCCCGCTCGCAGGGCTGTCGCAATAAAATTCGCTTCAGCCAGGGACTCTTGATAATTTCTTTGGTTTAAGGTGATGACTGCAGAGTTGGAAGAAATCTGACCTTGAATAACCGGAGCACTCTGTACGACGTCATCTAATAAAATCGCCATTTGTTTTTTAACATTCGCACCAGTCAGTGCCGAAAACATCCGTCGCCCTTCGGTCCCGAAGCGAAAGTTAACTTGTGGGTTTCCGTACTCATCCGGTCCGACGAAAGCGTCTTCTAAAAGCTCTCCACCCAAATCTTGGTCGGTTTTCAACAAGTAAGGGATTTTCCCGACGTCCATAGTCGCCGCATTTTCTGCCTTTTCAAATGCGACCATTCGATCTGGAGGAAGTTTAGCCTTTAAATCCGCATTAATCCGCGCCACATAGGCCGAATAGGTCATTCCGTCTTTTCCTAAAGCGTAGCCGCCCTCGGTTTCTGCGGTTTGAATCATCTCCGCTAAGGCCGCAGGGCTGACTTCGTCGCCAACAATTCTGAAAACCATGCGAGCTGTTCGATTGACCAGCTCTTTAGCTTTTGTGGAATCCTTAATCCCAGGAAGTTGAACCAAAATTCGGTCGTCACCTTGAGCAGAAATGCTGGGTTCGGCCACACCGAACTCATCGATACGGTTACGGATAACTTCAATGGATTGACTTAGAATCTGTTCTTTGAATTCTCGAATTCGAGCATCATAAATCTTAAGTTGAAAATCGAGTCCCGTTTGATTGAGAACTTGAAGCGTCGTTGCATAAAGCTCGTCGATATGGGCCTGAACCGCAGCCACATCGGCGGCACTTTCTAAACTAACTGTAAGTTCTTGTCCGGTTTTTTGGTCCAATTCCACCGAGCGAAAGCGAATCTTTTTTTCTTCAAGCTCGCTTTTAAAACCCCGAGCAATTCGACTTGCTTTTTCTCGAATGACGCCCTCGGTGTCCACTCCCATCACAAGATGAAGTCCACCTTGAATGTCCAACCCATAAACAAGTTTTTGAGTCGAAAACCACCAGCCCTCGCCGAAATCGGCAAAGTTGGGCAGAACCCAAATAATAGCCAATACGATCGAGGCAATAACAATCCCAACTCGGGCTTTAAGACTTTCAATCATTTTTTAGGTTCCCTTTTACTTTTTTTGCTCGTCAGCGACAGAAGAGGCGATTTGCGTTTTCAAAATCCGCACTTTCACATCGTCCGCAACTTGTAATGTCACAAATTGATCGTTTAAGCCCTCAATGGTCCCGAAGATTCCACCAGATGTCAAAACGGAATCACCGCGCTTTAAACCCCCTAAGAACTCAAGGTGAGCTTTGGCTTTTCTTTGTTGGGGTCGGATTAAAAGAAAATAGAAGATCACGATCACAAAAACGAAAGGCATCAACTGTTCAAAAATTCCAGGTTTTTGCACGGCCTGGCCAGCCTCTTGAGCATATGCAAGTGAGCTAAATAACATCTAAATTCCTCCTCGGTGATGAGGGGGTGAAATCACCACTGGGAGGCCAATAAATCAATTGAAAATTGATTTCAGCTAGCTTCAATCGGTCTTGATGAAGCGCGTTAGGCAATGATCGCGAAAGCTGGCCCAGGTTCCGGCCAAAATATGGGCTCGAGCTTTTTTCATCAGATCTAGATAGAAATGAAGATTATGAATCGTGTTCAGTCTGGAGGATAGGATCTCCCCGCTTAAAAACAGATGTCTTAAATAGGCCTTCGAATAATTTCGACAGGTCATGCATTCACATTCGGGATCCAGTGGGCTTGGATCCTCTTTATATTCAGTCCGCTTGATTGAGACCTTCCCGCTCCAGGTAAAAAGCGTTCCGTTTCGCGCAACCCGTGTCGGCATAACGCAATCAAACATATCAATCCCAGCATCCACGCAAAGAATTAAATCCAAGGGCGTACCCACACCCATAAGGTAGCGAGGTTTATTTTTAGGCATCTTCGGCCCGACTTCTTTAACCAGTCCGTGCATCAGCTCGATGGGCTCACCCACACTAAAGCCGCCTAAGGCGTAGCCGGGAAGATCGACACTGGTGATTTGCTGAAGACTTTCAAGTCGCAGTTCAAGATCAAGGCCCCCTTGAACAATTCCAAACAAAAGGCTTTCTTCGCGGGTCATTGCCGCCTTCGAGCGATTTAACCAACGAAGTGTTAAATCCATAGACTCTTTAATTTTGTCTTTGGGTGAGGGATGCGACAGACATTCATCAAAGGCCATGACGATGTCCGATCCCAAGGCCATCTGAATTTGCATACTTTTTTCGGGACTAATAAAGTGTTTTGCCCCGTCGAGGTGACTGCGAAATTCGACGCCGTCTTCTGAAATTTTATTTAACTTTGAAAGCGAAAAAACCTGAAAGCCCCCACTGTCGGTCAGGATCGGCTTATGCCAGTTCATAAATTTATGAAGTCCACCAAGGGTCCGAATGATTTCTTCTCCGGGGCGCAAATGAAGATGATAGGTGTTACCCAAAACAACTTGGGCACCGAGAGCGATTAATTCTTCGGGGAGCATTCCCTTAACGGTGGCCTTGGTTCCGACTGGCATAAAAACAGGAGTTTCAATCACACCATGGGCCGTCTGAAGACGAGTGGCCCTGGCTTCCCCGTCTTGGGCTTCTAATTTGAAGTGGGCGGGGTCTTGACCCATATGCTTAAGTCTCCATAGCTAAAAAGTCTGAACTGGTTCTGAATAGCAAATTTATAAGCACTTTGCACTCGTTCAAGTCCGGCAAAGGCGCTGACCAGGGCCAAAAGCGTGCTTTGAGGTTGGTGAAAGTTGGTCATTAGGACATCGACGACTTTAAAATCGTATCCGGGCAGAATCAAAATTTTGGCCTCGCCCGTGGCGTCGCCGTTTTTTTGGATTTCGAGTTGCCCCTGGGCAAAGGCCTCTAAAGCACGAGTTACGGTTGTGCCCAAGGCCCAAACCCGGCCTCCGTTTTTTTTTGCATCCTCAAGGGCCTGAATTGTCGATCTTTGAATTTCGACTTGTTCTGAATGAATCGGATGATCTCTTAAATTCTCCGTTTTTACCGGAAGAAATGTTCCGAGGCCCACATGAAGGGTTAAAGCTTCGATTTGAACACCTTGTTTTTTAAACTGCTCGAAATCTTCCAAAGTAAAATGAAGACTGGCCGTGGGAGCCGCAGAGCTTCCGGGATTTTTTGCCCACTCGGTTTGATACCAGTTTTTATCTTCGAAGCCCGAGTGTCTTTCGCCGCGAGCTTTCTGGATATAGGGAGGAAGAGCCATTTCTCCAACTTCTTGAAAGTAAGAGGCCTCGATAGGTTTGTTAAGAGCCACGGTTTGTGGCAGGCCTTTTTCTACTAATTTCAATTCAAGGCCTAGAGGAAGTTTTAATATATAGGGAGACTTCAAGCGACTTGCGGGAAATAAAACTTTCCAGTGCAAAGGATCGATTTGCTCAACAAACAAAACTTCGAGCTGGTCTTCTGAAAAAACTCTGCGAGGTTCGACTTGAGTTTGATTGATAATCAAAAGGTCGTTGGGACGAAAGAGTTGAACTAAGTCTGATTTTTTAAGCTCTGTTAGCTTTCCATCGGCATCCGAATAAAGCGTGCGAAAGTCCTTTAGGGGCTTTGTCGCAATCAAGTGCTCTGGATATTTGTAATCGAGTTCAGAGGTCCGCATAAGAATCGGAATCTAGCGGGCCCATGGACGGATGAAAAGGCTTTAGTAAAGTTTTTAGCGCTTTGAATAGGTTTGGGACTGATTTTTAGCGCGCCGGATCTGCTTCGACAGATGGCTAAAGGACAGTCGAAAATACAAAGTCAGCACCAAAAATAAAGATGCGACCCAAAGTAGCGTGAAAACTAGAATCACTGGAACGTCGGTCATTGTGCCCTCCTTAAGCGGCTGATCCGAGACGGTTTAATATTTGCCAGACCCTTCTTTGAAGACGCTTTCTTTCTGGCCCCCGACTTTGAAACTTTAAAGTTTCAAGAAGCTCGGAAAGCTCAGATAAAAGCTTCTCCATTTCTCCAATTGCCATCATCCCCTCCTTGGTCTGTATGGCCTCTCCCCCGATCTTTTCCCCTGATCCCCTGGTCTTTCTCCCCTTACATGAAGGGCCCAACCTGGGAGCCTCCGTGCTCCCCCAACTCACTACCGCGTCCATGCGGTCCCCTCGTTAGTTATGACGACAAAGGGGCTTCGGGTGGTTAAGGAAAGTTTAAAGAGCCTCAAAATACTTGCGATCTTTCGGCCCCTTAGGGGGTGGGGGCACGCGTCAAGCGCCAAAGGATTGCCTATTGATGTTCAGCGGTTATTTGATAAAAGAAGCCGCTCTATTGGATTTCTGTTTTTATAGTGCCCGGGTGGCGAAATTGGTAGACGCACTAGCTTGAGGTGCTAGCGCCCGCAAGGGCGTGCTGGTTCAAGTCCAGTCCCGGGCACCATTTGCTTTTAAAATACCGAATACCGTCTACGGTTAACAGTAGACCGAATACCGACAATCAAAGAACCCTGTTTCATAAAGTTAATCGAAATGACCTTGTGCCCCACTGCCAAGTGCCGGGCACCCGCTGGCGGGCACCCTTTACAGCTTCTTCTTAGTATGCGAGATTTTCAGCGATTGTCTGGTCACTTCCACCACTGGTATCAATCACGGTAACAAAGCCATTGGCGTGTTCACCTTCAGGCTTCAAACGAATCTGAAGCTTTAGGTTACTTCCCGGCACCCTGTAATTTACGACTCTTGACCTAGCCCTGCGTTTAAAGTTTGGAACTACGACCAACTGCCCATCCGGCAAGTTTTCGATCAAATGGAAGGGACCATAAAGTGTCGGAAGAAATTTAAATATTGAACAGAACGGAGGAGTATTCCCCAGGTTTCCAGTGAGGTCTCGAGTCGGGACGCATTGATAGCGAGAATAAGAAAATTGAAGATGAACCTGGTGATATCGAATAAACGGCTTTTTATAGCTTCCATCTGGCACGAGCTTGTTCACGATCAAATCAAAATCTGGGTTTAGAACTTCTCGCCGAAATCGCTCGGAGTTGATCTTTTCTTGGCTTACCTGAAGACGAAAATGAGGGTTATCAAAGCGGTACTCAAAAGTGATACGTTCGATATCATCAGCTTCTCCTGCATAGGGTGGGTTAAAGCCCGGTCGCTGAGGCTCTACCTCGAGAGTTAAATTAATCCTTTCGATTTCTTCTGCTGAGGGGCCAACCGCCTTGTGGTTAATTCTAAGGCCCTTAATTGAGCCATCCTGAATGAGCTTTACGAGCGTGTTTTCAATTTTCTTTACTTGGATCTCTTTTAATAGGTCTCGCGCCTTTACCCGGCCTGGGGTGAACTCACTACCAAGCTCCTGTGCGACAAGGTCCACTAAATGGTCTGAAAATGATTGAAGCCCGTCCATAGCTTCTTATCGGCCGAAGGTCTCCCTAGCTTTAAGGCCTGTATCTCTTCAATTCCTTAAAACCTCAAAATTTTAGTCTCCTAAAACCTGTCTAATTCTAGATATTTATGGGGTTCTCCCATGCTTGAAACCACCTCATCCCACGCTTTGAACTCTTTTTAAGTCCTGCCAAATCCGGCGGGGCCATTAATCTCCATTAATTACCTCTGGTATCCGCGCCATTGTCTGGCGCTTACGTGTCTACTAAAAATTATATTGGGCCCCAAACCCCACGCTCTCCTCAGTAAACATAAGGCCCGCAGACCAATCCCAGCGGTTCGCATACATGAGCGTCACTTCAAATTCCGTATCCTGATCTTGTCTGAAAACAAAATCCACATCCGAATAAAAGTACTTTGTCCATTGAAACTTTCTTTCAATATCAAAGCGATACTTGCCTTTATGATCTATAAGGAGATTTGTCTCGATCATCATAGGGAGCACATAACCAATCCCAACGACGCCTCTGGTTTCATCGCCAGCATACTCTGTGTAGTGAGTGCCGCCGATAATAACGTTAAAGAAATTTGAAAACCAGCGACGATAAAAGAGATCTCCCTCTGCGTGATCAAGATTATCGTACTCTCTAGTCTCGAATCGCCCTTCTAACGTATCCCACGTTCTTGAAAGCCTTAAAAAAGCCTGAGCATGATTAGTGGCCGCCTCAACCATTCCATTGAAATAAATATGCTCGTGAAGATGGGGATCTTTTTTATCATATTCGGCCATCTCACCTTTTGGGGTGTAGGAATTGTACTTCACCACTCGGGCCATTCCGGATTTCATATGATAGAGATTGTGACAATGGAGCATCCACTGCCCAGGTTCATTCGCATAAAATTCTATAGTTCTTTTGCCATGTGGAGGCACATCGACTGTGTGCTTAAGTGGTGAGTGATCGCCAAACTGATTCACCACTCTGAAAAAGTGGCCATGCAAATGCATCGGATGATGCATCATTGTTTGATTGAAGAAGGTAAACCTCACCACATCACCTTCATTAATATCAATATTTCTATCCTGATGAATGGCCTTTCCGTTAATATGCCAAACATATCGCTCCATATCTCCACCGAGCACGAGCTTAAGATCATAAATATTTTTATCTTTTGGAAACGATGTTTTTTCTTTAGCTCTTAAATCATCAACAGTTAAAGTTTTTACGGTGTCTGCACCAAAGGACTCTGATTTTTGATTAGACTCATGGTGCCCAGAGTGGTTCTGGCCCTCTTCCATCTTGTGGCCATCATGAGAATCCATTGAATGCTTCATATGCCTGTGTTGAGAGTGGGCATCTGCATTCTCGCTTTCATCCTTAGCTCCTTCAACTTTATGATTATTATTATGAGGCCCAGGGTTTGTATGGGCTCCGTGGTCCATGCTTGCATAAAGATTTGGACTCTCTTTAGCTGGCGCATATACTTTTTCACCCATACCAATCCAGGCAGAGGCCGATCCCGTTACGTCTTGTGCAGTAATCTTGAATTCGTAGTTCTTATGCTCCGGAACAGTAAAAAGTATGTCGTATGTCTCGGCCATGCCAATAAGGACTTCGTTAGCCAATGTTTCGTTGACGTCTATGCCATCGGCCGAAATAATTTTCATCGGAGCGTTACCTAAGGTCATGTAAAAATAGGTTGATGCTGCAGCGTTAATGACTCTCAGTCTGATTTTTTCACCAGGATGGGCCATAAGTAGCTGATGATCTTTTTTGCCGTTTATTAAAAACGCATCATAGCCCACATCTGACAAATCCATTCCACCCATTCGTATCCACTCATTACTTAAATGACTTTTGAGAGACTTTTCCTGAACGGCACCTAAGTAGGACCTGATAGAGTTTTTCTTGAATTGGTAGTAGTCGCCATCTTTTCTGAGATTTTTCATAATGTTGTCGGCATTTTCGTCAGACCAATCGCTTAAAACTAATGCGATATCATGATCGACCTTGATTACTTTCTTTTTCGGGTGAATTACAAAGGCCCCGTAAACTCCTTTTTGTTCTTGAACTGAAGTATGTGAGTGATACCAATATGTCCCATGCTGGCGAATTTGAAATTTAAAAGTAAAAGATTTCCCAGGATAAATAGGTGGCGTATTAACGTATGGAACCCCGTCCATCATTGGCGGCAGCAGTAATCCATGCCAATGAATAGAAACTTCCTCTTTTTCCAACTTATTATTAACAGTAATTTCTGCCGAGTCGCCTTCAGTGAACTCTAAAGTTGGAGCCGGAATCGATCCGTTCACCATAAGAGAGAAATCAACTTCTTTTTTTCCACTTAAGTTAACGGGGCGATTTTCAATATTAAGCTCATATTTAACAGTCTTTGCAAAGGCCATAGATGTAATCGTCAGACTGAATATTGTGAGTACAACTTTAATAATATTGTTCATTGGTCACCCTCCAAAGTATTAATAATCGGACACTCAGGTCGTGAGTCACCGTGACAGTTATGAGAAAGGGCCTTGAGATTATCAACCATCTCCTGCATTTCTAAAATCTTAGTTTCCAATTCTTTTATGTGCTTTTCGGCCAACGTCTTTACGTCATGACTTTTTCTGGATTTATTTCTCCAAAGTCCAAGAAGTGTTTTTATTTCCTTCATAGAGAATCCGAGGCCTCTTGCTCTTTTAATAAACCGTAAAAACTGAACATCAGATTCCTTATAAAAACGATAACCACTCTCAGTTCTTGCGGCCTTGGGGATCAACCCAATGGATTCGTAGTGTCGTATAAGCTTTGCATTCACTCCTGACGATTTTGCAATCTCACCAATGTTCATGGCCTTTCTCCTCATTTCTAATCATCTTAAACGTTCCAATAGTTGGAAGGTCAATCGAAAATTCACGTATTGTATAAGCTATTGATATTAGATGCTTAATTGCTTATATCCAGATGATTAATTATTTTATTTTGCCCCTTGACCTTCCAATCATTGGAAGGCTTATATTCAATAAAAAGGGATACTTTAACAAGACTTTTCTCCCTTTTTAATAAGAGGAGATAAACATGGAAAATAAGAATCATCACAACCACCACCAAAAGCCTTCCGAAATGAGCGATCATTCCTGCTGTTCAGTCCCAAACAAATCTCATGCATTGCCAAAGGAAATCAGCGACCAAGACAAAGAGAGAATATACACTTGTCCAATGCACCCAGAGGTAAGGCAGAAGGGGCCAGGGAATTGTCCAATCTGCGGCATGGCGCTTGAGCCTGAAGAAATCTCTTTAGATGATGACGAAAATCCTGAACTAAAAGATTTTTCTAAAAGACTCAAAGTAAGCGCTGCTTTAACGATTCCTCTTGCAGCTTTGGCAATGTCAGATCTGATTCCAGGTCAACCCGTTCAACATGCAATGCCAGCATGGCTTTATTCAGTGATCCAATTGATTCTTGCGACCCCGGTTGTTTTATGGGGCGGTTTACCTTTTTTTCAAAGGGGTTTGGATTCGATTAAAACGAGAAACCTCAATATGTTCACACTAATTGCGATTGGCACCGGAGTCGCTTACCTCTACAGTGTTATCGCAACTTTTTTTCCGCATCTTTTTCCTGAGAGCCTAAAAGTTCATGCTGGGCTCGTACCACTTTATTTTGAAGCTGCTGCGGTGATTACGACTCTTGTTCTAGTTGGCCAAGTTTTGGAACTAAGAGCAAGAAGTCAAACTGGCAACGCTATCAAGGCACTTCTTGGTTTGTCACCTAAAACAGCACGCAAAATTTTGGATGACGGCAACGAAATAGATATACCTCAAGAACATATTCACCTCGGGGATAATTTAAGAGTCAAACCTGGAGAAAAGGTACCTGTGGATGGGGAAATCATTGAGGGCAAAAGCTCGATCGATGAGTCCATGATTACGGGAGAGCCAATACCCGTTGAGAAATCCATAGGTGATTCTGTAACAGGTGCGACAGTTAACATTCATGGCTCGTTTGTTATGAAGGCCACACGTGTTGGTAAAGACACTTTGTTATCTCAAATCGTAAAAATGGTGTCTCAAGCACAAAGAAGTCGTGCTCCCATTCAAAAGCTTGCAGACACAGTATCATCATATTTCGTTCCTGCCGTTATTCTAATAGCTATTGTTACGGCGATTGTATGGTCGTTTTGGGGGCCTGAGCCCGCACTTACATATGCAATACTCAATTCTGTAGCTGTTCTTATCATTGCCTGTCCCTGTGCACTTGGGCTTGCAACTCCTATGTCAATCATGGTCGGGACAGGCAAAGGCGCAACTCATGGAGTGCTTATAAAAAATGCTGAGGCTTTAGAAACTATGGAAAAGATCACAACTCTTGTAGTTGATAAAACCGGCACACTAACTATCGGAAAACCTAAGCTTTCATCTATTGAGACCATAGGTGAATTTAAACGAGAACAACTATTGTGGCTCTCGGCCTCATTAGAAAATGTGAGTGAACACCCACTTGCTCAAGCCATTGTGGAGGGCGCTAAAGAAGAAGACTTAGATATTAGAAAGGTCATCGATTTTGAGTCTATCACAGGAATGGGACTGAAAGGCCGTGTTGATGAGCATGAAGTGTTAATCGGAAATAAAAAGCTAATGGAAAAATTTGATATTGAATCAAAGGAGCTTTCAAAAATCGCAAGCATTTTACAGGAGCAAGGACAAGGGGCCATGCTTGTTGCAATAGATGGCAAGCCTGCTGGAGTCATTTCTGTTCATGATCCCATTAAAGAAACGACTAATGAGGCCATCTCTTATTTTCACAATCAGGGCATTGAAGTCATCATGCTTACGGGCGATAACAGGCTAACCGCTAAAGCCGTCGCTGAAAAAACCGGAATTGATCGATTTGAAGCTGATGTCTTGCCTGATAAAAAAAATGAGATCATCCGACAGCTTCAGGCTGAGGGAAAAATAGTCGCTATGGCAGGTGATGGAATCAACGATGCTCCAGCCTTGGCCCAAGCTCACGTGGGTATTGCCATGGGAACAGGGACTGATGTTGCCATGGAAAGCGCCGGAGTGACATTGGTTAAGGGTGACCTATTGGGAATTGTCAGAGCTCATAAATTGTCTCAAGGGACGATGAAAAATATTAGGCAAAATCTCTTCTTTGCCTTTTTTTATAATGCCCTTGGTGTTCCTGTTGCCGCTGGACTTCTTTATCCGTTTTTCGGTGTTTTACTAAGTCCAATGTTCGCAAGCCTTGCCATGAGCCTTAGCTCCGTTTCGGTAATCGGTAATGCCTTAAGGCTGAGACAAATAAAGCTCTAATTTTCACTTTAAACTGCAAATGTATTTTAAAAAGGCCATCCAATCGGGTGGCCTTTTTTTTCGCCTACAACATTCCCAAGCTTTAATCTCTCAAAATAACATTTCTTAGCCAGACCCCACCAATTGGGCCCTTATTTACCTAAGTATTTCAGGTGTTTGTATTTTCCTCCCACACTTTGATCTGCACTTTCCCCAACTTCGAACTCTTTATATCAGTCGCCAAACCCGGCGGAACTTCCCTCAGTTATTACTTTCGTCCGGTAGCCACACTATACACCCAGCCTTACGTGTCTACCAATCCCGCCATTCATGTTTTCTTTTTAAATCCAATATGATAGACCCTTGTTTGGTATACACGCCGAATTGAGGTGCTAGCGCCCGCAAGGGCGTGCTGGTTCAAGTCCAGTCCCGGGCACCATTTGCTTTTAAAATACCGAATACCGTCTACGGTTAACAGTAGACCGAATACCGACAATCAAAGAACCCTGTTTCATAAAGTTAATCGAAATGACCTTGTGCCCCACTGCCAAGTGCCGGGCACCCGCTGGCGGGCACCCTTTACAGCTTCTTCTTAGTATGCGAGATTTTCAGCGATTGTCTGGTCACTTCCACCACTGGTATCAATCACGGTAACAAAGCCATTGGCGTGTTCACCTTCAGGCTTCAAACGAATCTGAAGCTTTAGGTTACTTCCCGGCACCCTGTAATTTACGACTCTTGACCTAGCCCTGCGTTTAAAGTTTGGAACTACGACCAACTGCCCATCCGGCAAGTTTTCGATCAAATGGAAGGGACCATAAAGTGTCGGAAGAAATTTAAATATTGAACAGAACGGAGGAGTATTCCCCAGGTTTCCAGTGAGGTCTCGAGTCGGGACGCATTGATAGCGAGAATAAGAAAATTGAAGATGAACCTGGTGATATCGAATAAACGGCTTTTTATAGCTTCCATCTGGCACGAGCTTGTTCACGATCAAATCAAAATCTGGGTTTAGAACTTCTCGCCGAAATCGCTCGGAGTTGATCTTTTCTTGGCTTACCTGAAGACGAAAATGAGGGTTATCAAAGCGGTACTCAAAAGTGATACGTTCGATATCATCAGCTTCTCCTGCATAGGGTGGGTTAAAGCCCGGTCGCTGAGGCTCTACCTCGAGAGTTAAATTAATCCTTTCGATTTCTTCTGCTGAGGGAACATCTATATTGGAGTTAAACTGGGCATATAGCGCACGGGTCGGAATAAGGACCGCAAAAGCCAGTAGCATGAGTCTTATTTTCATTGGTGATTCCCTTTCATTTTATTGTCTGTTTTTACTCGCCTTAGATTTGAACGAAAATGATTCCGCTCAAATTCATAGTGAACCTAAACTACTTGTGCCAGCTAGTATAATATATTAGAGCTATAGCTATATAACCATAGGTGATATATGCCACTCATTGAGCATCTCGAAAAACTGCGACACTTCTATAAGATCACTCAGCACAAATCGATAAATGAGACCTCACAAAAGACCGGCTATTCACAAGCGGGTCTCTCAAAAAGTCTGTTGCTTTTGGAAGAAGAGCTCGGCTGCAAGCTATTTAAGAGGTCCCGAGAAGGGCTTTCTTTGACCAAAGAGGGGGTCGAAGTGAAAGCATTTGCTCAAAAGCTTATGGATTCAACCGCTGATTTAGAGCAAAAAATTAAATCGCTTTCTTTGACCAAGTCGCCGACCACTTTAAAAATTGGAATGTATGATAGTATCGCAATTTATTTCGGAGTGGAGCTCAGTCAGTATCTAAGACAAGTGTACCCCCGCGTAGGCCTGGAACTGACATCAGATTCAAGTTCCGGATTGTTTAAGGGAATTAAAGACGGCTCTTTGGATCTTGCAATTGGAGTCAATTTCCATAACATCCTCGAAAAGAAAATGAAGTACTTTAATCTCTTCCAAGACAACTACGCTCTTTATGTAACCTCCAAAAGCATGAGTGCAGATATTGAAAACTCCATCGTCGTCCATGTCAGTGCGACGGATGAAGCGGGTGTTTTAACAACCGAACTATTCAAAAACGAGCTCAAAGGAAAAAAAATTCATAGAGTTAATAACTTCGAAACCCTAAAGCAGCTCGTCGTCTCGGGTCTTGGCGTCGGAATATTGCCTACTCTGGTTGCAAACCCACTTCTACAAACCGGACAGATTGTTCACTTGGACAGCCAGCAGTCAAAGAAATTTAGAGGAAAGCATAGTATCGGCGTTCTTGTGCGAAGTGAAATTTACGATTCATACCAAGAGTTCAACCAGGATATTTTAAGGCTCGGGGATCAGTGGATCGGCTAAGGAATCCAGATCAGGTGTAATTTAGGATTTAAAATTGCAAAGCCCAAGGCCTGGTTAATTTTTTGGACAGACGGCGCTCGCTTAAGTTCTTAGAGGAATCCGCGCCCCATTGCTGGCGCTAACTCCTGCACCAAAGCTAGGCATATTAAGTCCAAACAAAGGAGCAAGTTCAACAAACAAGTTGGCGCGAGGAACCGGAGTCGCTGCATTTCCAATCTCAACACCCAAATTTAAACCCGGTCCCGCACTAGCAACTACTGTTGGAACATTTGTCGTAATGTGGGCTGCGCCATCCGACATATTCGAGCTCCATACTATGACTGTCTTTTCCAACAAAGCTCTACTTTTTAATTCATCCAGCAAATTCGAGAAGATTCCTGCATGAAGTTGATTAATTGGATTCACCAGTCCAAGTTGTGGACTGTGGGCATAACTATGATGGTCTCTGTTACTTCCAAGGTGCCTAAGACGAACATCACCAACTCCATCATCATACATAATGGTCGCTGAGCTGATTAAATCACATTGCATTGCTGTGGCGATCATCCTCTGCATCATAACAAAATGATTCGTATAATCTAATACACTCGGCGGCTGAGCTAAACTACCGCCGCAAGTAGGTGCTTGTCGGGTCAGGTCTTTTTCGAGAGTTCTTAAGTTATCTTGAAATCCCTCAAGGCGAATTTTGTCTTCTTGGCCGGCTCGATTTTTTATCGATTGAATTTCTCGATGTGTTAAATCTAAAACACTGGCTTTTTGTGCATTCAAGGTCAGTAATCTTTGTTGGCCTCGCTGGTTCGAAGAAAAAATTTGGCTATACAGCTGTTGGGGACTATTAATATTTGACACCGGGCGATCCGTAGCCCGCCAAGACAGAGAAGTTAGATACAAGTCAGAAAAAGAGGGGTGATCTCCCGTAAAGTCTCGGTTCATCTCTCTCCAACCGACATGAAGTGATCGAAGCTCTCTGGTCGGATACAGGTCGGCCACGTATTGATCAAAGGTCTTACCACACTGTACAACCGATCGGTTTGGAACCCGAATGGGATGTCCCGATAACATATTTGCGACGTTAGTCCAATGGGGATCATGGTTCGCCGCCGCCGACAAGCCACGGATAATCGAAACATTCCCCTGATTCTGAGCGGTCACAATCGGAGCCAATGCCTGAGCAAAGTTCCAATTTCCGTTTGCTCCACGAGGCATTAAAGCCCCATTTGGGGAAAACACTCCAATGAATTTATCTTTTACGCCCTGCTGTTGAGCCAGAGCTTTTGAAGTCATTAGCGAAGGCAACACCGGTAGAGATACAACCACTCCTAAATCTCGTAAAAAAAGTCTTCGGTTATAACTCACTGAGTCCTCCGCGCTTCATCTAAAAATACTGATGATGTCACAATTTTCAAAATTAAATCTTTAACACTACTGCTTGTCGAAAGCCCCAAAGCCACGGACTCTTCGGTATTCGCGAGGTCTCGTCCAAGCGCATGAGTAAATAGTTTTCGAGTTACACAAGTTCTAAACTGCTGTTGAGCTATGATCGGAGCCAATTGGTAGGGTCCATCAAAAGACATTCCATAAAGTTCGCCATCGGCTTCAATAGGTTTAGAATCTGGGTAAGAAGTTCTTAGTCGACCAAATGAATCAAAGACTTCAAGGCTTAGCCCAAGCGGATCCATTTGTTTGTGACAATTGTAGCAGCTGATAGATCTAGAGCGGTGAAAAGCCAAAGTTTCTTTAACAGAGGAATTCGCAGGCAAGCGCTCTACACTATCGGCAATTGCATTTTCTCTTAAGCTATTGTCCGGAATAGGAATGGTTTCACACAAAAGATTATTCATAATCCACTTTCCACGCTGAATAACTTTGGTGTCCGCTGTCGGAGAGGTCAGCCTTAACACGGACCCTTGAGTCAATACTCCGCCTCTTTGTTGTTGACTTACTTTAACAAAATTAGTTGAAGTGCCTCCCGCAAGGCCGTAATGATTCCCGAGTTCTTGATTTATAAAAGTAAAGCCCGGAAGCAAAATCGAATCTATAGGTAATTCAAGTCTTAAGATCTCTTGAAATACAAGTTGCGACTCTGTAATCATCGCTCGCTCAATTGAAGTTAAATCGCTTACTCTAGAAAAATCACGAAATCCAAACCATTGACCAAAACTATTCGAAGCAAATCGAGCTAAATGTTGATCGAGCAGACGAACTGCATGGGTCCTCAGAATTTGAGGATTGGTAAGCTCCCCGCTTTCGGCGGCCTGCAAAAGCGCTGGATCAGGCAAAGACCCAGAGATAAATAAAGCCAGTTTTCTAGCCAAGCGCCGGCTCTCGTAGGCAAGAGCCGATTCGGTCGAGACTTGGGGTGGTTCTCTTAATTGAAATGAGGGAGACATAAGGATTGAGGTAAAGACGTTCTTTAGTCCTTCTTTTGTCGATGCACTTAAGACCAAAAAATTGGACGGTATCTGCGCAGTTGGATTCACACGAAAATTCACCGTGCCAAGCAATGTCGAACTTCCCACCGTTCCATCTCCCCCAAGTGCATAGGCATGAAGCGAATGATTCTGACCATTCGCATACTGCAGGGGCAGCTGAAATGAAAAACCATGGTTTCCGGTGACCGTCAGTTGTTCGGTTTGTCGAAAAAAGTTAATCACATCGGGGCGATGAAGCCTTGTGATCGTCGCGCCGGCAAAAGTTCCAGATCCAGCCGGACCATTGACATAAAAGTGAACCTGAATGGGTCGCTCTCCCCATTCTGGATCTAAACTCCAGCCTTGGGCCTCAAGACCTCCAGACACGGCATCAAGATTCCCGCGCAAGCTCGTCCCTAAAAATGGAATGATCGCACGGGCTGTTGATTGATAAAGAGCCTGCCATTCTGCAAGCTCCTGACTTGTGGGTGCACGACTGAATGCTCGTCTTGCAAATTGGCTAACAATTGTTTGAATGCATCCAGCCCAAGCCGTATTTTCTGCAAAACCTGGGTTACAAGTTAATACTTGTGGCGAAGTCAGGGCGGCCTCTGCAATAGCTTCCGAAAACTTCAAACGCCCCGTCACGAAGGCATCATTAAATTGCTTCACTGAAGCCGATTCAAAACCGGCAGTTTTTTCATCTGTGGGCAAAAGATAAATGAGTTGATCCGAAACCAAGTTCGAACCCAGGATATCTTTTGCAGCGTTTAGGCTTTCTTCACGGCTTAAAGTTTTAGTCAGAGAGTAGGCCGCTTTTGCTCCAAAGCCCGGAGAGTTGGGCGAAGAGTTCGAGGAGCTTGAAGAAGATCCTGCAGGGTCAAAGACAGGTACAAATTTTCCGCTGCAATTTTGAAACGAAAAAAAAGTGATGGTCAGAATGCCTGCTTTAGAAAGAGCCCATAGAATTTTTGTAGGATTTCGCATATATGCAGTTTATCGGATTCGATTTTGGAAAACTAAACAATACCGATGTCCGTCTCAATTTGAGACTAAATTTCCAAAGGTCTAGCAAATAGTTCGACAGGATTCTGCCGAATTCTTATGTTTCGGTCACCTATTCTTAATCACTTTTTGATATTGCGATGTTCCTTTAAGCAGAGTTTGTTGGGTATTTTTAGATATGGGATGGCGCTTATGTGACTTAGCCATCAAGAAGAGACCCTATGATAGAAAAATGACTGACACCCAAACTCATTCTCTCTAAAATCTTATTGTTAATTCTTTCCGGAGGAACCCTTGTTAAAGTCTTTTATAATTTCCACTCTGATTGGGCTAGTCAGTATATGAAGTCATTCATTTTACTTTTCATTTTCCTTACTGGATGCGTGACGACAAGACCACCTGACACAATCCTTGCAGAAGCTAGCCCCACACTTTCTCAAAAACTCCCCGGACTAAAAATTGCGCTCCTCTTTGTACCCCTTTCAGAACAGGTTGCAGGAAGTCATCATGAGGGACTCTTAAAAGTCCCACAACCATGGATCTTTGGTCTGTCTGCAGATCAAAAATTGCTGTTAAGACATAACGCCCAGTCTATGGCTTATCAAAGTTTCATCGATGAACTTCGCCGTTTGGGGGTCGAAGTCAGCGAAAAACCCGAAAAGAATGAGACGGTTTGGACTCTTCAGTTAAATGAGTTACGAATAGATACCTTTGGTGATGGTTGGAAGGGCTTTGGTTCGGCCGGAAACTATTGGGAGGCAAGGCTTGGGGTTAGTGTTCGAGATAAGAATAGTAAGAGCTTCGAAATATCATCTCTCGCTGTCAGCTCACCAGCTCCGGCAAAAATGGACGCAATGACCTTTGTGAATATGTTTGTCTATTTTGCAAAACCGTCTTTGCTGAACTTGCCCTCTGCAAGTTACGCACTGGACCTCTCGCAGACCAATCCAGTAGAAAACGCCGCTCGATTGGCGGCTCGAGATTTCAAAATGCATTTGATAAAAAGCTTCGAGCAATAAGGCGGATGACTTAGTGCCCCACTGCCAGGTGCCGGGCACTTACTAGCTCTAGGTTGATAAGTTTAAAGCCTGTCCGAACTTCGGTGGAATCGCTGGTAAAATGAAAATTCAAGACTCCCCCTCCAGAAAATTCGTCAGTTACTAAATTTGGAATTCTTCCGGTATACCGAAGCGTCCGACCAGTGATGTCTTTAATCACAAGAAAGTCATAGCCGCTTTCGAGATCAAATCTTTCAAAGTGAAGCTTTACGGCGAACCCCTCTGGGATATAAAGCAGCCAAGTTCGGTCCGCACTATTTTGATAGGGGTTCTCCGTTTCCACAATATATTGATCTAATGTTTGAACCCCCCAGCGTTTAGGTATTGGTTCGATCGGGTCATAGCCATATAGATTGTTTTTAAAAACATGGACCAGACTTAGCCAATCCAGTTTTAGCTGTGGACCAATTTGAAAAACAGCTTCTCGAGAGGTTTGAGTCCAAAGATCTAGGGCCCTTTGGTCGCGAGTACTCTGAATAGTCCTAAGAAGTTGTAAAAGGGTCTCGCGAATTCGAGAGTCTCTACTGGGTGTACTCCAATCTTCGTAGTTGCTGGTTCCGGGTTCACAATTGTTTTCTTTGCAGAACAGATAGCCCGATTCGACAATAGCAATTCTTGCTTGAATGGCTTGAGTAAAAGACTCTATCCCGGCAGCCACATCCCGATAGTCCCGATCGGATTCTGAAGGAAATATTTTTCGAATCACAGCTTGATAGAAATACTCATTTGGCTGAGAAAAATCTGAAGCGTACTGCTCTAAAGAATATCCACTCATTTCGGAAGGACTGCGCAGGCGCCAGCGACCATCTTGTTTGTAAGGCCACAAAAATCTTACGATCCCACCAGCTCCTTGCGCGGCGTTTACACTGACTCGAAAATTTTCTTCATAAAGAGGGCGCACCCTTCTGGGCACCGTGGAAGACAAAAGGGTTAGACGGGCATTCGGTCCAAATCCGTAAAAAATTCGAGTATGCCCAGAGTCTCCAGAAATCGTCAAATAGACCGAGCCAGGTGCCAAATATGTCGGGTTGATTTGAGTTGGATAGGTATCTACACGAAGAGTATGAGTATAGGTATTATTTGCTACATAATTGACAGCTGCCAAAAACAATTGATCTTCCCACCAGTTTGCATGAGTGGGCAAATTCACCCAAGAGGGCCTAACTGTATCTTGAGTTATTAATTGATTCGATCCCGCCAAACGAGCGGCTGCGGGAAGCTGATTTTCACGGGCAAAAATCCATCGCGCAATATAGGCTGCATCTGCACAATCCGTTTCGATATTGTATTCTACAAAATAGGAAGGATGAAATTCTTCGGCAAACCAATTCTGATATGCAAGCTCCCACTCATCTGTCCAGTCCCGAGTCACCGTCCATAGAACTCGATTTGAATTCGGAAAGACAACAGCATCGGGATTTAAGGCCAGGGTCTCTTTTTGATTCATATATTTAAAATCGACAAAATGCTTGGCAGCAAAATCTAAGGCTTGTGTCTCTGACCGAAACATCTTGCGCCCGATACGATCCTGCAAATCATTTGGCTTTACTAAAAAATAATCGACAAACCAGCGACCTTCTTCAGAATAAATGATCCGGTAGTGTTGGCCGTCTGGATTGACCTTCTTCCAAACTTTTTGTGCTAAAACGGGATTCGAGAAACTAAATATCCAAAAAAATAAAATGAACTGAACCTTGCGCACTGATGCCCCCAAAGATTTTGTTAGGAAGGCATCGGTTTAAGGTATCAATTTTTAACCTGACCTCTCGTCTAATTACGAGGGACAGTGTCTCAGAAATGATCGGTCGTGTTCGACAATCTCAGCGCCCCAGGTGCTCCGAACTTAAAACGCCAAGGGTTCACAAAACCTTTCTTATTCAAAAAGAGTCTATATAATATCAGGTCCGGCCAATTCTGAAGTCGAGACTACCGTTTTTCTTCGACCCTTGATACATACCAAGAGCCAAGTGCTGCAGTCGCTAGAACGGAGGCAATGACCATCAAGGACACCCAGCTTGGAATTTTGAAGAATTCAACAATTAACATTTTCGTTCCGATAAAACCTAAAATCACTGCGAGTCCCGGCTTTAGGTAGCGTAGCTTACCGACCCAATCTGCCAAAACAAAATAAAGAGCTCTTAAACCCAAGATCGCTAGAATATTAGATCCAAAAGCCACAAAGGCATCCTGGGTTACTGCAAATACTGCGGGGATTGAATCAACTGCGAAGATCAGATCCGTCACTTCAATAAGAACCAAGGCTAAAAATAAGGGTGTGGCCTTTCGAACGCCATTTTCCACAGTGAAGAAATTATTCCCATCAAAGGAAGAGGTCGTTGGGATAAATCGCCGAATGAAACGCATCGACCAATGGTCATGGACATCAATATTATCATCGGATTTTCGCAGAAAATTGATCGCTGTGACAATCAGAATTCCACCAAAAAGATAAAGTATCCAATGAAACATGTTTAGTAGCTGAGCGCCCACTACGATAAAAAAGGCACGTAAAACAATGGCCCCTAAAACTCCGTAAAACAAAACCCGATGCTGGTACTTATCTGGAATTCGGAAAGATTGAAATATAAGCAGGATAATAAAAAGATTGTCGACGCTTAAACTTTTTTCGACCAAATAACCGGTTAAAAACTGCAGGCCCAGATCTTTGCCAAACTCAAAGCCGAACCAAAGATTAAACAAGAGCGCGACACAAATCCAACCAGCGCTCTCAATCAAGGCGGTCTTACGAACTCCAAGATGAGATCCCTTCTTAAAAAGACTAAGATCAAGAGCCAGCAGTAAAATAATCCCAACACAAAAAGAGATCCAAAGCCAAGACGGGGCCACGGAAAGAGCGGTGATGGAATTCATGTAAAACGGTCTCCTAAAAGGCTAGCTTGCCTAAAGGTGTTTAAGGATTTCACTTTGGATTTTTAACATATCTTGCTCGGACCGTTTCTGCGCTCTAGAAAAGCTAAGATCCGGGATTCCCCAGGCCGGAATCAAATGCAAATGATAATGTGGAACTTCAAAACCCGCAACAATTTGCCCTACCCGAGGACAGCCCGTCGCTTTTTGCACAGCTTTACCTATCTGCTGAGAAACCATATGCAAGTGGGTGTAGAGTTCTGCTGGGATCTCCATCCAAGAATTAATCTCTTGCTTGGTAATGACCAGAGTGTGCCCCAAAGCCACAGGCTCAATTGTTAAGATTGATATCGTCAAGTCATCTTCATAGATCTTGTAAGAAGGAAGTTCGCCCCGAATGATCTTAGTAAAAACAGACCCCATATGCACCCCTTAGCTTCTAAACTCGCGACCATACTACTGGTATATTGAATTAATTGGCAAGGAGGCAAAAAAAAGAACTGACAAGTCATCAAGGCTTGTACCGGGACGAGGCCAGACTCCCTCAATTACATAGCATCCCTAGCCATTGAATTCGGCGTCAGAAAAGAAGTTTACCCAATCATCCAAAAGACTTTCAGCGGAACTCCCTAGGAATCCAATCCCTTTAGCTCAGTGAATATCAAGAAACCAAACTAATAAAAGGCAAGGTTTGGTTTCTTGAGGCCCTATAGACTTCATAGGATCCATTGCTATAAGTGACGTTTGAAGAAAATATACCAAAGCCCCCGCCGTCCCCGTAGCTATTATATTCAGACGGCTGAAGCCCCATAGACCTCATCACCGTGATCAAAAATTGGGTATAACTTCGTCCAATCGCAGGAAAATCACCTCGGCTCGCAATTCTAAAAAAAGGTCGTTTGCGGTAGTCAATATAGTAGCCGGTCCGGATAGAACCAGCGGCATTTCCAAAGGTCACCACCGGCATGCTTTCGGTGCGGTGATGTTGACCACTAGAAATCTCTGAGCCCCACATCACCAAAGAATTATCCAAGACCGTTTTGCCCGTACTCGTATCATCAATCATCGAATTCAAATGATTTAATAATCGCGAAACAACTAAAACGGCCTTTCGATTTTCTTCCATAAACTTGATTTGTGCATTTCGGTCCGTGGGATTCGAATGGGAATTATCATGAGGATAAAGAAACTCACTTCCCGCGAGCAAACAAACTCGGGTCAGATCACAAGCCAAGGCCGCAGCCATAATATCGACTTGAGAGTAATATAGATCTAGCTTCTGAGATTCAGAAAGTTCACTGTAATAGTTGTAATTCGAGGGCTGATTCGGTTTTGTGCAAGTTACGGGTTGGGCCTGAGACATCGAGGCCAGTTTATTTTGAACTTCCTGAAGATTGTCTACGAAATTCGAAAGACGAACTCTATCATCACTAGATATTCTTCGATCATTCATCTTAGATCGATAGTCCTCCAAAACTAAATCACCTATGGTTAGCTTCATACTCGCAAGCTTATTTTGAACGGCCGGATCCGTGATCACATTCGCAAATACAGAATTAAATAGATCAATTGGCTTCTTCACGTAAAGAACTTTTGATATAGTCCCAGCTGCTAGATTCCGCTCGAAAGAAAAGCCAGATGAAGAACTCATCCCCTCTTCTGCACGAATGGCGCGAAGAGCCGGAGCTTTTTCATAAAAATTTGAAGATTTAGCAATAAGGGTATCGATTGATGCTCCCTGAAACTGAGGAAGACCACTACTGTTTTTTTGCATTGCGCACAAGAAGTGTGAAAGATCATGATCATCCCCACCAATAACATCCAGGCCCCGATAGATATTCATCTTTGAAAGATAGGGATCAAAATCCCTTCTAAAGTGTTCGCTCAACGAGCCATCAGAAAGCCGAGGCAAGGCTGATAGTTGCTTATATAATATATCCGAGGCATGGGCCGTGAAGCCATTGGCTGTAGAAACCTCTTGGGGCGGGTACCAGACATCCTCAAAAATTCCATTCAGATGCTGAATGGCAATAAATCTTTTTTTGACCGCAGTTTGTGCCAACACCTGTGAAGGAGCCAGAGAGGTCAAAAATGGAAGACTTAAGGTGAAGCCACCAAGCCCCTTTAAAAAATCTCTTCTCTGGCTTTTCATCCTAAACATTCCCCTACGTTCTCTTCCAAGAGGTACGCCGATCCTTTCTGCGACTCGGGCGGTCGCAGAAAGGATCGGCGTACCTCTTGGGGTTTTATGAAACTAGACTAATAAATGGCAAAGTCTGATTTCTAGCAGACCTATAAACTTCATAAGCCCCATTGCTATATTGCACATTTGAAGCAAATAAACCAAATCCCCCGCCATCCCCGTAGCTGTTGTATTCCGAAGACTGAAGACCCATTGAGCGCATAACAGTGATCAAAAATTGAGAGTAACTTCGTCCAATCGCAGGGAAGTCACTTCGATCCGCAATGCGAAAGAACGGCCGCTTGCGATAGTCAATATAATAGCCTGTCCGAATAGAGCCGCCTCCACTACCAAAAGTCACAACGGGCATGCTCTCGGTCCGATGGGCCTGACCATTTGATATCTCGGATCCCCACATGACTAAAGAGTTGTCCAGCACCGTTTTACCGGTGTTTGTATCGTCAATCATCGAATTCAAGTGACCCAAAAGACGACTTACGGCGCGAACAGACCTGTTACAATGGTCGATGAAATTCACCTGCGCATTTCTATCGCTTGGACTCGAATGAGAATTATCGTGGGGATAGAAGATTTTATCTCCACTTAATACAGCAACGCGGGTTAAATCACAGGCAATAGCGGCAGCCATAATATCGACATGTGCAAAAATGCAATCCAGTTTCTGAGATTCCGAAAGCAAGCTATAGTAGTCATAGTTTGAAGGTTTATTGGGCTTCGTGCAGGTCACGGGTTGCGCCTGGGACATGGAGGCCAGTTTATTTTGCACTTCCTGCAAATTGTCGACAAAATTTGACAGCCGGGCTTTATCTTCACTCGAAATCCTGCGATCGTTCATTTTAGATCTGTAGTCTTCGAGGACCAAATCCCCGATCGTCAGCTTCATGCTCGCAAGCCTATTTTGAACAGCAGGATCAGTAATCACATTCGCGAAAACGGAATTAAACAAATCAATTGGCTTTTTAACATATAAAACTCTCGAGACTGAGCCCGTGCTCAAATTACGATCAAAAGAAACTCCAGATGTCCAATCCAGCCCTTCTTCTGCACGAATCGCTCGAATTGCCGGTGCCTTTTCGTAAAAGTTCGAAGACTTCGAGATCAGAGTATCGATCGATGCCCCCATTCCACCTGGCATAGTTCCGCTCGCTCCTGTATCTTGCATCCCACACAAAAAATGGGCTAGGTCATGGTCATCTCCTCCAATAACATCTAAGCCTCTATAAAGGTTCATTTTCGACAAATAGGGATCGAAATCTCGTTTGAAAGTCTCCGTCAACGAACCATCGGCCAATCGAGGTAAAGCAGATAATTGTTTATATAAAACATCAGAGGCATGGGCAGTAAACCCATTTGCAGTCGAAGGCTCTTGCTGCGGATACCAGACGGCTTCAAAAATTCCATTAAACTGATGAATCGCGATAAATCTCTTCTTCACTGCGCTTTGCCCGTAAACTTTTGAGGGGACAAGAGAAGCTAAAAATGGAAGACTTAATGTGAAGCCCCCAAGTCCTCTTAAAAAATCTCGTCTTTGACTTTTCATTTAAAGTTCCCCATTTATTCTGCACTTAATGTCCATAACTATCTCACACGTCGCTTAAAGATATTCGCATTCACCGTCATCTCTCGATAAACATCTAAAATCGGAGCATTCACGTAGCCAGGAGTTTTCAATTTGTCGAAAACGGCTCCCAGTTGACAATTGTCCTCCGCAGTTTCATTTTGGAAAGAATAAAATCGATGAGCTTGTTTTACAAAACAGGCCGGAGCACGATCGCCATCAACAATCTTTTGCACCATATCTAATCCACCGGAAAGATTTGAAGTCGAAGAGTCTATCAAGGGCTCGCTGACGTTTGTATCGATCGGATGAGTCGCTAAAAGTTGTCCCACCGTGGAAAAGGCCTTCTCTGCTGTACGGAAGCGCCCCAGATTGTCATAGGCTTCAAGTGCAAATCCCAAGGGGTTAATCTTTGCATGACAAGCCATACAGCTTTCTGTCTTAGTTAATTCCGTCGTTCGATGACGAACCGAGTACATCGCCTTTGCCGCATCTCCAAACAAGGAGTTCCCAGCAACAAGCACTCCCGATGGAGCACCAAGCTCTTCACATAAAATTCGAGATCGCAACTTAACTCCCCGAATTATAGGATGAGTTTCGTTTCCTTCGGTCATAAGAAAGGGTGTTCGCAATAATAGACCTGCTCGCTCTCCACCCATCTGAGCCATATTCGCGCCACTGACTGCAGCGTGCCCATAAATCGTCGCCGCTTGGCTTGTCGACGCGAATGAAGTCTTATCCAAAAGAAGATCCTTAAAACTGCCTTTCTTAGTCCAGACAATGTATTCGATAAATTTTTCCATCTCTCGATTCATCTCGGTCATCGTCGCATTAAAGCTCGACACTTCGGCCAAAAAATTTGTCGCAAAACTATCTGCAGAGTACTGCTTAGGAGCCAGCCAATATCTAAAGAACCTCATAAGTTTTGTTTTTGCCCGTGCATCCAGGACCATTCGATCAAACTGAGCCCTCACTTGATCCAAGGTCGCAAGCTGATTATTTTTTGCCGCATTGTAAAGTGTGTCATCTGGTGGACCATCCCAAAGAGCAAAGGATAGTCTTGAGGCCACTTCGTATGGACTTAATGGAAGTGAGCCATTGACCGGATCTGCAGAAGTTCCCATATCAAGATGAAATAAAAATTGAGGAGATAAAACCAAACGATACATGACGAGTGCCGCCGACTCACGGGCCGTCACCCCTGTGGTGAAAGTCCTTGCGACAAGATCTGATTTTTCGGCCGCGGTTAATGGACGTCTGTATGTTTTCAAACTCACTTTATCAATGTAAGCGTCGCGACAAGCTGTTGTCAGACTGGACTGTTGAAAACAAGTCCCAGCAAGCTGAGAATAGACCGTATCGTTACTTAATACGAGGTCCATTACACCCGAGGCCAATCCTTGGTATAACTGCACCTGATCTTCGGTTAAGAAAATCTGGTAATCCAAAATTTTACTAACAATCATGTCCTGAGGAATTGTATCGACCTTAGATTGAATTTCTGAAGTCAGCGCGGAGCTTCCGAGGCTCGCTAGTACATTTGATATTTCATCGCGAGTCAGACGTCTCATAGGCTTCATTGAAGTGCTGCCTTGACTTGAACACTGGAATGGATTTTCAACAGTCCCGCCAATCACAGTGTCTGAGGGAGCACCCAGACTAACCCATTTTTCAACCAATGCGATGAGGTAGGGATCCTGCAAAGTTCCTGTAGTTGGCATCGTTGGAAGATTCGGATTTTCATGTTTCATGCGAGAAAGAATCGTACTGGCCTTACTCTTTGCTTGATTCACATCCGAAAGATTCAATCCACCACTTGCCGCACTCGCATTGTGGCAACTTGCACAGTGTTGTTTAAACACATTGTACTGGGTATCGGTTCCCATCAACATTTCATAGGTGACTCTATCTGGAACCACTTGAATCTGACAAACAGCATAGCGAGTCTGGGCCGGGACAGGATTCTGAAAGAGTCCACTACTTTGATTACAAGTCGAAGTGACTCTTGCCGCAGCACACTGCTGAGCTGTTCCCTTTGAAATCGTGTAATACACATACTCAGTTCCGGCATTCACAGGAGAAGAAGAATCTGGATGTAAACACCTCTGGGCGCAGTTCGTATAAAGAGGAACCGATCCCCCCCAACCTGAGGCCTGACAGGTTCGAGTGACTTGGCTTCCGCAAAGTGCAGGATAAGTGGAGGATGCGCTTGCGTATCCAGTCACTGTTGAATTCACCATGTTGCCTGTTGGGGTGGCGGTTCCAGTCGAACTTGTGTAGGCACAAGTCTGACCTTGCACTAAACAGGAAGGATAACTTTGTTGAGGAATCTGAGGACTAAATAGACCCGATGCTTGATCGCAACGTGTAACCACTCGAGCCGAGTTGCAATCCGCCTGGCTCGTTCCATTTGATTTTGTGTAATAAACATATTCGAATCCAACATCTACGGGCTGAGCATTATCAGGATGTTGACAAAATTGCGCGCAGCTTTCATAAACCGGAAGGTCCCCATCAAACTCCCCTGACTCTTGGCAAGTACGACGGACTTGAGTGCCGCAGGTGCTTGGGGACACCGCAGAGGTCTGTGGATATCCGGATACAAATGCATCGGGAAGAATTGTTGAGCCATCGGGTAAAGTACAAGTTTTAGGAATCTGTGGAACTTCACTGGCTAAAAATTCGTTCGAGACTTCTGCCGGCTTGAATCCCGCCGTACAGTTTTGAAAAAGCATAAAAAGTGGGATCAGACCTAATGCCGGCAAGACCGTCTTAAAGACATTTCGGTTTTTCAAATTTACCCACCCCATTTTATCCATATTCGAATCTTCCCCAATTTAATCTAGAATCATTCTTCCGTATTGCTGACGAATTCTGTCTAAACAGTCCGCAAGCCTAGAATGATTAAAGTCAATGGCTCCCACTGTCGTCGAAGCGCCTCTTCTATTTCCGCAGTAATCAAATTCTGAACGAGAATCTAAACTGACCCGCAATGAGGCTGGGACAGTTGAATCCACAAGGTTAAAGTTTCCCCGAGTGGCATCAACAAAAAGATCCGTTCCGGTCGGCCGACTTAAAGTGACATTCTGTTCGAGCCGTGGAACTAATCCTGAGGTTTGTGAGTTCCAGGCTTGAGCAAATAAGTTGTGCCGAAACAAATTGCTAAAGCTAGCAGCAAGTGAGTCGTACCAATTGTGTTTAACGTTTAAAACCGTGTTATTTAAATAAACCGAAGTGTCTTGATTGATCACCCCGATTCCGAAGGAGTTTCCAGAGCCTTGGCAATTCATAAAAATATTGTTTCTAAAAACTCCATTATAGCTTCTGCAGACCGAGTTGATACAATTCGGATTTCCATCGGTTGCGTCCCCTACATTCATGGCTCTTCGATTGGATCCAGTGACAACATTTTTCTCACAAACCACAAAGTTCTGCTCTACAAGAACATTGTTGGAGTGCATCTTGGGGTAAATCGCTGTAGCACTTCGACTGGTGTTAGAAGAAGCAAAGTCGTAGAATAAGTTCCCTCGCACTACGACGTTATTGGCCCCATCAATATTTAATACGTTAAACGGGGAATTTCCTGGAATTGGACGATCATTAAAAAATCTATTGTTGATAAACTTAATTCCAGATGGGCAAGTGAAGTTTCCTCCGCTGACATCGCAATTGGTCTTCACTGCAGACATAAAGTTAACCACTTTGCTATTTCTTAAGATCGTATTGCTAGAGCCTCCGACCATATGAAAAGCATGTTCGTTATTTGATCCATCCAGGCAGGCCCCACGGATCACTAAGTTTTCAAACACCCAGTTCGAGGCGCTGACATAAAAACCCTCGACATTGCAAAACTCGATCGTCGCAGTCCCTAAACTTGTCGCTCTTAAGAAAATGGGATTAGTCGCAGTTCCCGCTCGATTGGCTCGGACTTTTGAATCCGTCAAACGATAAGTTCCCGCATTTAATTGGATCGCATCCCCAGGGTTTGCCGCGGCCATCGCCTGAAGTAACTGTGCTGAAGTGCTAACACTAACAACACGATTTGAAGAACCAACCACTGGGCCATTGTCTGGCTGATATTCATCTCCACCCGTTGGTGGTGGAGGAGGCGGCGGCGGAACATCTGGAACTTCCTGACAAGTCGAGTATCGAACTTCGGGGACTGAGGGCTGCTGAAAGAGGCCCGTCGCCGCATTACAAGTCGAACTTTGTCTTGCCGCTAAACATTGGGCTGCTGTCCCACTGGCCCGAGTATAGAACACATAGCTCGCCCCAGAGTCTACAGGCTGTCCACTGTCTGGATGAACACACTTCTGCGCACAACTTGTATAAAGCGGAACAGTTCCGCTCCATCCTGAAGACCCACAAGATCGAGTCACCGAGTTTCCGCAAAGGTTTGGATAGGTGGCTGTTGCCGCAGCAAATCCACTCACGCTTGCCCCGACCATATTGCCCGACGGAATCGCTGTTCCGGAAGAGCTTGTATAAGCACAAGTCTGCCCCTGAACAAGACAGCTTGCGAATCTTTGCTGCGGAATGGACCCACTAAATTGACCCGAAGCTTGCTGACACTGGACTGAGACTCTAGCGGCATCACAAGCCGCCTGAGAGTCCCCAGTTGAGCTCGTGTAATAGACATACTCAAATCCTGAATTCACTGGCTGATCGCTCTCGGGATGCCTACAGTATTGAGAGCAGGTTTGGTAAAGGGGCATGTCACCATCAAACACCCCGGTGTCTAAACAAGTTCTTTCGACTTGGGTTCCACATAAGAAGGGTGCCACTGCTGACATCGATGGGTAACCAATCTCGGAATCTCCGGGCTCAAGGAGGGTCCCATCTTGTAGGCTACAATTCAAAATCTGGTCCGGTCCACCATCACTCCCCAGAACATCAGACTGGGTCGTCACGTTTGTATCAAAGCCTGAAGAACAATTCTGAAAAAACAAAAGGGATGGAACAACCAAGATCGCCGGAAGAAGAATTTTGGACAAATAGCGTGCTTTCATGGACAGGTTCCCGCCTATTAATTAGGTCTACCTTAAGTCTAACAAAGGCTTCGGACTAAGTCTTAAGGTCCATAAAGATTAGGCAGCAACTGAATCAATTTAAGACATGTCCATTTGCCTGTCGTCGAACAAATTGACAGGCCCAAAAAGCCAAATCAATTTTATCTGCAGCCCAGGAATGAGAAAAAAATTGGATCAAAAGACCTAGATTTGGACCCAAGATCAAATATAGGGCATCCAGACCCCTGCCGCCCTGTCCCAGGACTTGCTCAAAAGACAGGCTCAGACTAAATAATATTTATTTATTAAACAAACTCCGTTCACTTACGCGGAAGGAATCCATTGAAATGTCAGAAAAAATTCGCATTGCCTATATCGACTCTGAACTCCTATTCCGAGAAAGTTTAGTTCAGAACCTCAAAACGCTTGCCCCATTTATTGAACTGACATTCGAGGGAGCGAACCTTGCAGATCTTAAAATTTTTATCCAAGAAAATGCCGAACGCGAACCTATGGCCTGGGATCTTTTATTAGTTCGAATGGATGATCATCGAACGGATCCAAATCTAATGGTTCGAACCTTGATCGATTTACAACCAGAAACACCAGTATTAATTTTAACTCGTCCTCAGACTGAGGGTTTTATATTGTCGGCCCTGAGAGACGGCATTAAAGGCTTTGTTTCTACATCCTGTCCGACCAGTGAACTACTTGATGCCATGGACAAAGTCTTGAAAGGTCAAAAATATTTTTCTCCAGAAATCACCGAATCATTTGTCGAACCCGAATTAATCCCATCTGAAGATCCCGTAAAAAAGCTATCTAAACGAGAATTGCAAGTTGTGGTTGGACTTCTTGAAGGTCTTCAAAACTGTCAGATTGCCGAGCAGCTTAAGATCAGCAGCAAAACAGTCAGCAGCTATAAGGCTCGTGTGTTTGAAAAACTACGAGTCGATACAAACGCCGAACTGTTTAAGTTTGCACACAAAACCAATCTGATCTCCAGATTGGTTTAGTCTACCCGATTTCACCTGAAAAGTGAGTGGCGCAATATTAGCGCGCCACGCCAGGCTTCAACTTAATGGCATCCGTATGATTCGTCGTCAGTAGGGATTCGCAACTGAGCGCCATATTATTTACGAAGCTGCCCTTTGGAGTCATATTCTGAAGCGGTTGAGTTCCGTAGTTCACAACAAGCTCCGTCGGGAGCATTTCATTTGGATACCAAACTCTCATCCAGGCTCGAGGCCCGATGCCTTCAACCGGAACGGTCATCCAGTTCATAATCAGATTCCCAAGAGGGTTTTCAAAAAAGGTCTTATACATAAAGTTATAAGCCAGCCTTAAGCGCCCGATTTTTTGATTTCTAAATTCTTGAATCCTTGGGTCCGAATGAAATTTAGAATCAATTCCACCCACAACAAAGTTTGCGGACTTCTCGAAGCCCTGATCAAGCTTAAATGCTAAACCACCAGTCGGAAGCAAAGCTCCTTTGTAAACTGAAACGAATGAATCCAGGTCAAATCGTCCAAGGGTCGCTAGATTGGACACCATCGCAGTCAGGAAGTAAGCCGGCATATTGACAAAGGCGAGCTTCATTTCAAGCTTCTGATTGTCCCACCATTTATTGTCTTCAGCCTTAAGATTATGGATGTAATAGGACATAAATCCCTTCTTGTATTGCTCAGGCGTTGGGACATGATCAAAACCTCCCATCGAATCAATACGCGAATCCATCTGAATCTTCATCCAAACGTCGGCCAATAGTGAAATCATGATGCCCGTGAAGTACCCATTCCAAAAAACATATCTGGATACATAAAAAGCTGAATCTGGGCCAAAAGCTTCCTCATGAAGAGGCTTTAATACTCCCTCATCAACCCCAGCAATAAATAGAAATGTCAGCAACAATTCAATCGGCTTATCGACGACCAGTCCCACCATATACTGACGAGTGGCGCGAGCCATTGCCTCTTCATTTTGCATCTGAGTGGCGGCTGTTTTATAGCGGTTCAATGAATAATTAAATTGAGAGTCCATCGCGCGCATCACTTTTTTTCCGTGATCCAGCTTCGTTCGCTCCCAAAGACCTGAGAAAAATTCGTCCGCAACTTTTGTCGAACGATCTCTAATCTTATTGCGTTCAGATACCAAACGAACTAGCTCCTCGGCTTCAGCTGCGCCAATCTGAATAGAATTTTTTGAGGCCGCAACAATGCGCTTTAAGTCCTTGTCTCCAAGACCAGACGCAGTGCCAGCAGTTTGCTCAAGGTGGGCACGCAAAGATTCCTCAAATGCAAACTTAAAATAGGACTCAAAAAAGACCTTTAATTTTTTACCAAGCTTTCTAAATTTTGGATCATAAGGGTTAACATCTCCGCCTTGAGTCAGAATGCGAACATAATCCGGATCCTTTAAGCCCATCTCGGTCAAAGCCATAAAAGCTTGTTTTATTGCGGCTGCATGAATGACCTGTTGTACAGGAACGACTTCTTTTTCGAATCTCTCAAGCTGAGCCAGTTCGTCATCGACTCCAGTATAGTAAGGGAATTCTTTTGCGAACTTATAAATTTTTTGAGTGACATTCAGCTCGGTAATTGGACGTTTCCCGCCATCGAAATAAGTGGCAATGCCACCATTCCACACTGCGCGATTGAATAGATTGGGATAATACATAACAGTCAGCCAAGCTCTTGGTCTTAACCAAAAATTTCGCATGATAAACCAGGGATTCCAAATCTGACCAAACAGCTTCGTCGAGTGGGTCCACGAAGAGTACCCAAACATAAAGTGCCTTAAGGCTTGCCCCAAGGTCTGAATACTTCCATCGCCTTGCTTAAACAATCGGCTTATGCCAGGAATTTTTTTGACAACATTAAACTTTTTAGAAAATTCAGAATCCGTTTTGGCCTGACCCTCTAAGAAAGCCAATATTGAAGCTTCTTCGGCTTGAGTCCATTCGGTGTTCTGCAAGGCCCCTTCAAGAGTGGATTTTCCCGTCCGGATCTCTAAACCCATCCCTGACTTTAAAGCTTCATCAGAGATCACTTCAGTCCAATCTCCCTTAAGCGGAGTGAAGGACTGCTTCAAACGAGTGCCATCAGGAAGATCCATTTCAACAGTAAAGCTGTCTGAACCGCCAAGATCTCTTGAACTTTGGGCCTCTAAGCCTCGTCCATCTGGCAAAGTTAAAGAAAGCTTCACATTTTCGTTTTTGCGTGCGGCTTCGCCTAAAGCAGCAAAGTCATTTGCTTTCGAACTACGAAACAATCCCTTAAAGGAGTTGCCTCCGCTCAGTTGAATGTGGGTTAGCTGACCCCTACGCTTTTTATCCGCCCGAGACAATGCATCTAGATAAGCTTGTTTATCCCCAGCAATGTATTTTACAAAACTTTGCTTAAGACTAGCAAAAACCCCAAGGCCTTCTTTTCGAGTCTCTTGCCACAAACCATTGTTAAGTGCCTTTCCGTAATGATAGCCATTCACCAAAATATGCATGCTGCCAGCAAGCGAAAGCAAGGCCCCGTAAAGTGCACCAACACCAACAGCCAAGCGCTGAAACTTATCCGTTGAAGCATAGGCATTGACCAAGACTCCAGGGTTTAAAAAGGCCCAAGATTGCTCCCAAGCACTTTTGGTGATGCTGGTCATGCTATCCATCCAGCCCATCATTCCGTTCATCAGATTTCGGCCAAGGTCCAAACTATGAAATACAAACTGAGAAGCCTCTGCAGGATACAATGTGCAAAGCGCTGCTCCGGTTGCAACTTCAAGAGCCATTCGACTTTTTGGATTCGCAACCAACTCCAAAATGCCTTCTTTGGTCATTGCGCATCTTTGCGCTAGGGTTTTTCCATTGGGTGCAAGTGCATCCTGAGAAGTCACTCCTGCTGCGACAAGCCCCAAGGCTCGCTGAATTTTCGGAGCGCCCAAGGGATTGGGTTGAAACATTTTTGACCACAATAGATCTAACCGATTCGATAGTTTCGACTGAGACTCAATAGTCTGGTTGTAGCCCTGCAGCATCCTCTGGAAGGAAGCATCGTTTTGAAGGCTTTGGCCAAACTGGTAAGCTCTTTGAATTTGGGCTTTCGCATCCGCACCTAATTTATCTGCGTTGAGGCGAAAGGATTCAAGTCTCTTTTCTTGATCTAGGACTTTTGCAGAAGAAGAAAGTGGATCTAGCTTTAAGAGCTCCTGATCGATCAGCCGCAAAGCCTCCGATGAAAGCCTTTGGTGGGTGCGATCTACTTCTCTTGGGTCCTCACTTTTCTTTGCGCCAATCTGTGCGCGAACTTTGAGTTGCTTGCTCATTTCATCCTTGAAGGATTGAAAAAGCCCCAAGGATACTCCAGCATTTTCAAGCTGATCCTGCATTCCTTCAGCAGTTTGAGTCAGACTTGCATCGAATTGCTGTACAAGGGACTCAAGAATTTTTTCGGTGGACTGATAAAAGCGAGGATCCACAAGAGAGACCGTCGTATTAAAAGTCAGCTGTTGCATCCAACTGTAAAACTCAAAAACTTCATTCGAAATAATTTGATCGTTAACTTTTAGGCCGTTTTCAGTAACCTGAAAATTGACCGGAAAGTCCTGACCTCGCTTTGGCCCTTGAACTTGAATTGGCAATCTGAAGATCGGCAAAACGGTTTTTCCGATGGCGGATTTAAAATACTCAAGATCAATAAAGGAAAGGTTCACAAAGCCTAGTTCTGAGTTGTAGCGATTGGGCTCAAGAAATACGAGGTAGCGTCCAAAAGTTGCCACGTTCCTTACGTTATTCTTGAAGGCATGAAGAAGTTGACCTTGATACAAAAGATCAAAGGTCAAAGGCTCACTAGATCCTTGAGCTTGATTAAACTCTCGCTCTCCCGCACGAAGTCCAGTCCCGGGATGAATTCTGCTTAAGTCAGATCCCATCGGGTTCATTTGAACCAAAGCTTCGCCTTTAGAGTTTCTTAACTCAAAAACTAGTTTGGTCCAATCTACGTAAGAGAAGTAGGGACGCCATTGAATCTCTGAAGTTGAACGATCGACTTCGGGTTCTGCGACATCCGCTGAAGCCGTGATCATGGGGCTTGAGCCCAAAGTGGAAGAGATCATGTTTGAAGTGGTTTGCCCCACGGCATTCACAGCGGCTTTGCCTCCTCGGGCTAAAGCCTTAAGAGCCTTTGTTAAAGGCGCAAAGTAAGAACCAATCGAAGACTGATCCCGAAAGACTGCTTCGGTCAAAACAGTCTGACCAAGAACTCCAAAACTGTCCAGTGGGTGGTTGGCGTAGTAGCCAGATCCTGAGTTTGCGCTTTCTCCGTAAAAGGCATTTGCGCGAAGACGCTCGATCCACAAATCGAAGGTCTCAGCTTTTTCGATATCCGGTACATGGTTCGAAAACACTTGATCTTGGTGGCGCCGAAGAGCTTCGGACCACTGTTGTTCGATTTCACCCGCCGTGCGATCTGCCTTTTGATCCCAAACCGTGTAAGGCTGAGATTGCTCAAAAAGATTTTTAACTTCCTGAGTGGTGCTACGAATTTCAGGATTGGCGGCAATAAAGGAGGATTGAAAACTTAAACAAAAAGCGAGAAGAAGTTTGGTCAAAGTTTTCACTCTCAAAGACCAAGACTGAGATCGGTATTTCATAGATGACTGTTCTCCGGGAACGGAAGTTTTGAGTCGAAGGCCCAGAGGATAGTTTATGACCTATACTACCGCAAGTTTTTGAACTTCTTACATCCTGGGCGAGGGGAATATTTACAGGATTGTCTTAAGCCTTGATAGTTTTGAGGTTTTCAAAATTCCTCACTGGAAATTTAAGGGCAAAGTGACCTGGCTTAAACCACGGGTTTTGGGAAAACAAAGCGCCTTCAGCCGTGAACTTAACAGGCTCTTTAAGGGGACCAAAGTGTTCGGACCCGCAGTCAACCTTAAGGCATCTGTTAAGGTGCTGATTGAGGCTACCTTCCCGTTGGCCGCAACTTTTAAGCGAAGACAAATGCAGCCACTTAAAAAACCTAAGCTTGGATTTTTTGCGAAGAGCTCGGCCAGTTCCTTTGCAAAGAATTTTTCGAGCTCCGCGGGCTTAAGAGCCCCCTCAACAAAGGGTCTTGGGTTTACAAACCAACCGTGCAAGACCAGCCGAGAAAATCTTGGGTCTCTTTCACCGCGAACTTCGCCGACCCCATGGGGAATGCGCGGGTCAAAGACCAAGAGGCGATTAAACTTTGGAGGAACCTTTGTCATCAGATGCTCAGTTTCAAGTCCTTCACCGGAGTTAAAACCATTCCAGTAATCTAAAACTTGATCCTTCAACAGGAGCGTTTCCCCACCTGAAAACTTTCGTTTGTTCCAAGGAGTCAAGGAATAAACGAAAGCCCAAGGGCCATGGGGATTGTCCGCATGAAGACTTTGAAAACAACTTTCGTTGTAAAGACTCAACCAGGTCGGAGAAATATCATGGCAACCCAAGTTTTCTCTTCCCCAGTAAACAAGTTCTTTGTGCCAAGCTTCGTACAACTTTTTTGAGAAGTAATGATAAGCGGGGGTTCTTAACAAAGCGTATTGATCTGGAATATTCCAGTAGTCCCATACAAATCGCTCGGAGGAAGCGTGTCTTGGATCTTCAAATTTTTTGTCAAATTCCGAGCGCAGGGCTTTAGCCCGCTTCGAAAAATTGTCGATATGAAAGTAAGATTTCTTCATGAGCTTTAAGCTTTTAAAACCTTCCTCGACCTAAATCTAGTCATTTCTGACTTTTACCTGTCTTCATCAAAGGACTTAGGTAAACTATGACCAGTCGATAGGACTTCAGCGGAGATTAAACATATGAAAATACTTATTCCTTTGTTTTTAAGCCTTGCCCTTGCCTCTTGTGCCAGCAAAAGCCCAAGTCCCGAGCAAGAAGTGTCTAGCTCTCCAGAGGCCGCAGAGACTGCACAAACCAATGATAAAACTGAAATGCAAACCCCCACTGAAGCGCCTCCTGCAGAAGCTATTCAGACAGGACCTCAGTGGTCTTACTCTGGAAGTACCGGTCCGGAGTTTTGGGGCGACTTGGATCCAAATTTTGGTCTTTGTAAATCGGGACTCGGTCAAAGCCCTATTAATCTAGTTTGGAGTAAGCCCGTAAAAACAAAGGGCGATATCAAGTTTGATTATAAAAGCTCAGCTTTAAAGCTTTTAGATAATGGACGAAACCTTCAGGTTCACTTCGAAAAGGGAAGTTTTGCTTCGATTCGCGGCGAAGAATTTGAATTAAAGTACGCTCAGTTTCATTCGTCCAGCGAACACGCCATTTCGGGTCAGCAACTTCCGATGGAAATGCAGCTGATCCACGAAAATTCTAAAGGCCAAACCGCGATCCTAAGCGTATTTTTGATCGAAGGGGATTCCACTCACCCCGCAATTGATCGCATATTTCAAAACTGGCCACCGACGGATCTAAAAACCCACTCGGTCGAAAATGAAAGCTTAAACGCAATCACCCTTCTTCCAAATCGCTTTACCTATTATCACTACACGGGGTCCCTTACGACTCCACCCTGTACTGAAGGCGTAAACTGGAATGTATTCAACACACCCATTCAAGTTTCACGAAACCAGATTTTATCTTTTCGAGGAAAATATCAAAACAACGCCCGTCCTCTTCAGCCTTTGGGCAAAAGAAAAACGGTAAATTACTAAGTTTGCCGCGAATGGAATCCGCAAAGCTAAAAATACGGCAGATCACCAACCTTGCTGCGAATGGTTCTATTCAAACGAAAACTTCAGCTTTAAAAATTTTTGGACACAGAGACTTCAATACCCGCTCTCGGTGAGCGGCGCGTATCCGGGTTGCGGCCACCGCAGGTGACGCAATCCGAAGACGCGACGCACCCACTCAGAGTCGCGGGTATTGAAGTCTCTGTGTCCAAAAATTTTTAAAGTTGAATTTTTCGTTTGGACATATCCGTGAGAACTTGCTCAAACGGGGGCGTGAATGGAAATTTATAGATATTTTTTGCGGTATTTACTGAGTTCGGATCTTACCTTTTCAGCGAGGAGAAGAGTGGCTAACATATTGGGGTAAGCCATTAATCCATAGCCAATATCTAGGAAGTTAACGACATCACTGGTTTCTGAAAGTGCGCCCAATACTAAGGCCGAGGAGAATACAAAGATGCAAACCGATTCCGTCATGCCGAAGCGTCCGCGAAATAAAAAGTTCCAGCATTTCTCGAAGTAATTGGCCATCCCGATCATTGTTGTTGAAGCAAACAAAAGAACAGAAAAACCTAAAAACCAAACGCCCCATACTGGAAATGCCTTTTTAAAAGCGATCAAAGTCATCGCGATTCCGCTTTGATTTGCATATTCGCCCGGCTCTAAACTGACCAAAATAACCAGAGCCGTCATCGTACAAATCACGACCGTATCTAAAAATGGACCCATCATTGCGACAAAACCCTCGCTGATAGGCTCTGCGGTTTTCACGTTTGAATGCGCCATGGGGGCGGTTCCAACTCCTGCTTCGTTAGAAAAGGCTGCGCGCTTGACTCCGATCTTCATCACTTCAAGAACGCCGTAGCCAAGCAAACCTCCGCCGAGGGCTGAGCCACTAAAGGCTTCGATAGAAATATGCTCGAAGAGACCACCAAGCTGATCCGAATTCTGCAGTAAAATTGCAGCGCAAGCTCCAACATAAAACAAGGCCATCAAGGGCACCAAAACTGAAGAGACTTTTCCGATACGTCGAACTCCCCCGCGAAGCACATAAAAAACAAAAAGTGCGGAACTAATTCCAACAAATATTGGCGAGACGCCAAATTGGGACTGGGCAAAGCCCGCAAGCTGATTAACCTGAAAAAGTGCAAGACAGCCAACAAGACCAAAAACTGCAAACAAGATTGCAAAAATCCTGTATTTTTTCGCAAGGGCCTGTTCGATGACGTACATGGGACCCCCTTGCACTTCACCTCGGTAGTCCTTCCCTCGATACATAACGGACAAACTACATTCAAAAAACTTTGTGTTCATCCCAATTAAAGCCGCAATCCACATCCAAAAAATCGCTCCGGGTCCCCCTTGAGAAATAGCCACGGCCACACCAGCTATGTTTCCAAGGCCCACAGTCGCGGCTAGTGCATTACACAAGGCTTGAAAGTGAGATAACTGCCCTGGCGCAACACTCTCATTCGAATGATGAAAGCGACCAGAAATCAGCTTTAAGGAATGAATAAACCCTAAAAATGGAACAAAACGACCGACGGTTAAAAGATAGATCCCGCCACCCATCAACAAAAAAACCAAAGGAAGTCCCCAGGTCCAATCCACAGCCACTTCTAAAAATTTTGAAACCGAACTCACGAAGTCTACCCCTCAAACTAGCTTGGACATGTGATTGATGACTTAACCGCGACTTCATTTGGCTGGCAAACTGGATCGTCTAAGATATAAATTCAACACAGACAAATCATGACATAGCCCGCCAGGATTTTAAATAAAAGTCCACAAAGGACTTATCCACATTGAGTCAGTTCTTCGTCATCCCCAGATTTCTGGATGACTTTCGAATTGAATGTTACAAGCATAGGACACAACAAAATATTTCAGGGAGGCCCTATTATGAAATTCACAATCTTCTTCTTCCTGTTAAGCCTTTTATCTTCCGCAGATGGATTTGCCCAGAGCCTTAAGGCTTCCAGCCTAAGCCCAGAGCCCCTCCAGTTCAGTGGGTCATTTCGGCTTCGACAAGAGCGTATTGAAGTGGATAATAAAGATCCTCGAATCAGATCTAGAATTAAGGCCGTTCTTGGGGCAGAGACCAAAGTGTCCGAAAAAGTCGAGGTTAAGATTCAACTCGCCAGTGGAGAAGCTTCGGGAACTGCGACTTCCTCAAACCAAAGCTTTGGAGACAAATTTGAAGGCAAAGAAATTTGGCTGAATCAAGCCTACGCAAAATGGAAATTTGGCGATCAGCTAACCTTGCTTGGAGGAAAATCTTATTTGCCCGTCTATCGCCCAAATAAAAGTGAAATGATTTGGGATAGCGATATCTCTCCTGAAGGCTTAAGTCTTTTGTGGAAAAAGACTTCCTCTGAAACTGAATATTTCGCAAACGCTCTGACTTGGATATTTGACACTCGCTACGATTCAAGCGCACCCGCAACAGAAGAAGATCGACCAGACGCCATTGTTCTTGGTGGGCAACTGGGAGCAAAGTTTAAGGATCTCCCTCTTCCACTTACTGTTGGACTAAGCTACTACGAATTTACCAATATCGAGTCTTACCCCTTACTTCCTTCGGCTCGAGGCAATAGTGTCGTCACTCTAAATTCTACGGATGTCTACGAACACGCCTACCAAGTCCTTGAGGCCTTTTTTGAGCTTGAATCAGCTATAGGGGAAATGCCCGTCGGATTTTTTGCAGACTTTGCGCAGAATCTGGCGATCTCCAAACAAAACCTTGGCTACTTGGTGGGATTTAAGTTGGGGGAAAGTAAGAAGGCCGAAGACGTCATGTTTTCTTATTCGTTTCGCGAAGTGCAAAAAGATTTTTCTTTAGCCTCACCGATCGACAGCGATTTTGCCAGCGGCTTTAGCGATGCAAAAGGTCATCATGTACGTACTCAATATTCAATCGATGCAAATACATCTTTGGGATTGATCTACTCGGCAGCAAAGATCCAAGTCAGTTCGGCGCCCAAGTCAGAAGACCGAGGGCAGTTCGATGTCACTGTTAATTTTTAAGCGCTTTAGTGACTAAAGCAAAGCCTTAAGAACTGCCGCACGAGAATTTTTTAGGAGCTTGGAGCCAAATCCAGGCTCCCAGCCCGAAGCAAGAACTCGGTCCGAAACCACAAAAACAGCTGCGGCCTGAATTCCCAATCTCTCCGCTGCGGCAAAAACAGCGGAGGCTTCCATGTCAACAACCTCAGCTGATTTCTCTAAAAAGTGCTTTAACTTCGATGAGGTTTCTCTGTAAGGCGCATCAGTAGTCCAAGTCGCAGTTTTTTTAAATTGAATACCCGCTGACTTCAGACGAGTCGAAATGCTATCCAAAAGTTTTGGGTCCGCGAAGAACTGCTCTTGTTCCGATTCACTGTAGAGACGAGACGTGCCTTCTTCTGAAGATGCCTTGTCGATCAAAAGGATATCACCAATTTTAAGATCCGAAGAAATTGCTCCAGCACTCCCCACCAGAATAATTTTTTTTACTCCCAGCTCTCGCACCTCTTCAAGTTTACAAACAGCAGAGGGCGCTCCAATTCCAAAGCCCATAAGCAAGCCTTGAGCCTTGTCCATTTTAAACAGCTTCGCGCCAAGAAAGCTTTCATATGCTTCAAATTTCTGTTCTATTTCTGCAGGCAAGGTGGAGGAAAAATAGAAAATCATCTCCTCAGGCAGCGCTTGAATTTTTAAAACTTTTTTTTCTCGAAGATACTGAATCAAGTGTTTTGCACTTAATAAGGAGGACTCCATCTGCCATTTCTCCTGGTTCCAAGATCAACTCAGCCTATAAAATATTCCCACTCGGTCTACAAGGACGATCTTTCCTTAAATCTGCAAATACTTAATTTTTATAAACTTTTTTTAAGAATTAGAGAGCTTTTTTTTTGCCCCTTCGAACTGGCATTTTGAGTTGTGAAAAAAATTTAGGAAGTGAAAAGTCTACAGGGCCTATGCCTTGCAAAGATTTCTAAGGACCCTTACAGTTCGGGCCGGGCAGAAGCTTAAGAATAACCGAAAGTTCTGGGAGGGTCTCCTTCAGTGATTAAAGCACTTATTCGTTCACTCCATTTTTTAGTCTTGGTTTGTGCCGTATTTATAAATTCTAGCACAACTTTTGCCAACTCCTCACGGCCAGAATCTCAAGCAAATTCTGTCGGTCAATGTGAACACCTATTTCATAGTCGGCCCCAAACCTTAAACGAGCTCACCGCTAAGGCCCAAGCCCGCCAGGTTCAGCTTCAAGCAAGGTTACCCCATCGAACCTATGTCGATCCGCTGGTGGATCGAACTCGAGTCGAAGATGGGATCTTGGGACCAAAGGTTCTTAGCGAGTTTCATCCGGCTCGACATCGATTCCAGGAAGCTCAGTCTCCAAATGCTGAAACTGCGGCTAGCTTAAAACTTGACGAACCCGGTCCCTCGATCGCCCTTAGAGTAACGACAAATCATAATGGGCAAAGAATTCGAACAACGACCTACACCACACTTCCCCGATCCATCCTTGACTTTAAATCTGACTCCGCAAAGCGCCCCTTCCAAAAGCAATACCTTATCGGAGCTGAATACATTCAGACCGGAGCTATCGTGCATCTTCATGGTGGCGGAACTCCCACTGCAGAGGGTGTTAACGCTAAAAGTATTGGGGAAAGCCCAGAAGTATTCAACCGGGGAATTCCGGTGATGGGCGTGACCATGCCCGGGCACGGATCCGCTGAGCTTTACCCATTCAAGAATGGTCTTGAGCAGCTCGAGTTTTTATTTCAACTCATTAAAGATAATGTTCATCCCGATGTTCCGATCACGATCTCTGGTCACAGTTGGGGTGGACAGTTTGCGATTCAAATTCATCTTCTTTGGCCGATGCTTCAAAAGTTCGGAGTCAATGTTGTAGGTCTTCTTGCCTTGTCACCACCTCCCGATCTTTCTCTTGGAGGAAGCGCTGCCGATCAAAAAGCCATGGAGCAAAAAGTCGATGGCTGTATGGACGACTGGAAAGACCGAGTCGCCCCTGCAGACTACGACTTTATTAATAACATTGTCCGAAATGGAAAGACGTCTCCCGTGGCAGCACTTTACTGCACGCTGTCTCAGTTGGATTACAAATGGTCGATTCCCAGGGACAACATTCATCGCCCACGTCTTCAGGTCATTGTCGGCCAGGGAGATGGCTTGGTTTATACTGGGCGCGAAGAAGTGTTCAATCAATTCTTAAAAGAGCTTTTGCCTCCTGAAGACTACATCTTAATGTCACCAGGTCGAGATTTTAGCTCGGGCAAAGATTCCGAGGAAAAACTCGTCGGCAGAGTTATCGTGGGCACATTAGAAAATGACGAGATTAAGACCACGGGCAATGTCTTAAACGTGTTCAAACCTGCAGAACGTGCAGAGTTGAAAATGATTGGGCACAACATTTTTGATCGCTATATGGATCGTCAAGATCGCGAAAAAATGCGGGACTTTCTAGGCGCCGATGTCGACAAAGAAAATCTTTATGAAGTCTACACACGGATTGCGTATTTTGTAAGCCAACAAATTGGACGAAAGCTCGAAAAATCAAGCCCCAGAACAAGTGGCATGTCCACGGTCCAAGATGCGCTTGACCGCATCTACAGGCATTGGTCAAATAATTTAGCCTTTCGTGAGTTCACTGAGAGTTACGTCTTTCGAAAGGTTGTTGAACTTCCTGCACAAGCAAAACTTGTTCAGCGCAAACTCGAACTCAGTCCTTACCTTGGTCTTATCACCAAATCTGAGAAGCAGGCCACCGATGCAGTGGATAGTGAGATTCAGCAAAAACTGAAGACCTTAAGTGCTCAATACGGCGTTTCTTCAATCGGCCAAGCGAAAAAAGAACTGCCTTTAAGTCTAACCCCAGTTCGCAAGGCCGAGCTGCTCGATTTTATCGAGAAAGCGGACCCGATTCGTAAACGCATTCACGCCGAAAATCCGGATCGCTCTCATGAAGAGATTTTGGCGCTTAAAACACGGCCCCAAGACATTCGGTCTCTTGAAGAAGCACAAAACCTTTTAGACTCTAATTCCATCAAAGATCCAAAACGTCTCCGCGAACTTCAAACCTTTGTAACTGATGCAAAGAAAATTGTTAAAGAATCTAAGCGCGCCTTGGGCCAAAAAATGGGCGATGCGATGAAGCTCGAACTGACCTTCCCGGAGGGGGTTTTTACTGTTGCGGATGCTCAATGGGAACTCAATTTGAATTCCTCACCAGAGAGAAAGGCCCAGCTTCAAGAATATCTTAAAGCTGCACATCTTGTCGAAAGCCAACGCGATCAGTTGGTTCAAGCAAAAGTTCAAGAGCTTTTGTCTCAAGTCCCTAGACCTCCGGGACTTGCGAAGCCAGAGGACGCAAAAACTGAACTCAACAAAATTCAAAATATTTTAGACCGAAAATATATCCCCGAGGATGGCCCTAACGCATCTAAAGTGGCCCATATTCTTAAACGCCTCGACGAGCTTCGTGATCTAAAACGCAACATGGATGAAGAGTTGTATTCTAAAAAAGATGGTTTAGTTCGAAAGATCGACAACCTGAAGATCAAAAGAAAAGGCCACTCCAACAACTTGCAGACTCTGATGGGCACCGCTCAAAAACCCGCTGAGTTGGTGCGTCTGATTGAAGAGCGAGAAAAAGTCCTCGAAAAATTCATTGAAGCCAATCGCGCTTATGATCAAAACGTCTCCAGCAAGTTAACAGACCTCGAAGATCGGGGCCTGCTGACAAACGAAGCCGTTGATCGGTTGTTCTACGAACTGGGTCCCTTTGTGCGCCGTTATAACGAAATGAGAAGCCTGTTTTTACGCGCTAAAGCCAAAGTGGAGGAGGTCTCCTTGCGACTTGCTCTACAAGGAAATCTTGGTCCCGAAATTCAAGGTGAAGCTCAAATTCTATTCGGTCAAAAAGGCCAATCTGGACTGGAAATGGAAATTCAAAAGCTTTCCGAAACTCGGGAAAGACTTTTAAAGACAATCGCAGAATTTGAGGCCGAGAAGTTTGCCCTTGAGAAAAAATATTTTGAACTGGTCCCGGGCTACTACACAGTAGAACAACAAAGCCTCAGCGAACTTCTTAACCTGACTTATGCACAACTTCTGGCCCGCGCTCAAGATCCTGAAAAAGGTCGGCTGGTACTTGAGACTCTTTCTAAAGCCGTTCTAGATTTTGAAGACATGTATTCGGGACGAGATAAACTCGAAAAACGCGGAGTTGATTTAAACTAGTTAGCCCGCATAAGTCTATGCGAACCAGGTCTAGCGGAATAGATCTAGAAAAAACTGGGATAAACCTGCGCCCGTGTTCCACACCAAATGAAACATGACTAGGGATTCTGAGTAAGCGGAATCTTCTGACAAACCTGTCTTAGCGGCAGGATAAGTTCCATTAGAGATCTGGTAGCTGGCTCCTAAGCTAAGTGTCCCAAGTGGGATCTGAAGTCCTGCGCCATACTGAAGCCCAGAATAGTTAAAGCTCAGTTCCCTCGAGACCGTCCCGACTGAATAGTGACGCGCGAGCATGTAAGCATATTCAGCCTGAACAAAGAGCTTTGCGTATTGAAGCCGTAAACCGACAGTAGGTCCGATTTGGTTCACTAACTCTTTTTGATCTCCACTGTTCGCATTATTCTTTAAATCTAAATATTTTAGACCCGCCAGAAGAGAACTTGAAAAAGGACTGTTCGAATAAATGGGAAAGTGAACTCGACCAGCCAAGGCGACTCCAGAATAGTGCGCTTTTGAATTGTCCGGATTTTCAACACTTAGAGTCGGGAGTCCGATCGACCCATCAAATGCAACCCCAGGGCCATCACCGCGTGCCGAAGCCTCAAAACAAATAAGATTAAAAATTAGAAACACGGGAACCAAAAAAATCAAACTATTGCCCCCCGATCACAAGAAGATCCGAAACCTGGATCGTAAAATTACTTCGAATAAACGCGGGCTGAAGAAGAACTCCATCTTCATCAAATAAGTCGATCTGGTTTGTCCCATGAGTGGCGACAATCAGATTTCCGTCGGGAAGAACCGTAATGGCACCTGGATTCACAGTATTTGGAGTGTACTGATAAAGTAACTCTGGGTTTGTCCCATCTGCATTGACTCGATACAAAGCATCCGTTGTCTGGGTTACAAAATACATATAGCCATTGGGATGCTGAACAATATCCCAAATTCCAGTTGCTGCATAAGTTTGAGTACCCACACAAGTCGCTACATCCCCTGATACATCATAAATTTTAAGCCGATGATTCCCGGAACTGACAGCCACCAAGTGGCCGTTCGAATTGATTGTCAACCCGTGGGGAGTACTTAAAACGCAGGCTCCAAGTGTTGTATTGATATATGGGGTTGCTCCCGTCGGAGGAAAACGATTCCCGGATTGATCAAATCTTTCGATGGTATTGGATTCTACAACAAAGAAATTTCCATTTGAATCACTTCGAATGTCAAAGATGTTGCCGGTCAAATTGACATTTAAGCCAAATTGGCTTGCTCCTCCAAACAAGGAGAGTTTGTCTAAGCGATCCGTTCCATCAACTGCAACAATTAGATGAAAGGGATCAAAGACCGCAAGGCCCCGGGGGTTTTCTGAATCTCCTGCGTAATTGTGAAGAATTCGCAAAAAATTCCCATCGATATCGTAAAGGGAGACCGCTGTGTTGAGGCTATTTGCAACACCTCCTCCAGACACAACAATCATTGGCTCACCCAAGGCCAAAGCGCCTGCAAAAAACGAATCTTTTTTATTGGAGCAAGAGATCAACAGCGTCGCTGTGAATACCCACAGGCCAATGACTGAAATCCAAATTGCAGAAATGATCTTCACCTAACGAATCCTTTCTTCTATCAAAACCCCAGTAAACCATCACGAGGTATTCATTGAGGTTTTCGACAAATGAAAGATAAAGATGTAGGAATTTCGCTGAGTCCTGGACCCCCAAATTCAGATCATGACCTTCGGCTAACTCGAGGCTTACGTATGTGACCGAAATCACATATCTCACTGGACTTAATTTGCTTGAGGCCGAAAGTCTGGATTTTTTGTATCATTGGACACTTTTTGGATTTAAAGCGAAGGCTTCATTTCACAAGTCCGCATAAATTCGAATCTTGTATATAAACTTGAGCTTCAAAAGTATCAGTCCGACCTGCGCCTTCATGACTTCGAATCGGTATGTACCTGCTTTGAACTCGTGCAAATGACTCTTCCGCAATATGTTGAGTGGGGCGATCCTCTTGGACCTCGATTGGGTCTAAAATCTCTAAGCGAACATCCACTGCAGAATACTTTGCCAAAGCCCAAAGATGCGGTAGAAACGGCATTTCACCGTACCAAAAGATATGGTCTCGGTTCTGATGAGAAATCAATTTTTTATCTAAACTTCGATAATTCAAACAAAATGGAATCACTTGGGTTTGCGCCCTTTGCGCCGTTTCAAACATGGGTTTTCTAAACTGAAGCACCTGGTCTCCGTTGGTACTGGTCGCTTCAGGAAATACAACAACGTCAGAAGAAGACAATAAGGCTTCGGTGATTTCATGAAGTTCGCGGCTTCGATTATCCCGTCTTCTGCGCTCAACAAATAGGCAACCCGCCAACTCACACAGTTGTCCTAAAACTGGTGTTTCGCGTATTTCATAGCTCGTCACGAAACTAAGTGGAATTCGAGAGGATAGGACTAAAATATCTATATAAGACAAATGGTTTCCAACGAACAAACGCCCTTTACTAGAAACCAAACCGCATAAATGCTCCTTGCCCGCCAGTCGAACTCGAATTCCCAGGATAGACAAACCAATTCTTGAGTATCTTTGCAGACGCCTCTGTCCTGCGCTTCGCGAACAAGCGATTCGAAAAAATCTGCAAACCAAAGACTCTATGGCGAAACTGAGCATAAAAAATAGAATGATAAAGACTTTTAGCCCACGCCTTAACATGAAACAGCCTCCAGCTTTTGAAAAAATCTTTGCTTAAAAGATGGATGAATTTGTTCGGTGTCGAGGATCGTTAAAATATCCACACACTTGAATTCTCGATCCCAAGCTGGTTCTCCAAAAATTTTTGCTCCGGCCTGAAGATAAGTCCTTAATAAGGGCGGAGTAAAATTTCGGAGCTCCTCTTTTGATAAAAAGGCCCGAGAATCTAAACTAAATCCGGGGAGATTGTAGGCCTCTGTCGAACGAATTGCATAATCATCACTAAAGCAATCTTTTCGGCTAAATTCTGTGTAGAGTCCGGCAATGACCCTTGGGTCTTCGGTCATAACACTGGCACAACCAAAAACATAACGGGCTTTTGATAAAGTCATATAACGCGCCAGACCTCTCCACAATAAATCGATGGTAATCCCATCTCGGTAATTTTTGTGAATACATGCTCGTCCCAACTCAAGCTTCGGCGAGGGGTCCATTAGAAAACGATCCAGCTCAAATTCGTCTTGAGAATAAAATCTGTCATGAACTGAATCCATCCGAAAGCGGTAGGTCCCAATGACTTCCCAAGAATCTTTATCGATAATGATCAGATGATCGCTGTCCAAGTCAAAATCGTCGACTTCAAGTCCCAATGGACTAGATATTCCTTTCCATTCTTGATTGTAGACCTCATCCCGAAGACGAAAAACTCTTAGAAGCTCTGCCGCCGAGGTCACCGTCTTTACTAAAAAACGAGGGCCATCAATCTCGAACTCTATATGGGCTTTAAAATCATGAATCTTTGAATAAAGATTTTTTCGAAAACGGTAAGTTTTAAAATCCTGATAAAGATTGAATGCAACTTTGGCTGGTCCCATACGGCCCTCCTTATTTGATTGAAGACTAACAACAAAACTTTAGACTTTTGTGTCAGGATTTCATTGCAAACAAGAAGCAAACAATTCACCGGCCTAAAGGCGAGTCGAACATAAATTTCTTAACAAAGAACAAACAATTCGTGGAGGCCTCTTAACGACTTTCAAGAAAAACACAGGAGTTTCTTAAACGCAGATCCCGAATAGGCAAATTGAAATCAAATAAAGTTCTGCGTTGGTCAGACAAATAAAAAGGGGGCGCCATTTCTGCCGCCCCCACATCTTAGTTCTGTAAATTCGAACAAAGACTTAAATGTATTTAGGACTAATAGTCGCGCTCACAACCTCTTTCGTAGCAATTGTAAGAGTACATGTAGCACTGTCTCATCGCTTCATTCTGAACAGCGTAATAGTCGTAACCACGAGCCCAGTATGTATAGCCTTGAGGATGCCCATCATCGGCATAACAAATAATCGGTACGTTTGGCGGAGGATATCGCGGAGGAGGTGGTCGACGCGGTGGCGGTGGTGGCGCCGGACGATATGGAGGCGGTCTTCGCGGTGGAGCTGGTCGCATTGGAGGCGGTCTTCTTGGAGGTGCCGGTCTCATAGGGGGCGGTCGTCGCCCATCTCGAGACTGGACCTTGTGATCTCCATAGCCCGGCCCGGAAGCCCCAACCGGCGCAGATCCAAATCCCATCGTGAGGCCCAGCCCCAGACTGAGGATTAGGGTCCACAATACTTGTTTTAGTGTTCGCATGTTTTCTCCTTACCTAGTTAAGAGCCACAATGGCTCTATTCTTAAACAAAACGACTGCAATACAAGCTTAGAATTGGAAGAAAAGTGCCAAAGTTCTAATCAGTGATTTCTCGCAAATCCAATCACTTGATGCGCTGCGTTTTGGTGGGCTTTTGGGGGCAAAGCGCACCTCAGTGTCGTTTTGACCTAAATTAGCTGGGTCAAAAAACCGAAAAGACCTCGAGGGAAAAGCCTATGTTTAGACCAGAAATTTTTGTCATTCTTGCGAGCTTCACAGTTTTGGCTTTTCAAAACTGCGGCACCGGGATCCAAAACGGAGCTGAGTCTTATTCATACGCCCAAGGTAAAGCCTGCCAAGCCATCACAAGTTGCCCCGAGGGAGTTCAGTTTCGAGTCCTTCTCTCTGGCCCAGCCCCGAAAAACTTGGATATCCTGATTGATGGAAAACCTGTCTTGAATGAGTGTAGCCCAGAAAACCAAATGGCTTTTGTCTTAAGATCCGAAACCAATCCAAATCTTCTACATGTTTTCTGGCCCACTCCGATTTACTCCGTTAAGGAAGTTGTTCAGTTTTCGCTTTCTGATTTAGGGTCCTGCACAGAGGGTCAGAATAAAAAATTGATCCAAGCGCAATTTCACCGGGATCAGTTTGAGCTTCTTCCAGAAGAGTCCAAACCTCGGGATATCGCCTGCGATGCAAAGTGCCCTCATCCGACCCTGACGATTGACGAATTGGATCTTTAAGCGTGAGAAAAATTGCGCCGCTTCTCCTTTTCGTCTTCTTTCAATTTTCTTGCACAACAACCGAGCCGAAATTAGATGAACCCCTAAGGTACTACCTATTTGAAGTGAGTCTTTCGGCAAAAAGCCCTGAATCCCTGGCTCAGTATTACTCTTCACGTCTGGGATTTTCTTTAGAGAGAAAAGGTCCCGACACTTATATCCCTCTTGGCGGAGGAAGCCGAATCCACATTCAAGGATCCAACGAAGGAAGCTCACGTTCTTCTGAATTTGAAGGACTAAAAATTCTCATCACCCGACTCGATTTATTTAAATAGCGAATGAAACAACTTCAAATGCCCTTTTCAGAAAAAAAATATAAAGACCCCTTGTCTGGACAAAATTTTACTGAAATTAACTTCCCCCAAAACCCAGAGCTATCCCGCATTCGTTTTGTCGCCTACCAGCACAACGCCGTGATCGGATCTCAAGCCTATCGACCGCACCAAAATTCAGCACATGCTCTTCGTGAGGTTTGGCTGGTGATCCGTGACCTCACGGACGATGTAGAGGCCTTCGAACAGATCCTTGGCGGCCGAGAACAAGATCTGATTCTTCAACCCCTGCGAGTTAAATCCAAAGTTCTTTCAATGGACCGAGGTGACTTAGTCTTTATCCAAAGAAGCCACTTAGAAGCTGAGGATCGTGGTCTGGTTGGAAGTGAAAATTACGAAGGCATTGGATTTAGTTTGGGGATCCAAAGTGTCCAACAAGCTGACCGAGTGATGCAACAAAACTCGAGCGTGCGATATGCGACAACTCGCTACAATTCAAAGTCCTGTGTTTTAATCTCTCCTAAGAATGCCTTTGGCCATTGGTTAGAGCTGAGCCAATTTCGCCCCTAAGCGTCTCATCTTGAGACACTCGACTCATGTCTAGGTGAAAAACTTCCGAAAAGTTTTACGTTAGCCAAGTAAAACACCTTAAGGAGGTTCTATGGCATCGCATGACGACATGGTTGGTTTAATAGACTATTTAAAGTCCACACCCGAGGGCGCTTTGCGCAAAATGCTGGTCTCGGGAAAACTAACAGATGCTCATTTTCGTTTACTGATGAAGCTTGCAAAAAATTCTTCAGAAGCGGACTTCATTAATGCATTCGAAAAAGAAGAAATTCCTAAAATGAAACTTTCTCTAACTGAACATCAGATCCGTGAAACTTTTTGGGGTCCGTGTAAGGCGGCCTTTATGGCTACAGGTCTTCTGGGCCAAAATCCTGAAAAACAAGCGGCCTAGTCTCTATTCTTTGATTGGGGGATGAGCTGAATGCATAAATCAGACTTCCCCCTTCAAGACTTTCCACCACAGTTTTAATCCATTTGTACTCAACGGCGGGGCAGCCATAACTGCGCCCCATCTTTTCTCGATTGGCATCCACATAGTTAGCAGGATGAATCACTACGGCCCGTTCTCGCGCTTTACTATTAGACGCAACCAATCCATCAAGACGCATCGATAATCCATACTTCCCATGATAGCGCTCGGCTCCTCGATAAAAGCCTATGGAACTCATATGAGAGCCCGAAACATTTGAAAAGCTCTCAGCATAACCTGAGTTACTCATATCAGAGCCCTTTCCGTGGGCCGTCAAAAGGGCCTCCACTTCTCCCGATTGAATATTCAAGATAAAAAATCTTGGTTCTCCAGAATGCAAACCAAAATCTATAAAACCCATATATCTTTGATTTCTAAATTTGCTTTGGTTTTGGTCGAAATACTCAAATGCCTCTTTTAAGGCAAACTCAGGAATTCCGGCTGTCAAGGCGACCTCATACAAAGGCTTAGGTTCGACAAGCCCATCCGGACTTTCGTTTGCGACCTGGTGATCAAAAATTGAGCCCTGAATTTTAAATTGAGAGCAGGAGCTTAAAACCATGCTTAACAAAAGAAGCCAAAGGCCTCTCAACAAATTTGGATAAGTCATAGTGTCTAGAATATTCTTAAGGGCCCCTTGCATGAAGACTAGACCCCGAATTCTAGACCTACGTCCTCTGGCGGAGTTCTCTTGCAAGACACAATAATTCCCTTTAGCCTAATCAAAGACCCCACTAAAGGTTCATATTTAATGAGTTCAGATAAAGCGTCCTTAGAAGTAAAAATTGAAGGCAGCATCGGAGAGAAAGCAGATATTTTTAATATCGCTCCTGGTGATGCCAAAGAAATCATTATTGATTTCGAAAAGATCTCTTACATTAACTCTATTGGAGTAAAAAATTGGATCTTCTGGATGGGCCGGTTTCCGCAGAATGCCATTTTTCGTTTTAAAAACTGCCCCTCAGCGATCGTAAACCAAGTGAACATGGTGAAAGGCTTCTTGCCCGACAAGGGAACTGTGGAGTCCTTTTCGATCCCCTATTTCTGCGAGACCTGCTCCAAAGAAGAAATTTTTATCGCCCGACGTGGAGTCGACTTTGAGTTTTCAAAAGCGACGGAATCGTCTTGGAACAAAATCCCCGAATCGCGAAGCTGCAGTAAGTGCGGCGGCGAAATGGAAATGGATATAGTACCCGAAAAATATTTTGCATTCTTAAAGAAAATTTTGGGCTAGTGTTCTGATCGCCAAGCCTAGCCATTTTAGGGGCTTGATTAGACCGGCACCAAATTGTGTCTAGAATCTCACCAAGACCATTGGGTTTGGATGCGACCAACTTTTTCGAGCTCACTTGATTCCAAATTTACGCCTAAAGAAAAACGGTTTCCCAGATCCTCTTTCCATTCAAAACGCGCCACTCGAGTATCTAAGTGATAAGTGACTTCCGCATCAATATAGCCTTGGTAGCGCACTGAGGCTCTGGTTTGAGCGGGTCTCAATTGAAACCGAAAGTTCTGCGGCCTAAATAGTCCGGCAGAACCAGAGGAAATTTCGGTTCCCTGTTCGAGGGCATCAACGGCCTGAACAACTTGATGGTTTTTAAGAGACTCCATTCTTCCCAGACTTGCCAAGCCCCTCTGTAACACCTTACGGCCCACGGCCTCCCCTTCACTTCCGGAGTGAATATCTGTGGGCAGTAGATCAGAAATCTGCAGACTTTCCGCACGCCGATCGCGGACATGAGTAGACCACTCTTTAACCTTCTCAAGGTCTAAAGATCTTCCGGTCTCGATTTGAGAATGAGCAAAAGGACTTATGAGCAAAAAAAGCCCAAAGCCCCACCGTCTCAACATGGTTCACCTCAAGGTCTAATTCAGACCACTCGGATTTATCGGTTGATTTTTGGATTTGCTGGACTCGGCACGTTATCTGAGTGCTTTCACTCCGAACGAGAAATTCTCTTTGAAATAGTGCTAAGCATTTGTTAACTCCTCTGGCTTCTCGGGCACATGAGGGGGATTTCATGTTTCGGAACTTAATATTTGGACTATTTGTTATTCCGATGAGCTTAGTTTGCGAAAACTCGGCTGCAACAAAAACCGAAACTTTGAAACTCTCCCACGACTTCATTATCCAAAACCTTGGAAAGTCCGATATCAAAGAGTTCCAGAAAACTTTAGTTAAAAATCACAGCAGTGATTGCCGTGAGCAAATTCGAAATGCGGTCTGCGTTTCGGATTCCGAGGATCCAGGATTCGACGCGAATTGCTCGAAGACTGAGGTCCCTGAATCAATTATTGACATTCTAGCTGAACTCTCGGAAGAGCTTCCTGCCTTTCATAAAAAAGTTTATTGTCATGTCGATCGCATTCAGATCCACAACAAGATTTTCAGTATGGCCTATGCCGGTATGATTTACGGTGGTGGCACCGTGACCGGAACGATAATAGGAATAAAAAAAGAACTTCTGAATCGGAAATTTGAAGGTGATCCATTTAGTTGGAAGGAACAATTAAATTTTGGTCTGACCCGTCTCGATGATCCTGCCAGAATTCCAACCGAACATGGCCCATTTGAAAAAATAAGGCTCAACTCTGAAGCCCCTACGCTACTCTATGTGCTGGTCCATGAAATTAACCATCTCATCGACTTCTTAAATAATGCAAATTCCGTGGATCTCAACAACTGCGTGAATATTGACGGATCAGATTTTAAATTCGACTGCGTCGTGCCCAAGACTTCATTTTCTTCTTTAAGCTGGGGCGATCGCGAGCTTGTCTATTTTGGACAACCCCCTGCTGACTACGTTTATGTCGCACCAAAACCCACGGGTTTCGAAAAATTTCCGCTCCTTTCGAAACTTTGCTTCTACTACTGTAATGATTCTTTTATATCTGTTCAGGATATTGATGCGACCTATGCTGAGCTTGGACAATCGAGCTTTTTAACCACTTACTCTGTCATGTCATCTAGAGAAGACTTCGCCGAAGCCGCAACGATCTGGGCCTTCAAAAACTCAGAATCTCAAGTTGGCCTTCAATATCTAAATCGAGAGGGAAAAGTACTTTTTGATACTTCACTTCAGCTTGAATTGCCTCTGATAAAAGCCAAAATGGATTGGCTAGATCAATTTTTTGCCAATCCGGATCTAGCGTACAGGTTCGTTAATTAAAACGAATATAGTCCAACTGTAATTTTCACGAAGGGTCTTAAATCCTGAACTGTCGCTTCAGTTTTAAACCCGCCGTGGCGGCCACACAGTGCGAAAGGTTCCAGGTCCCAACTGGCAGTGTCATCGCATCAATCCATTGAGATTTGGCTTGCTATAACGCGCGATTGCTACCACTTGGGACCTGGAACCTTTTGTGGGGATGGGGGAGAATCGGAGGATCTACCGGAGAATCGAAAATGGAGGAAATTTTTGCTTTTGCAAAAATTTGGTAGCGGGAGAGGGATTTGAACCCCCGACACTATTGTAAAAATAACAGTCTTTCACAGTGTTTAGAGCTTTGGACTAACAGTGAAATGCTGTTGCTAGGATGCGGCGTATAAGCTCACAGTTGGTTATTAGAGGGGTTATTTGAGAGGCGACAATCATTGGCGGTGTGAACAGATGCGCTTTGTATAAGGTGTTCTGAGGGGAATAGATGGGCATTGGCGAGGCCTTACTTTCTTATGTCTCGAAGCTTAGGGATTAGCTTGGACAGTTTCGCCAAGTGTTTTCTAGGCAGACAGCAAGTGAACTCATCACCGGCAACCAAGGCCGTGAATGGGAGACATTTCTTAGAGGAGTAGATCCCATTTACAATCTTCTGTGTTTCTTTGGCTAGTTTTTTTCCATAGACGGTGATTAGGAATAATTGTTTATTGCCGATCTTTGAAATCCGACAGCGTCGGTCCTGGTAAAGGAAGTGCATTTTAAACCCACCTGATTATAAGATCAAAAGGGACTTTAGAATGAGAGGATTGATAGGGCTTAATTTTCCCACAGCGTCGGCAGACGAGTTTAGGTTCAAATGTCTCAACTCCATGCTTCGTATCTCTTCGAGAAATGCTTAGTTTCATTGGCCTGTCACAGCATCGAGGAGGCTTCATTAGTGAACCCCGTCTGAAGAGTTCTTGATCACGACATCCTTTAATGGTGACCCATCGACATCTAACGCTTCAAAGGCGTTTGGATTGTGAGCTACTTCAAACATCGCCAACAGCAACCTTGATAAAAACTCTGGATTAGAGGTGTCTAAAATTGCTCTTACAGTTTCAGGGGTAACTCTTCCGCCGTCTCCAAACTCCAAAGGAAATGCCTCTCCATTGGGGAGGACATAGCTCTTTAGGCAAATTTGAAGCCAAAGCTGGACAGTCGATATCGCCGCAATCATGGTATCGTCACACGGATGCGTGTGTAACTGTCGAAAAACGTCTCGAATAGTTTCGAATGATTTTTGTGACACTTTTTTAATCTCAAGCTTGTGTCCCATTACTGATAATTCGATTATTTTCATTTCCATAAGAACCCCTCATTTTTGATAATGCTAAACAGGTAAAAAAAAAGGGCCGAAGCCCTCCCTCTAAAAAGAATATTGATTAAGAAGCCTTGTTTCTGAATAGACCACGGAAGTCAGGGGCACCGGCAGCAACCGCGTGACTAACCTTTAGCTCCATTGCATCTGTGCGCCAGTTAATGCGCGACTGAACCTGAACGCTTTCACGACCTTCTAGACGATACAGTTTCACCGTGTCGATCATTTGAGGGCTTGCTGCGAAGAAATATTTATCGTCAGTGATAAGCGGTTCAACCACAAGCTCGACCGACTGTGCGAACGGATGTGAGTCACTAGCTTTCGTACTTTGAATAGACATTAAGTATTTTCTCGCTAATGCTTCCAGGTCAGGCCCCACGATGAGGAACGCAGGGGAGACATTCAGAAACTCTTGCCCGTCTAACGAGAGTTGGTTGCGCATCTTCTTAAACGCATCGGCGAAAGTTGTATCACTGATAGCTCCGACAGTGCCTTCATTCTTATGCTCACTAGAAAATAAGTTGAAGCCGTCACTCATAGCAGCGTTGTTTAGAAGGACTGAATAGACCAATGAATTTTCTAATCTAGTTCCAACTGAACCAGTCTCAGAAGCTACTTTGGAAATAACTGATAGGTCGTCGTTTACTAGCATCTCTTGAGAGAATGAGGTGATTCGCCCGTAGTTCGCTAGCTGGACTCTCTCGCCACTTTCGCTTAGCGCCGCATAAGTGTACTCTCCGTTCTCATCTCTTTTTTGAAGCGAACCCAGTTCACCGGCCTTTACATCAAGAGCTTCCTTAAAATTACGTAGGGTTCCTTGAGATGCCCACGCTTTATAGCTTCGCGGAGCAATTAGCATTCTAGCCTGGGCTGATTTTTCTGCTATGCTTGCCAAAATAATTGGAAGGTCGCTTGAGGTCATTGCACGTTTGGCGGTTGTATACGCGTTCTCGTATCTAAGTGAAGGGTCTAAGACCTTACAAATTTCGATTAGGCTCAGGTTCGAAAGATCATTGCGAGTGTTGAATGATCGACTATCGACTCTGTGAAGCAATGCCTGTTCGACTGCCTCACGCTTTTTGTCTCTCTCGTCAGTTCCAACACTTACAGATACAGCCGATTGAATCGGAGTTTCTTGTTGCTTAGCATATTTAGCGAACATTTCGATATTTAATCGGGCTTGTTCTACTGAAGTGCCTTGATTGATATATTCTTCGGCTAGGTCTGGGCTTAGCTTTGCGTCTTTTACAGCTTTACGGATTTCAACGCAACGGGTTCGCTCTAGGGCGAGTAATTGATCTTTATCCATGGGGTTCTCCTTGTCATGGGGTTTGGTTTTAATCTCGATAGATTTTATTGATTCTTTGTTTTGGTTTCTAATTTGGGCGTGTTTATCAAATCCAATAGCGACTACGCTTATCTCCATTGGTTCCCATTTAGTTGCTCTATAAGTTGGCACTTCGTCGTCAGGCAAACTAACGTCAGTGTATTCACTCACGTCGTAACCTACTGAAATGTTCTTAAGAATTCCTTCACGGACTTTATTAAAAATAGACTGTGCTGCTTCGTCAGAAGAGAAGCGTACTAACGCCTTACCTTCATCGCCATCAATCCATGCACGTTCTACGACTCCGATTACAGAGTCTAAGCTAGTAGCATCGTGAGAAGCTAAAACAGGCGCACCGGCGTTCAATCGACTCATGTCAACGGCAGACTTATCCATAGATAGTTCTTCGTAGTAATCACCGAAAAAACCTCGTCTCTTGCCCTTCGTACCTCGCGACCAGACTACCTCGGCGGTACGCTGTTCGGCGTTTACCGATTTGCTTCGGATTTTCGTATTGATGAAAAACTCACTCACATCAAATTTCTTTCTAACACTCATGTAAAAATCCTTTCTAAAAGTCGCCGGTCGCAAAGGGAGAAACGTAAAACCCTTTCACCGGCATCTACACCTGGGAAAAATGCAGCTAACTAACTAAGGAGAACTGACCGATATGCCGTCGATCTATCTACTAATAAGCTCAGCGACAACTCGCATGAGCCCGTTTAGATGTAAGTATTTAAAACTCGATGTGAATTTCACACCTTTGATTCTGAGAATGTATTCGTCGAGATAACCATTCGTGAAAATCAACGCTGCTTAACTTAATTTTATTTAGACCTAGAATTTATTTTCGTTCGTAGTTTATAAATCTATCGTGCTAGCATTAGAACCATGGCCAAAGGAAAACCTAAAAAACAGAAGTCTACTAAACACGTTTTCGTGTTATCAGATGGGACGCCGTTGGTTTATGCTCTGGTCAGAGACAAGGGTTCGCAATACCCCACAAATGAAACTAACTGGTTTAGAACCAATGATCATGCCGACCTACGCAAGAGTTATAAGAACAAAAGGCGTCAGCCTAAACTTGGGTTATGGTCAGGATGGATAACTAAACATAACCAACTTGAAGCTGGCAGCTATCCGGTTTCGATTGATAGCCCTGAGCTAATACTCTGCGCGGCTGACTTCGACAACCTCCCTAATGGGCTTCTCGACTTTGATTCACTAGAGAAGCATCTTAAACACAACTATCCAGACTCGATAGTCATTAGAACTGCTTCCGGTAAGGTTAAGGCGCTATTTCAAATTGAAGTTATCAATCCCAAAGCGGACCACACAGAGGCTTGTCGAACTGCCCTAAAGAGTATCCTAGCCAATTTTCTTTACGAGGCTATTGATCTAACCAAGCCAGCCCTATCCATAGTGTTTGTGACCCCTGAGAACGTGACGAAGATAGCCAATGAATTACCAAACCTAACCACTGCATGGAGGGCCGAACCAACACTTGATGATTTTGCACTCTGTGGAACTGATAACCCTGACCTATCCAATGTGACCTACCTGGATGATCATAGAGAGGCGAGCGACACTCCGATAGTGTTCTTTGAGGGGTCTATGCACGACAGTCTCAAAGGACAATGTACCACCGAGCTATCCGAGAAGTTTATGAGGGCCTTACTTGCTAACAAGAGATTGATCCGGGGCACCCAACTCTCGCAAGGATACTACGCTAAACACTTAGGGGTTAACAGAGCCACTATTTCTAAACTTATTAAAAGATTTCGTGAGGCTTCGCTACTTGAACTCAAGTCACCAACGTATAAACCGGGTGTATGCGCTAAGGTTTACTACGCAACAGGATTCCTTCGAGAGGCTTTAGAGGTTATTCACTCAAGGGCGGCTTTAGTGCCGCCTCTAGCAATGGCAGACGAATCACCTGCGAGCGCAACTAGTAGGGGCGTAGTATGTAATTTATTGTGTGCCACTGATTCAGAGTCTAATGAAGCCGATGTTCTCCCTCTGCAAACTGATCACGATAGTCCACCGTTAACCATCAAAGACGGGCAGTGGCTAAAGACTCACTATGCTGTGGCTATGAAGTTCTTCTTTTATGATCCGGAAGGTTACCTTGCATGGGCATACTCGCTCCCTGGTTGGAGAGACAAAGATAGGCCAAGGTTAATTGAAGGGATTGTTAGTGATATTAGGGATCATACTTTGAAGAGATCCAAGAGAGTTATCTAGCTAAGTCTTGTAGTTGAAAGGAACTTGTTTGGGCCTAAAGCCATATTCACACCGATATCTATATTATCCTTAGGGGAGTGAAGTCTAAGTTATTGTAATCACTGGAATATGATAGGTGTATTAAAATGAGAATGATTCGTAAGTAGTTGAAATTACTAATTTCCTACTGAAGTGTAGCTAAATGCCGCGAGTTTCCCCATCGTACGATTTTAAAACGTTCCGAAGGACCCAAATACTTATAACTACTGACCTTTATCATATTTCATAACCAAATAAATAACCAGACAGACTTGGTCAACTGGATCACTCAAAGGATTTTCTTCAATGGCCCGTCACCAATGGTAGCAGAAATCGCAACGGCCAACTTATCACTCAGATTATCAAAATCGTCAGGACTCCAAAGGAGATGCAAATAATGGTTAGTATCGAAATGTACGTCCTTAATGGAGTCCGCTGAGCAAGTGGAGAATACTTGAATATTGAGGCCGCGAGCAAAACCCGCTTCGTAATACACGCCGCCCCTCGCCCCGTCGTCACCTTGAGTAAAGTCAGCTACTATAAAGCGTGAGCGACGAATCTCAGCAATAATCTCATCGTCAATTTTGTTATTGTGAACCTTTTTATCTATCCTCATCGGTTTATAGCCAGCCTTCTCAATGCCGGGGGCAATGCCCTTAAAGTAAAGGTTGTCCATTGATGAATCAAACCACATAGCCACAAATGCTTGATCAGAGGAAACGCTTTTTGTTTCAAGTTCTGCAAGGTGTGCATAACCTGTCGGAGAAATAGTAAAATCATACCTTTCATTATCTGAGGATAGAGTGGTCAAGAACCTTAATTCTGTTAAAAACTCAATCAGATAAGTCAGCTCTTTCTTATTGATTGATTCGGAAACGGCGAGCATCTCATAATCTTTGTCGGCTGGAGTGACTTTGATACCAGGATAGTAAAGGAGCGCATCCCCGAGATGAGGTGTTTTACTACGTATATATTTAAGCAGCCGATCTGCCCTCTCATTCACAGTAAGTGGACGACGAGAAATTTCACGTTGAAAAACCTCTAAATTTATATGTGGACACTCGACTCCAAAGCTTCGCTGCTCTGCGATCCAGGTTGTCAGTCGAGCCCTCATATAATCATCTATTTTGCGAAGCTGATTTCGAACATCTCTCGTTAGGGAGTACCCACCCCCGACGCGCGAAGAAACAATCACTTCTCTAACATCGGGGGCGACATTTCCGCTTGACCCAGGAAGTCTTGAGAACCCATGTCCTAATTGGGCTGGTGTTCTCCATATCGGACAGCTACCGTGAATTGTCATGCCTAAACCCTTTATTCATGAATCATTTAATGAAAGTCCTCGACTGCTTCAACGATATAGGAGGCTTTAGTCGCTACTGCAAGCCCTCTCTCCTATATAATAATCTCACCTAACACCGCATCACTTCGATACAGTATAAAGTGAACTTATGTAGAATATAAATTGAGACTACTTTTCAAGGCACTAAATTAAAAGTTCTCCCTCTCAGGGAACTAAATTCAGTCTGATAAACTCTTTTACCTGTGATTTTTTATTAGGGGGGATTCCTCTACTTCACTTATCCTAATTGAAGCCCGTAAACAGGAGAGAAAAGACGTGAAGAAAAGTAAGCGAGGCCCTTACAGGGGTAAGTGGGACCATTTAACAAACAAGTCTCAAAATGATAACCATAAGCAGGATGATGCAACTGAAGAACCCCTCTATCTTAGATTCGACAATGAACCGCCTGACCCGTTTTTAGAATCATTCAAAATCCCACGAAACCCTAAAGAAGATTGGCAAGAAGTCTTCGAGGAGGCAATAGATTCTACCAACTATAAGAACGAATACGTTGAATTGGGTAAGGTTAAATCCTGTACAAATAAAGCCCTTTTAGATCATAGCCAGAAGTACAATAAGATGATTTTAGAGTTAGGTAAAAAACAATTAGAGAAGGATTCTCCTGATAGTCTTGAATCTGACCCTGAGAAGGCTAAGAAGGTCGGCGAGAAGATATTTAAAGAATGGGAAAGCATTCTGTCTAAGGAAGGGTTTAAACAGGACCTGTGGTTGGACGGAAGCTATGCCAAAGTTCCTTCTCAAACTCTCAATACAAAGTCGTCGAACGCAATTGAAAATCTAGAGAGCATCGAGACCTTTTCGAAATGGCCTGGTTTCGAAGGCGAACGAATAAAAAAAATATGGGACCTTATGGCCGAAGGTCTTACCTTGAGGCAGATTGGTAGCGAAGTTGGAATGAGTCCCGAAGGTGTCCGTAAGACTTTAAACAATTTCAAACTGTTAATGAGTGAATACCTCATTGTTAGCGCCGTTTACGAGAAGGTTAAGGTCCTCATTTTAGAAAATAATAATCAAGTTCCTGACGTTTGGTGTCCCATTGAAGGTGATGTGCCCATGCTTAAACTGCTCATTGAGTCGGTAGAGAGCCATAAACGACAATACTTGAAAGTTAAGAACATTAAAGGTGCTAACCCTAAGCTTAAATACCAAATTGGCATAAACTTACAATGCTCTTAGGTAGAGTATTGTCTGGGCTCTAGCTATTCCTCCTCCTGTGCGCCTTTAATTTCTGGAGGGTTAGCTGTGCCGTTAGCGATCCTATGTTTTATCGAATCGATTTTTTCTAAGGTTTTTATTACCTGACCACTGGCCATTTTAATTCTCGTTCCAAGTTTTCCATCATCCGAAATTTCGTCTTGACCACTATCGCCGCCTACAAATGAAACGTAAAACTGTCCGAATCTTTGGGGCTTCATTTCCGAAATGAGGTCTGGATTGATCGTTATTAACTTTCCCTTAGTGTCCTTAACATCAATAAATTTATCCGCCATATTGCAAGCCACCTTTGTTTACAAAATGGTCTTGAATTGCTCCCAGCAAGGCAAGTAAAAAGTAATTCTTTCGGGTTTTTAAAAATTGTGAGGGTTTTCTTGTAGCAAGAGAACGTAGTTCAACAACAAATGGCAACAAGAGTTCGGTTAACTCAAACATTAAGTCTGTAGGATTTAGGCTAGATTCGATTCAACACGCTGTGAGTCCGTGACATAAACAACTTGTATTGATGAAATGAGGGGCTAGTGAGGACAACGCAAGATGAGTGATGTCGTAAATAAGATCGCAAAACGTAAGAAAGAAATTACCGAAATCCAAATCAACATTGAATCTTTTGAACTAGAGCTTGGGCAGTTGAGTTTGCGAGAAGAAAGCTGGGATTCGGATGATTCAAAACGCTCTGAAGTACTTGAAAATTGGATAAAAGAAGAAAAAGAGAAACTTGAAAATTTACTTTTTGATGGGATGCCCTACCGAATGGTTGGTAGAGCTAGGCACGAACACCAATCCATAAACTGGAAGTCTTTCGAGTTTACTCCATTTTCTGAAGATAAAAACCGTCCAGTGTCGCTGTTCAATCGGTTAGTCTCCCAACTCACCGAAAAAATTGTTGAGCTATTGGAGTCAGATAACGAGGTAATGCTAAGAAGCGATTATGTAGATTTCCTTCAGGCCGAAGTTACTAGACTGAAAAGCACTTGGGATGATTTATATATAGTAGGAACTTCCTTACCAATACGAGGCCTTGGAATTGGTGATCCCGAACCATTCGAGGCATCTAGGTGTCGTCAGGATTTCAATTATGTCCTATGTTTTAGCTATGCAGATTCAATTTTGGTGGACATACCAAGACTTAAGAAATTAGAGAATGGTCCACGTAAGATTGGATACGCTATTCCTAATCCAAAGAATGTTAGAGTTTTTAATCTTTCGGATATGATACCTAAAGGTTGAAACAGATGTAGGGACGGAGGTAACCGAACACCTTCCCTTTAACTTAATCCAGAAAGCCCTTTAATATCTCTTTGGCGTCGTACGCTACGGGCGGTTGCGTCCCTTCTTTAAATAACTTGATCACTCCCGTTCGTCCATGGCGAGTCACGGTAGTTGTGTTTGCAGTTCCCGAATAGTTGTAACCACCATAGTAGTTTTGAGTAACTGTCCCATTGTATGTCGACCCCAAACTACTCCGAGATGCTTCAGCCTCCTGGTTGATCAAAGCGAAGTACTCGAACCCCTTTTCAATCGCAATTTCAGCACATCGACGAAGAAAATGCTTTTGAACTGCCTCGCTTCCTGTGAAGCCATTTCCCTTGAATGTTACTTGATATAAGTCTTGACCCAACTTCATTTCATCATACCCGCCAGCCAATCCCATTTTTTGATAGGGTGTTGCGCAACCCGAAAGAACGCCGCAAATAACTAAAAACAGAAAGTACCTCATTAAATTCCCCTCAATCTTATCTTTATTTTATATCGGTAATTTTGTTTAGTTCTGAAGGAGACTTTAGCCGATATTTTATCTAAGGTAATTCTGAAGAAAACGCACTACCCACTAATTTTATTCCAACTTAATCTGCGCCGCTTGGAGTACCGCTGATAGGTGGTATCTAGGCTAGTGTGACCAAGCCACGAAGAAATGTCCTCAAAGCTCTGGCCCTTTTCTACCATCATAGCCTCAAACCCTTTTCTACCGCTATAAAGACCGAACCCAGGTCCAAAGATTTTCTTAATGGTTTTTGAATGGGGCCTCTTAAACTGTCCACTTTGGATTAGCCTTAGGGCGTCTTGCTGTTCCTTTAAAAAGCATGGAATAAACTTCCATCTCTTCTCTTTCTCAAGTGATACAAGCTTAGGCTGGTATACCTCTAAAACCTGCACACCGCCCTCTTTACTGACCCTATAGAACTCTGGATTCAATAGATTTTCCACTTCACTAGGCCGAAGCCCAAACCAAAATGAGATAGCAATAAAATTGAAGTGTGCTGGATCACTGAATTTCAGTCGCGCTTTCTTCAGTAGCTCCTCAGTCAGCGGTTCACTTGCACGTTTCACGTTCTTCTTACTTAGCTGCGCTTCTTGAATTCTAGCTCTTACAATGCCTTTAGGTGCCATCACAGGATGAAAAAACAGGCCTTGGGACTCACAGAAGAAACTCCCCCACTGATTTAAGCTCCTAATTAGCTTTGCCGTATAATCAGAGCTGTATTTCTGAGCTTCAAAGTGTTTATAGATCGCAGAACTCTTCTTTTTGAAATCTGTAGGGTGTAGTTTTAGCGTCTTGATTATTCTCTGAATTGTAACGAAGTGACTCTTTAGCTTTTCGACGTGTTTACTGGTCCCAAAGCTCTCGGACTCAATCACATTAAAGAACTCTTTTACTAGATGCTCTGGGAGCAATAGCTCATCGTAGATTGCTAACTCTTCAGATCTCTTTGCCGCTTTGATGTGGCTTCCAACTTGTAACCTATGCTCTTGATTGAGACGCTTGCAGCGTTCCTTCGCCTCGATAACGGACCATTCTTTTTTGAAGCCAAACTCTGTAAACAATTTCTTAGGAATAGACTCTTGGATTTTCTTACCGTCGAGGTACGACTCTTTGTAGAGATACCAACGGATTGCACCGCTCGTGCTTCGTGCCGTTCTTACATAGAATGAGCCGCTGGATTTCTTTTTCACAGCTTCTATTTCGGATTTAAGGGCTATTTTCTCAAGGAGTTTTACCTACATCCCCTACACAAAATCCCCTACACGTTTTTGCTAAGTATTTGAAACTACTGACAAAATCAGTAAAATTGGTAGCGGGAGAGGGATTTGAACCCCCGACACGCGGATTATGATTCCGCTGCTCT
>CAYMDP010000001.1:90347-136129 GCA_964389375.1 uncultured Pseudobdellovibrionaceae bacterium | reverse complement strand
GTCTCAGCCAGAACAAATGCCGAATAACCTGATCATTATCGCGGAAAGCCTCGAGCCTCATCGCAAGCGACTCTGTGAATCTCTTCAAAGCTTGGGATTCCAAGTCCTCGCAACCGAAGATGGCCAACAGGCCTGGGACGCATTACAAAAAAATCCCCATGCGGTTGCTGTCATTTGTACTTTTAAAATGCCCAACATAGCTGGACTCGAACTTTTGACAAGAATTCGTTCGTCGAATACCCACTCTCGACTTCCAGTTTTCATGCTCGCCTCGGTCACCGACAAAGACTATATCCAAAAAACAAACGAATCCGATTTAAATGGCAACATCCTAAAACCCGCCACCCCCGCCCGCCTAAAACCCAAACTACAACCACTTCTTCTTGATCAAAGCCTTAGAAAAAATGTAGCATAAATACCGTTTCCTCTCCTTCCAGTTACAAAATTTCTTAGAATTTCTGATCCAGACCGCTCCCGGCGAGCATTGCGTATCCGGGTTGCGGCATTGCGAAGCAATGACGCAATCCGAAGACGCAATGCACCCGCTCAGGGTCGCGGTCTGGATCAGAAATTCTAAGAAATTTTGTAACTGGAAGGAGACGGGACCTATTTATACAAATGATAGCCATCCGTGCTGGATTTCCAAGCCTCTTCATCTTTCTTCAAAACTTTTTCAAGATCTGAAAAACTGGCTTTTGGATTTTCGGTCCATTCCCTAAGCTGTTGATCCCCAGACAAAATATCGATGGGCTTTAGTTTTTCTTCGTACTCGTAGGGAGGCCCTTTCCAGATCGTGAACTCCGGATGAACTTCATGAATTGCTTTAAATAGTCCACAATAAAGTCGATAGGGCTTAAAGTTTTCATAATCAAACCAGGGTCCATCAACATGGACTTGAATAGCCGAAACCAACTGAGTTTTAAATTTATGAAAGGTTGGCTCAAAGAAGCAGGCTCGTAATCGGGCTCCTCTTAACCAATCCGGCGCCGCTTTCTCAATTCTTTGAATCACATCCTGGGATTTCATCCCTGGAAAGCCCAAGACCTCTAAGGGTATCGTCGTTCCACGCCCCTCTGAAATATGAGTTCCTTCGACCAAAACACTTCCTGGATATTGGCGGACACAACTTAAGCGTGGCATATTTGGGCTCGGATTCACCCAAGACAAATTCTTGGGCCAACCCCAGCTGCCTGAATCGTTCGGATGATAATTCTTCATCTCGACGATCTTCAAGTCGACATCTAATTTTTTATGATCCTTATACCAAAGAGCAGCTTCTCCCAGAGTTAAGCCATGCCGCATGGGAACGGGAGCTGCCCCCACAAAACTTTCGAATTTCATACTGAGAAGCTGGCCCTCAACCGCTCTTCCCGCAGGATTTGGGCGATCCAATACCCATACGGACTTATTAAACTTTGCAGCTTCGTCTAAAACATAAAACAAAGTGGTCAGAAAAGTATAAATACGGCAACCCACATCCTGAAGATCGATCAAAATAACATCAAATGAAGACATCATTTCTTCTGAGGGTCTGCGAACTTTTCCATAAAGACTAAAAACAGGAATCTGATGGACGGGGTCTAAAAAATCCTCACTCTCGATCATGTTATCTTGTTTCTCGCCGCGCATCCCATGCTGGGGCCCAAAGGCTGAGGAGAACTTAAGCCCACTTTTTACTAATTCATCAAGTGTGAATGCAAGATTTTGGTCCACCGAAGCCGGATGGCCCAAGAAGGCCAACTTGCGTCCCTTTAGAGCGGCCATTAAAGAAGCTGACTCTTTTATAACTTCACAGCCAAACTGAAATGACCCCATGTCTTCACCCTCACCTATTCATACCCAAAGCAATCTCAGCGATTCGACTTTTTAAATCGATTTTTTAAGTCGACCTCAGAAGTCGACTTTTTATCGATCTTTTTATTGGGAATATATAGCCCCCATTAAACATCGCTGAATGGCTTTTGTCACCGAATCTTAAATGGGGCTGGACTTGAAGGAATCCACAGTTTTACGCCGTGGCTATTGCTTCTCGATTTCAAATTGAGGACATGAGTTCTCTTTAAAACATGATCCGGTTGCACGAGATAGCTCACTCCAGCGATCTTCAATTTTTAAAACAAGATCCGTGGTTAAAACCGGACTTGTGTAAGTTCGACTCATATCCAAATCAAAGCGCGGACGCTGGTCCACAGGGCGTCTAGAGATTTCCTCTCTGACCTGATCGCCCGCCTGCATTAAGGCCCTTGTTGACCTCTCTTCCTGTTGATAAAGATCTCTTAGGGACTGATCTAAGGCCTGATCCAAGACTGGGTTAAAATTCAACAAAGTCGATCTGCGATTTTCGTTTGAACGAACTCGGTAATAATTCTGGGCCAACTCACGAACACCCTGTCTTTTCGGAGTAAATTGTCGAATCATCGCAGCAGATCCCGGATCCGCTGTTTCAGGGTTTTTAGTATGCAAATAGATTTCATAATTATAGCCTAATAGATCATGGCTCATCAGGCTTATAGGAAAATCCAATATCCCATGGGTCTCTTTAATTTTTCGACTCATGACATTCCACTCCAGCATGACCGTCGAGAAATAAACCGGATCAAACTTTTGAAATGCGCTTCGCTCAGTCATCACGAATCTTTCCATTTCAGAAAGATTGGTCAGTTTTAAAAACTCCTGATGTATTTCAAAAAGCTCTGTTGGTTCGATAAATGGCTGACCTTCAGAATCTTGTAATCCAGACCGATACAGAACCACAAGACCATGGAGCATGGACTTCCATGGAAAAATAGGTCTTCCTGAGGCTGTTTCCCAATATAAAAAACTTTCTTTAGCACTGCTTGTTAGACTCTTCCCACCTTGGTATAAAAGGGAGAGGATTGAGCGAATAAATGTCCCCTCGTCTTGAGCAAACACAAAATCATGGTTCATATTGCGCAGCAGTGGGCTTTTTAAATCAAAACTCTCGCCGTAGTCGAAAGACAGATTCGGCGCAATGGCTGGTAAGTTCACCGTCTCGGTTTTCAGCCCCGCCATAAGGTAGCGACTTGCCCGCACCCAAAAATCAAGGTTTGTATACCGAATTCCATCCTTAGATATCTGCAAACTGCCCTTATAGGAGCTCGGCAATCCGGTGAATTCATACTTTGACTGGATCTGCTGCAGAAGTCCTGAATTATTTGGCTCAGATCTAAGCTTTTGAATGTCTCGATAGACTTGTTTCAAAAACTCAATTTCATATTTCAAGACCTGATCCTGAACATCGAAATCTTTCGCCGCGGCTTTTGCAAGACAAAATCCAGTCTGTCGATATCGGTCAGCGATTTCAGTGAAATATTCTCTTTTTAGTCCTTTGATCTGATTCAGCTGTACTGATGACTTTGATAACTTCTTCTGGACTTCGTCACCACGAATCCCAGAGGCCTTTAAAAAGGCTGAATAAGACGTTTGCATGGCTTCGCCCGCTCGGATCACTGCCCCGAGATCGACTCGCGCACGCTCTAAGTCTTCTGCGATCTCACTGTCCATCAAAAATAGGCCGTGATAATCTACCGGAAGCTCACCAGGACGAGTTCTGCTATTTCTGCTCGAAATCCCCGTCGCCGCCATTTCAAATAACTGACCCAAATAAGGCGCACGCGGGACATCTTCTAAAAATAATGTCCGCGGATAAGGTTTTGCACCCTTAAACTCACCACAAGTCATCATTAATTGAGAAAATGCCACCGAGCCGTTGTACCGGGCACGAATCGCTTCAAGCCTCGTCCGTAACTGCTCGGATCTCAGTTGACTCATCCTCGACAAGGCGTCTGCGATGTAATCATCAGGATCGATCCCCACAACCGCAAAAAGATTTGAGCGTACTGCGAAATCAAAAGCATACAGGATTTCAACAGGAGACAGCGGCTCGGTATCTTCGGAGTAGTTAAAAAGTGGCGACTCAAGTTCGCCGTTATAAAGGTAGACAAAGAGGTCGCTCGACTTAAGCTCCCTATTACTTCGAGGAAACTTAAGGGCAAAACCTTTTTGAGAGAGTTTATAAAAAAGCGCCATCGTGTGAGGGTAAACGGCCGAATATTTGATTGAACGTTCAGACGAATTAAACATCGAGCGAAGAGAATCTTCAATTTTTTTATCTTGGGCCTCACGAGCCAAACGAATCGAAAACTTCTCAACATTCGCCATTCTCGAACGATAGTCCCCCCATACATTCTGAATCGAACTACTCAAGTCGATCGTATTCCAAAGCAGTCTTTCGACAGGAATTTTAACATCAAACAGATCGTTTGCCATCAGCGTCGACTTGAGCAGGTACCCAGAAAACTGAGTCTGAGCGTAAGATCTTACGATTTTTTCGAAACGCTCGCCTTCAAATTGAAAACCTTGACTTAACAACAAGGCCTGATCCGGGCTGATCTTATTTAAAAAGACTCGGTTTAACAAAAAGAAGTACTTCAAATCCGCAATTGTATCGATCGGTTGAACATCAGATCCGACCAACATCTTTCGTTTTCGTAGCTCTAACAGTTGAGCTTGATACGAGATCGGATCTTTTGCATCAAGTTGGCTCTCGAGTCGAACCCTCTCTGTCACCTGGCCATTTGGACCAAGATATAGGCCCTGAGACCCGATAAGTTTTGCGAGAGAGCCTAATGCTTGAACAGACAAAGTCCGAGTTTCGTCTAAGAACAAATCCCATATTCGGATTTCCTCGAGCCACTTCCGATCCTCCTCACTCAATCGAACTTTGGACAGTTTGGATATCTCGATTTCTAGTACCGAGCCCAACATCTCTCGACCACGCTCGTCTAAAAACTGACTCGCTTGGCGGGTCTTTTGGTTTCGTAATCCAACTTCGATAAAACGTTTCGAAAACTGAATGTCCATTTGTTGATTTTTTAAGGCCTGAGCGTAAACCAATATCCGATATTCAAAGGCCTCTCCCCGTCCTTTAAAAAAATCAGCCATATATTCGAAAATTTTTCGACTAGATGGATCCGTTTTCAAATAAGCCAGGCCCACGCAGGAACTCTTTGTCGATTCACACTGATATTCAACTGCCGATAGATAGCGCTCTAAGATAGGCTCAAGATCTTTGCGAAGAACTTTTCCCGTTTGAATCGCCTCTAAAAGACCCGAATTCATGGCCCTTAAAAGATGACGAGACTCATCCTCTTCTCTCGTCTTCGGTTGAGACAGACGAGTTTCTGAAAGTAATTTTATCGAAAGAGGACTTAACCATAGCTTCACAAGATCCGTCCCAGAGTAGGTTTTTTTCTGCTCTAATACGGAAGCGAGCTCAGGCATATGAACCAATTCTTCCGCAGTGGGAGTGCTCGTTTGAAATGCGTCTGGCTTTGCAGTCTCATGTTCGAATAAAGGTTTCGATCTTTCTGTACAAGCAGAAGCCAACAAAAGAACTGGAAGTAAAATGAACTTAATAAATCTCATGCCCATTCCTTAAAAAGTCGCGCCCAAGGACAAACTTACAATTCTTCGAAACTGATTCAGATACCAAAAGTCAACTCGTCCTTCTTCCGTAAACCCGCCGTTCTCGTACTCAAGAGAGAGGTATGCCTTTTCCCAATTCTGGGTCAGGCTCACAGCGGTTAAGTAGTTGTAGTCAACAAAGCTGTCTAAGTATCTGGTCATCCTTGCAGAGAAGGAAATTCCAAAGCGCAGCTGATCCGTAATCCTGAATGAGTTCATCCAAGAATAAGCCAAAAACTCACTCGGGTTGGCTGCCAAATTCGAACCAAATTCAAATGAGTTCATCAAATACGACAAGCCTACTCGATGCCCCATGGTATAAAATCCATCAAAAAAATTAAAATGCAGACGTCCATTGACCCCAAGGAGTCCTTTGTAACCCTCAAGTCGACTGGCTTCATCTAAAAATAAGCTGCCATTCATTCCCGCACGCCAAGAGTGCTTTTCGAACATCTTCTGGACATAACTCCCCGAAAGAACCACCAGCGGAGAAAACACCTCTTCGTAATTTTGCTCAGAACCCTTCGGAATCTGACCATTTAAAGTGAGGGTCCTCATTTCTACTAAACCGGCCAAAGAAAACTCAGGAAGAGCCCGGTACTCGAGTCCACCGATCAATCTGTGATTGTAAGCTCTCGGAGAAGAATTTTCGGCAAGATCGGAGGAGGTCTCCCAACTGACAGAGCTTGACCATTTCGCAAGCTCCGGCTTAAAGGGCTCGTCCCCAGGGCGCAGACTATTTGAAGACTGGGCCCAAGAAGCTTGAGCCAGCATCAAACTTGCCGCAAAATAAATAGTCCGCGCTAGGGTCAGTTTCATCTTAGTCTATTGCCCCTTATCGCTAAGAGCTTTTCGTGTTCCGAATAGATCTCCGGTTCTTTGAGAGAAATCATCAATCAAGTAGTTGAGATCCTGCACGCCTTGGTCAAAGACCAAACCTGCATTTTTTTGATCCCAACTGAAAGCTTGTCCGTTTTCAATAAAGATCGGCCTGCTCATCACCGCCAGTTCCTCAGAATGAGCAGAGGCATCTTTCTCTAGGCCTTGAATGTACGAGAATAGATCCTTCACTTTTCTTAAAGTTCGATTTGCACGGTCTCCATAAGTTGCAGCTAATGAAGTCTTTAGCGACTCATCAGGCTCGAAGATCAGTGTGAATATATTATTTAAAGTCTTCGCCACCTCAAAGGCTGTTCCAACATGTCCTGCGGTCTCAAAACGGATGCCAGAGTCCGCATACATACGTCGCATCAGACCTTCAAACAGCGGGATAGAATTTCTGGTATTTTCTTCGACGAAAAGCTTATCGAAGAAACTTCGATCTTTTTTACCGTCTCTAGAAAAATCAGCATAATTCTTCACATCAAACGCATCCATCGTGTAGGAAGAAAGCATTTTTAGATAAACATCGACTAAGTCCCTCGGTGCCAATGCAAGAGATTGTTCACAAGCTTTATCTTCACACGAATCCGCCCGAAATGTTTTGTCCTCAGAAAGAAGATAGAACTCAATCATTGAGCTGAGATAGTTTTCTAGTGAAAGATCCGCCTTAGAGTACTCGGCCCAACGGATTAAGGCGTCCGAGGTTCCACTTAATGCGCTCATTCCTTTTCGGATAAACTCATTCTTATCGGCAACCCATTCAAAGCTAATTCCATCTGCGCGTCCTCGACGCACAAGCTCCATTTCTTCGATCCCTGGTGGAATATAAACCGAAACTCGACGCGGCTTTAGATATCGCCCCAATGAATCTCCGTAAACCTTTGTTTCTTCATCCAAAGGGTTCAGGAATACGTCCTTCTCAATTCGCTCTTTCATGCGCATATAAAGGTCGAATCTTGACATGACGTAAGAACGACCATCAATGCCATCAAATCGAGACTTGCCCTTAAAATGGGTTTTATTCAACTCCTCGCCCTTCGCCAAAAGCTGATTGCCATCTGTAATTTCATTTAAAGGCGCCATGATATCATGAACCCATCCTAGATATTTGCGCTCTTCTTCGTAAAGACGATTCGCCCGTCTTCGCTCAACCTCTTTAAGATGGATCATACAGTCTGCAATTTTTTGACTCTTTCCAACAAACTCTGCAAGTACGGAATTTTTAATTTTTTCCAGACTTTTAATCAATGCTCTTCCTTGATCTAGGTCTTTATGAGACTGCCCAAGTTTTTCAATTTTTCCAGTCTTAAGAAGATGGCTCTCAACAATAGAAATCATCGCATTTAAATAGGTCACCTTTTCATCGATGTCCCCTCTAAATTCGGAAGCCAGCTCCTGTCCAGATGTCAATAAGCTTGCAAGCGTCGTACTGACTCCTTCCGATCCAAAGCCAGAATAATTCAGCTGAGCGAGTTGAGTGATTGGAATATCCACCCTTGGCCCAAAGGCTTGAACTTTTACTCCATCTAAATTAAATCCGGTCTCATAAGAACACATTTGATCCGCAAGGGCGTAAGCCGTTGGATAGCGAAGCGCGTTGCGCTTGATCTCAAGGTACTGCTCTTCGGCGCCCCTTAAAGTTTCTTCGATATATTTAGAAAATATCTGTGAGAAAAAGTCATTGTTTTCGCCACCTTCTTCGGCAAATCGGACAAAGGTTTCAAAGGTGTTTGTCTTAAGTCCATAGTAAAGTGAATATAGGATCATCTCTTTAGGTAAAGCCAATGAATCCTCACCAAACTTTAACCAAGGCTGCATCCCGCCCGAAAAAAACGCATTCAACACAGTCCCGGCATCAACTTGAATGGGCTCTTTTCTCCACCAAACAGATATTGAAATCGAGCCTTTCATCTTTACCAAGTAGTAGTTCAAAACATACATATTTGGATAGATCGAAAGATAGTGAATATTTCGGTTTAGACCCTGAACCAATTGATTTACCTTTTCATAGGACTTTCTCTCTTCATCCGTCGTCGAAAGACTTTTAAAATAACTTCCGACAAATTTATTTAAAAGGTCCATACGAGACAAAAAGGCCAACCACCGCGAGGAAAGGTAGCGAGACTCGGTCAAAGCCATTTCAAACATTTTATCACTAGGAAGCCCCTTAGTGTTATAAATGCCTGCCATAAACCGATTGGTCTCATCAATCATGTTCAAAAGCTGAAATCTTGCGTAAAGAGCCACTCGCTCCGAAAGATCTCTTCGCACCTTGGCCTGATTGAGTTGACGTAAGATCATATTCGCTTCAGAGGTCTCAAGATGTCCTCTGTAAAGACGATCTACAACGTAAAACGTTTCGTCGAGAGTCCCCGATGAGCTCAAAATCTTTGCAGCGTCCCCAGCAAGCCCAAGGCGAGTCAAGACATCACCGTTTCCAGAATTTTGAACTTGTTCGATAATCTGACGGAGAGAGGGATAGGTCTCGTCTTTTTCAGTCTGAGATTCAGTTAAAGCCGACACAAAAGATGGGCTTAATTTTGTCTTTGCAGGATCAGAGTAGATACAACATTGAGCCGCAAGACTAAAAATCTTTCGGATCCCGTGTCTAAAAATATCTGACTTTCGACTCGAATACTGCCAAGGATTAAAATTTTCGACAAATTCACTAAACTCTGGATCTTTGATATCCTTTGGGTTGTACTTTGCGATCATACTTTCAAAAACTTTGCCATGAACATCGTTCAAATAGCCAAGACTAAAGTCTTCAACCGCTACAGAAGAGTTCGAATTGGCCATTGCCGCAGTCTCGGACCTTGCCTTCCAATACTCAGTCAAAGAGGCAAAGGCCCTTGCATATTTCATATAGGCAAATGAAAATTCTGGGTTCACGGTACGGACTCTTTGAGTCTTCATCGCCGCCGCAAGAATTTTATATCGTTCTTCGATAAGGTTCCTGCAAGTTTGACTTTCTTTTACGCAATTCTCAACGCCCTTAGCCCGGGCGAGTTCTGCTTCAATTTGATCTTCATTGATTCTAACAAGGCGAACCAGCAAGGGGCTTGTCCAGTTGTCTGTCAATAGTGGGCTTGTGTTGCTACGAGAGAGATGGTAGCAATCACTCTTCAAATCGCGCGAACAACCCGAAAAAATTGTCGCAAGGTAGCTCGCTCGAACCTCGAGTAGCTTTTGCGAGATTTTTTCTTGGGACAATAGTCTAAAATAGGCTCGGTTGAAGAGATTCACCGCCTGTCCCATGCGCGCTGTATTAAACTTTGTATTCTCAATAAACCGAGAATTTAAAACAAAGGGTTTAAGACTGAACATAATTTCTTCAACAAGACCAAGATCCTTAGACTCGAGATTCTTAAACTTAGCATTTAGGTCTATCGCTAAAAATTCTTCTTCTGAAACATTCAAATCGATCGGAGCCTCTTGGGGAGTCCATTCCTTCTTTCCTTCGTGAGGAAAGCGTTCGGAGACTTTCGGAGAGCAGGCCCCGAGAACTAAGCTTGCGAGAAGAATCTTAATCACAACTTGTAACTTCATATTCATCTCCACCTTATTTAACCAAGAACTCGTTAATTAATGGAAGCCAGTAACCATTTAAGAGACCGCCCGCGGATAAAATCTGTCCAACACCTCGATTGGCCTCGTTACAGACTTTTTCCATGGAACCTGCGGCCCAGCTTGGGACTTTTTCAGCGACACTGGCCTCGTATTTTGAAAACTCAGTTTTCAATGAATCGTGGAACCGTTCTTCTGACTCTTTTCCAGAATCGGTAGAAATTTGCGGAGGAATATAGAAGCCCTCAAATTTGGTGTTTCCAGACTGAAAGTAATTTGCAAGTCCAGATCCCGCGACCCCATCGACACAAGCTCCCGTGACTTGGTCGTGAAGTTCGCTGAGAGAAAACTTAACACTGTCTTCGTAAAGCTCGTCGCCAACTTCGTGCGTGTAGGAAATTTTGTAGGCAATCACATAAGATGAAGTCCCAGAGTAAAACTTAAGTTTTGTAATTGGATACAAGAACATTCGATTCGCGCGAATAAAGACATTTCCATCGGGAAGCAAGAATACGTCTCGAGTCGCTGTGTTCGTTCCAGAGAAGAAGTCAAAAATATTTCCGGTAAATCTTTGAAAGTGGTCGGCTTTCACTCCAGAATCTGCCGCTGGGGCCACCGCAGAAATCAAGACAGCCACGATACTCAGATCGAATGAAGTCTGTTGGTTTAACATTTGGTTAAACGAATCTGGAAGCTTTGCCGAATCGTTCGTTGTATATCTTTGCATCGGAACTAACCAACCTGCGGCAAGAAGCGAGCGACCTAGGGTCGTGACACTGTCTTGCCCGGTACTTGCAAAGGTCAGATTGTACTTTGCCGCATCCGCAATAAGTTGGGTATATTCCCTTGGGTACAAAGTCCGGTAGAGGTTGCGGTCTTCTTCGCCGTTATAATAATAGTTGTAGTACATCCCACCCCAACCCATTGCATAGGGCTCGGAAGTCGTAAGATTAAATAGTGAGGTAAACTTTAAAGGAAGGTTCGTCAGCTGATACCAAGATCCAAAGATATGGCTATAGTCACGCACTCCGTCGCCGGCCAAGTAGCCACTGCTCGCATAACGATTGCTGCGGTCCATTCGAGTATAATCACTTTCATGAAGACTTAAGAAAAATTTAAATTCGTTCATGGCCAAGGCATTGGCGCGGCAAAGATCTCGGATTTCTTCGTTTGCAAAAAGGGCTTTTAATGTCGAGCTTAGATTTTCAGTTCCTTCAGTACAACCTCTAGAGAAGGCCAAAAGGTCTTCTTCACTGGACCGGATGCGCTCCCAAAGAGGCTTAAGCTTTTCTTCAGTACGAAGGCGTCTTCTCATTTCATCATAAAACAACCGAACACGGCTCATGTGGTCAAGAGCATTGCCCCAAAGTCTCCACTCGGCACTCATAGCGTCACCAGAGGAGCCCACTAAAGAGTACAAATTCGACTCAAGGTTATCCGAAAGACTTTCGAAATAGCTTTTTACGATTTCTTCGGCCTTACTTCCACGATCCCATCTGTTACAAAATGGATCAGCCGAAAGGGAAGCTTCAATATCGTTACAAGCCGGAAAGTAGGCCACTGGAAGACTCTTTTTGGTCTGAAGATCTAGAGTCTGAAGTGGAATCTTTCCATTTCCATCGGCCACCTTAAAGAACTTGAATTGATCACTCTCTTTGTCGTAAGTCGAATACTCTCCAAGATACATATAACGAAGAACCAATTCGTCGTGAGGACCGGGAGCAAGTTCCTTCACAGGAACCATCATTTCCACTTTTCCATGACGGTAGCCCATCACAGAGGAATAATTTGTAAAGTGGTTCTCTTCGTTCGCTTTTGCCTTTAAGCTTTCATACAATTTCGATGGAACAGTCCCCGATTTTGGAAGAATGTTCTCTTTAAATTGATGTCCAAGGCCCAGCACGTGCCCGATCTCATGGAGGGTCAAATCTACGACTACTGATTCAAACATCTCAGGCAATGTACGTGTTTTGTGCGCGGGAGAAGCCGCCCAACTTCCTGCCATATTTGCAAATGTTCTTCCCTCTTCCAAGAACACGGAAGAAGCACTTGGAACGTAGCTTTCAAGCATACGCCGCTGTTGTTCTGGGTTTTTTTCTGCGGCCACTTTTGCAAGCAAAGCCCTTTTTGAATCATTTGCTTGAAGAAAATAGTCTTCAGACTTTGCCTGGCGCTCGAAGCCCATCATCTTAAGGACAGAGTTTTGTGAAAACTGCCGATCCGAATCAGATGAGGTCCTTCCAACCTGCTGCAATAAATCTGCGACAATTCTTTCAAAGGGAAGTGTGCCCCCTTGGGATTTTGCCGTCCACTGCTGCTTTAATAGATCCAATTCTTTTTTTAAGGCTTCGACCTCTTGAGGCTTTAAGTTCTTCACATTCTGAGCATTCAGTTTTGCCGCTAAGTCCCCGCCATGAAGCTTAAGCATTTCTTCGACAAGACGATCTTTAAAGCCCAAATCGAGGCTTTTAAATGTTTGAGGAATATTAAATCTTGCAGGAACCTGAGTTAAACTTTCCATAAGGGGCAAAACACGCGCGGCCGGGCTCGAGGCACTTGCCGCAGAATCGGTCGGAGCATAAGCCGTCACGTATTTTTCGATCATTCCGCCGTAGATAACGGCACTTCCCCATAAGATCTTCCCGTTGCGAACATCGGCATGGGCCATTCCGATTCCCAGAGGTGCATGGGCAGAAATTCGCTTGTCATCGACCCAAGTCAAATTCGTGTATCTTAAGTCAAATGGGTGAGCCAAATCTTTCACAACAGGCTCAAAAGCCTTTTGCCCCTTTTTAACAATTCCTATTTTCTCGAAAGTCTGATTCCACTTTTCGATGGCCGTAAGCAAAAGTGGCTGAACGTGTTTTGGGGCTCCACTGACATACATTTTTTGAGGTTTCGAAAAATCCCATCGAGCGACATAATAAGATGGAGCAATACCCTCTTCCCGGATTCCCATAACGTGGAGAATATTCATGTATTTTGAGTTTTCTTGGTGATAGGGAACACGCTTAAAGCTGGGGTCATGGTCGAATTTTAAGAAGTTCACTCGATAGTCCGCCTGAACTTCCGTGCTAAACCAATTATTTCCCGGTAATTTTGCGCTTAAAGTAAAGCCCAAGAAATTGTTTTCTCGATCCCACTCAATTTCTTTTACTGAAGTTACATCTACGCCGTAACCAAACATGATTTCACTGGTCTGCATTCCTGAAAGGTTCAGCTTCATCATAGGACGAGCCGACCAGTCGGATCTCTCGTTTTCTATGAATTTATTAAGTTCCCGACCATATTGATCTTTGTCTTTTTCGTAATAGAAATGCTTTTGAATTGGGATTCTAAATACTTCTCTGTACAACCCACGGTTATTTGGCTCGGAGGGGTTTAGCATTCTTCCGACGAGATGATTCTGAGTGACTTCAAATTCAACATTACAATGGGCCATTTCATGAACAAGATGGGTATTGTAATGCCCATACTCTCCACGAGTCGAAACTGGAGCCCAACCACAAAGAAAGGTCTTTGGTTTTCCGGAAGGGTCTTGAAAGAAGGATTTTTCAATGCGCTCGTCAGAAGGTGCTGGAGTTTCGGAAGGGCGCTCGTTAAAGAGCTTGGCGTTACAAGCTGTTAAGGCAAAACTAAGAAGGCCAATTAGAAAAGTTCTCTTTTTTGAGCCTTGTGGATTTCGACCTAAATGTTGCCAGAGTGTTGCTTTCACAGGAATCTCCTTCTTCTGATCCCATACCCCTTTGAGGGATCTTTAGGACCTATTGGGAGGAAGAAGTTCAATAAGCAGGCCACGACAGATCCATCTACATGTCCTGCCAAACCATTGATTTTTAAGTGCTATTTAAGAAATTTTGGGCCGCTAAAATAGACCGAGGTGTATGATGAATGCGCGAAATGACCTTTTACGCCGCCAGGCGAGTTAAGTCCTTGCGGCCACACTTTGCTCGGCACCAGGTCCTATATTCAAGCGCGCCGCGCCCGCATATAAGACCTGGCACCTATTTTAGGCCCAGGCTTCTTTAAGATTTCGATCAAGGGCATCCAGAAAGTCTTCTGTATTTAAGTACTGAGAATCAGAAACTTTTGATCCGTGAATACAAACCGCAAGATCTTTGGTCATTTTCCCAGATTCAACTGTCTGAACACAAACTTTTTCGAGAGTTTCACAAAACCGAATTAAGTCTGCATTTTGATCTAATTTTCCGCGAAAAGCTAAGCCCCGAGTCCAGGCAAAAATGGATGCAATTGGATTTGTCGAAGTCTTTTGACCTTTTTGATGCTGACGATAATGACGAGTCACAGTTCCATGAGCCGCTTCGGCTTCCATCGTTTTTCCATCGGGTGTAATTAAAACTGAAGTCATTAATCCCAAAGAACCAAAACCTTGTGCCACGGTATCGGATTGCACATCTCCGTCGTAGTTCTTACAGGCCCAAACAAAATCGCCGGGCATCTTCAAGGCGGCTGCAACCATGTCATCAATTAAGCGATGCTCATAAGTGATCCCGGCAGCCGTATACTTCGATTTAAATTCGGCTTCATAAATCTGTTGAAAAATATCTTTAAACCGACCGTCGTACTTTTTTAGGATGGTGTTTTTAGTCGAAAGATAAAGGGGCCACTTCTTCATAAGGGCCAAATTAAAACAAGACCTCGCAAATCCAGATATGGATTCATCGGTGTTGTACATCGCAAGAGCCACACCATCGCCTTTAAAATCATAAACATCAAAACTTTGGACCTCGCCTTTTTCTGGAGTAAAGGTAATCGTCAACTTGCCCTTGCCTTTAGTCACAAAATCCGTCGCCCGGTACTGATCCCCGAAAGCATGTCGCCCGATGCAGATTGGCTTAGTCCAATTCGGAACAAGACGCGGAATGTTTTTACAAAGAATCGGCTCGCGAAAAACAGTGCCGTCTAAGATATTTCGGATGGTCCCGTTTGGAGACTTCCACATTTTTTTAAGATTAAATTCCTTCACTCGCTCTTCATCGGGAGTGATGGTCGCACATTTAATACCCACACCATATTTTTTAATGGCCTCTGCGGCATCAATCGTAACCTGATCTTCAGTTGCGTCTCTATGCTCGACACCCAAATCGTAATACTTAATATCCAAATCCACATAAGGAAGAATCAATTTGGTCTTAATAAAGGACCAAATAATCCGAGTCATTTCATCCCCATCAAGTTCGACAACCGGGTTTGCAACTTTAATTTTTTTCATAATAGGACTCCTCTGGAAGACCCCACTATCGCGGACAAGGCCTAGAGGGTCAACTTCCAGACAAAATCAGGGTCATTTCGGTGCAGAGCCGCAAAGACCAAAACATATTGATTGACCCGAAGGATTCCTCTCTCGAGACTATTCGAATGGAAGCAGAAAAAGGCAGCTGGACTGACCCATTAAAAGCTCTAAAGAAAAAAAGTATGTGGGTTGCCCTTGCAATGGGCTTCTCGAGCGGTCTGCCCCTGCTTTTAACCCTAAGGACCCTTCAGGCCTGGATGGTCGACGAAGGCGTTGACCTTTCTGTGATCGGCATTTTTGCCTTAGTGGGTGTCCCTTATACCTTTAAATTTTTATGGTCCCCGATTATGGATCGCTATGTTCCAAAATTTTTGGGCCGTCGTAGGGGCTGGCTTTTTATTAGCCAAATTGGTCTGATTGCTGCGACTTTAGGCATCGCGATGATTTCTCCGAAAACAGATCCTTGGATGGTCGCCTTCTTCGCCGTCCTGATCGCATTTTTTAGCGCAAGCCAAGATATCGTGGTCGATGCCTACCGCAGAGAAAGCCTTCTCGATAATGAGCTCGGCCTGGGCTCTTCACTTTATGTTTACGGATATCGAATTGCGATGTGGGTTTCAGGAGCTTTAGCTCTGATCTTAGCCGACCATATCCCCTGGAAGATGGTTTATATGGTCATGGCCGCAGGAATGCTTATTGGAGTCTTAGTGACTCTTTGGGCGGAGGAACCAAAAACAGGAGTTGCCCCGCCAAAAACTCTTCGTGAATCCGTAGTAGATCCTCTCTTAGATTTTATGGGTCGCAATGGGGCCTGGATGATGCTGATTTTTATTCTGCTTTATAAAGTGGGCGATACGATGGCGGGATCCATGGCCACTCCATTTTATCTGATGACTGGATTCACAAAGACTGAGATCGGGGTCGTTGCAAAAACCTTTGGATTCTTTTCTTCCCTAGGTGGCGCTTTGATTGGCGGTTTTTTTGTGCTTCGCTACGGCATCCATAAATCCCTTTGGGTCTTTGGAATTCTTCAAGCGCTTTCAACCTTATGTTTTGCGGGCCTCGCCACAGTGGGTGCTCAGATTTGGGCACTAACCGTCGTTGTCATTTTTGAGGATGCTTCGGGCGGGATGGGAACCGCAGCTTTTGCCGCCTACATGGCCTCTTTAACAAACAAAAAATTTACTGCGACTCAGTACGCTTTGTTAACAAGTGTTATGGGAATCCCACGGGTTTTAATTTCCGCACCCACCGGCTATTTGGCCGAGGCAATGGGTTGGATCGGATTTTTTGTCCTTTGTGCCCTAATCGCCATCCCGGGACTGCTTTTGCTAACAAGAATGCCAAAATACGAACAACAAGCCAGGCAGTAAGTATTTTTTCAGATCAGTTTGTTTTATCTTTTTAAGTGTCCGCCGAAGACTAGTTCCGCAGGTCCGCTTGCAAGTTACAAGTTTCCCGGTAATGCCAAAAACTAGAAACCATTTAAATTATGGCAAGAAAACGGACCGAGGATGTTCGACGGCTGAGGCGGAGCACTTAAAAAGATAAAACAAACTGATCTGAAAAAATGTGTGAGATTCCGCTATGTGCTTGAAAAGAATCTTGAAGTCCTATGGAAGGTTGGGAGTCGGAGGATTTGATTTGTTTCCTCGAAGCCAAAGAAAAAAGAACACTCCAAGCATGGCCCCAACAATAACCCCAGTCAGCTGTATAAAAATCAACCTCTCCATGGCCCATTTGATTGCATCATCACAGTGAACACCTATTGGGACCGGAGGGCTTGCGTACCAAGATAAAAATCTTGGCGAAAGCCAAGACGCGATACTGCTGCACAACAAACTTAAAGAGAGAATCCAAAGAAATAATTTAGACATGGACCTGTTTCTAGCACAGGTCCATGAGGGCTTCCAAGCGGTAAACTACAGACCTAGAATAAAATCTCGCATCTGCTGCCAAGTCTGACTCTCGACAAAAATATCGTTGTGATCCTTATCCGCCAATGGGACAAAATCAACTAGGCCTGGTAAAAATGTTTGACCCAAAAGCTCGCCCATTCCAAAGGGAATCGTCTGATCTTTGGTGCCATGATGAATCATTCCAGGAATTTGAATCTGAGGGGCCGCAGCAAGAGTGTCATATTCGTTGGCCTGGTACCACTCATCAGGAAGCTGATCTGCAAGGCTGCCGAACTTCTCTTTTGCAAGAGCGCGAACACTAGTCCAAGGAGCCGACAGGATAAAGCCATTTAACTCACTTTGATTTCTAAGTACAATTTGACCCGCAACCCCGGCGCCTAAAGAATATCCCCAAACAACGGTTTTAGGACTTGAGAAGTGAGCCTTGGTCCAATCCATCGCTTTTTCAACTGAAGCCAAAACCCGACTTTGATTTGGAATCCCAGTGCTTTTTCCGTAACCCGGATAATCAACAACCATATAGTTGAAACCCATAGACTCGATGCTCTTTAAAAAATTAGCTTCGTGTAGGCCACCTAAGTTTTGAGCATTGCCATGAAGGTGAATCAAAGTTGGCTTTCCTGCCCCTTGAGGATGGGGGTAATACCAAAGATGAACTTTCAAGTCCCCATCGGCATGAGGCACATCCAAAAGGGCCTGGCCGTATCCTTGCGGAGGAGTGTCAGGAACTTTGGTGTTATTTGCGTAATCGGTCGCATACAAGTTTGTTTGCGCAAGGTTTGTTAAGTCTCCACAAGCACTTAAGCCAAGTGGTAAAACTAGAACAAGAAGTATTACTTTTAAAAAATGCCTTCGGACTTTTGTTTTCATCGTCGCTCATCCTCGTTGTGCAATTCAAAATTGCGTTCAAAAAATACTTACGAAAGTCCTTTCGGCTGCTTAAAGCCTTAGCTTCTTAGGACTTCGGTCTATTTCGAGCCAGACTGGACTTAGACTTATGGCAAATTGAAATCTTGCCGATAAAGAAATCATGAAAGTAAGAACTCTGTTTGTTCTAGTGTTTGCGACAATTTGCAGTGGCTGCACGGACACGATACCCGAATTTGAAGGCTTGGATCCAAGCCAACTTCCCAGGCCCCTGTTTTCAGGAAAAACCATTAATACGATGACCCTGACTTCTCTTAGCGAAAACCTTTTGATCTCGGGCGAGTGCGATTCAAGGGTGTCTGGACTTAAGGCTCAGATTATTGGCTTTAAAAAATGGGATGAGATCTCTGAGTTTACCTTCGATCCCTTTGATTCAGACTGTAAAGATGAGAAATTCAGCTTTAGCTTAAAGAGCTTAAGCCAGATGGGTTTTAATCCAAGTTCTCAGTTTAGTCTAAATCTGGAACTAAAAAGTGTTACTGTGGCCGGAGACTCTTTAGCTAGCACGGTGACCTTGATCTACATCCCTGCAGGAAAATCCTCCCCGCCAGGAATGCACATTAGTTCGTCCGGTGGAGTCAGTAGTTCCGCAAGTTATGTTGTCAAATCCAGCGTGAAGTTTTCTCATAATAATAATCAATCTAGCGCAAGCTACATTCTCAAAACGGGACAGGCGAATCACGCCCCTTAAAGTCACTCAGTTTTTTTAAGCAAGCCCGGAAAATTTCTTACAAATCTCATTTTGGACCTCAAATAAGGTCCAGACAATCCCGATAGATTAACCACGTGGTACGTTGCTGGAGGGTTTAGCTACTTTGCAAAACTACAAGACAAAACTAAGTTATTTTAGGGGCCTCAACTTGAAACTTCATCTTTGGGCACTGAGCATGCTGATCAGTGCAAGCGCATTTGCGAATCCCGTAAACTATGGTTTCACCTACGAGGGACGTCTTTACTCTACGGGCGGAACTCCAAACAATACGAATTCTGCTGCCTTTCGAATTCAAGTTTTAAATCCAACGGCGAATTGTGTCCTTTACGAAGAATCTCAAACTGGCTTAAATCTTTCGACACTTGGTTTAGAAGGAATTTTTTCCCTACGAGTTGGAACTGCAGTAGGTAGCGCCCAAAGAACTGGAAATGACCCCGGTCACAACATGCTGACGGTGTTTAACAATGCAAGCTCTATCGGAGTCACTGCGGGCTGTCCCGCTGGTTTTACTCCTGCAGCTGGCGATCACCGTCTTCTTCGAGTTTTCGTCAACGATGGCGGAGGAGAAGAACAACTCACCCCGGATCAAGTTTTGACCTCAGTGCCAATGGCCTTAGTTGCAGGAAGCCTTCAAGGCCGAACACCAAATGATTTTATTCAGGTGAATACGACAACGGCTCAAGTCAGTCAGGCCAACTTAGAAAATATTTTTTCTGCAATTAACTATCCCGTTCTTTCAAATTTAATATCGGGAACATCCAATCTTTATGTTCGCTCCACTCCCGTTGCGAATTTTAATATGAACAACCAAGTGATTCAAAACTTGGCCACTCCTGTAGTTGCGAATGATGCTGTAAATAAAGGCTATGCAGATGCTCGTATCGGTGGAGCTCCAGCCGACAGTGCTGCGATTTCTGCCTTAAGTGTCGGAGACGTAAATAGAATTCTAATTTGGAATGGAACGCAGTGGGTCCCAGGAAATTCTTCAAGCGCACCAACGGGAGCTGCCGGCGGAGATCTAGCCGGCACTTATCCAAACCCAGAGTTAACTCTGACGGGAGTCGCCGCAGGGACCTATCCTAAAGTTACAGTCGATACCAAAGGGAGAGTGTCTGCAGGAGCCGTTCTGGTTGAAGCCGACATCCCAAACCTTGTTGCACCGGGTAAGGTTTCGGGTGCGGCGATCACCTCGGGTGCGATTGCTGGATCGACTTCGATCAACACGACCGGAACGATTGTGACCACGACTTCGATAACGGCGGATTCGGTTTCTGCAACAACTTTAAGCGCCCGTGCTCTTAGAGCCTTCGATACTGATACAAATTTTGTTACATTGCAGACTCCAACGGATATCACAGCAAATTACACCTTAACTCTGCCCCCAGCCCTAGCAGGAGCGGCGGGTTATGTTTTATCCTCGGACACATCCGGAAATTTAAGTTGGGTCGCACCCGCCATTGGTGGGATTAGTACGATCAACGGACTGACTGATGGAACACAAGTTTTTGCAACTTCGAATACAGGAACAGAATTTACCGTTTCCTCAGTGGCAGGTACACATACATTTAATATTCCAATGGCCTCTTCAGCCGGCGTAACAGAAGGATTAATTAGCCGAGCTGATTACGACTCATTTTTGGCTAAGCTAACAAGCAGTTTAGCTAGCGGAAATATTTTTGTTGGAAACGCCTCAAGTGTTGCAACTGGAGTTCCTCTTTCTGGCGATGCCACCCTAACAAATGCGGGCGTTTTAACTCTTGCAAACTCTGGAGTGACCGCGGGTACCTACCCAAAAGTGACAGTCGATGCAAAAGGACGAGTCACGGCTGGGAACAATTTAATACCCGGAGACATTCCAAATCTTCCTTGGTCTATTATTAATTCTGGTCTTCCGAATACGCTTGCCGGCTACGGAATTACTGACGCCGTTCAGATCGGCGGAAACACAACTGGAGCAGCCCTCTCAATTGGAACCAGTGCGGGCTCAGCTCAAAATCTAAACTTAATAACCAACGGAACTGTGGGTTTATCGATTAATAATGCGAGTTCTAATATTGGCGTCGGAACCACAGCTCCAGAAACCCGATTGCACGTCAATGTGGGATCCGCCGCCGGAAACAGCAATATCACCGCCCTTCGACTAAGCCATGAAGACTCGGATTCAGGTGGCGCAAGTGAAATGGGAGTTTCTTTAGGATTTAGTCTAGAAACAAGTATCAACGGAACTTTTCGTGATGCCGCACTTATCAGTGGCGTCTGGGATGATCCAGCAAACGGATCAAAGGACGGCTCCCTTCGATTTTACACAATGGGACCGAATGCGGCCGCAGGCTCAACAGTTCCGACCGAGAAAGCTCGAATCGATTCCGCGGGAAATCTGGCCCTTGGATCGCCTTTCCCTTCTTCGAAGTTAGATGTTAGCGGAGATCTTATCTTAAGAGGTATGGCCTCTCCCCCATTGTCTCCTGCGGGACAAGGGCGAATTTATTTTGATTCCACCATGAACACATTCAGAGTTTCACAAAATGGTGGGGCTTATACGGATTTAATTGGTGCCGGTGGCGGAGGTGATCTAACCAATGGCGGAAACACCTTTGGCGGTCCCATGACGATTGGAACAAACGACAACAACGTCTTGAATTTTGAAACCAATGGAACAAGCCAGATGAGGCTGTCCACAAATGGTCAGCTCGCCATTGGAACTTTGGCTCCACAGGTAAGCGCTCTACTTGAGCTCTCTAGTGTGGACCGTGGATTCTTAATGCCGCGAATGATGACCGTGGACCGAGACAGTATCGCGGTCCCGGCGGCTGGCCTTCAGATCTATAATACGAGCACAAACCAAATTAACTATTACGATGGAGCCACTTGGCAATCTTTAGGAGTTGCTGGGGCTGGCATTTCAACCTTAAACGGACTTGGCGGAGCCGCTCAGACATTTACCACTGGGGCGGCAGGCACAGACTTTAATATCGATTCTACAGGCGCTATTCATACCTTCAATCTTCCAAACGCTGGCCCGATCAGTCGAGGACTTTTGTCCTCTACGGACTACAATAACTTTAACAACAAACTGAATCAGAATTTAAACGCAGGCCAAATTTTTATTGGAGATGGGGTAAATGTGGCGACCCCACAAACTATCTCTGGAGATATTTCTATCAATCAAACGGGACTAGCTATAGTCAACGAGCTCCAATCCGTTCCATTATCTCCTTCACTTCCAAATCCCGGACATTTTATGCATTATAACGGAACAGAGTGGATGGGTAAATTTATCCAATTCAATGATCTAAGGTCCACATTCGGTGGAACTCTTTTCAACACACCGACTTGTGCCTCTTCAGAGGCGCTTAGCTATCAATCTGTTTCGGACACGTTTGAATGTCAGACAATCGATGGCTTAGATGCAAGCCGCATAACCGCAGGAGTCTTCAGCATCGGTCGTCTTCCTAGCCAAGTCATCGTCAATGAGGGAAATTCCCTAGCCGCAGATATTATGATCGGAACCAACGACTCCTTCGGATTACAGCTTGAAACAAACAACCAAGCCAGAGTGATCATTGATCCAAGCGGACGAGTGGATATCGGTCCCGGCACAGTCCAGACCACGGCCCTGCTTCAAATGAATTCCACCAACCGTGGATTCTTGATGCCCCGGCTAACCACAGCCCAAAGAAATTCGATCGCTGCCCCTGCAGCGGGTCTACAAATATACAATGTGGATACCGGTGGCTTTGATTTTTATTCTGGAGGTCAATGGAGACAATCCGTTGGTACAAATGGAAATACTTCAGATGGGGTGATGAGAATTGGGACAAACAACGGACAGCCCCTTCACTTAATCACTGCCGGCACAGACAGACTTTCTATTGATACTGCTGGAAACGTGGGAATCGGAAACCTAACTCCGGCCTACCCGCTCGATGTCCAAGGACCGGCCCGAATCGACAGCATGTACATTGGTAACGGCCCCTCTCAGGATATAACAAACTCATTTGTCGGCTACAACGCTGGACAAACAATGTCAGCAGGATTTTACAACACCGGTTTTGGAGCAAATGCTTTACAAAATATCACATCTGGAAATGATAATATCGCAGTGGGTATGGATTCACTTCGGTCGCTTACAGGTGGAGTCAACAACGTCGCAATTGGTTCAGGGGCAGGTATCGGACTAAACTCAAGTGACAACGTTTTGATTGGAGGAAATGCGGGTTCTAACATATTCACTGGATATAGCAATATTGCCATTGGAACAGATGCAGGAATGAATCTAACCTCCGGTTCGAATAATATTTTAATTGGGAATGGAGTCCTTGCATCGAGCCCCACAACCTTCGATCAAATCAATATTGGAAATACCGTGTATGGAAGCACCGCGAACCAGCGCATCGGACTCGGAACTCTTCCCGGCGCGGAAAGACTTGTCGTCAACGGCGACATTCGAGTGGGGACAACCGGAAGTAACGGTTGTATCCTGAACTATGGAGGGACTGCTCTTGTCGGAACCTGTTCTTCAGATATTCGGTTTAAAAAGGACATTGAACGACTGACCTCTGTTGGTGAATCCCTAGCCCAACTGCAGCCCTCATCATATAAATGGAGGCAAGAAGAGTTCCCGAATAAAAATTTCGGCAATCAAACAGACATCGGTCTAATTGCACAAGAAGTTCAAAAGATCATGCCAGAACTAGTAGATCAAGATAGTGATGGCTACCTTCAGGTCCGTTACTCAAGCCTTCCGATCTACTTGCTTAAGGGATTTTCTGAACACCACGAAAAAATTCAGCAAACCGAACTTCGCTGTGAAGCCAGCGAAAACCAAATCCTGGTCTTAAGTGAAAAAGTCCAAAATCAAGATCGCGAGATTGCTTCGCTGAAATCTGAAAATCAAAAACTTAAATCAGATATCGAAGCCATCAAAGCAAAACTTGGGATACAATAGGTAACAGTTCCCTTTTCCCGTCTCGCCGCAGCAGAAAAAAAATGGCAACAATTTGTTCTGCCGCGGCGAGACGGGAAAAGGGAACTGTTACTTCTTGTTACTCGCGACTTGCCTTACGTGCAGAATTAATTTTTTCTCTAAAATTCTGAGCCGTGGTTAAAAACTCCAGCAACAAGGCCTCCTTTTCATCGGTGTGGCTTTGCAAACGCAATAAACAAGCTCTATGCCGTTCAGAAATCAAAACCCCTAAACGGTCTTCGGACTTCTTTAATTCGTAATATTGGGCCTCAGAGGGCTCTTTCATCAATTTATCCAACTGATGAAGGCATTGATCTAATACTTCGACTATATCCGCATAACTTTGAAAACCATTTTTTTGATTCTGATGACTTGAATCCTCAAGACCTTTAAGTCTCTCCCATTGCCTTAAAAATAGCCTTAGCAAGAAAGCCATTTCTTTATTGATTAAGGAGAGCTGTAAAAACTGTGAAATCTGATTCGCCTGCACCGGACTCAATTTTTTCTTTGTCAAGTGAGAGGCAAACACACTCATCTCTGAATCCAAAAACTCGATATAGGAAATCTTCTTGTCCGGATGATTTGATTTTTGAGAAAGGTCCGAAAATGCTACCTTAAACCATTCCACCACTTGATCAATCAAATTTACCTGGTGAATCAACTCCGCTTTAAGATTCGCAAGACTTTCATCCGCCGTCTGAGTCTCTTTAGCACTCACAAAACGGCTAGCAAAAATAACTTCCTCAGTTTTAGCAGGTACAATCTTCTCTAAAAGCAGCACATAGGGTTTTAGAAAGATCATAAATATAAAGGTCGATCCTAGATTAAACCAAAAATGAGCATTCGCGAGAACTTGGCCCGAGGCAAGACTTCCGTCTCCGATAAGAACTTGCTCAAATAATGGAAGCACCGGAAGAATTGCAAGAACTCCAATCACATTAAAAATGCCGTTGCCGATCGCAGCCCTTTTTGCAAAGATGTCCATGCTCCAGGTCGAAAGCATCGGCGTCACCGTGGTTCCAATATTCGCACCCAGCGAAATCAAAATGCCCTGATGGATGTCTAAAATTCCTTGCTGAACCAGGATCACCGCAACTCCCGTCGCAACCGAACTGGACTGTACCATCACAGTAAAAATAGCCCCCATCAAGACCCCTAGCCACACCGAGGAGGATTGGCTAATGAGTTCCAAAAATTGGGTATTTGTTTTTAATGGCTCTACAGCTGAAGAGATCACTTCGAGCGAGAAAAACACAAAACCGAAATAAAAAAGTGATTTTCCAATCGCGCCATATTTGCTTTTGATTAAACTTAATAAAAAGCCAAGGACAATAAAAAATGGTCCCATCCCGGTGGCTTTCCAGGCCACTAGTTGAGTTGTCAAAGTCGTTCCAATATTTGCTCCAAGAAGGACCGGCATACTTTGGGCAAATGAGAACACGCCTGAGTTCACCAAAGCCACAGTGATCACCGAAATCGCCGTGCTAGATTGAACAACCGCAGTTACACCGGCACCAAGTCCCGCCCCCATCCAAGGGTTTTTGGTCCACTTGGCAATCAACCGCTTAAAGCCCGCCCCACCGACCCGATGAACCTCTTTACTAAACGAATTGATACTAAATAGAAAAAGAATGACCGCCGAAACAATCGAAATAAAGATTTTAAATTCTGAAAGCGGAAGGTCCGATAGCATCAAGAAATCCAAAGCCCCTTATCGATTGCGAAACCGCTCGTGCCCGACTCCAATGTTCTTGGCAAGTTGGCCCATCGCCTCCGCTATTTCCATTCTTCGGCGGGCTTTTTGATCTTCGGTCACAGGATTCGAAATCAAACTCTGCTCGATTTGTATGGTTAAGGAGATATTTTGGCTGATGAGTTTTTGAAAGGCCAAGATCTGCTGGTCTTTTTGTAGGTTTGGGCTCAAAAGGACTTTTGCTGGAACTTTTGATATTGAAAAGGCCAAATGCTTTCGGATGTTTTGAAGTACAGTCGCCATCTCCTCTTGTCGACTTGGGTCATCCAAACCTGCAAAGAGCTGGTCTGCCAGATGGCCAAGCTCATTCATCTGCCACTTTAGTGATTGATCACTTTCACATGTTGGCCCCGGCTCGGCGTAAGCCGCAGGAGACAAACAGACTAAAACGAGAACAATGCTTTTAAAAAGATTCATGAACCACCTCTTGAAAAGCAGTGTACTCGAAGCACCGCTGACTCTTCGATGGGAATCTTTACAAGAACCAGCCTAAAACAAGGATTTTTTGCCCCAAATCTCAGAATCCTCTTCCACCCGAAGGGCTTGATTTCAAAGATCAGCCCTTCTAAGCTATTGGCCTTACGCCTATTCATCAGTTTTAAAGGGGTTCGCATGAGAGCAATTCACACTTTAGCCGGCTTGATCATTTTACTCTTTGTAAGTCTAAGCGTCTCTGCAGAACCCTTGGGCTACGAGGTCACTTGTCGGCTGTATGATCTTGCTACGGCCCATATTCTAGCCGAAGAAAAGTACTCACCAAGTGGCGGTACTGAAAGTTTAATTCAGTTTTCCTTTCAAGAGTTTCAGCTTTCAGTCCTTGATCAAGCCATTGACCATCAGACTCGAGCCCTAAAACTTGCAATCCGCGTAGAAAATCAAGCCAGCTTTGATGTCGAAGCAGACATTCTTTACCAGCCCGAAGATCTGCAAAAATCCGAAAAGCTAAGACTTGGACATGTCGGGACCGAATGGCCGGGTGTTGGAAATACGATCTGGCTTTATTGTGATGCCAAACTTAGTAAGGCACTTTAGAGCTAGAATTTTTCCAAAGCTTAAATACTTCAAAAGCCTCTTCGCGAAGAATTTGCTGAACTGGCAGCTGTCTTTGCTCCTTTTCCAACTTAAGTTCGCGATACAAAAAGGCATCATCAAAATCGATTGAAGCCGCGTCGGCTTGAGTATTTGCATAATAAATCTTGTCAATCCGCGCCCAATAGATGGCACTTAAACACATAGGGCAAGGCTCGCAACTAGTATAAATCTCACAGCCCGCCAGACTAAAGTCCTTAAGGCGAAGACAGGCTTCCCGAATGGCCTGGACTTCCGCATGGGCCGTTGGGTCTAGGATGCGAGTTACCGAATTGGCCCCTTCGCCGATGATCTTATCCCCTTTCACTACGACGGCCCCAAATGGACCGCCCAGATCGCCTTGGACATTCATCTTGGAAAGCTCAATGGCTCGCTTCATATGGCTTAAATTCATTCTGACATTAAAGCAGAAATGTTTCTGAAGATCCAGGGCCACTTTTGGTTCTCCGATGCTACCGATAGCCCAGGGGACCTTCGCTAAAAGAATTCTAGTGAGGCCTTTTAGTGTATTAAAATTCCTGAAGAATTCTTAAAACTAGACTCGGCTTCTGACAGACGTTTTGTCGATAAGAGCGAGGATGATCAATCGAAATACGGATTTTCATAGAGGCTTGCTTCGCAAGTCGATTACCCTAGTAGGAATCGTCACAGTCTTTCACCCGGCGGTGGAAGTTCTCTTTTTTGCCGAATTTAACATCCACCATTTTATTGCAATTGCCGGGGGAAGCACTTACCTCTTGATTGGCATTATTCCGAACTGGAAGTTTTCTGTCCCGAAGATGTCGGGCTTACTCATGATCACGGGACTGATTTATTTGGCTTATCGGATTTGGTCTACAAATGGAATCCAGGGCTCTAATATCGCCTGGTACTCGATCTTTCCGATTTATGCCGTATTATTTAACTCTAGGTCTTTGCTAAAATGGGTGATCCTAGCTTCGACGATCAGTTTTTTTACGGCCTACATGTTTCAAACCTTTCTCCCCTTTAGAGCCTACAACACTTATCCCGAAGGTTTGGGGGCTATGTTTTCCGCCTATGTGATGCTCATGTTGCTGTACCATATTCATCTGATCTTCTTGTATGCAAATCATATGCAATCACAGCTTCACAAACAACAGATTCGAAGCTTTCATGACTCAAAACTAACAGGAATTGGACGCCTAGCAGGACAGATCGCACATGAGGTCAATACCCCTCTGACAGCCCTACATTTTATTATGGAAAAACTTCGGCTTGATATTGCATCTGGAAACGCGGAGGATATAGAGGTCTCCTTCGAGAAGCATGAAAATGTTGTAAAAAAAGTCTCCGAGACCATGAAGGTGTTGTTGAGGTCTGTTAAAATGTCGGCTGAACCTGAACTCTCATTTGTTGATCCTCAAAAAATCTTCTCGGATCTTGATATTCTATCCGCCTACCGCTTAAGATTTCTAAATATTCATTTCTCTTTGACGACGAACTTTAGCGGAGCTGATGAAGTCTTCTATTCCGAACCTGGATCAATCACTCAGGTTTTAATCACCTTGGTCAACAACTCGATTGATGCCATCTCAAAGCTTGAGGACACAGAGGCTGAGCGGTGGATCCAACTTGAGTTTTTAAAAGTTGAAGATAAAATTGAAATTCGCCTTCGCGACAGTGGGCCTGGGGTACCAGAAAAAAATATCCCTCATCTATTCGCAGCCTCCTTCACCACAAAAATGGATGGAAACGGCATTGGACTAAATGTCGCAAAAGAAATTATTGAAAGGATTGGCGGGGATATCTGTTACGACCCAACCGATCCTCATACAACTTTTAAAATGGTTTTTTCAGATCAAGTTCCAAATATCAAACAGATACAGGAGGCTTCCTAGTGGCGCATTTTTTAGTTGTGGAAGATGATGCATTTTTTAGGGACGCTCTGAAGTCTTTCTTGGAAGGTAAAAAACACAAAGTGACCGAAGCCCCAAACGGAAAGGCGGCTCGAGATATTTTGGGTGCTGCAAAATTTGACTGCATCATATCAGATGTCCAGATGCCTTATTTAAACGGCCTCGAGCTGCTTCAATGGGTCAAGTCCAACTGCCCGACCCCTTTTATTATGATGACTGGCTTTTCTCACCTTGTAGAAGCGAAAACGGCCCACGAAAATGGCGCCGAAGAATTTTTGCCAAAGCCCTTTAAAAATGAAGATCTCGTCGCAGCGATCTCAAGAATCCTTAAAGAGCAAGCCGGTGGCGGAGAGCCTGATCATGGAAAAAATCACGCCAATTTTTGCAAAGTTTCGATTGAAGAGTTTGTCGCCCGCCCCAAAATTGATTTTGATGTCTTTGTGCAGCTCTCTGAGCGCAAATTTATTAAAATCGGTTACGCCGGAGCTTCGCTTCCGACTGAGCAAATTGCCAAGTACAAAGAAAAAGGACTTAAGCACCTCCACATAAAAAAAGAAGACTTCAACAAGCTTGTTAATTTCAACTTAGAAGTTGGTAAGATGATCCGCAAACGCACCGAGATCCCCAAAGAAAAAAAGATGGCTTTTATGAAGTATACTGGAGAAGTGATTCTAGAAAGTGCCTATGTCAGTGGGGTCAACAAGGAAAGCTTTAAGGACGCCTCTGAGTTCGTAAGCCTTACGGTCGAAATGTTGGCTGAAGAGGGTGAACTCTTTAATCTTTTAGATCTTTTGAACTCCCATTCGGATGCCACTTACTCTCACAGCGTGGGTGTTGGACTTTACTCGGTAATGCTTGCAAGGCTTATGGGTTTTGAAACTCCAACCGTGTTCTCGAAACTGAGTATGGCAGGCCTGTTTCATGACATTGGCGAAAAAGAAATCGACAAAGAGATCTTGGACAAACCAAGACACCTTTTGTCTCAAGCAGAACGTAGATTAATTGAAACCCATCCCCTAAGAGGACGAGACATTCTCTCAGAGATTCCGAGCATTTCATCTGATATTGTTCAGCTAGTTTATGAACATCACGAAGATCAACTGGGCCAAGGCTACCCCAGAGCCATCAGCAAACATGCGCTTCACCCTTTGTCGAAGATCCTTCAGCTTGCGAATATATTCGTTGAACAAGTTTTGGTCAGCCCTTCGAACCCAGGAAAGACTCCCCGCCAGGCCATCGAGTATATCGAGACAATTTATGGAGAGCGCGTGGATGCGAAGGCCCTTGAAGCACTCAGCGGTTTATTTAATATTACCGAAGGGCCTAAGTCTTAAACGGCTGGGGCCACTGTCGCCGCTTTAAAACAAAGCCTGACACAAGATCCCTGTGGTTGACGATTTTCAATATGGACAGAGCCTCCATAAAGCTCCATAAAACTTTGTACCTGAAAAACTCCCAAACCAGAGCCCTGCTCACCAATTGTTCCCAAAGTGCTCTCCAATGCCTGCTTTGATGCAAAACGATTCAACTGTTCTGGACTCCAGCCCACTCCTTGGTCTTCTACCTTAAGAAGAACTCTATCTTTATCAAGCTCAAGGCTGATAAATATTTTGGATTGCTGAGCAGAAAACTTAACTGCATTGGTCAAAAGGTTGACGAGAACATTGTTGCAAAGGGTTCTGGGCTCAGCAATTACACAAATATTTTTATCAAAGGGTTTTACTTCAACTTGAATTCCTTTGGCCTCCAAGTGATCTCTAACTAAAGAAATGGCCTCACTAAGAACACTCTCGATTTTTACAGGCCGAAGCATATGTAGAATTTGGCTGCTCCCCTTCGAATGTAGAAGCTTTGTCGCCATTAACATCTCTTCAATAGAAGTCATACATTTTTGAATCCGCGTTTTGTCCTGATCAGACAAAGGCTGGTTTTGCTCGGCGCTTAATTCAAGTATGAAACCAATGCTTGTTAATGGACTTGAAATATCATGGGTCAGGGCGCTAAGAAGACTTTGCTTTAGCTTAAGGTTTGCATTGACCTCGGACAATCTTTGCTCAGAAAAACTGGCCCGAACGATCAAGACGAATCCGGTTAAGATTAGAATTATCCCGGTAAATATAAGTATTAAAAAATTCTTTTTCCCTTCAAAACCACTTAAGTCCCCTTCAAACCCAACTTCGAATCTCAAATTTTGATTTAAGATTTGGTAAGAGTACGCAAAGGGACGCTCAATATCCTTTGCCCCAACCAACAGGGGTTCACTGTCCGCGTGCTCCCAGGAAATTAAGAATCCCGCATCCCCAAGATTGAGCAGGTCAAAGCTAGCCTTAAGCCAAGAATCAAAATCTACGACCGCATTCAGCCAGCCGATAAATTTTCCGTCTGCAGCCCTCAAAGGCACATACATTGTATAAGCCGGAATCCCCTGGTAGGTTTTCAGTCTGTGGGACATAAAGGGAACTTGCTGACCTTCGGATTCTTTTAGATAGTCTTTTACATCTGGCCGATCTAAAAGCTTTTGCCCCAAAGCTAAAACGTTTGGCTCCCTTGGATAGACCCGCTCAATAATTCCCGAGGGCTCAACAAAGTTTATGGCGTGAAAATAGGGGTATTCTTCGACGATGGATTTAGCGACTCGATCAAAGGTTTTTTGATCGAAGGTTCCAAGCTGCTCACCGATGACCTTAAGAACCGAGGCTCTGTGATGAATTTCGCTTTTAAAGTACTGAACTAGGGTATCGGCCATTTTTTGCGAGCGCGCTTTATCGCTTTCTTGCTGCAGACTGAAATAAACCGCACCTGCAACAAACACGAATAGCACCAGGCCCAACATTGAAGCCAGGGGCAAACGCCCAATTTTCAAAAATGATTTTAGCTGCAAAACATCTCCTAGCAAGCCTATCTCCTTAAACAGAACATGTTTAGAATACCGGGTCAATATGACCCGAATCCCCCCCGCTCGCACCTAACGCAGAAGCTCTTTGTGAAACCAGGAGGAGGGATTCGCAAGATCTGATAGTGTTTTAAAAGAAGGACTTCTAAGGCCATTGGAATTGGCCTCAGACTTTTCAGGCACTTATCTCGACATGCCCTACTATGCACCCAAATGCCTAAATCAAAGCATAAAAAACAACACTTCCGATGTTTCTTCTGCTGCTAGCTGGACTCCGAACTTAGAACGTCCCTGCTACTTATGAATAAGGTGATACGAAGAAGATCCACAATTGCGAGAGGCCGACGGCCAGTCTTTTGGACTTAAGCCTGGCCCATTAGGCCCGCTTAGTTTTTTTGCGTTTTACTGACAGGTTTTCTTGTAAATGATCCCGGTAAGCCTTGGTCATCAATTCGACCATGTCTTTCATTGGAATTTTTAAAATTTCACAAAGCTTCGGGATCGCCTGAAGAGGCGGAGAGCAGGTCCCACGCTCCCAATTTGAAACAAACTGTGCACTGGAATAACCAAGTCGTCGGCCAAGATCTGCCTGAGTGATACCTAAAGAAACCCGCTTGTCTGCCAAAAATTTTCCTAAAGCCATGATCACCACCTCTAAAAGACTTAATCTATATTTCTCATTTCAAACCGATCCTGCCAAGAAATTTATAAATAAAACTTAAAGAGTCGCGCCGATATGGGGCTTGACTGGGGCTTTATGCCTCAGAGCAGCTTTTTTCCACGCCTGTTTTCTGACTTAAGCCGCAAGGACCTGCTCTTGGATTCTTGCATCTACCCGATTAGCCCAAAGTACATTTACTGCATTTTGTATATTGACCGAGGCGGATCGTTTCAGCTTTGATCTTAGACCCATTGATAAACTTGAAACCTCTCCGTTTTTCACCAGGCCCGATTCTACGATTTCGGACCCAAAATCCTCTACCATCTCGTTGACTCGCTTACTGTCGCGAGTGATCCCAATGGCAATGTCGACTCCCTTTAAGCTTTTGTAGATCTCAAATGCAAGTCCAAGGGTAATTCTAGCAATGGGAAGTTCTTTATTAGACTGATAATTAGGCATTACAGACAAATACTCGAATGACACTGCTGTCCGAAAGCCCTGCATCTTCGCCTGGCTCAAAAAATTTTCAGTAAAATTTGATGAGATATAAGACTGATCGCGAAAACATGCGCAGCCTAGATCATAAAGTCCGTAAAGATGGATCGAGACAATTTCGTCGCCCCTCCAGATTGAGCCGATATATGGGCATTTTGAAAAATCATCCAGTGCTAAAGAAGAACCAAGATCCCCAAGTATTTCCGACCAAAATGCCTTCCATGTAAGATACAGTTTATCTAGCTCTCGGGTCCTTCCGGAGTCGGCAGAAAATGTAGGAATAACCTTATACTGCAGTTCGCTTAACATAGGACCTCCCTGGTCTTGGGAAGTTTCGGTCAATCCGAGATAAATATTTATTATTTAATTAGTCCAGAAACTTAAAAACTAGCCATTGGCGCAATTCGGAATTGATTCAATCAATCCGATAGAGTGATGACCTAACTTTGGGGGAGCCTATGTCAGATCAAGCTTACATAAAAACAGAACTTGCCATTTTTTCCGGCGTGGAGTCCATCGGGAAGCAAATTAGCTCGATAGATTGGGAAAATCGCCACCTTTACGGAGATCTTTTAGCTCAGATATTTTACTATGTTGATCATGCAACGCGAGTTTTAGCCTATGCTGCTGTTCGCACTCCGGTTCGGGACCCTGAACTCCATAATGTTTTCTTAAAAGGCATTTCGGAAGAAAAAAACCACGAGATCCTCGCTAAGAATGACCTCTCTCAACTTGGATTTAACTTGAAAGACTTTCCCGAGAGAGCCTTGACCTCTTGTTACTATCAAACCCTGTACTACAATATAGACTTCCATGGCCCCATGGCCCTTCTTGGGTATTTTGTGCCCCTCGAAGCAGTCGGCCCTCTGAAGATCAGCCCGTACCTGCCTCTAATTAGGGACTATCACGGCCCAAAGGCAGCATCCTTTTTAGAGGAGCATTGCTTACTTGATCAGGCCCACTACAAAGAGGGTCTGGAATTTTTGAAGACTCGAAGTTCGGCGGACCTAGATATCGTAGAAAAAACCGCTCGACTTTCTTGCGAAATATTCTCGAAAATGCTTGCAGACCTTGTGTTAGCTTCAAGCCGCGCGAAAAAGCGACTTAAATCAGCTTAACAAAACTCCCAGAGTCAGAAGGCATGGGGGTGGATTCGACAAAGTTGACAAAGCCACACTTACTTCCGGAGGCATCAAAGAGCGGGGTAATATACTTATGTTTATTCACAAACACTCGATCATGATGCAAGTATCTTTCGCGGATTAGGTGAGGGGGAACATCGACATATGGAAAAGTGTGATCAGTACCCATCAAAGTCGGCAGAAGAGACCACATTTTCTCAATAATGTGCTCGGGGCGCTTGTAAAGCTCGGCCCAGTCTATTGTTTCTAATGTTAGGAGGTCGTAACTGCATTGTCTCATAAACTCGAAGTTACGATAGATCTGCTTCATTTCCATATTGTAAATCTCAACAATCCATCCCTGTTCTATAAAGCCAAAATCCTCTCCACGACGGGGCCACATTCCAAAGTTTCTAAAGGCGATATCTAAGCATTTTTTTTCGTCCCAAACCGACTCTCGCGTCAAAGTCTCAAAATTCTCAAATATCTCTTCGATAAGCTCCAAATACTGGGCCACTCGAGCAGAAACAGAGTCTCTGATCTGAGGAGTTTGGCTAAAGAACACGGATTCAGATTGCACGGTGTAGCCTTTCACGGGAACTCCAATATTTACCAGGAGTCCTTCTAACCGATTTAGGTCCTCAAAAACTGACCCTCGCCCATCTAGATTGTAAAGGTCTTGGCCTTCCCTATGAATAAGCTCCAAAGCATCCTCCGATGGCAAAATCCGTGGATAGACAGGTCCAAATGCGGCCTGACTCCCTCTTGTCCCATTTTTCTTAAAGAATTTCACTCGTTATTTTTCCAGCGTGAAACTAATTTTACAATTTGTAGCATGTTTTAGAGAAATCCCAGCCGAAGCCTTGGTTGGTAAATTGACTCTCCAAAGGTCGGCCAGGAGAATGGGCGGGACTAATTGAGGTCTAAACGAATGGTTTTAAAATGATCTAGCTGAATGATCAGCTCGCGGGTGCCTAATGGGATTCTCTCAGAGTCCATAAAAGAGAAAGAGGCCACTTTTTGATCAAGAAGGATCCGACCCTCCAGATCCACTGCTAAATAGCGCGCTGGAATCCAACCGGCAAGGGCCGTTTCCCCTGTGCTAAAATTTGTGACTTTTTGAGAAACTGAAAAGTAAAATTCGCCGCGACCGAAGGGACAAATTTGTTCTTTTACTTCAACCTTTAGTTCGAAGACCATAAGCCAGTCCTGCGAAATGTAGCTTCTTTGCTTGTAACAAGAGACAAAATTCTGAACTATACTTAATTAAGAATATCTGATATTCCATGATGGAATATGTCTAAGACTTACAAATTTGATAGTTACAAGTACGTGGACGCCTTTCAAAAGGAAATGACTTACTTTATCACTGTCGCCGAGACCTTAAATATTTCTAAGGCTGCTGAGCTGCTGCGAATTCAACAATCTGGGCTTTCAAAGGCGATCCAAAGACTCGAAGAGGATTTGGGCCAAAAGCTTTTTCAACGAAAAAATATGGGTTTATTGTTAACGCCTCAAGGAGAGCGCTTTTACCTTGCCGTAAAAGATACTAAAAAACATTGGGAAGAAAAATTTAATCTCTTATTGAATGATACGGATCAACCAATGGGAATGATTCGGATTGGACTTCACTCCTCATTTGGCCAACTCTATCTTTCACAAATCATTTTGGACCTGAGTCAACGATTCCCTCAGCTTGAACTTGAAATTCATGATCTTCCCTCTTTCCAGACCGCCCGAAAGGTTTTGGACAACGACATTGATTTTGGGATTGTGGTCTCAGATATTAAAAGTCCTGAGTTGATTCAAAAACGAATCGGTTCTGATTATCTTGCGACCTACCAAATCCATCCTGATAAGCTCGCCACCCACTTGTTTTTTAATCCAGATACACAAATTTCAAACGCACATTTAAAGAAATTTAACAAACTGAAGCGGATCCAAATTAGAGGCTACGAACTTGTCGCTAAGGCAGCTTGTGAAAGTCATCATGCGCTCGCCATCCTCCCTCAATCTGTGGCCCGCAACTATTCAAACCTTAAACAAACCAGCGGGGCTTTGGTTAAAGCGCAGATTTCTTTAATTTGTCATAAGGATAAGATTAAATCTCAAGCTCTTCGGCATATCTACGAAGAGCTTCTGCAAAGCTGTCGCCAAAATAAGCTTATATAAATAAAATATCTCGGCCAGAAACCGAAAGAAATCGACTCGTTTAGGTATGTCCCAAGCCCATTTATACTATCTTAAAGCTCGCGGATTGCTTTGTGGGTTTTCCAGATTAACTGAAGGCTTTGTAAAAGCGGTTTAAGATCTTTAAGTGGCAAAGATGTTGGACCATCACAAAGCGCACTATCGGGATCTGGATGAGTTTCTAAGAATATCCCATCAACACCCACAGCCATCGCAGCTCGGGCCAGGGCAGGAATCATATCTCTTCGCCCCCCACTGGATCCACCAGCTGCTCCGGGTAACTGGGTCGAGTGCGTGACATCCATCACCACCGGAAAGCCTAAATCCCGCATATGAACTAAACTTAAAATGTCGTTGATCAAATAGTTGTAGCCAAAAGTTGTTCCTCGCTCACAAAGCAAAATCTTATCGTTTCCGGCTTGAACCGCTTTATCTGCAATCGCCTTCATGTCCCAAGGAGCTGCGAATTGCCCCTTTTTGATATGTAAAACTTTTTGAGTTTTTGCGGCTTCGACAATTAAATCTGTCTGGCGACACAAAAATGCTGGGATTTGGATAATATCTGCGGCTTCTGCCACAAAGGGAACCTGAATAGTTTCATGAACGTCGGTCAGCAACTGACAGCCAAGACTAGATTTAATCTTTTCAAGCTGCTTTAATCCAGCCTTCCATCCGGGCCCACGAAAACTTCCTAAACTTTGTCGATTGGCTTTGTCATAAGAGCACTTTAAAACCCAAGGGATCCCAAGCTCTTTGGTAACTTTTTGAATCTCTTGTCCGACCTCAAGCACCAAACCTTCGTCTTCGATAATGTCCGGGCCCGCAAGAAGAGTCCAGGTTTCGGCGTTCCCGAATGAAATACCGCCAGCCGGAGTCTTAAGAACAACTGGTTTTTCCATCTTTTTAAAGTGCTGCATTTAAAACCTTCCTCTACTTTGATTCTCTAATAAATAAGTCAGCAATCTCACGAACAGCACCATACCCGCCACCGAGCTGAGTGCAATAAAATTCAGAATTCTTTAAAACATCAATGTGAGCATTCGGAACCACGATCGGAAAGGCTACCTTCTTAAGAATGGGAAGATCCAAGACATCGTCTCCCGCATAGGCCAGCTGCTTAGAATAATCGAGACCCCATTTTTTAACTAGTGACTCGAACACAGGCCATTTATCTTCGACCCCTAAGAAAATATCCTGAATGCCTAAATTGGAAGCTCTTAACTGAATATCCTGGGATTTTGAGCCCGAGATGATGGCAATCTTCCACCCGCCCTGAATCAGCATTTTAATTCCGTAGCCATCATGAATATGAAAAAGCCTAAAGGATTCACCCTGAGAACCCAACCACAAACGGCCATCGGTCCAAACCCCGTCCACATCAAAAACCAGGGCCTTAATCTGTTTAAGTCCGTGAAATTGTGCTAGTTGCTGCATCGAAATCGTCCTTGCGCTAAACCTGAAACCACAAATGAATTCCGAAACTAACACAATCACCAAAGCCGGGCACCTGAGGAATATTCATGATGAAATGTGTCTGAAGCTTGTCCGGCAACTAAGATCCCCGCAAGAATACATAAACATATGAATTAACTTAGATTTTTATGATTAAGATTAAGCGCCCGACCTTTAGCTTTGTGCAGGCCTATAGCAGCTATCTGTAAGCCATAAGGATTGTGCCATGTGCTAAAGCGAAGGGTCTTTTTGCAAATCCCCAAGCACTTCTTAAGTTCTATAGGCTTGACCGGGCGGAAGAAACAATAGCAACGGAGTTGCGCCCGGTTCGACTATTAATACTTTGGGAATATTCTAGGCGATCTGAAAGGAAAGGAGTTGACTCACTTTGCAAGGCAAATCCTGGAATATTATTCGCCTGCAATTATTTGACTCTAAGTCTTAAACTTTTTGAAAAACTGATTGGCCCGCCTGGTGATGTCACTAAGAACCTCAACTCGAGCAAACCATTTGCTATCGGCCGGAACGACCTTCCATGGGGAAGCTCGAGGAGAGGTTCGTTTTCTCATATCTCGGAAGGCCATTTGATATTTGTCCCATTTCCTCCGATTGCGATAGTCTTCATCGGTCATTTTCCAGGACTTCAGTGAATCTTGTTCGCGTTCCTTAAATCGCTGGCCTTGCTCAGAGTAAGAAATGTCGATTAAGTATTTAAGAATCAATATGCCATCATCTGCCAACAGTTTCTCGAAACTATTAATTTCGTTATAGGCCCGCTTCCATTGTGGCGGCTTAGCAAAGCCCTCAATTCTTTCGACCAAGACGCGACCATACCAACTGCGATCAAAAACGCAAATCTCTCCAGCTTGAGGCAAACGCGCAAAAAAGCGTTGAAGGTAATGTTGATCCAACTCATCAACTGTAGGCTTGCCGATGCCATAGACATGAAATGCACGAGGATCAAGGTGCCGAGCCATCCGTCGCACCAGACCGCCCTTACCTGCCGTATCGCTTCCCTCGAGGACAATAATCATTTTACGTTTCTTACGAAAGATCTCTTGCTGCAGCGACAACAAGTCGATCTGGGCCTTTAAAAGCTGATCTTCATAAGAATCTTTGTTTTTAAAAAAGTTTTTAGCCCGGTTTTGATCCCTTAAGGTGGACTGACATTTGATTCTCAAAATTGTGGCTCCTTTTTTAGCTATGCTGCTGTCCCCTATCGAGGCGGTCAATCCCAAAGATCTTAATTGCTTGTCGTTGATTGCAGTGAAAGCAAAGCAATCGGAGGTTGTCAGATCCCGACTGCCCACCAAGTGCAGCAGGCTGGATATGATCAAAATTCAAATGCCTTCGAGCCCCACAAATCCGACACTTCCCCTGATCCCGATTCCAAACTTCATATTGAACCGCCACGGGGATAGTGCGCAGATTTTTGCTGCAACGCAACTCCGACGTCGGAGTTGCCCGGGACGATTTTGGAGTAGATATGCATTGAGGCACTAAGTGATCCGGACAAGATGAAGATTGGTCAGAGGAAATGCTATTCTTAGAGCCATTCGGAATTGAGGCGGTTTGGGCTTTGGTCTCGCCTTGAGTTTGAGCTTGAGACCGCTTCTTGCCAAATCTTTTTATCTTAAGTTCACGAATACTGATTTTGGTCATTTGCTGAATAAGATCTGCCAGGCTCATCGTTGCACCATTGGACCCAAGGAGTGAGCGAAGCTCTTCAAGTTGATTTTTTAGGTCTTCGGTCATTACAAAACGCACTTCTGTATGAGTGTCATCAAGGACTCGTTCTCTTTCTCGCGGAAGAGCCGTATGGGGCTGAAGACTGATTAGGACTTTCTGAGCTTCACGGGCGGACTTGTTTTCGAGGCTTTCTAAAACTCTAAGTTTTTCTGAAGAGTTAATTTTTAGTTCAGGTGAGGCTTTTTGCGATTCACGAAAGTACGTCTGAGCTTGAGAAATATTGCTGAGGCTTAAATGTCCGGACTCGATCTTCTTCTCGAGTTCTGGAATTTCTTTAATTAAACGCATGGCTTGAATGCGTCGCCCCGCTTGTCCTTCGCTATATTTTAGATCTTTGACTGCATATTCGAAAAGACTTTGATAGCCCAGATCCGAAAACAACTTTCGTCTTTCAACTTCGCGCAGGTGGTGTAACACTTTGGTCAGCAACTCTCGCTCGGTTTGCACCAGCTGTTTTGTTTGGGATAAAAGTTCGCTGTCTTTAAGATGTTTTAGATTCAAAGATCACCTCACATGAATAAAGTGAAATGAATCTAACATGGGTTTTTAAATGGATTTTTTTGCTACGGCCAGAACCACTTAAGATTCACCTCTTATTGCGCCTAATCGCCTCAGCATGGTATAAACAAGTCAAATTTATAACAAATCCGAAAAAAGGGGCCTTAATGGCGCCTCGCCCATTCATGAAATCAGAAAATGAGGTCAAATTATTTATTCAATTCAAGGCGTCGCATCAACAAAATCGTCAGGCATAACGTCCAGTTCAGTCTCGCCCTAAGTTTGACGATGAGTAAATCGATACCGAAGGTCCGAAAAAATCATGTTCTTAGCATTAATAATAACGAGAATCGATTAAGGGGTATTTATGTGCAAGTGGATGTCTGGCAAAAACGCGATTTCCCAGAATAATTTTGTCTACAATAAAAAATTCCGAAGAGGACCATTTCAAGCTGACTTAGGTACGATTGTACACTCATATTACTTCCGTCGACTTTCACATAAAACGCAAGTACATCTAAATCCGAGAATGGATTACCCGAGAACGAGGCTCACTCATTCGCTAGAAGTTAGCCAGATTGGCACGCAACTGTCTCGAATTTTTAGCGATCTAATTGATCCAAACTCAATCTCTGAATACCAAGGTACTACGCAAAGAACTTTTGCAGAAGACTTCAATGATCTTGTTGGAGCTGCATGCTTAGCCCATGATCTCGGCCAACCTCCCTTTGGTCACGCAGGAGAAGCCGTTCTGAATACTCAGGTTCACGCCCTAAGTGGTGGCTCACATTATGAAGGCAATAAACAAAACATTCGGATCATTAGGAATGAGAAATTTTCTGTATCGTGCGCACTGGTTGATTCCCTCGTAAAGTACAAGAGTAGCTCGAAGCCTGAGAAAAACGGCGGCTCATACGGTCAAGATAGTAGTTTTTTAGATCGATCCACCTCCGAGACCGGCACCGGAAGTATGCGCCATCCAGCATCTTACTTAATGGAGGCAGCAGATGACATCGCGTACATATCTTCTGATATCGAAGACGCTTGCAAGATGGGTTTGATCAAATTGCCTGAGCTTTTAACTTTTGTCGAGGATCTGCCCATTCTAGATCATGCCTACGACATCGATCCATCATTAACGTGGAATCAAATTATTGCAGCAAGCGAAATAGATCCGAGAAAGATAGCCCTTTATCTAATCCGTGCATTTGTAAGCCATGTGAGAGAGGGTCTTGATATTTCGATTCATGGGGCCGAGCTTGATAACGTAGTCGATCGACTCGACAGTTTTGGGAAATCTCAGACAAATGGTGCTCATTTTAACCTCCTTTATTGGTCGAAAAAAACCAATCTGATTGGCTCCAAAGCCGATGACTTAAAAAGCTTTGTTTATTATCGAAGAATTTTGAAATCTCCGGAGATTAAACGCGCAGAATATCTAGCACAAAAGGTTGTGTCAGACTTGTGGAGTTCATTTCTAGGGGCATTCTCTTCTCAGAACTTTGAAAAAGAAGAACTGTTTTATATTTTACCACAGTCAGTTCAGTCAAAAATTAGAGCTTTTCATGCAAACAAGTCTTCTTCCCAAGTCGAGTTGGCCCACATGCTTTCTGATTTTATTGCTGGAATGAGCGATCGTTATGCGATCGAAATGTGGGAGAGCATCAACAATCCCAAATATCTTAGCTCTGCCGCCTAACCGCAGAATCCGAAAATTGAAAATCGATAATGGAGGAATTTTTGCTTTTGCAAAAATTGGTTGCGGGGGCCGGATTTGAACCGACGACCTTCGGGTTATGAGCCCGACGAGCTACCAGGCTGCTCCACCCCGCGACAAGAAGAAGTGCCTAAGGTCAGCAACTTATGGATCTGCCGGCCTTGAGTCAAGCCTCGGGGCATAGATAGAGCATTTTCGGGCTAAATTAGCTTAAAATTGCTGCATTTTCCCCGGACTACATGGCCTCGGGTCCTCAGATTTTAGCCATTTGGCTTCCCAATAGAACCGCCGGTCCAGGCTTAAACGAAGCCCTAAAAACCAAAGCCTTAAAATCCAAAACCAGAAGAGACGAAGAACTCCATCCCATAAACATTGGGCTTAAAACTAAAAAGGCCGCGCACTTCAGGTAGAATATATAAGCCTGGGATGATTTCGTGGTCCCAACCAAAATTAAGCGTGGCAAACAAATATAATGGCGGCTCTTCCTCGGTTAATTGCGTATCGTCCGAGGTCGTCAGCTGCGCACTTAAGGCTTTGCTGAGTTCTCCTCCAGCTCCGATCCAATACTTATTTTTTGAACCCAAATAGATCTTTGCATTTCCTCCAGCACCTAGAGCGAGCTCCGTCTGCTGCACCGAAGCCCTTGTGTCCCCACTGCTGGTCACGCCCTGACCCGAATACATAAAATACCGAGCAATCCCATAAAGCTTAATTTTATGCCCATCAAAGGGAAGCTCGATATATCCAGACAAAGAAAGGGCCGGCGTCGCCATCTTATTCACATCCAAATTTCCCGCGCCTCCGCTGAGTGAATAACTTCTTTCGGTCTGAAGAAGATAGCCCAGGCCCACTCCCCCGCCAAAACTCCAGCGCTCCCGATGGGGCGCAATCTTTGGTTTTCCTCCCCGCTCTTTAAAAAAAGAAAGCCTTAAGTCTTTTCCATCCACATATCCAACTCTTGGTTTTTCGCCCACACGAACACGAATCTTTCTCCAGCCTTGATGATAGTACTTGGTCGAAGCCAAAGCCTTATCGCCTTCTTGTAAAGTGATCAATACTTCCGAATTTCGATCGGGTTTTGAAAAGACCTGCACTTCTTCTTTAACAAAAAAATCCGCTTGCCCGTAAACTTTGGGCACAAGTAAAAAGCTACATATTAATATCACTAAACACAAATGAGCAAATGACAGACGAGAAAGACTAAACGGTCGCCGGATAAAAGAAAATTCTAAATCAAACATTCGTCAAAACCCTTTTCACTTCTTCTAAAGTTGTCATCCCACTAAGAGCAAGCTTTACACCAAACTCAAAAAGAGTCTCGTAGCCATCAGCTCTTGCGACTTCCATCATCTCTTGAATACTTAAACCTTGAATCAAAGCCTTCTTCATGGGCAAAGTATTGGTCCAAATCTCGAGGACTGGAATACGATCAAAATAGCCCGTGTTATTACAAGCTGGACAACCCGAACTTTGGTGAATCTCTGGGGTGAAGTTTTCATGTTTTAAAACTTCCTTAACTAATTCCCGTTCAGAGGGAGTCATTGGCCGAACTTCGATACATTTTTTACAGTTCGCTCTTAATAGTCTTTGAGTCAGAACACCTAATAGCCCTGCCGCAATCGTTGCATTTGGAACCCCCAGCTCATGAAGCCGTGGAGAAACATCTAAAGACGAATTTGTATGAAGAGTCGAAAAGACCAAGTGACCCGTTATTGCAGCTTCGAAAACGATTTTAGCAGATTCTTCATCTCGAATCTCACCCACCATAATCACGTCAGGATCTTGTCTTAGCACACTGCGAAGGGCCATCCCAAAATCTAAGCCTTTCTTGCGATCAATTTCGACTTGGTTAAAACCTGGGATTTCCATCTCGACTGGATCTTCAAGAGTGACCACGTTAATATCAACGCGGTTGATTTCATTCAACATTGAATAAAGCGTTGTGGTTTTTCCCGAACCAGTCGGTCCCGTGACTAAGAACAAGCCTTGTCGACACTTCGCAATTCCCTGAAGCAATCGAATCGCGCGACGATCTGGAGCTAACATATTTAAAGGCACCACAGAACTTTGTGCGCGAATGACTCGCAATACAAACTTCTCGCCGTACTTCATAGGAAGACAAGAAGATCTCGCCATCACTAAAGTTTCACCGATTTTTGTTTTGATCTGTCCATCCTGCGGAGTGTGTTGATTTGCAATATCCATGTTCGAAATAATCTTAAGACGTCCAATCACTTCTTTGCTGTCGGCCTTTGATATTTTTTCTGATTTTTCTTGTAAGACTCCATCGATTCTGTATCGTACAGTCATAAACTCTTCGCCGGGCTCGAAGTGAATATCACTGCAACGATTCGCCATTCCAGTCAGAAGAATCTGATCCAATGCCTGACTTGGAGTCTGTTGATTTTGACCTGTCCTTGCGACCTGAACTCCCCCAGCTTGAGCAATTCCATCAGAATGCTGCTGACCCTTTAAAAGTTTAAACTGCTGGTAAAAACCTTTAAATTGCTCTGGCGTAATTCCAAACACGCGAAGACGGTAGTCTAAAAGGTAACGACCGACTGCCGAAAAAATCCTTCGAAAATCTGGCTGCACAACTCCTAAAATAATTTCGTTGTCCAAAATCTTTAATGGAAGAACTTGATGTTGAGTCATCACGGAGCTTGGGATCAACTGAGCGACTTCTCGAAAATCCATGTGTTCTAAAGATCTAAAATATTTAAGCCCTGGACGCGCCCCCATTTTCTGCATACGATCCGCAAGGTGTCTTGCCATCGGTAATGTAAAATAGGGCGTCCCAATTAGTTGCGTAAAGATCTCGGCAGGAATCGGAAGTAGAACCGAATCCTTAAGCGTTCGGTATGTGTAAACGGATTCAGAATTTGTAAGCACAGAGACTTCACCAAACAAGGATCCTGCTTCAAGATGTGAAACTTCAACTCCGGCCTTAGAGTGTTCAATTGGTCTTGAAACCCTTAGCCGCCCCTCAAGGACAAGGAATGCCGAGGGAACTTGCTCACCTTTCGAAAGCACCACTTGACCTGCCTTAAACTGCTGAGGCTGAAGGTATGAGCTCAGTTGAGCTAGCGCTTGCTCGGGAAGCTCACTAAACAAGGGCGTGGCCTTTAAGAAAGCATTTAGATCCTGAGCCGCATCACTGTCTACAATGCTAAGCTTTGTGGGCTTTGGTTGTTGCTGACCAAACTCTGCGGACTTCAACCACTTCGTCGTAAACTCACAAGCTGAGTCAAACTCAAGATCCGGAATCAAATAAGCCAATACTTCTAAATTTGGTGCTGAGGATTTTAAATACTGGAACAACTCTTCACTGTGAGGATCCTTCATGGCAACTGCTAAAGTTCCGCCACTCATCGAAAGAGGAATGCTTCCCATTTTCTTCCAAAGCTGAATCGGCAAAAGCCCAAGCACATCTTTTTGAATCTTAAGCTGGTCGTTTGAGTAAAAGGGAATAAAGTCCCCAGCCGTTTCGACTCTAAAATTAAGGCCCGCAAGCATCGACACCAGTGTCTTTGTGACCTCTGGAAATCCTCTTAAGAGCTCGAGAAAGTTTTGTCCCGGAAGACTAAACAGCTGACAATCTTGAAATGCGTAGGCCGAGCCTGATTTTGTTTTTCCGGTAAGAACCGAGAACTCCGCAAACTGACTCCCCTCCTTCAGCAAGGCGACACGTTGAATTCGCTTCTCCTCTGCAATGTAGCTGACGATTTCGATTGCGCCTTTTAAAACAAAGTAGACTTGATCATTGAGTTCGTTTTCTAAGATGATCGGCTCACCTTGCGGAACCGAAACTCGCTGGCCGAGCTGTAAGACAAATTCTAGCGCCTCGGAACTTGCGTCCCGAAATAAATGGCAGGTCTTTAACAAAGACTCTGTTTCCAAATCTGGAGAATTCAATTTTTGCGCTACACTCATTCGATTTCTTGTCGGAAATTCGAGCACTTAGGTTAACTTCTTCAATCAGGTTCTAGACCTAAGATAGAGTTTTTGTATCGAGGGTTTAGTCCGGCTTGATTGCGCCACTCCGTACACGCATCAGTCGGAACTAGCTTAAGCCTTTATGCTAGGACAGAAACCAAATTTTCATTTCTTTAGTCTAGTCTTGTCGCCCCAGTTTTGCTCGTATATAAGCTTCGCAACCGACAACTCAGTTTATCTTCTGTTTTGTTCAATTTCACCAGACTTCTGGGGAGGTCCGTCCGAATGCGTATGTTCAGTTTTTTTCTCGTTTTACTCGCAAGCTTTTTTATTTCGACGGCTTCTGTGTTCGCCGTTGTTCCTGGAAATGGAAACGGCAATGGAAATAACAACCAAGGCCAACCCGGATGTCAGAACGGCTGTCCCGGAAATAATGGTAACGGCGTCGGCAATACCGGCCCTGGAAACCAAGGCAACACAGGTGGAAATGGAAACGCCGGAGGAACTCCTCAAGTCGTAATCCCAGATCCCGATGACCAGCCTCCAACTCCTGGCGGTCCTGGTGGACCTGAAGCTCCCGGTGGACCCGGAGCACCTGGAAACCCTGGTGGACCTGAAAATCCCGGAAACCCCGGTG
>CAYMDP010000001.1:0-90247 GCA_964389375.1 uncultured Pseudobdellovibrionaceae bacterium | reverse complement strand
GACCTGAAAATCCTGGAAACCCCGGTGGACCTGAAAATCCTGGAAACCCCGGTGGACCTGAAAATCCTGGAAACCCCGGTGGTCCCGGAAATCCTGGAAACCCTGGTGGACCTGAAAATCCTGGAAACCCCGGTGGACCTGAAGATCCTGGAAACCCCGGTGGACCCGAAGATCCTGGAAACCCCGGTGGACCCGAAGATCCTGGAAACCCCGAGGATCCTCAAGATCCAGGAAATCCTGAAGAGCCGACTCAACCCGGAACTCCCGTTGACCAAGGTGCAAATCTAAAACTTCGTTGGGATCCGGCCTTCTATTTGGATTTTGGATTAAATCGAAAGATCATCAACAAGACTCCCCACAATCCGAACTTAGCTTCCTCGCAAAAAGTTTCTTCGAGATATTATTCTCCAGAGCGACAAACTTTAGTCTTAAATGACTTCAAGAATGGCTTTACTGTTGTCGACAGCACAATGCTTGAATTTGGTTTGGGAATTCGTGGAACTCTATATTTTGATAATGCCTCGGGAATTCAAGAACAGTTCTATCTTTCTGCTGCAATCATCCCTGTAACTGGACAAGAAGTGATTTCTGTTCGCCAAGTTCAGACTCTAGAAGAGGCTTATAGCAAGTCTCACTTCAACCACCTCCCCACCGATGCAGACGCACTGGCGGCTTGGAATGAAGGCGACAGCATGTCTTTAGAACAACGCTGTGGACTTATTGTTCCTGTTAGTGCGGGGATCCCCTTAGTCAGCTTCACTCATTCAATGGTGGCTTTCGGAAGTTGGAAATTTTATATCGAAAAGACTGGTCCTCAAGCTGCGGTTCTTCAAATCAGCAAAGGACATATCGAAAGTGTTAGCCAAAAAGTTGGGAATATTTTTGTTTCTTACGGAAAAGGATCTTACGAATTTTCTGATCAAGGCATGAGATATTCATTGGATCTGACCAAAGACGCTTCATGGAAAGCCTATAAAGATTTAATGAACTGTAACCCTCATGGGATCGAAGCCTTAATCGCCATGGACCCGCAGGCTGGAATTCAACACGATGAAAACATGAATTCCACTCGAAAAGGAAACTTCACCAATTGGTATTTTGGGATTCCATTTATTTTAAACACCAACTGGACAACCGAGAGCACCGAAGGCTTCGAAGCTCGAGATATTCTTGTAAACAACAAACGCTCAGAAGTTCACTACGGCGTTCATAGCCACACTCGAAACACGCGCTATGCTTTCATCCGTAATCGTGGACGCATGGTTAGTTTTTACGGCGCAAGTTACTCGATGAAAGATGCAAATCTAAACCAAGAAGAGCGCGGTCAGTTTGGGCGCCTGGTTTGGGACTACTCAAGTGACGATTCTTCAGACGGAAGTCTACGAAGAGCGATGACTGAGCTGGTTCAACAAACCGGAATGGAAAAACTTTTGATGATGAACATTCCAAGCTCTCAAAGACTAAACTACACAGGTCTTTATTTCGAGGTTGGATTCTCTCAAGATCAGACAAACCGAATGATCTACAAAGCTCAGACTCAAGATGTATCGGCTTGGCAAAATCAAATTCAAACTGCGGCACAAAAATATTTAGCCTCAGGACAAGATCCTTACGGAATTTGTGCGCGCTACAGAGTCAGTCTTGATCAAGGAAACAATTCATCTGGAAACTCTTTGCAAGCAAATCTGGCGAACTGCCTTCGCACAGTTCAATACGGATCCATCTCTGATGAGGGTTCATTAAAAGCGATCTCTTCGATGCATCAAGAACTTCTTCGAATGGGCGCGACTCAAGGCCACGATCCTAAGGCGTTTGCAGACGCTTACGCAAAGTTCGGAAAAGCGATGCTTGAAAATGCTTTTGCATTTCAGAAGGCACTTGAACTTGCGGGCTCTGCAGTTGAGCTTCTATACGGAGTTGAGGGAGAACAAATCTCGGCATTTGAACTTGCTGCGATCACGACGGGGACGCCTGGTGAGCTGTTGGTTTTGACCAGCTCTGACTCAGGAATCTCTAGAAGAAACCGCCATCGAAGTCTTGAAGATCATGTGACTCGAGGAATTATAGTTTCTCCGAATCGTCCAATCTTCGAGGGGCCACTTCTTCCGAATTACTAGTCGGACTTTTGATCGACCGACCTACAAATCTAGGTTTTACTTAGCCGACTGTGAATCACAGTCGGCTTTTTTGTTCTTAAATAACTCCAATCAAGATTCTTACTCGCGAAATTTTCGGTTTCGTGTTCGGGCTGGCCTAAAAGTTTGACCACTTAAACCATTTTTGTGTGTCTTAGTGCTGACGACTAAGGTCTAGGCGCACAAATGACAAAAAATGGCGCCGTCTCAGACTGAGACGAAAGTCATGATCTCTCTACCTTATATTAGATCCCGAGTGGCACTGGCTTTGTATCTGATAGACTCATAGACAGTTCTCTAGAAGGGGGAATCCTTATGCAGTCGAAAGTTAAAAGATTTAACAAACTCCAGCTTCTTTCATTTCTTGGGATGCTGCTGCTGACGATGGGCTGTTCTCGAGTGGCCTTCCAATCTTCGGTTCCCGAAGCTGCAAAAGCCTGTAAGGGCGCTGAATGTAACGACATCGTGCCGACTGATCTAACCTACACTTGGATTACCGGATCTTTCGAACAATGTTCTGCAGCCTGCGGCGGCGGAACTCAAACCCGAACTGTTGTTTGCCAAAGAGAAGATCTTGTCACTGTCCCCGACACATTTTGTACTGGAGAAAAACCCGCTGCCTCTCAGCAATGTAACCTAAACGCTTGCGCTGGCGCCTTTAACTGGAATATCGGCGATTACGGAGCTTGTAATAAAACTTGCGGAGGCGGAACTCAAACTCGAAATGTCATTTGTCAAAATAGCTCAAACCAAACTGTAGCAGATGCCCAGTGTCCGACTCCAAAGCCAGGGACCTCACAAGCCTGTAACACTCAAGCCTGCCCTCCTGAATACACTTACGCTTGGGATCTTGGTGCTTTCGGAGTTTGTTCGAAGGATTGCGGAAGTGGAACTCAAACTCGAACAGTTGTGTGCCGACGAAATGACGGCGGCCAGGTTGCAGATTCCTTCTGCAGTGCGACTCCAAAGCCGGCCGCAAGCCAAGCTTGTAACACTCAAGCCTGTAATCCTGATTACACCTACTCTTGGCTAACCGGTGCCTGGAGCACTTGTTCGAAAACTTGTGGCAGCGGAATTCAAACAAGGTCTGTGACCTGCCAACGCAGCGATGGACAGGCTGTTGTTTTATCGTCTTGCTCTGGAACTGCCCCAGCCAGTCAACAGGCTTGTAATACGCAGGCTTGCCCTCCGACAACCCGTCCGGTGACAACAACTCACACCGTCCCCCACTACTCAAATAAAGTCGACATTCTTTTGATCATTGATGACTCGGAATCTATGGCTCCAGACGCTGCAAAGCTATCAAGTAGAATGGGTGGGTTTATTGCAAACCTTGAAGCTTCAAATTTAGATTATCAAATCTGTATCACCGGAACCAATGTCAGCTGGTACAACGGCAGCCCCGTCTACCTTGCAGGCCTTGGAACTCAGTGGATTATGAATCGAGCGACTCCGAATAAACAAAGTGTTTTAAACAACACAATTTCCCTAATCACGCGCGGAAGTGCTGGAAGTACCGACGAGCAAGGGATTAAAACGGCAAACTTAAATGTGAATGATAATGCTAGATATAATTGTATTCGCGCACAGGCGGCCCTATCCGTAATTCTGATTTCTGATGAAGACGAGCGCAGCGTGGGCGGCCTTCAACATCTAAGCCCCGAGCAGTACAGACCTCTCGATTCGCTAAATCAACCCCAGTCTTTAATCAACAATGTGGCAAGCAAATTCAATAGAAGTGGCTATGTGAAGCCTTTGACCTTTAACTCAATTATCGTCAAACCTGGAGACTATGCTTGTGAAGCTTCTCAAGATGGACAAGGGACACCGTCCTTCCCGGGCCGTCTATATAAGCAGCTTTCAGATTCAACGGGAGGATATTCGGGAAGCATTTGTGCCGCCGACTACACTGCGAATTTGGTTTATATTAAGGACCGAATTCAAAACTCGCTTCCAAGCCTTCGCTTAGATTGCACGCCAGTTGGGACCCCTCAGATCACTTACAGTCCAAACTTTTCAACTCAAGCGACAGTCTCTGGACGTGATCTTCGGTTTAACCCGGCCCTTCCAGAAGGAACCCGAGTGACCGTCAATTACAACTGCCCCAATTAACTCAAGGCAACTCCGTCGGAGTTGCATTGCAGACATCATTGCAGCAGATGAATTTTATAATATTTGCTAACTGACTTACATTCTTGATTGATCAAACCAGTGCCACCTCTCCTTACACCGAAAATTTTGGGAAATCGGAATTCTAAGAAAGACTTTGGATATTGGTCCTGAATATGGACTCGCTTTAGGTCTAGGAATTAATTTTATTTAATCCTCGCCCCGACCTTAGGTGGTCCAATTTTTTCAAAATACAATGGGATTTTAAGAATTTCTGCTGAAGAATTCGACTCTTTGTTACGATAATATAGATATAGAAAATTAAATTTCTATAAATTCATTCGGAATTCCAAAACCGGAGGAGAAGTCTTGTGAAGACAGCCACGCGAAAATTCAAACTATTATTTTTTTTCTTTATCGGCTTAGGAGTTTTACTGAGCTCGAGCTTCACCTCGAACCAGGCTCTTGCACAAACGAAAAAAAGCACAGCCGCAAAAACTTCTACGAAAAGCCCCAAGTTTTCGGATTACGTCTTAACTGCAGACCAACTTTTTAAAATGCCGATCAATGATCAAGTCGCATACATTCAATTCTTACAAAATTTTGTCGCACAACTTGAGACGATGCAGGATGCTCGAGACTATGCCGAGCAAAAGTCCGGCAAACGGAAAAAAAATAAATCTTCGGCTCAGTTTCTTTTCGAACAATTCCTAAACCGAGCGGAAGCACAGAATCAAAGCTACCGTACAGTTGGCAACTACTGTCTGTATGCAGGATCTCCCAGTCAATACGAGAAGGCTTCAGGAGGTTACTTAAGGTGTCAACCCCGCGGAGTGGGATCTTGTCCCCGCATTTCTGGACGAGAAGCTGTTGAATGTAATTCGATGCTGTTTAACCGAGCGATGCCGGGAAAATCCGCAGAAAAACTGTGCGTTGACCGCGTTCCTCAAAACTACAACCCATCCACCGGAACTCCTGGAATTACAGAACGCTGTGTTCGCGCATTTGAACAAAAACTTGGCGGAACGGTTCAGGATGTCATCAAAGCCCGACTTCAAGCCGCAAATGCAAATCCAGCTGAAAAAGCTGAATGGAAGAAATTCTTTGAAGACCTAAAAAAATCTTTTGACGACTTCTCGATGATCGAGACTGCTGGTGGCGGAAAAGCGGATTTTTGGAAGTACTGCGGAAAAGATTTCGAAAATGCATTAAACAGCAACAAGGGTGTCGGTCGTCAGGTTGAAGAATGTAAAGCTCTTGGTCGCCTGATTGGTAAATTCGAAGATGTCGTCGAGGAAGTTCCCGACATCCCTCGAGGCCCTGCCGAAATTGAACAAAGAACAAAATGCCCAGGCATAGTCGTATGCCGTAGACCCCCGATTGATCACTATGCAACTTGTATGGAAGAAATGAAAGATCGCCCTGCTTTTGCCTGCGCGATCTGTAGTGTGCGCACCAGTGCTGGTGGTGGTGACTATGAAAACTGGATTAGCTTCCTTGCCCTTGGCGCTCAGATGTATGGTGATCATCAAGACACCTCTAAAGGTGTGGTCAACCAAAAGGCCTTGTTAAGTCGAGTTGCCGATATGGTTGATGCTTACGGAGTTTGTAGTAACGATGAATTCCCTCTTTCTCAAAACCTAATGCAAAATCCAAAGATCCGAGATTTCGTTGAAGGACGAAGTGTCCCGAATACTTCTAAATTGTTTGGAACCACCTCAGACGAAAGAGCCATCATCGAACACTTCGGTTTAAAAGATCTGCGCGGAATGACCTTCTTAAAGCAGCTCTTCAACGATCCAAGCTTTAACAAAGCTTCATTGATCGAAAGACGGCTTCGCTTTCAACAAGCCCTAAAATCGAATGGCTACGGCCCAGAAACTTCGGATCTATATCCGAAGGCCAATATCGCGCCTATGGCAACCTGTGCGAATAAGCTTGTTGCGACGATTGACTACTCTCCACTGACCTTGGCTTGCAAAAAAACTTCAGATTGGGACCATTTCAAGCATCAACGTGGAGTTGAAAGAGATGTTTCTAAGGATGGTGTCCAAGTAGAAAAGCCCGATCCATATAAGCCTGCCCGACTCGCGCTCACACCAAAGATGGTGCAAAACGCAAAAGAGCTGAAGGTTGGATCTTTAATCAGAAAATCTTGCGGACTTGATTCTAAGTCTTCGAATCAGTCTCGACTTTGCCCGACTTCCACTGTGGATATGGGTGGTGGCGGCGGAGATGGTGGATCTGCAGGATCTGCATCTCCAGCTGGAGCCGGCGAAGGCCCAGGCAGTGGCCCTGGGGCTTCGGGTCCAGGAACTAAATAAAACTACTCTGCGCTAGGAGTGCCTTCTTCTTCAAAAGGAGGCATTTCTTCACTTGGAGGAAGATCTTCACCATCGGGCGGAAGACTTTCATCAACGATCGGCATTCCCTCTTCACCAGCTGGATCTTCAGACATCTCCATCGCCTCAGGCGATTCCAAATTCTTTTTCTCGCTGCACTGACTGCAACCAGAAACCACTACAAACAAAGACAAAATCACACTGACTGAGAACAACTTCATCAAACCTGCTAATTTCATTCACTTTTCTCCTAATAAGAGCTTAAGGCATAAATCTATGGGAATTCCCAGAACTGTCAAGAAGACTATTTAAAGGGAAACTCTAAGGAGATGGTTATGGCGAGTATCCTGCTCTAAGAGTTCGCGTAAAAATTTAGCGTAATATCGCTCTGTGTAATGCTTTTCCTGAAACTGTCGAACGGGCAAGACGCCAATTGTCGTTCCGACCATCATAACCTCTTTGGCCTGCATAAAATCATCCAGTCCAAGTGGACGAGTCGAGACTTCAGTAAACTTGCCCGATTTTTTTGCAAGCTCCATGACCCGCAACAGGCTTGTACCCTTTAGTATATAATCAAACTCTGGAGCCAATAAACGATCGTCTTGGCTAACCAAAAAGACGTTTTCAGTTGGCCCTTCAGTCACAAGACCCTCTCGCGACAAGCCAATCGAAAAGTCCGCCCCACAATCGACAGATTCTTTTTTCATCAATACATTCTGAAGGTAATTGCAGCTTTTTGTTCGGCTAAACAAACCCTCTTTCACGGGAATTTTGCTAAGGATCAATTTTACTCCCTCATCGATCCATTTTTGAGGAACCTGAGCCGCTTGGGTTAAAATAATATACAGCTGAGAGCCCACACTCTCGTAGGGGTTTGGCGAAAAACTCCCCGGACCTCTTGAGACAAAAAGTCGATAGGTCCCCTCACGGACAGCCGCAACCCGAGCAAGCTCTATGCATATTTCCTTAATTTCGTCTTGGGTCTTGGGCCACTTAAGATCTATCGATTCAGCCGAGATTTTAAGCCGATCCATATGACCAGAAAAGTCGAAAATCCCCCCCTCTAGGAGGCGAAAGGCCTCAAATATCCCATCACCCCTATGGACCATATGATCGTCCATTGGCGCCAGCATTAAGGAAGATTCAGTAACTATCCCGCCATACCAACTGGAGTACATGGCTAAATATTTTTTAGAGTGCCCTTCGGCTAGGCGAGTTCTCTCGCTTTCGGCCAATTTATTAAGGACTTCTTCAACTTTAAGCACTGGGATTTTAGACATGCCCAAATGCTAGCGGATCTTCAGCATAAGTCATTTCCTTTTTTCTGAGCCCTAAGCCACCTATTGAAGCAGAGTATTATACCGAGGCCAAGATTGTCCTGGTCAAAGACCTGTGAGAAACTATTAAGGTTAAGCACCGATGGTCTATTAATAAAATGGAGTTCAAAATGAAAAACATCCTTCTGGCTTTTACGGTATTGATGCTGACCTCTTGCGCACACGGATTTAAGTCAAAGTGTTGCGGTGGAGATATGGCTAAAAAATGTGACTCTAAGTCTTGTGAAATGAAGGACAAGAAAAAGGCTTGTTGTGAAGACAAAGCCAAAGAAGATAAAAAAGACGACAAAAAAGAAGAGGCAAAGTCTGAGTAACAATCCATGGGCCCGAAGCACTGGCGTCGGGCTCTAGCTCCGTTTATTTATCGTGGCGGAACATCGATCAGATCTTCGCCGTAAAGCTCGACCGATTCGACCATTTCTGAAAGCCGATCAAAAGTAGCCAAATGAAAAATGCCGTCCCCTCGATTAACTAAAGGAAGAACTGAGTTTCCGATCAAAAGCCCTTCGTGAGGCGCTTTGATGTGAATCGCATTTTCTCCAAGAGGTCCCGATATAATCCCTAAGACTTCATTCTGTTTGACCGGCTGACCGAGGGAGATCTTACGCCGCAAAATTCCACTTTGAGGGGCTCGAATCCAAAAGCTTGAGTTGGCCACATAGGTTTGTTTTTCATCTAGAGAACTATCTCCAGGTTCATCGAGCATTCCGATCGCCTTCATTGCGGACAAAACCCCATCGACTCCGGCTTGAATCACGCGGTGATCAAAACGTAAAGCCTCTCCGCCCTCAAAAACAAGCATGGGAATATTTTTTTCTAGGGCCGCCTGCCTTAATGATCCATCTTTAATCGAAGAATTTAAAATCACCGGCGCGCCAAAGGCTCTCGCAAAAGCCTCGGTCTTTTTATGATCCAAGCAGGCTCGAATCTGAGGCATATTTTTTCGATGAATTGAGGCCGTATGAAGATCAATCCCATGAGTCGATTTATCCACGATTTCTGTCATAAAAATATGCGCAAGTCTTGAGGCTAAAGATCCAGTTGGTGTGCCCGGAAAACATCGATTCAAATCTCTTCGGTCGGGCAAATAACGGGACTGAGTATTAAAGCCAAAAACGTTAACGATAGGGACTGCGATCAGTGTGCCCTTAAGGCGACTTAATATTCTTTGTCTAAGAACTCTTCTGACAATTTCTACCCCGTTGATCTCATCACCGTGGATAACTCCACTCACAAAAAGGATGGGGCCTTTTTCTTTGCCGCGAATGACTTTTATTGGAATCTTCATCTCGGTCGAATCGTAAAGCTTCGCAATAGAAAGATTGATGAGCTTGGTTTCACCAGGAGCGACAGATTCTCCAGCAAAATTCAGATGACTCAAACTTAACCCTTTCCCTTGGTTCGATTTCTGTTCGGTCGAGCTTCTCGCTCGATATATTCCATAAGCAAACCCGCGACATCAACACCTGTGGTTCTTTCGATCCCCTCTAGGCCCGGAGAAGAATTCACCTCCATCACAAGGGGGCCGTGCTTCGAACGCAGAATATCGACACCCGCAACATTTAAGCCCATCGCTTTTGCCGCACGAACCGCAGCACTTCGCTCTTCAGGACTTAATTTCACAGTTGAGGCCGTGCCCCCACGATGAAGATTCGATCTAAACTCACCGGCTTTCGCTTTTCTTTGCATCGAAGCCACGACACGATCACCGATGACAAGGCAACGAATGTCACAGCCCTTTGCTTCCTCAATATACTCTTGAACTAAAAAGTAGGCATCAAGTCCTCTAAAGGCCTCGATCACACTTTCTGCGGCACTTTGGGTGTCCGCAAGGATCACTCCTCGGCCTTGAGTTCCTTCAAGAAGTTTAATCACAAGAGGAGCTCCACCGACCAATCGAATAAGATCATCGGTCATCTTCGTAGAGTGCGCAAATCCCGTCACAGGCAAGCCCACTCCCTTTCGCGCCAAAATTTGAAGGGCGCGCAGTTTATCTCGAGAGCGTGCGATCGCAACCGATTCATTCAGGCAAAACACACCCATCATTTCAAATTGTCTAACTACGGCCGTGCCAAAAAAAGTAACGGAAGCTCCAATTCGAGGAATAACTGCATGAAAGTCATTCAACTCTTGTTTGCGATAATGAATGGTTGGTTGGTTGGACGTAATGTCCATATAAACCAGCAAAGGATCTACAACCATGACTTCATGGCCTCGCTTTTCAGCTGCTTCCACCAAGCGCCCGGTCGAATACAAATTCGCGTTTTGTGACAAGATACAAATCTTCATCTTTTGCGCAGACTCTACACTCATAGCTGTTTTACCGTTTTGCTTTCGACTGCAAAAATGCGTGTCCTGGATCGATTAAAAACCCGTGCCTGACTGCTGTTCTTCCTAACAACATTCGAAATCCCATTATATCACGATTCACTAAACTGATTTCAATGGGCCAGTGATCCTCCCCGACCTTTAATTCGGTGCGAATGACTGGACGGCGAGTTTCGGTCCCGGAAGAAGACCTGATCCGACGATGCGCGATGACTTCGGCTTCGGCTAAAACCTTTCCTCTTCGACTATTTTGCAATGGAAAGATTGTAAAACGAACCCACTCTCGCCCGGCTTTTTTAAATACTTCGATATCTTCAGCGTGAAGAGCCGAAGTTCTGGCTCCGGAGTCGACCTTGACCTTGATGTTTAAAACTTTAAGACTCGGAAGACTAACCCACTCCCGCCATCCCATAACCTTTTTTAAAACGCGCTGATTTGTTTTCACGAGTGTCTGCTTCATCTTTGGATTATTGATACAAAGTCGAAGACTTTACCTTAGGGCTTGAAGGGGGTCTACGCCGATTTTTACGCTCTTCCCCCTCAGGCACAAGCTTGAGTCGAACCTTTTCATCAGGACGAAAATCCGCGGTTCCACCCATGCTTCCTCCGGAAAAACTCGGCGCAGCAGGCCTGTCCCGATCGGTGGATTGAGGCTGCTCAGCAGGCGGGGGTTCATCTTCAATCGGAGGAGGAGGCGGAATGGCTTCAAAATCATAAGGCGCAAAATCTTCGGTCTCCTCTTGCGCCAATGCGCCCATCGGGAGACCGAGAAAACCAACTGCTAAAATAATCTTTAGCCCGTCGAAAAGGATCAACTATCCCTGACCTGTCTTTTTAGCTTTTTGCATTTGCTTTTTTTGCTTATGCATTTTCTTTTTTTCTTTTTTCATGGCCATTTTTTTGTGTTTAGCGGCTTTCTTTTCAGCACGCATTTTCTGTTTTTCCATCTTCTTTTCTACGGGCTTTGGCTTAGCCATTTCTTCGGGCTCGGCCATCTCTTCTGGCGCCATTTCTTCAGCTGGCATCATCTCTTCAGTCTGACCCATCTCTTCAGTGGTCTGACCTTCCATCTCGTTGATCTCCTCACTAAAATCATCCGCGTGCACAGAAGATATAGTTAGGCCCGCAGTAAGCAACAGGGACAAAATGATTCGGATATTCAAAGGATCCTCCTTAAAGTAAATTCGTTCTCTAATAAAATGCTAAGCTCAATTTCTGAAAGGTCAAAAACTCTTTCATAAATAATGGTCGAGGAAATAACTGCCTAGCCTTCGAAGGAGCTGTGCCTACTCCAAAAGCGATTTTAAACGATCCAGACGCGCTTTTTCTTGAGCTGGCAAATGAACACCTGAACTTCCCGAATACCCCATATAGACACTCGACTCAAGCCGGCGAAAACAATTTCGACCCACCGCCGACTTTGGCGACTTTAAAATGCAGGACTCGTAATAGACCTCGTGAAGATTCCAGTAACCCAATTCGTCCAAAATTTCATAAGCCTCGCCTAAGCCAAGATAAGCCTGAGCCAGCTGAAGCTCACTGGCCTTGGGGCTTTTTAAGGCCTCATGAAGGTAAGAAGTTGCGCGCAAAAACTCGACATCTCCTGCATGATCTTTTGCATACTGCTGAAGCTCATGAGCTTTCTTCATTCTGTCTTGCCCCAAAACAAAAGCCCCTCGGGCTTTGTCCTTTTTCATTGAAAGACTCCAAGAGTCCAAGGACTTCTTCCAGCTTCGTACCTGTTCAGCCAAATAAAAGGGTGCATTCATTTGAAGCACTGCCTCTAAACGCTCGGACGCCCGCGTGGGGTCGGCTTTAATTCTGACCATTAAAGCTAAATATTTTCTTAAGGCAGCTTCAAACTCAAAGGGTTGGTGGCGAAGGGTATCGGCGTCCTTAATCATGCTTTCAAGTTGAGCAATGGCTTGATCATACTGCCGCGTCGCAACCATTAAATCCACTTTCTCAAGCGACTTAAGGTCAAGATCCGCAATTCCTTTAACTTCCCAGTGGGCCGCAGATCCAACCGAGACCACTGAATGACAGCGAAAGCAATGATTCACAACGGACTTTGCCATACTCTGAGAGTACTCAAGTTGGCCTAACTTAAAGGCATCTCTTGAGCGCAGGATATCATCCTTCATCTGGTCTAAAGAATAATTCACCATGGGATCTTTTCCGAAAAAACTTTCGCCCATTTTTGGAGTAATTTTATGTGCCTGCTGACTAAAGCGAGATAGTTTTTCGTCAATGGTCTTTTGATTTTTTGGATCAAAGAAATTTTTCTTACTATAAACGTAAGGAATAATTTCTCGAATATCCGCAGCTAAACCCTGCATCGAATCGGCCCAACCGGCTTGCTGAGGGCTTGCAATTTTTTTTGTACTTTCACAGCCAATCAAAGCAACAATCGCAACCGAGCCCAGAACCAATAAAGACCCAAAATTAACAAACTTCATTCATTATCTCCCTTAGCGATATCTATAAACCGCCCTAGTTTAACTCTAAAGTCTTCACCGAGAGTAGGTTTGCACAAGATCATTGAACAAGCCTAGACCAAAATCCAGCGCCTGTCTTACTTGGGTGCGTCGACCCTCGGGTAAATTCGTCCCGAGGTTCCAGGTCCCCAGTGGTAGCAAGGCTGAGTCATCATCGTTTAGCAAAAGCTCTGGTACGGAACCCGATTACAATTTGGACAAATTCGAAGGGGAAACTTAAGAGTAAGGGCTAAATATTTAGGCTTCGGTTTTCTAGCCCGTAGACTAATTTTTCGATTTCAGGCCCAAAGCTTTTTTCCCCAGAAATAACCCTCTGGGCGAAATCCCGAGAAGGCTCTACAAATAAATCATGCATGGGTTTTACTTGAGAAAAAAACTGTTCTTTAACGCCTTCTGCAGTTCGCCCCCGCTCTCTTGTGTCGCGATAAAGTCTGCGCTGAAAGCGAAGATCCTCTGCGGTATCCACAAAAATGCTGACATCCAAAACATCCCGCAAAGCTGGCTGAGTCAGAATTAAGATCCCATCTACGATGATCACCGGGCGACATGGAAAAGGCTCGTGGGTCGAAAGTCTTTTATGGGTCACAAAATCATACTGGGGCACCTTTAAATCGTGGCCCGCTTTTAATTGATTAAGATGTTCGATCATCAGCGAGAATTCGATGGACTCAGGGTGATCATAATTAACCCGTCCACCGTCGTGATCAAAAAGTCCGCTTTGATCTAAGTAATAACTATCTTGCCTAAGGATGCCACAAAAGCCCTCACCTAAATGAGCGCCTAAAAGCCGGGCAAAAGTTGTTTTCCCAGAGCCGCTGCCCCCGGCAATGCCGATGACCAATACAGAATCAAAATCTCTTAGGTGCTTATTGCGGTTTGGACTTTCCAAATTAACGACTTCCATCATTCAACCTAAGGGCTTTAATTTTGCAAAAGTAAGACTTCTGCTGCCTGTAATTAATGCAAATTCCCGACTCAGTACAAGGTAAAAATCAGCTTTTTAGATCTTTTAGGCTCGCCCTAATAAAAGCTAGAGAATCCGCCTCAAAATTAGGCCCTATCGGGCTGCAAAATGGAATTCGATGTCCGGGTTTTCTCGTTTCAACCAGTTTATATCCCATTCTTTTTCGAGGAGAACTACAGGCAAGTTGTCCACGTCCTGAAAGAGCTTAGCTCCCCCCTGAAGGGCCGAGGTCACAGGGCTGCCATCCATTTTTCGCGGCCACCGCGCCACCGAGTAAGGCAGTCGGTCCAATCGCACATCCAGTTTATACTCGTCATTTAAGCGGAACAATAAAACCTCAAACTGAAGCTCTCCGACGACTCCCAAGACCGGATCCTGTTGGCCCAGATGGGGCTCATAGAAAAGCTGAATCGCCCCTTCTTCGGCCAACTGCTGAACCCCTTTTTGGAGCTGCTTTCGCTTTAGAGGATCCTTAATACTAAGGCGGCCGAAGATCTCTGGAGAAAATCGCGGAATTTTATCGAACTCCAAATTTTTACCATCTGTTATGCAGTCCCCAATCTGAAAATACCCTGTGTCCACAATCCCTACGATGTCGCCGGGATAGGCGATATCCACCGTTTCGCGGTCTTGAGCTAAAAACTGATTGGCGTAAGCCAGACGCAATTCACGCTGATGGCGCACATGCCAGATCTTCATTCCTCGTTCAAAAACGCCTGAGCAAATTCTTAAAAAAGCCACTCGGTCTCGGTGCTTTCGATCCATATTGGCTTGAATCTTAAAAACGAATCCAGAAAAAGTTTTGTCCGTGGGACTGACTAGTCCCATCGTACTTTCTCGAGGACGTGGAGAGGGCGAGTAAAGCGCAAATATTTTTAAGAATAAATCCACACCCCAGTTATTTTTCGCACTTCCAAAAGTCATGGGGCTAACCATTCCAGATAAAAATTCTTCTTCAGAAAATTCTCCAAGAGAAATCTCTAATAGCTCCATTTCTTCCAAGAAAGCGGGGTACACATCCGCCCTGACATGCTCTGCGATTTTTGGATCTCGCCAGCCTTCAACGGGAATAATTTTTGGTTCTTCCACACCTTTTTCGTAAAGATATAAGGCGACTTCCTGCCGGTGATAAAGACCACAAAATCGGTCCCCCATCCCAATGGGCCAAGTCATGGGATAGCACTTAATGCCTAAAGTGTTTTCCACATCGTCGATCAAAGCCAAGGGCTCTTTACCTTCTCGGTCCATTTTGTTGGCGAAGGTAAAAATCGGAATCCGCCTGAGGCGACAGACTTCGTAGAGCTTTCGAGTCTGAACCTCGACCCCTTTTGCCGCATCAATCAACATGGCGGCACAGTCGGCGGCGATCAAGGTGCGATAGGTATCTTCACTAAAATCCTTGTGGCCTGGAGTATCAAGAAGGTTGACCCGAAGGCCCTCAAAATCAAACTGCATCACGCTGGAGGTGATCGAAACCCCTCTTTGCTGTTCGAGAGTCATCCAATCGGAGGTCGCAGCTTTTGTCCCCTTTTTCCCCTTCACTTCACCAGCCTCACGGATGACGCCGCCTTGATAGAGGATTTTTTCGGTGATCGTGGTTTTACCCGCATCTGGGTGAGAGATAATGGCAAAGGTGCGTCGTCTAAGGACTTCGTCTTCGAATTTTAACTGACTCATAACTGCCGCATCTTTTAAGGTTTTTGGTGCTACTATTTTGGGACCTCAAAGTAACAGCGAGGCATCTCACTGACAAGCCCCTTGTCAGAGTGGATTAAATAGGTTATTTTTTGCCCTAGTTCTTTTGATTCTTGTGCTAGGCTTAGCTCGCAGCGGACAATTCCCCCTCATTTTCTCTCTCGGGGTGGACTTGAAATCTAGCATCAGTTACAAATGGGACTCGGAACTAAAATGTGGTGAGCCAGTTGTAAAATATTAGGCCGAAATTAATGGTACATTAAAATTGTACATTAAAACTGTACAGTGAAATGGCAGACAGAAATGGCAGATAAGGCGAACAAATTTGATGAAAATGCTCCCGGTCGATTCTTTGTCGACCGCGAATGCATTGCTTGTGATGCTTGCGTATTAGCTGCGCCCGACCATTTTGGGATGGACGAAAACGATGGGCATGCCTTTGTCATGAAACAACCCGAAAATGAAACTCAAGAAGCCTCTTGCAAAGAAGCAATGGAAGGCTGCCCTGTCGAGGCCATTGGAAACGACGGCGAATAGTGATCGAGTTTCGCCGGGTCAGTAAGTCTTTCAACAAAAAATCCGTCCTCATCGACTTCTCTATGATCCTTCCCGAAGGAAAAACTTTTGCCCTTTTAGGCTTAAGCGGCTCGGGAAAAACCACAGCTTTAAAACTGATTTGCGGTCTGCATTCTCCCGATCAAGGGGAGGTCTTGGTCAATGGCCTTGAAGCTTCGAAATCAAGTCTTCATTCCATCCGGGATCAAATAGGCTACGTCATTCAAGATGGGGGACTTTTTCCTCATCTTCGAGCCAGAGAAAACTTAAGTCTTGTTGGACAAGAGGCGGGTTGGAGTTCAAAACAAATTCAGTCCCGCATAGAAGAGTTGGCGAGCTTGACCCGCTTTTCGATGGATCTTCTCACTCAATACCCAAAAGAGCTTTCTGGGGGCCAAAGGCAAAGAGTCGGTTTAATGAGGGCTTTGATGAAAAACCCTCCGATTCTACTTTTAGATGAACCCTTAGGAGCATTGGATCCAATTACGCGCCATGAGCTACAAACTGAATTGAAGCAACTTTTTAAAGAGCTTAAAAAAACCTGCCTGCTAGTCACTCATGATTTGTATGAAGCCGGAACTCTGGCCGATCAAATTCTATTATTGAATCAAGGACGGATTTTACAGCAAGGACGCCTGAAGGATTTAATTGATCATCCAGCGGACTCCTTCGTTAGCCAGTTTGTGCAGTCACAACGGCAAGTGGGTGCTGAAGAATGATTCGTCGCTGGGTTCTTACTCTCATTTTCACACTTTTCTTTACTTGCCTTGGTGCGGGGGCCTCGGAAAAGCTTCGAGTCGGCTCCAAAAAGTTTACTGAATCTGTGATAATTGGAGAAATCATTCGACTCAGCCTCGAAAACGAAGGCTTCAAGGTCGAGCATAAAAAAGATCTTGGCGGAACCCGTATTCTTTGGAATGCGCTAATTAATGGAGATATCGATTTTTACGCCGAATACACCGGCACTTTGTCAGAAGAGATTCTTCAAAAGAACATCAATGATTTTAGTGAGTTTAAAGAAGAGCTTTCTCGCTTTGGAATTGGAATTCTTCCACCACTTGGATTTAACAATACCTATGCAATTGGAATGAAAAGATCCGAGGCCGAAGCCTTAGGGATATCTAAGATCTCGGATCTCAAAAATCATCCCGACATAAAAATTGCGCTCGGGGAAGAATTTAGAACCCGTCGCGACGGATGGCCTGGACTTAAAACTCGCTATGGACTTCCGCAACAGTTTGTTCGAGGAATTGATCATGATATTGCTTATCGAGCTCTTGAAGGTGGCGATATTCAAGTGATGGATTTTTATTCAACGGATGCTGAGATTGCTTACTACGACCTTTTAGCTCTTGAAGATGATCTTAAGTTTTTTCCGCGCTATGAGGCTTTGATCTTATATCGCTTAGACCTCAAAAACAGCGCGCCAGAAGCTTCCCGAGTATTATCACGACTCAGCCAGCAGATTTCCGATCAAGAAATGACGAGGCTGAATCGCTTGGCTAAAATTGATCAGGTCCCATCTTCTCAGGTCGCCGCTGATTTTTTAAAATCTCGCTTTGGCATCGATAGCGAAATTAAACTTGCTTCGACCAGCCAGCGGATTTGGCTAAGAACCAAAGAACACCTCCTTTTGGTTTCAATTTCACTGATTCTTGCCATTATGTTTGCGATCCCTTTGGGGGTCTTTGCTGAAAAATCTCCCGGCTCCGGAAAAGTCATTCTTTGGACAGTTGGGATTATCCAAACCATCCCGGCCCTGGCCCTTTTGGTGATCTTAATTCGCCCATTAAACATTCTTGGATTTAGCGGCATTGGGGACACGCCCGCACTGATTGCTTTGTTTCTTTACGCTCTTCTGCCAATTGTCCGAAGCACTCATTCGGGCTTTCAGCAGATTCCTCAAAATTTGCGCGAGACGACGGCCGTCTTAGGCTTAAGGCTCTCGACTCGTCTTTTTAAAATTGAACTTCCCTTAGCCCTGCCCTCGATCCTTTCGGGCATAAAAACTTCTGCAGTTATAAACGTCGGCTTCGCAACACTTGGAGCCCTTGTCGGAGCCGGAGGCTACGGGCAGCCTATTTTAACTGGGATTCGCCTGGATAACTACGCTTTGATTTTAGAGGGATCAATTCCTGCGGCAGTTTTAGCTTTAGTGATTCAACAAGGTTTTGATTTGGTCGAGCGAAAATTAGTTTCTCCGGGCTTGGTCGTCAAAAGATCTTAAAGAAGAGCTGCGCCGACTTTCGTGGGGCCCGGCTGAATTTGCTGGGGCTCAATTCCAAAAGACTTTGGATACAGCAAAACGACGGTACTTCCCATATTAAAAACTCCTAAGGGATCTCCCGCTTTTATTAGAATGGGCTCTTTGTAAACTTTGTGGCTTAAAGGTCTGCGGTTGGTCACAAGAGTTGAATCAAAACTCATATGTATTTCGCCAACATTGGTTGCGCCAACCATAACGACGGCGACAGGACCCTTTGGGGTTTGAATCATTGTGACCGTTCTTTCGTTCTGAATAAATAAATTTGGGATCGAGTTAACACTTAAATCATTCACGGGCCACAAGGTGGCGCCAAGATGCCTGGAACTTTGGATGGCTCCAGAAACTGGAGAGTGAACCCGGTGGTAATCCGTGGGACACAAATAATAGGTCGCAAAAATACCGCCCTCAAATTCACTGGCTCGCTCGCCTAAAAACTCTTCTGCCGAGTAATTGCGGCCCTTAATCTGGAACAGCTTTAGGTCTTCAATTTTGCCAAAACTGGTCAACTGACCATCGGCAGGATGAAGGGGTTCTTGGCCAAGAGGTCTAAGTCCCGCTTTAAGTTTTCGGGTAAACAGAGCGTTTAGGCTTTTATAGTCCTTAAATTCGAATTCTGCTTCCCCAAGGTTCAGCTTGTAACGATTTGCAAACCAAGTCATCAGGGGCCTGACTAAAACCTTTGGATGCTCACGTCTGGCAATCCATCCGACAAGGCTGCTGAGTAGCCTTTTGGGTAAAATGTGAAGCAAAGTCAGTGAAAACACAAAAAGCACCTTTAAGATTTTACAAGTCGGTAGCGGCAAGGCTTAAAGTAGGTTAATTTTAAAGAGATGTCGAAAATAATCAACGATTTAACGCTGGACCTTGACGAGGAGCTTGAAGAAAAGCTTCAGTGGATGGTTCCGGATATGGGCTCTTTTCATATTCTAAGGCAGTCGATAGACGCTAGAAAACGAAAAGAAAAACCTCAGATGATTTATAGTGTCGAGGTCTTTGACAAAAACGAGCCCGCAAAGACGCTTGAGTTTAATCTAGAAAAAATAAGTTACTCCGGTGAACCCGTCTTGATCGTAGGCTCTGGGCCGGCTGGTCTTTTTGCGGCCCTTCGTTTGATCGAGCGTGGAATCCCCTGCCATTTGTTCGAGCAAGGATCTTCCTGCGAGAATCGCCTTAAAAAAATTAATCGCTTTTGGCGTTACGGGGAATTCGATCCCAAAAACAATGTCGGTTTTGGCGAAGGCGGTGCTGGCCTTTACTCAGACGGCAAACTGATCACTCGGATTAAATCCGAGCATATCCCCTATGTCATGCATCGCCTGGTGCAGTTCGGGGCTCCGGATGAAATCCGCTACCTGTCTAATCCCCATGTAGGATCAGACCGAATTCGAAGATTGATTCCCGTGATGCGAGAGTATTTACAAAAAAATGGCTGCACGATTCATTTTGATTCTAAGGTTTCAAAAATTTTGACTGAAAATTCACAAGTTCTGGGCCTTGAGCTGGAATCCGGAACAAACTTTAAAAGTCCTCATGTTATTTTGGCCTGTGGTCACTCTTCGGAATCCATGTTTCAGCATTTGCATGAAATCGGAGTTTTTATGGAAGGCAAATCCTTTGCCATGGGGCTTCGGATTGAACATCCGCAGGAAGTGATTAATAAAATCCAGTATCGAGATTATTCAGAACACCCAAAATTGGGACCTGCCACTTACCGCCTGGCTTTTCATGACAAAACCGAGGATCGCGGAGTTTATAGTTTTTGTATGTGTCCTGGAGGTTATGTTTTGTCTTCGGGGACTGAAGCCGATGGCCTTGTAAGTAACGGAATGAGTAATTACCGCAGAAATTCTCCTTTTGCCAATGCCGCAATCGTGGTCTCGATTGATCACCAAAAAAATTTCGGGACTGATCTTTTTGGTGGCCTGAAGTACCAAAAGCAAATCGAGCAAGAGGCATTAAAAATGGTCGTCCGTGCCGGAGGAACAAAAGAACTCCCAGCACAAAGCTTAAAAGATTTTATCGAAAGAAAAACCGGCGAAGTCTCGAAAAGCTCCTCGCCTTCGGGGGTCATCGCGACTCCCCTTCATAAGTTGTACTCGGAAGAAATGAATAAGTTTTTAATCCAGGGGCTAGAGCGCTTTGATAAAAACATGAAGGGCTTTATCGATCCAAAGGCCCAGTTTCATGGACCCGAATCCAGGACGTCTTGCCCGATTCGCATTACTCGCGATACAAAAACTTTGCAGTCAGTTAGCCATCAAGGCCTTTACCCTACAGGAGAAGGTGCTGGCTATGCAGGGGGAATTACCTCTGCCGCTTGTGATGGAATTCGGGTTGCTGAGGCCATAGTTGAGCTGGTCAGCTCGCAGAGTCAAAGCTACAAGTAAATTAACAAACAAAGTGTTGAATACAGTCTGCCATAGACAGTGGAGGGAATACCGAGATGAATTCCGAATGCGGTCTGCAGTAGACGGAATACCGAACTGAAGACCCTTACCCATTAAAGAGGTAACAGTTCCCTTATCCGTATGCGGTGCATACGGATAAGGGAACTGTTACCTGACGGATGTTACCTGAAGCATCAAACAAAAGAGTAAAAAATGTTGCCCACTACAAAGATGAACACGAAGATCCCTGAGGTTTGCCAAAAATCTAGCTGAAGCTCGATCGATTGCTCAAGATTTGTCACCGACTCATTCGTCAGGAATAGATTGATTGCGTGGGCATACTTTAAAAGCAAAACTGCGAAGATCAACATAAACACCGAAAAGAAGGCCTCATAGGCTATCGCTATAGGCTCAACAGAAATCAGAGCAGCAACAAGATTTCCGATTGCGCCGGCCAGGATCAAAAATGCCATTCCCCGAACCCAAAGTTTAATAAGTTCAAAGTCCCGGCTTACTCGCGGATTAGAGAATCGCTCAATAATTCTTCGATCGCTACCACTTCGAGTCCCCGGGGCCTGTTCATCCCGTTTTCTTCGTTCCATGCACATTCCTTGTATATGATTGAGTCACATTTCCCATTTTCGAATGCGCCGCATACGGAAAAGGGAACTGTTACCTGTTATTAGGCTTCTTCTTCGAAGGCCGCTAGATCTCCGCGAAGTTTTGCGATGTCGACTTGTCCGATTTTAGAGCGCGGGGCTTTCTCCGCAGACTCGCTCTCGACTGTGGCATTCGCGGTCGATACAAGCTCTAGATCGGGTTCGGATTCAGCTGCAGCTTCGAAAACGATTTCAGCTTCTTCATCTTTATCGAAGGCCTCAATCGCCGCTTCAGCTTCCTGGGCAGCTTCACTATCTGCAGCGGATATTGAATCAGACTCTTCGTCTTCTAGAAGTTCTTCACTTAAACTAGCCGAGATAAACTGATCTTCTTCTGCATCAACGAACTCAAGCTCGACTTCTGAAGTTTCTGAAATCTCGAGGTCAATCAAAGTTTCACCCGCTAAGGCAAAAACCTTTTCGTCTTGAGAACTATCGGTATTTTCTGCGTTTGCGACTAGCGCGCCCGAAACTTCAAGCTCCTGCTCAGTCAGTTCAGAGTCCTCAAATAAAGCTTCTTCAGAGCCAAGATCGGCGGAACCTTCAAGGTTTTCTGTCTCAACCTGGTCTGCTGAAAGAGCCGGAGGAGCAGCGGCCTCCTCGCCGGCTAAAACTTCCGAAACTTCAGCTGCGGCCTTCGCAATGGCCAGGGCTTCTCGCTCAAGAATCTCTTTATCGTAGCGCTCTAACCATCTGGCGTCTTTGGTCTCGACAGTCTCACCGACCGTTAAAGCTTCGCGGATGTCTCTGGCTCTTTCGCGATCGCGCTGATCTTTTTGACGACGTTTTTCTTCTTCAAAGAAATCAGAAGAAGTCGTAATCGAACCCAACTGATCTGTGATTTTTAAAAGCTCTTCTTCGCCTTCTGAATATGTGGTGCCGGCATCCTGAGACAAGGACTGAGTCAAATCCCCAAGAGTTTCTTTTTCTTGCTCTTCGCCGATCCCTTCAGGAATCAGCTCATCAATTTCGCTTAAAGAGGGCAGCTCTTGAATATTTCTTAGACCAAAGATCTCTAAAAATTTTCGAGTGGTCTGATAAAGCATGGGCTTTCCGGGATGCTCACTTTTTCCGGCAAAAGAGACTAGGCTTTTTTCCATTAGGGCGCGCATTAAATGACCCGACTCAACTCCACGAATTTCGTCGATCTCGGATTTAATACAAGGCTGCTTGTAAGCAACAATCGAAAGCACCTCAAGAGCTGGACCTGAAAGCTTAAAGGGTCGCGATTTCGCCATTTGCTTTAAATAATCGACGTTATCGGACTTGGTTCGAAGCTGATAACCACCGGCGATTTCTTCTAAAGTCACACCACGCTTTGCGCCTGCGTACTCGATCATCAACTGATCAAGGGCTCGTCTGATCTGAGCCGTTTTGACTTGAGTCCCTTTAAAGGCATGTTTGATGGCTGCTAGGCTTAAAGGCTTTTCGGTCGCAAAAAGCACACTTTCGACAATTGAAATAATTCGGTCGTCTTCAACAAACTCTCGCTCTAAAATTTCTGCAGAATCAAAAGCTTCAAGCTCGGTGCCGTCCATCGACATCTGATCGCCGGCTTCCATTTCTTCTTCGTCGTCTTCGATTGCATCGGTTAAAAAAGGAACTTCTTCTTCGGCAATGTTTAAGGCTTCAAGCTCGGCTTCGTTGAATTCGCCGTCGCCAGAATGCTCTTCAGAGACTTCGATTTCGATGTCCTCTAAGGAATCCATCTCCATCAGGTCTTCTTTATTAAGATCTATAACCTTAGAGCTATCCAAATTATTTTTTTTATTTTTCGACTTCTTCATACTGGCATCTCCGGCTCTAAGCTGTTTTCAGAAGCCAAAAGTCTTTGCTCTTCGGCTTCGATCTCGTCATCTGTTGCAATCATAAATTCTTCTGGAGCGGGCTCATTAGCTTCTGCGAAAGAGCCTTCGGTAGTCTGGATCATGGCAGAAGCCGTGCTCATAATCTGATTCGCAAGGCCCTCTATGTCCTGAGCATTAAATTCTTCGACCCTTGCGATCACATCGCGGTCGACGACTCGCTTTGGATCAATATAGATTTCGCCGTAGGTTTCGTTTTGAAAAATCGAAACAAAGCCCATCTTGGCAAGCTCTAGAAGAGACAAAAAAGTCACTAAGACTTGATTCGATTTTTTTTCTGTCGCCGTAATGAACTCACTCATCACAACTCTTTGGCCAACAATCAAACGATCCTTCATTTCTAAAATTCTTGAAGCAATCGATTGAAGCTCACTCGATACGCGGTGAACGCCTTTTTTCATAAGCTTAATGACCGTGCGGTAGCTTGAGATCAATGAAAAAAGCGGTTTGTCTTCTAAGATGATTTCGCCGTCTTCTGGAGAAGACTCAAACTGAAAGCGTGATCCACGCAAGTACACGTCTCTTCCGACAAGGTGTCTTTCGTAGAGGCGCTTAGAAACCTCTTGGTATTTTTGGTATTCAATCAATTTTTGAACAAGCTCTTTACGAGGATCTTCGTTTTCGACAATCTCCCCGTCTTCGTTGTACTGAGGAAGAAGCATTCGGGATTTAATTTGAATTAGAGTCGCCGCCATCGCGATAAACTCGCCCGCCATCTCTAGGTCAAGGCGCTTCATGCTGCGGATATAGTCCATATACTGACGCGTGATTTGATGGATATTGATATCAAAAATATCCATCTCTTCTTTACGAATCAGATGAAGAAGCAGACCTAAAGGGCCTTCAAATCTATCTAATTGAATCACTAAGCTCAAAGCGGATCCTTTTCTTTAGGGCCTATGGGCCTTATGACACTTATACCCAAAACGACTCGATTTTGCCGGTTTCTGAAAGCGATTTTTCACCATCTTTGCGAATCATTTTTAAAATGGATCCTCAACGTATCACAGGGGATACGCCTCCGGTCCATTTTAAAATTGATTCGCAAATCTGGCAAAAACTCACTTCCATAAACCAGCAAACTCGGGTCGTTCTGGGTATATCGCCAGTTATTCAAACAAGGGGGCTTGGGTATTTCAACAAATCTTTTCGACGCGCCTCTTCCATTGGCAGCTTAAATTAGGAGCAAGCTGATTTGTTCAGCAACTCCAACCAGATACCTAAGCATCAACTGAGCCGGCATCCCAAGATAAGCCAATCCACCCAAAAGGATCAAAGCCAGAAGGATATAGCCAGTATACATCTGGGCATCTTCAAGTTTGCGGTTGATCTCATCGGGAAGAAAACGGGCTAAAACTTTGCCACCATCGAGGGGGTGAAGTGGGAGCATATTAAAAAATGCCAAATAGAGATTAATCATAATGAATATCTGGATTCCAGCCAAAAGGCTTTTAGATCCTCCAAGAGCCGGCAGGTAAGCCAAAACCACACCCAAAGCAACTGTAGCAATCAAAGCCAAAATCACATTTGAAAGAGGTCCCGCCAGGGCAATCCAAAACATATCCTGTTTTGGATGAGCAAGATTTCTTGGGTTCACCGGAACGGGCTTAGCCCAACCAAAAAAGGGAAGGCCGGTAAAAATCGCAGTCAGCGGCAACAATACAGTGCCCAGAATATCGATGTGGCTTGCGGGATTCATGGTCAAGCGCCCCATCATCTCAGCAGTGCGATCGCCTTTTAATCTTGCAACCCAGCCATGAGCATACTCATGAAAGCAAAGTGCAAATAAAAAGGGCACAAAATAAAGCCCAAACTTATAACCGATTTCGACAAGATTAATATTCGACATGAAGCAAAGTTATACTAGGCTGATTGGAATGACAAAGCTCGGATGTCTTTTTTTCTGCATTTTTAGCACAAGTGTTGCCCACGGAGGCTTTGCGAATCCCAATTCGGTCCTAATGGGCGAAAAAGCAGCAGGAATGGGGGGCGCGGCCACAGCCCTCTCTGATGACCCTGCGGCAGGGCCATTTTATAATCCGGCGGCCTTGGCACGGATGAAGGGCTCTTCTTTAAGCGCATCGATCAATGCCTATCATAAATACGATACTCAATACGGCGAACTTCAAGATTTTGGATCAGCCCCTTTGCGAGTGAACCGCGGATCGATTGTGCCGATTCCGGCTTCAAGCGGCGCGATTTATTCTTTCGGAAATTTTGCCTTGGGCCTTTCGATTGTGTTTCCGGACTTCGAAATCTATTCAGGAACCATTCGCGCTACAGAAAATAGTTATTCCTACTTAACCATTCGTGATGAGTCTTTGTGGGTCGGAGGCAATCTTGCCTTTAACCTAAGCGAAAAAAGCGCCCTTGGACTGACCATGTACTACACTTCAAGAACCTACAATCGCTCGGTCACCGATCAATCCGAAGTCGGAGCCAATACGGCCATCACGAGTGAAGAAAAAGCATTTTATCAAAACAGTTTGGTTTATATTTTAGGATTTTTTCATCAGTTTAATTCGAATTGGAGTTTAGGCTTAAGTTACCGACCACCTTCTTTGCCCATTAGTTCTCAAGGGACTTATTTTAAGTCGGTGATCAATACCGGAACTGGTGTGACCCCGCCGGTATCGCAAGTGGGCTTAAATGCCGAGACCTTGGTTCCGGCTCGCCTAGGGTTTGGTTTGGCTTATACGCAAAAAAGAAAACTTTCTGTCGCTTTTGATCTTCATCACTACGCATCGACTCGCTATTTAGATCTGCCCGAAAATTCTGGTGGAGATTTGATCGAACATAAATCGATTGTAAATGCGAGCCTTGGAGCCGAATACTACACAAGGGATTGGCTAGCTTTTCGCACGGGACTTTATACGAATTTCTCGACTCATCCAGAAATCCCGGATGATGCCGACAAAAGAAAAGGCGACCACGTAGATATGTGGGGTTTTTCTACGAATGTGGCTATTCACACAAGTCCTCAGACCACATTCTCCTTGGGTGGCTATTACTCTGGGGGAACGGGACACAGTGTTCAAGAGCTTGATCAAAGCCTTCAGAAGCTAAAAAAGAGTATCCAGATTTTCTCTTTTCTAGTCGGCACTTCCTATTCTTTCTAGCTCCCCCCCATACCGGATACAGTACCGATTTCGGTATACCGTCAACCGTATACGGAATTCAGAATTGAATGACCGCATACAGTCTACTGTCGACGGCAGACTGTATACCGCGTGTTCTGCCATTCTAATCAGGACCCCTAGACCAAAGACGAACTCCCCTTTTGTCGAAAAGACTCTGACTAGACGACAAAGACTTAGCTCTAGGAAGGACTTAGGCCCTACAATAATCAGACATGTCGAAAGTTTTTAAGAAAGTCATCTTTGATAACATTCACGGCTACATCACTTTAAATCGAGTCGAGTCGCGAATTTTAGAAACCGCCTACTACCAACGTTTGCGCTGGATTCGCCAACTTGGATTTAGTTTCTATATTTTTCCAGGAGCGACCCACACACGCCATGCCCATGCTCTTGGGGTTCTTCATGTGATGGACCGAATCTTAAAAAGCATTGATCATGCAACAACTGACGACAAACTTTTTAATCCTGAAGCCCGGGACGAAAAAACGACCTTTCATCGCATGATGCGGCTTGCGGCTATGCTTCATGATATTGGGACCTTCCCCTTTTCACATTCGATTGAGCTGGCCTACATCAATCACTGGCGTCACCAAAGTGAACTTGGAAAACCCAAGTACCAAGCCAATCACGAAATCCTAGGGGCTCACATTATTCAAAATACCGATTTTGATGGTGGGATTACGCAAATTCTAAAAGAAGAAGGCATTGACCCCCTCGAGCTTTCAAAAGTTATTGGTGGCACTTCGACAAATCTTTTAGCGAATCAGCTGATGCATTCGGATGTCGATGCCGATCGCATGGATTATTTGATTCGTGATGCTTACCACACCGGGATTAAGCTTGGAATGTACGATATGGATTACTTGATCCGCAATCTGACCACCCATAAAGAAAACGGCAAAGAAGCCTTGTGTATTCACGAAGACGCCATGACCGTTGTCGATTCCTTTTTAGTCAGTCGCTACTTTTGGTACTCACAAATTATCAACGATGGAACCGGATACAAATTTGATCTATTAGCGGCAAAAATCGGAGAGTACTTTTTAGAAAACGGACTATCCTATTCTTTTGATCACCTTATGGATAAGGTCAGCCAAGATCCAAACGAGTATTTTACTTTTAACGATTCCTATTTTATGGCAAGACTTCACGAATACCTGGCCGGCCGAATCATGCACCCAATGATTCGAGAGCTAAGTGAAATGCTAGCGCGCAGAATTCCACCCGCTCAGATTAAGGTGGCTCCCTTTAAGTCAACCCTTGTACAATCCGACGATCACCGCAAAGAGCTTGTGGCCCGGGCTACAGAGGCCGCCGATTGGCTTCGCGTGCGCCTAAAAGAGATCGATCCAAACGCTTGGATGATTTTTGATATCCCCGGAAAAGACGTCATGTTTACCAAGAACTTGGATGCTGTGAAAAAAGATTTAAAAGGATCCAAAGCCGTCTATGCCAGGGACCCAGTAAAAATGCTGACTCGGCACGGAGAACTTAAACTTCTTATTGAAGTGTCGAATTCATTGATGACGATCTTAAGTCAGTACCGAAACTTTATTCCCCGCCTTTACATCAGCCCAAAAACCTACGAGATGATCGAGAAAAAGGGTTTACTGGAAGAACTTCGCCGGCGATAGAGCTCGACTTCCCATGTATTAAAAATCAGACAACGGAATTCAGAACAGATATCGGATATCTGAATTCGGATATCCGATATCTGTTCTGAAATCCGTTGTCTGATATCTGACCGATTTGAGTTACTCCGGCGTCGGAGCGATTGATTTTTAGGTTAAACTTTTAAGTTTATCGACGATTTCTTTGATCGAGGAGCCCGGGCCGAAAACGGCGGCGACTCCCCCGCTCAAAAGTTGCTTTGCGTCATCATCCGGGATAATTCCGCCCACGAAGATGGGCTTTTCTAGGCTTTTTTCTTTCATCAGTTTTTGGATGGCCTGAACTAGCGGGGTATGCGCGCCCGACAAAATCGACAGACCCACGATATCTACATCCTCTTGAATCGCCGCATTGACGACCATCTCGGGGGTCTGATGAAGGCCCGTGTAAATAACCTCAAAGCCCGCGTCCCTAAGGCCTCTTGCGACGACTTTAGCACCGCGATCGTGTCCGTCTAAGCCGGGTTTTGCGATTAAGACTCTGATTATTTCTTGCATACGGCCAAGATTATACTCAGAATGCCCCCTTGTAAACGATCTTCATCAACACAGCCATTTCATAGGAGACACCCATGTCTGAACCGCGACATCCCCTATCTCAATTTTCTGAAGATGAAATCCTCTTTCGGAGTGCGATTCGAGATTTTGCTGAATCTGAAATCAAACCTTTGGTCTCTAAAATGGATGAAGAAGCCCAAATGGATCCGGGACTAGTTAAAAAACTTTTCGAGATGGGCCTGATGGGGATTGAAACCCCCGAAAAATTCGGTGGCGCTGGCTCAAGCTTTACCATGGCCTGCATTGCTGTTGAAGAGTTGGGCCGAGTCGATGGATCCGTCAGCGTTTTAGTGGATGTGCAAAACACTCTGGTCACAAATGCTTTTTTAAAATGGGGCACTGAAGATCAAAAATCAAAATACCTTTCGAAAATGGCTACTGAATGGGTTGGCGCATACGCATTAAGTGAAAGCGGCAGCGGATCTGATGCCTTCGCATTAAAACTTCGTGCTGAAGAAAAAGGCGATAAGTATATCTTAAACGGACATAAACTTTGGATCACCAACGCAAAAGAAGCCAATGTGTATTTGGTATTTGCTAACCTCGACCCTTCAAAGGGTTACAAGGGCATCACAGGCTTTATTGTCGAAAAATCTTTTCCAGGTTTTAGTGTGGGAAAAAAAGAAGACAAACTTGGCATCCGAGCCAGCTCCACTTGCGAGTTGATTTTCGAAAATTGCGAAGTTCCAAAAGCGAATGTGATTGGAGAAGTCGGCAAAGGCTACAAGATTGCAATTGAAACCCTTAACGAGGGTCGGATCGGAATTGGCGCCCAGATGCTTGGAATTTCTCAGGGCGCTTATGATGCAACTTTAGCCTATGTGAAAACCCGCGAGCAATTCGGAAAGTCTATTGCTCAGTTTCAAGGGGTTCAGTTTCAGATTGCTGAGATGACGGCAATGCTCGAGACCACCCGACTTCTTGTGTACAATGCGGCCAGATTGAAAGATGCTGGCCTTCCTTTTGTTAAGGAAGCCGCCATTGCAAAATTAGTTTCTTCTCGGAATGCAGAAAGAATTGCTTCGATCGCAGTCGATTTGTTTGGTGGAAATGGATTTACCCGAGAGTATCCGATCGAGAAGTTTTACCGTGATGCTAAGATTGGGCAGATCTATGAAGGCACAAGCAATATGCAACTTCAGACGATCGCCAAAATGGAGCTCGCTGAATAGCGACTTCCTAGAGATTGGCGATTGGCCTCGTCTTCAATTTCTTCTTAAAAATGTCCACAAAAGAGGCCCATGCCGGATCGGGTGCGGATGCGTCTTCGGATTGCGTCAAGTCTGCGGCATGCCGCAGACTTGACGCAACCCCTCTGTTCAATTTAATAGAGGCACCGCTCGCCCGGAGGGCCCCTTTTATGGACATTTTTAAGAAGAAATTGAAGACGAGGCCAGAGCTCGTTTCTAGGGTAGTGCTGTTTGCGCTTGTTTTTGTGGGTTTGGGGTCGTCTTCCGTGGGAGGGGCTTTTGAGTTGATGCCGGAATTTCATTCGGTGACTCAGAGTGAGTGGTCGGATTTTGATCGGGCTCGAGATGTTGACTCTGAGTATGCTTCGGATTGGCTGACTTTTCAAAAGCCCCTTTTGTGGGATTATGAATTTGCCAAGAGTGATAAATATTTTGATCTTTCCTATGGAAGTCTTTCGGGAAAAACTTTTCTAGCTCAGGAGCGCTTGAAGCTTCATCACCACTTAACGGATAATTTAGAGTTCCGATTTTCTCATTTCAAAGAGCAAGATTCTGAAGTGAACCAACTGCGGCAAGTACTAGAGCTAGTATTTTGGAGCGATGGAGGTTACGGGCTTTCTTTTTATGGAAGTCCTGCTTCGAATAAAGCCGAGACAGATGCCGGAATTGCGTTTCTTTCAAAGTCAAAGTTTGGACGGCAGACTCGATTTTTTGTGAATTGGGCGGACTTTGACCGAAACAATCGCAATCCTGATCCTGATCGCTGGGTTAAAGGCCACTCACCCTTTGTTGCGGGATTTACCTATCAAAGAATAAATAATCCTGAAGCTCTTCCGCGCTTTTCGGCCTTAAGCTTTAGACGCGAATACCCGGTCAGTTTACTTGATCCGAATTCTGAGCGCGAAGTGAAGTATCACAACTCGAGTTTTGTCTTTAAACATTTCAGAACCACAAAAAATTTAAATCGCTTCGAGTTTCGAGCTCAGTTGGACGATAAGAGCGAGTCCCAAGTCGATCAAAGCGCCCAAGCTCCCGATGGGGACAGATGGGCTCGACGACGTAGAGCTTTAGCACAGGCTGAACTTGCGATTTTTAAGGGGCCTTACGAGCTTAAACCGGGTCTTTCTTATCAGTACAGAGAGTATCGAGAGGATCAAGACTCGGCAATTTTTCGCGACCTTCTTCCTAGTTTTTGGATCGCATTTCAAAAAAATGAATCCGAACAGTTCAAAAGCCAATGGAGCCTTGGTTTTGATGCTTCTATCCACAGCGAAAGTCAGCCCAGCCCCTTGCTTCCGACAAGACGAGCTAGTGCTTCCGAAGGCCGAATGAATTTAAAATATGATATCAAATTTAAGAATTCTGGAGAGCTTGTGATTTTAGGCAGCTTTGACCTAGATCGCTTTGGAAGCGGAGAAAGCTGGGAAGGCGGAAACGCACAGTTTAGCCTTCCCTTCTAGAGTCTTGACCAGTGCTGAACCTGCGAGCTCAGCTTTGGGCATGCCTAAGCCATTTATTTTTTTGCGACTTTTTCTTCTTTTAATACCTTCTTTGCAAAAAAGAAGACGATAAATGCGACGATCACGAAATCAATTAAGGAAGAGACAACTTTTCCATAATAAATTCCGTTAAAATGAAGCTCTGCGAGCTTATCAACATTTGCAGCTTTCAAAAGTGGCTGAAACAAAGCAGGCATTAACAAATCATTCACCAGGCTCGTAATAAAGGCGTTCACTTTTCCGCCGATGACGACCGCGATCGCCAATCCAATTACCCCGTACTCTTTTAAAAAACCTATAAACTCTTTTGCCACGAAAGACTCCTCCAAGAATTGATGTAAACTTCTGCTAAAATCTACCCGGATCCTAACGAGACCGCAAGCTTCGTCTATCACCTCGATAAATTTTGTGGACCCAATTTAGGATTAGGCTAAATAGGACAGGGAATATCTAAGAAAACTACCTCGAGAGCGGCTTGCTTTTTTTGTCCTCTTTTTTCACGTTCACTCGTTCGACCATCAGAAGCTGACCCGACTCTAAAGGAATCTTTAGTTGACCCGAAATTTCAGAAAGGCTTCTTTGATCCAGTTGGATTTCAGCCATTTCACCTTCATCTAAATAACCCAAAACCCGAGCCAAATCTGGATTGAGGTTTCGTCTACTTAGGGAGAGTTTTTTTCCTGTCTTGCGTGAATTATGAACTTCTTTCTTCTCTACATCCAGAATACGAACATGAAATTCATATTGAGGGGGTCTGCCCAATTGAGAAAGATCTCCAATTTCTTTAATGTCCTTTTTAGAATCGGCCAGAAGCTTAAACTTTATACCCCGTCCTATCGAAAAATAACCATTCTCGTCCACTCGATCCGATCGCGCTGGAATTTGAGAAATTCTTTGTGCCTGCCGGGATTGAGAAAACAATGACTTTCGGCCTTCGGACAATTCTTCAGGACTTAGTCGAGAGCCATCGGACTGAGCATCACGAACACCTGCAGCAAAAACCGAATAAGATATATCGTACTCCTGGTTCTTAATGCTACGACCCATTTGCTGTCCCAAAGCATAACTTGCTATTGATTTCTGCCCGACAAGGAGAGGACGCCAATAAACAAATAACCAGGCGAATACTAAGGAAAACAAAGCCCCCAGAACAAAACCTGCCACAAATATTTTTTTATTACCCATAGACATTATCTAAAGTGAATTGAAGCGGATTGTCCAGATTATTAAGTAAGATTCCGAAGCCGGTTTACCGTGAACCGCCTACGGTATACGGGACTAAAACCGTATTCGGTCTACCCTAGACGGTAGACTGTATACTGTGTTCTCCCCTAAAGGTTTCGGCGGTACTGCCCGCCCACTTCGTAAAGGGTTTGGGTCATCTGGTAAAGCGAGCACACTCTAGAGGCTCGCATCAAGGCCTCAAAGACGTTTTTTCCTTCGAGGGCTGCGCGCTTTAAATTATCTAACTCTTCTTTTGCCAAAGCGGAATTTTTTCCGTGATAGGATTTTAATTGATCCAACTGCTGACGTTTTTCTGCTTGTGTCGCCCTGGCCATTTCAATCTTGGCAGGAACGTAGCCAGCCTCCATGGTCTTTGGATCAATGTAGGTATTCACCCCAATAATCGGAAGCTCACCGTTGTGCTTTAAGGTTTCGTAGAACAAAGACTCTTCTTGAATTTTTCCTCTTTGGTACTGAGTCTCCATTGCACCCAGCACACCTCCTCTTTCGCTAATTCTTAAAAACTCTTCTAAGACGGCTTCTTCAACTTGCTCGGTCAGCCACTCCACGAAATAGCTGCCTTGAAGTGGGTTCTCATTCTTACTAAATCCAAACTCTTTATTTATAATCAACTGGATCGCCTGAGCCCTACGAACTGATTCTTCAGTCGGAGTCGTGATCGCTTCGTCATAAGCGTTGGTATGCAAAGAGTTGCAATGATCCGAAATCGCAAGCAAAGCCTGCAAGGTGGTACGAATATCATTAAAATCAATTTCTTGAGCGTGCAAGGACCTGCCACTGGTTTGAATATGGTATTTCAATTTCTGAGAGCGATCATTGGCCTGGTACTTATCCTTCATTGCAATCGCCCAAATTCGTCTAGCAACCCGTCCGATCACCGTGTACTCAGGGTCAAGACCGTTTGAGAAAAAGAAGGACAAATTCGGGGCAAAATCATCGATCTTAAGACCACGATGCAGATAATATTCTACAAAAGTAAAAGCATTAGAAAGAGTTAAGGCCAATTGAGTGATGGGATTGGCACCCGCTTCAGCAATATGATAGCCCGAAATACTCACCGAGTAGAAATTACGAATATTGTTCTTTACGAAATACTCTTGAATATCCCCCATCATCTTCAAAGCAAAGTCGATCGAAAAAATACAAGTATTCTGCCCTTGATCTTCTTTTAAAATATCCGCCTGAACCGTCCCTCGCACAGTTTGCATGGTCATCATTCGCAGATCTTCATATTCAGCAGAATTTAACTTTCTTCCAAGTTCGGATTCTTTCATCTCGACTTGTTGATCGATGGCCGTGTTCATAAAGAAAGCTAAAATCATTGGGGCCGGACCATTAATCGTCATACTGACACTTGTCGCAGGATCACAAAGATCAAAGCCGGCATAAAGCTTCTTCATGTCTTCAAGCGTGGCAATACTGACCCCGCTTTCGCCGACTTTTCCGTAAATGTCTGGGCGAAGATCAGGATCTTGTCCGTACAAAGTCACCGAATCAAAAGCCGTCGACAAACGCTTCGCCGCCTGACCTTTACTTAAATAATGAAATCTTTTGTTTGTGCGTTCTGGAGGACCTTCTCCTGCAAACTGGCGAGTTGGATCTTCACCTTCTCGCTTTAAAGGAAAAGTCCCCGCGGTGTAGGGAAAATGCCCCGGCACGTTTTCGGACCGGAGATAGCGAATTCGATCTCCCCAATCTTCAAGTCGCGGGACGACAACTCTTGGAATATTTAAACCCGATAAACTTTTTCGAACTAAAGTCTGGCGAACATCTTTATCGCGAACCTTATAAACAAGCTCTTCACCGGAATAGGCCTTAAACAATCCAGGGTAGGACTCTAAACAGGCTAAGTCCTCAAGGCCAATTTTTAATCGAAGTTCATCTTCCTTTTTTTGCCAGTCCCCTGGCAAAGCCCCAAGCTCTTTTAGTTTTTGAAAAGCCCCAAGCTGTGAAGAAAGCTTTGCAAGCTCCTGGGTACGTTTTTTAAATGTCCGAACCGAGCTGACAATTTCTGACAGATAATTTTGTCTCTCTGAAGGAATGACACTGTGTTTTTCTGTTCCCCGAACCAAGGCCTCGCCCTTAAGACCTTCACTCCAAATTTTTCGTGAGTTTTCACGCTCCTGAAGTTTTCTTAGCAAAGAAAAGAAAAGCTCATTCACTCCCCGATCATTAAAATTAGAAGCTTGGGTTAAAAAGACCGGAAGCTTAGTCTCTTGAGCATCAAACAGTTTTTTTGACCTACGATATTGTTTTTGCACATCGCGGAAGGCGTCCTGAGAGCCTCGTCGATCGGCTTTATTGATCGAAATAAAATCCGCGTAATCGATCATATCAATTTTTTCAAGCTGGCTTTGGGCGCCAAACTCTGAGGTCATGACATAAAGACTTAAGTCAGAGACTTCCATAATCTTAGAGCTGGCCTGGCCAATCCCAGAGCTTTCAGCAAGCAATAAATCAAAATTTAAAGTCTTCATGTATTCAAGAAGTGGCGGAAGAGATAAAGAAATCTCACTTCCCGAACCACGAGAGGCCAAACTTCTCATAAATACACCCGAGCGAGATAAGGAATTCATACGAATCCTGTCCCCTAGCAAAGCTCCACCGGTCTTCTTTTTGGTCGGATCCACGCAGACCACACCGATTCGAATCTCGGGACAGAAATTTAAAAACCTCTGCAGAAGTTCATCCACCAGACTTGATTTTCCTGCCCCACCGGTTCCGGTGACACCAAGAACCAAGGGAGCAGAACCAGAGCCTGCAAATTCCTTTAAAGATTCAGCCCAGGCACTGACCGAATGACCGGATTCGATAGCGGAAGCCACTAGGCCCAGATCCCGATGAGCAATTCTTTGCGGCAAGGCTTTAAGGTCAAAGTTTCCGAGTTTCGCTTTTTTTGTGACATCAAAGTCGCAGGTCTTCATAATTAGATCAATCATGCCTTCAAGACCGAGACGTCGGCCATCATCGGGATGAAAAATCTGAGCGATCCCATAATCTTCTAATTCTTTTTTCTCTTCGTGGATAATGACTCCGCCACCGCCACCAAAAATTTGCACATACTCAGCCCCTGCAAGATTTAACAGATCCCGCATGTACTTAAAGTATTCCATGTGGCCGCCCTGATAGGAGCTAATGCAAATCCCTTGAGCCCCTTCTTGAAGAGCTGCACACACCACGTCCATCACCGAACGATTATGCCCTAAGTGAATGACCTCGGCCCCGGCATCTTGCAGAACTCGCCGAATAATGTTGATCGCAGCATCATGGCCATCAAACAGAGCCGCGGCCGTAACAATTCGCACAGGATTTTTTAGAGTGCTGCCCATCTAGCGTCCTAAAAATTGGGGACTACGCTTCTCGATAAAAGCTTGAATCCCTTCATTGTGATCTGCGGTTTTAAAACTTTCGGCAAAAAGCTTGGCCTCTAAGCTCATTCCATCCACTTGGCTAAGGTCATAACCTTGATTCACTGATCTTTTCACAAGTCGAAGTGAGGCCGGGCTTCTTTGGGCTAAAATTTTGGCCATTTTAAGGCCCTGGGATAAAAGTTGATCCGCAGGCAAGACCTCAACAAATAAACCCCAATCATAGGCTTTTTGTGCAGGATAAATATCTCCGGTTAAAGCCATCATTCGGGCTAAGCTTTTTCCCACAAAACGAGAAAGTCTTTGAGTTCCACCATAGCCCGGAATTAAACCAAGGCTGACCTCAGGAAGACCCACTTTAGCTTTTTCACTGGCAAGCATAAAGTCACAAGACATCGCAAGCTCAAGTCCACCGCCTAAGGCAAAGCCGTTTACCAGGGCAATGACTGGAACTTTAAAATCCTCAATGCGCTGAAACAGTCTTTGTCCGTTTTCAGCCATCTTCTGAGCTTCTGCGGCCGAAAAATTTTGCATCTCTTTAATATCTGCCCCTGCAACGAATGATTTTTCTCCGTCACCCGTTAAAAGCACACATCTTAAGTTTTCTTTTTCTTCGAGAAAGGACAAACACTGGTCCAGCTCTTTAAGAACTTGTGCATTGAGGGCATTTAAGGCTTGGGGACGAGAGATTTTAAGAATTGCAACCGAGGCTCCAGCCTGAAGGCTTTCATCAAATTCAAGTTTTAGCGTTTCGAAATTCATCGATTAAAATCCTTTTTAAAAAAAATTCTACTTTTGAGCGTAATTATAAAAGCCACGACCTGATTTTTTACCAAGCCATCCGGCTTCGACATACTTCACCAGCAATGGGCAGGGGCGATATTTGCTGTCCCCAAGTCCCTCATGAAGCACATTCATAATTGCAAGGCAGGTATCAAGCCCAATGAAATCCGCCAAGGTGAGCGGACCCATGGGTTGATTCGTCCCAAGCTTCATCGCTTGGTCAATCCCTTCGACCGAAGCAATGCCTTCGTGAAGAGTATAAACAGCCTCGTTTATCATCGGCATCAAAATGCGGTTGACGGCAAAGCCCGGCATATCCTTGGCTTCAACAAAAGTTTTACCTAATGCTTCCGCAAAAGTTCGAACCTTATTAAAGGTTTCATCCGAGGTTTGAAGTCCTCGAATCCCTTCCACCAACTTCATCAAGGGAACTGGATTCATAAAATGCATTCCACAAACCAATTCTGGTCGTTTTGTAGCCGCAGCAATTTTAGTAATCGAAATCGAGGATGTATTTGTAGCTAACAATGTTTTTGGTGCACAGACAGAGTCTAATTGTTGAAAGAGTTTTAACTTTAAATCAATATTTTCGGTCACGGCTTCAATAACAAGATCGCAATCTTTAAAATCGGACATCTCGGTCGAAGTCTGCACCAAAGACAAAAGTTTGTCCTTTGCCGCCCCCGTCATCAATTCTTTCTTCACCAAACGATCGCAACTACTTTGAATGGTCTGCATTCCGCGTTCTAGGGACTGAGGACTAATATCCACCATACGAACTGGAATTCCAATTGCAGCGACCACTTGAGCAATTCCATTTCCCATTTGTCCCGCGCCCAAAACACCCACTTTACCAAAGCTCACACAGCACTCCCTTGTTTAGACTGTCGCCGAAGTTGACTTAACGCATTATCAACAGACTTTTTGCAATGAAGTTATATCCAGAGACTGAGGGTGGGGTCAAAAATTTTATCTGATTCGAGGGGCTTCTAGGGGCTGATCGACCAAATGATGCGAGCCACGTCGTTGTTGACTTGAGTGCGGCCTTCCTCAAAAACCTTAGTTCCAATCAGGTAGATGTTTGAGGTCTGATTCTTCTGGGAAAATCGAAAGCCCAGACTAAGTTCTTTGACCACATCGGCATCCACTTTGTGATTTGGATCGAACATATCAAAGCGAAGTTGCATCCCGAAGTTTGGCTCAAAGTCATAAATTACATCGAAGTGCCCGGTAGAATACTTAGTTAAATTTTTCTGCTGGGAACTTTCACCTAAATAGGCCTCAAAAGAGAGTTTCCACTGAGAAGGCTCCCAATCTAAAAATAGTCCCCCAAGACGCCACTGAGCCTCGCGATTGACATCAATCGCCGTTAAAGTATCGCCTGAAGTCGAAGTGGAAGCGGGTTTTGTCGTCCCCGTTTGAGCAGAAAACCCACCCTGAAACTTTCGTCCATCAGTCCAAGCCCATTTCGCTGTCGTCCACACCCGCCCGTCAAGATTTGATTGATCCCCTTCTCCGTTATGAACGGCTACAGAGGTAAAAAAACCGTTATGTTCGATTCGGTAACTAAGACCGATATCTCGAAGTCCTAGGGCCCTGTTTGCAAAAAGAAGACTGCGTGGAAACCTTAAGTTGGCTTCAGTCTTCTCACCTTCAACTCCAAACTCCAATGGAATTAAGCCCGCGCGAAGTCGCCCATAGACCCCGCTCCACTGGGCATAGGCTTCAACAAGCCCCAAATCCTCTGAGGTCTGATTTTTAAATCGAGCCATCGGATTAATCAAAGTCTCCGGCCCGATTCGAACCAGGGCCGAGAGATTTTCGTCCAATGACCAAGCCAAAGCGATGGAGCTTTCCCCGATTAAAAACTGAACTTCTGAAGGCTCGCGAGCTTCGAAAGTGGGGCGCAACGTGATGTCTTGAACTTTTAATGTGCCAAGGCTTTCTCGCTGCTTTGCGGTCGCTCCAGATGAAAGAAGCAGAAATATAAGAACCGCAGCATTTACGAATCGTCTTTGCATAAATTCATACTAAACCGATCTGCGGAATAAGCCAAACTGAAGCCCTGCACCAGACTTAAGGCCGAGGCCGAGATTTTTTTCTGACAGCCTCAGATCTTAACTCCCAGTGCTGTCTTCAGGCCCAAATACCCTCAGACGTGCGCGAGTTTTTTGTCTTTTCTTATACTCCGCATGAGACGAAGGGCCAGTCAGGTTTTTAAGATAGGTCTCATAATCCACAATTTGCACTTCGAAGGGGTAAAAAAAGGATAAATCTTGATCCCCCAAATTAACCTTTACCAGACGACGAGCAATAAACTTTACGAACTGATAGTCCTTGCTTGAAAAGGTGTTTAGCTTTTCGTGATACTGGGCTCGGTCTTTCGCCTCTTCTAGCTTTTCTTGCAACAATTTATCTACTTCGTGAGGCTCAAGCTTTAATTCGGGCGCGATGGAGGCCATCACTTCTGTAAAAAGATTGATGGGATATAAAGTATTATTCGATTGATCCGGAATCACGTTCGGAAAACTAATTAAATGATGGCGAAGCAAAAAACGGATGACTCTAAAAACATCCACCATATGCTTGGTCACAAAACGCACACCGATTTTATCTAAAAGCGAAAAGGCTACAGCCTCGGGCTTTGCCAAAAGTTTAATAATCGAAGACTTCGATGTTTTAAAAGGCTTGATATCGAATTTTTTTAAAGGCAGTCGCTCTGGATCTTTAGACTCGGCCAAAACGATGCCGATACTTGGATCTTGACTGACATAAGATTGAAAAGGCTTAAGAATCTGATCCTGAATCTCTGAAGAAAATTTAGTAAACAAGTCATTGTCTAAGTGAACCAGAACATGAATGACCCTTAAGATCGCGCAAGACCATCTTTGCAAGGAGTCTTTGCGATGATCCTGAGCACTTGCATAGATTAGCAAGTATGACAGCTCTCGAAGTTGAGCCGGATCAGACAAGGTATCCGGCAGAAGTTCATCTTCCAGCAACAAATCTGTGCGGATAAAGGTGACGGCTCTGCGATGATAAGACCAAAGCTTGCTTTGATCTTCTTCATTGTCCAAATCAAAGCCGTAAGCTCTGATAAATTCTTTCGCCTGATCCAAATTTTGAACATTTAAGCGAGGCACATCGAGGACCGAAAGTCCGCCGAGCATCGTATCAAAGGCATGGGGCTCGAAATAAGTATCCATGCTCAAAAGGCTATTGGCTTTGGGTGGAGCTGTCCACCCAAAAACCGATTACTGACAGTTAAAAAATCCGCAGGTACTGACTCTGAATTGACCTAAATAGTTGGCAGCACCTGGCTTTTGTCCATCCCAATAAGTCTCGTTATCAAAGGACGCCCAACCCTGGAAGGTATTTTGGTCGAAAGTTCCTTGCAGTTTTATCGATCCAAAACCTGGCTGATTGAATGTAATCGTCGCCTGATTTCCGTTAATTGATCCGCTTGCATTTCCTTTAATATGAACTGGGTACTCTGGAATCGTTTGACCTGAAGCATCCTTTTGACCCGCATAAGAATCCCAGATCACTATTCGTAACTCAGAAGAAGCTGAAGTGATTTGAGTACTCACGCTGGCAGTTGGATTAAACGCCGTTTGGGTAGCGACCTGTCCCCAGAAACGAATTCCAGTGGATTGATTTGAATCCCCACTGACATATCCAATCTCTGAAGGATCCGCATAAAGGTCCAAAGTCGCCGATGTAAAGTATCGAACAAAATCATTAAACTGATTTTGAGTGAAACTTCCGCGAGTGATCTCGCCCCAAGTTTTTCCGCTTGCGGGTTGGTAAGTTCCACCTGTGGATCCTCCACCTGCTGTCGGCATAGATCCCGTGTCGGAAACTCCACCGCGCGCACCCCTTAAGCTAATGGGTTCTTTCTTTTCTTTCTTTCCACAAGCCGTAAGCATTATGGACATCACTAATATGATCAGACCTAAGCCTTTCATAATTTCTCTCCTCGTTCTTACTTAGCTATAAGGCAAGGAAGATGCCCTCTTTGATGGCCCCAAATGGGCTTAAATTTGAGCTGATGCATGTGCCAGTGTCTCATAATGAGAACTGCCAAAAAATGTCCCGCAGTTGTAAAAAAGGCCTTCACAAGCCGAGTGTTGAAATGGAGCTAAGTAGAAAGCCCAAAAATTCTCTCTGTCTCAATGGGCGCGCCATCCATGGCTCGCTGCCTGGTCCATCCTAGACCGCAGAGGCCCATTGAGACAGAGAGAATTTTGGGACTTTCTACTAAGCTCCGGATTTTGGGGGCAAGTGAATCTGGAAATGGTGAGGTTCTGGGGTTCGGTTTTTTTACTGCCTACTTTAATCAGAGGACCTGGAACCTTTCGAGAGCCATCACTGAAGTCGAATAACAGAATTCGAATATCTGGATTGGGATCGGTGTCTCATTTTGAGACATTTAGATGATTATTGAAGGTGAATTCGGCAGCTTAGTTTTTCGAAATTTTGGGTCCGGGTTGGATAAAATTGAGCCCAAGCATTTTCGAAAAGGGGGCCATTGGCTAAATCGAAGCGTGCGATGAAGTAGGTCACTTGGGGCCATCCTTCATTAAAGAAAAATTCAAACTTAGTTCCTTCGACCGAGGGCCAATAGCCCGTGAATGGCTCATCAGAAAATTCGTGAATCACAAGGCCATCCTTTAATATCCGACCTTCGATGCGCATTAACGATACACTAACTCCGACTTCCTGAACCAACCAGTTTGCATCTATGACCCACATTTTAAAATCGACGCGAATCGGATTGGCCTCAGGAGAAGAGCAGAAAACACTATCCCCGTTTTTCCAGGGTGCAGTTTTTTGAGCCTGCGCAAATGTTCCGCAAAGACCCATATTAAGAAAAAAACTTAAGCACACTAAGCTTCGAGTCATCGTTTAACCTCGATTTTAGGAATAAAACTTCCGGTTGGCTTTGGCCAAGTTCAGTAGCGGCGTCGATGGTTTAAATCTTTGGCCATACTTTGTGGTGTAGATTTCTAGCTCTTGGGCGATGTATTGGCTTCCGAGGCTATCGGCGTATTTTAACAGGCCTCCGCGGAATGGTGGAAATCCCGTTCCCATAATCATTGCAAGATCGACTTCTTGTGGACCCTGGACGATGCGGTCTTCGATCAATGCAAGGGCGGCCTCATTGACCATTACGAATAGACCCCGCTCGAGGCATTCTTTTTCGTCAAGCTTACTTGTTGGCTCTTTTAAGCCCAATTCAGCGTAGACACTTTTATCTACAGAAAGCTGTTTTCCACGCTCATCATACAGATAAAAACCTTTGCCGTTTTTCTTGCCTAAGCGCTTCGAGTCATAAAGTTTATCTAAAAACTCTGGCAATTCGATTCGAGCCCCAAGGGATTTTTTAAAAATTCTAGAAACTTTGATGCACACATCAAGCCCCACTTCGTCCATCAAACGAAATGGTCCCATCGGCATTCCGAACTTATCGGTATACCAACGATCAACTTTTGTGATCTCCATTCCGTCTTGAAGAAGAAACATGGCCTCAATCATATAGGGCATCAACAGACGATTCACTAAAAATCCAGGGCCGTCTTTAACAACCACGGGAGTTTTTCCCATTTTTTTGGAGAGTTCAAAAACAGTCGCTGTGGTTTCGTCACTGGTCTTCGGTCCTCGAATCACTTCCACTAAGGGCATGCGATGAACAGGATTGAAAAAATGCATCCCGGCGAAATTTTCAGGACGTGGATGAGCTTCAGCCATTTCAGTCACACTTAAAGAGGAGGTATTGGTCGCAATGATCGTATCCTCGCGAGACTGTTTTGCGGTTTCAGCGATCACCTTCTTTTTAATTTCCATGTCTTCAACAATGGCTTCAACAACCAAATCCATATGTTTGAATCCCTTGAAGTCTAAGCTTCCAGAAATTTTGGCCATCTTTTTTTCAAAATCAAACTTTGTTAGTTTTTTGCGCTGAAAGGCCTTTGACCAAATGTCGTAAGCCGCCTTGTATCCTAAAGACAAGGCTTCGTTAGAGATATCTTTCATGCGCACATCAACTTCATTGTCGGCAGCAAGTTGGGCGATACCGCCACCCATGGTGCCCGCACCAAGAACTGCCATATGCTTCACATCGCGCGCCTTAACTTCTTTATTTTCAACACCCGTCTGCTTTTTAATCGACTCCATCATAAAAAATAGTTCGATTAAGTTTTTGCTGACACCCGTGACGGCCACTTCACAAAAAGCATCCATCTCGATCTTTAAGGCTTTATCCCGATTCGACATTCCGTAAGTTTTGCGCACGACTTCTAAGGCCTTAACTGGTGCTGGATAAAATCCTTTGGTCTGGGCTTCTAACATTTTCCCAGCTTTACTAAACACCAATGGGCGCCCCACAAAAGACTCGAGGACTGAATCCATGCTCGAATTTGATTTAAAAGTTTTCTTACGCTTTTTTAGTTTCCCCTTCACAATATCTTCAGCCAAAGCCATCGCTCGGCTTTCGAGAAGCTGCAAAGGAACGGATTCATCAATAAGCCCAAGTTTAAGAGCTTTTCTAGAATCCACTGCTTTACCGGCTAAGATTATATCTAAAGAAGCTTGAAGTCCGATGACCCGAGGAAGACGGACACAACCCCCAAAACCTGGAATCAAGCCAAGCTTTACCTCAGGAAGACCAATTTTAGTCTCTTTTGCATCCGAGGCGATTCGATAATCACAAGCCAAAATCATTTCACAGCCACCACCTAAGCAGCCCCCATGAATTGCAGCGATTGTTGGAATTGGAAGGTCCTCAAGGAGATTAAAAATCCCATGGGCTTCTTCTAAAGCTTTTGTGAAAGCTTCTTTCGAGTTCATCTTACGAATCTCTTCGATGTCAGCACCGGCAATAAAGATCTTTGGTTTTCTTGAGACGATGACCGCGGCTTTAAACTTTGAAGCCTTTAGCTCTTCCAGCACTTCTTTAAACCGCGCCATAACCGGAGTCGAAAACTTATTGACCTTTTCGCCAATCAAATCAAATTCAATAACAGCGACTTCACCTTTAGCAACAATACGAAGACTTTCTTGAATGCTCATCTTAAGCCTCTCTCTCTAAAATCACGGCCCCGCCCTGTCCACCACCAATACAAAGTGTTGCAAGACCAAACTGGACATCTCTTTTTTGCATCTCTTTCATTAAGGTCAAAACCAGTCGTGTTCCGGTTGCGCCCACGGGATGTCCTAGGGCAATCGCTCCCCCGTTAACATTCATAATGGCCGGATCAAAGCCGCCAATTTTTTGACCCAAGCCCAGTCGCTCTTTAGCAAACTCAGCACTGTCGAAAGCCTTTTGACATGCGATCACTTGGGCCGCAAAGGCTTCGTTAAGTTCGACGAGTCCCATGTCTTTCATCTGAAGGCCCGCTCGCTTTAAAGCTAAAGGTGAAGCTAAGGCCGGACCAAGTCCCATTCGTTCGGGCTCAAGGCCTGCATAGGCATAACTTCGGATTTTTGCGATCGGCTTATAACCTAAGGATTTGGCTTTTGCGCGACTCATCATTAAGACCATCGCAGCCCCATCCGTAAGTGGGCAAGCATTTGCGACCGTGATTGTCCCGTACTTTCGGTCAAAATAGGGTTTAAGCTTTGCAAGCTGCTCCATACTTTGCTCGGCTCTTGGGCCCACATCATCAGCAACGATGTTTTTAAATTTTGGTGGTAAAAAAACCGGAGTGATTTCTTCTTTTAAACGACCACTTTGTTGAGCGGCGACCGCCTTTTGATGGCTCTTTAAAGCAAAGGCATCTTGTTCTTCGCGACTAATGCCAAACTCTTTGGCTAAAATTTCTGCGGTTTGACCCATATTGATCCCTGTAAATGGATCGGTTAAACCCTCAACAACCGAGACGATTGGCTTAAGATAAGCCAGCTTCATTTTTTTTAAAGCGGCAAGTCGCTTGCCCAAAGTTTTTGCAAAAGCAAACTCTCCAAAAACATCGGCGAATTTTTTTGAAAATAACAAGGGCAGTTGAGACATGCTCTCGGATCCACCCGCTAAAACCAACTCTGCACTTCCCGCTTTGATTTTATCAAAGCCTGAAGTGATACTTTCCATGGCTGATGCGCAGTTTCGATGAACTGTGTGGGCTGAGACTTTTAAGGGGACTCCAGATCTTAGTGCAATCACCCTGGATACATTCACCGCATCACTTGGGTTTCCTGTGTTTCCGATAATCACTTCATCGATTTGATTGACGTCTAGATCCGTGCGCTCGAGCAACTCTTTAAGGGCCGCCCGACCTAGCTCTGCGGGATGAACATCTTTAAGCTGAGCTCCAGCCTTTACAAATGGAGTTCGAACTCCCTCAACAATCACTACGTCTTGATCTGACGACATAAGAAGCTCCTTCACGAGTAGATTAGATCCGTCTGAAAAAGGTGCATCTGGCGTCTAAAAATGTCAATGTCGCTGGACTCACTGCGCGCATAACGATGTGCAGCAAGCACTCAATCTTAATAGTGCTTTTTCTGTCACAGCCGTGATGCAGGATTGACAGCTTGAAGGCAAATTTCTAAGTTGTTGCCTTCCCATTTGGCTTCTTGGAGGCATCATCGTCATGAGTAAAAAAGCGGACCGCAAATCTATGGATCGCCAGGCCCTCGAGTATCACTCTTTGCCCATTCCAGGTAAAGTGGACGTCAACTCGAGCAAAGAGTGCAACACCGAGCATGCTCTGTCTTTAGCTTACTCTCCCGGAGTTGCAGCCCCTTGCAAAGAAATCGCTAAGGATCCATCAAAAGTTTACGATTACACGACGAAGGGAAACCTTGTTGCGGTTATTACTAACGGAACGGCAGTTCTGGGTTTGGGTAATATTGGCCCCTTAGCCGGAAAACCCGTCATGGAAGGAAAAGGCGTATTATTTAAGCAGTTCGCTGGCATCAACGTATTCGATCTCGAGATGAACACACAAAACACCGAAGAATTTATTGCTGCGGTTAAAGTTTTAGAACCTACTTTTGGTGGGATCAATCTTGAAGACATCGCTGCCCCTGAGTGTTTCATTATTGAAGAGCGTCTGAAAAAAGAAATGAACATCCCGGTTTTTCATGACGATCAGCACGGAACCGCGATTATCTCGACGGCCGCATTGATAAATGCCTGTATTATCACCAAAAGAAAATTAAGCGACATTAAGGTTGTCTTCAATGGAGCCGGTGCTGCCGCTGTTTCTTGCGGACGTTTATTTTTAAAAGTCGGAGTCCATCCAAAAAACTTGCTGATGTGTGATTCTAAGGGCGTCATTTACAAAGGCCGCAAAGAGGGAATGAATCCCTGGAAAGAAGAATTTGCCGTTGAAACCGAGAGACGCACCTTAACTGAGGCTCTTGAAGGGGCCGATTGTTTTGTAGGGCTTAGTGTTGCCGGGGCTTTGACTCCCGATATGATCCGATTGATGGCCGAAAAACCTTTGATTTTTGCAATGGCCAATCCAGATCCTGAAATCACTCCGGCCGATGCGAAGAAAGCCCGCCCCGATTGCATCGTGGCGACCGGAAGAAGTGATTTTCCGAATCAAGTTAACAATGTTTTGGGATTCCCTTTTATCTTTCGCGGAGCCTTAGACGTCCGTGCAACTTCGATTAATGAAGAAATGAAACTTGCCGCCGTTTATGCCATCGCAGAACTTGCGCGAGAAGATGTGCCCGAAAGTGTTTCAGCGAAGTATAAAAATAAAACTTTTCATTTTGGACCGGATTACATTATTCCAAAGCCCTTTGACTCTCGGGTTTTGTTAAAAGTCGCTCCAGCTGTTGCGAAGGCCGCAATGGAAAGCGGTGTGGCTCAGCTTCCGATTGCTGATTTTAATACCTACCTCGACAAGCTTGAAGCTTTGCAAAGTAAAACTCGCGGCTTTATTCGCGAAAACATTAACAAGATTAAAAGCAGAAGCTCCGAGAAAAACGAACAAGGTCCGATTATTTATTTTCCGGAAGGCCGCTCGACTAAGATTTTAAAAGCCTTAAATGTCATTCTTGCCGAAAACATTATCCGGCCAGTCCTTATGGGTTACGAAGATCAGGTTCGCGAAAAAATTAAAGAGCTTGAACTTGAACACTTGGCTCACCTACCCATCTGTCACCCCTCTAAACATCCAAAATTTGAAGAATATGTGACCGCCTTTTATGAAAGCCGCAAAAGAAAAGGCGTCATGTGGGCCGAGGCCGAACGTTTAATGGCCGATCCAAATTACTTTGCGGCAATGGCCGTCAGCCGCGGAGATGCGGATGCAATGGTCACTGGGGCCACCCAAAACTACTCTGATTGCGTCCGCCCCATATTAGAAATTGTTGGTCCAGGAAAACGAAAAACCGCTTCTGGCTTAAACATTGTTTTGATTAAAGACAAAATGCTGTTTTTTGCGGACACCACCGTCAACATCAACCCCAATGCGGACCAAATCGCGAATATTGCGATCCATGCTTCGCGGGTTGCAAAATACTTTAATCTTGAACCCAAGATTGCGATGCTCAGTTTTACAAATTTTGTAGGCAAACAAGAAAATCCACGAAAAATGCAAGAAGCCGTACGCCTGGTGAAAGAGCGATACCCGGGCCTAATTGTCGATGGAGAAATGCAGGCCGATACAGCCGTAAATCCGGATATTGTCGAAAGAATCTTCCCTTTTTGTGAGATCAAGGGGGGGGCCAACGTTTTGGTTTTCCCAAATCTGGATGCCTCCAATACCGCCTATAAGCTGCTTCAACAGCTCGGCGATGGGGAAGTTTTAGGGCCCTTTTTAATGGGGATTAAAAAACCAGCAAATGTGCTTCAAAGAACCTGTACAGTGGACGATATTGTGAATACAATAGTATTAACGGCTTTGGAGGCCCAGGCTTACAAAGACTCGTAAATCGTTTGTAATGAGGGATTATTTGAGAAAAGCACCTCCTGTCAAAGAACGCACCATTGTCGTGGGCGTAGGTTTAAAATCTGACTCTTTCGTAGAAATCAAAGAAAGCTTGGCTGAGCTTGCAGAACTTGCCGACTCGGCCGGGGCCGAAGTCGTCGGCCACGTCGTTCAAGTTTTACCTCAGTTCAATCCCGCAACTCTTATCGGATCCGGCAAGGTTCAAGAAATTAAAGCTCTTGTTCAAGAAACCCAAAGTACAGTCGTCGTTGTCGATCATCAACTTACTGGGGTTCAGGGACGAAACCTTCAAACCGAAATGGGTGTGCGGGTCATTGATCGCAGTCAGCTAATCTTAGATATCTTTGCCCAAAGAGCCATCACTTTTGAGGGAAAGCTTCAAGTTGAATTGGCTCAAATGCTGGATCAACTTCCCAGAATGGTTGGAGCCTGGATGGGCTCACTGTCTCGTCAAGGGGGCGGAATCGGAACCAGAGGCCCCGGAGAAACAGCCCTTGAGATGGATCGCCGAAGAATTCGTGAGCGGGTCAAAGTCATCCGTAAACAGCTTGAAGGTGTGCGCCAAAGTCGCGGACAGCATCGGTCTCTTAGAAAACGCCAAAAAATTCCAAGCTTCGCATTGATTGGTTACACCAATACCGGAAAAAGCACGCTTTTGAATAAACTGACTCAGTCCGATGTTTTGGCCAAGGATCAATTGTTTGCCACCCTAGATCCGACGACTCGAAAGGTCTTTCTCCCGGATGTTGGTCACGCCGTAATGACCGATACGGTGGGTTTTATCCGAAAGCTTCCAACCCATTTAATTGAAGCTTTCAAAGCAACACTTGAAGAATCCGGTGACGCCGATGTTTTAATTCATGTCGTGGATTTGGCCAGCCCCCAGATGGATGTGCAGATTCGCGAAGTTGAAAAGCTAATCGTCGAATTTGGTTGGGACAAAAAACCCATCATCCATGTCTTTAACAAGATTGACCGAGCCCCTTTTGATAAACAGTTTCAGGTTAAAGTTTTCCCAAGAGCTTTTATCAGCGCCTTGACCGGTGAGGGCCTAGAAAAGTTTAAAAAGATTATGACCGAAACCGTAAAAACTTTAAATGAAGAGTTTGAACTGTATTTTCCGAAGGCCGAAGAACACCGCATTTACGAACTGGGGCGCGAATCCCAAATCAGTAAGACTGAGGCCGGATCTCAAGGCACAATCTGTTACGCCAATATGACCCCAGCCCAAGTCACCCGCTGGAAAGACTACCTCGTCCGCCGTGAATAGCTGCGCTCGAATGCATCTGTAAATCGGACCTGGCACCTAATGTTCCTTTTGTTCAAGAACATTACAGATTAGTGAGTAGTTGATTCCGCCCTCGCTAAACTGCAAAGCTTCACTTTTCTTACCTTCAAGAGTTGTATGCGCGACATGATGTACCGTGTCCCCTCTTGGATGAAGAGTCATAGGAAAGTAGTCTACGGAGTAGCGGGTCAACAAAACTCTTGCGGTTATTGGAACATCTATGCTGCTCGGAGGTTCTAATGTCAGATAGGACTTTTCTTCAGTGATGTCCTTCAGTCGAAGTGATCCACGCATAATAAAGTCTCTCTGTCCCTCTGGCCGCTGAGTTCTCTCGATTCGAAACTCACATTCGACTTCTACAGAATCATTTAAATTCTCCATAGAAAATGAGTCCGAACTTTGTAAAATCAAAGCTCCTATTAACACTGTGTAAATAGCTTTCATGCCATCCCCCCGAATAGGTGCCAGGTCCGAGTATCGGACGCAATGCGTCCGATACTCGGACCTGGCACTTTTTTTGTTTCCGCCAAACTTATCTTTTTAAAGTGATATCAAACTCACCGACCAAGCCATCAGTTAAGATTTTGCTGGGATCTTCTTCGAAGAGAACCACAAGCTTTTCTCGCTGCTCGTTGGTGATGCTTGAACTTTGCAACAAGAAATCTTTTTCGTTTAGTTTTTGTACCCATTCATTATCGAGGAGCTTGTCCCCGCGAAAGTACATTTGAGTCACGAACTGTGGGAATCCCGTCGCAGTGACCATGAAATGAATATGAGATGGACGGTACCAGGCGTTTTGAAGATCCGCTGGGTAAAATCCCGGAACTATCGTTTTAAATTGGTATTCTCCAAGTGAATTTGTGACAGCCTTTCCCCAATACTGAAAGGATGGATCTAAAGTTCTTTGAATCACTTCACCCGTCTCGGGATGAATAAAATCTGGATTTCCCGCGTCTCCTTTGTGGTTGTAACGTCCACTTCCTGAAGCTTGCCAAATAATCAGCGTTGCATCCGGCACGGGTCGGCAAGCTTCATCAAGCACTTTTCCTTTCACATAAACCACTTGGCCCTTCGCTGTTCCCACGCGGCCTTTCACCACAGTCAAATCACTGTCATTGGCCAAAAAGATCGGAGTGGTGGGATCCTGATCTTCTCGAATGCTGTCCTCGGGAGTGTTGGGTCTTGGAAAAAATGGCCCAAGTGGTTGCTCGCCGGTAATTACTCCACAAACCTGAGCCAAAGCCTGGCCTGCGGCCAAAGTTCCCATAGCCCCCATTCCCACTCTAAAAAAACTTCTTCTAGATACTGAATTTTTCATTTCCCTCTCCTTATATTAAAAATTTTTAGACTAAGACTTGTCTCTCTTATTACATTGTTTCCAATAGTGACATTCGATACCCATTAGTCGTTGAAAATAGACGACTAAAGGAGGCCTCGAACTTCTTTTGCGAGTTTCTCAATGTCCTCAAGCCTTGAAGATATTTCATCTCTTCTTTGATCCTCAAGTCCCAGCAATTGGTAAACACTGACTCCAAGTGCCTTTGCCATTTCGATGTAGGGTTGACCTGTGATGGCTCTGCCATTCTCCCACTCGCGATAAGTCGAAACCGCAACTTCAATATCACGGGCCACTTGTTCGGCAGATAGACCCTTGTCAGATCTTATTCGTCGAAGTCGTTTACCAAATTCTACATTCACTTCCCCACGCTTTTTAATACCTCTCCCTCCTCACAGAGACTTTATATATTTTTCTTGGCATTTACTGAAATTGATAATAGTTGATTTGCTATTATGAATATTAATATCTACCCATCCCCTTCAGACCTTCGAAATTTTCAAGAAATCGCACTGACCCTTAATCTTTCTCGGGCTGCAGAGCGCTTAGGGCTTGGACAACCCGCATTGAGTCTGGTTTTAAAACGACTCGAGGACACTTTGCAGGTGAAGCTTTTTTTGCGTAGAAATCGAGGATTGATTTTAACTTCAGCGGGCCAAAGACTTCTTCGTGAGTCCAATAGACTTTTGGCGAATTGGGAAGCTGTGATCTCTGAAACCAAGCGGTCCGATTCCGAACTGGTCGGACGCTATACTTTAGGCTGTCATCCCTCCGTAGCAATTTACTGTTTAAAGGATGTCATTCGTGACCTTTACTCAAGGTATCCCGGCATCGAAATGAGACTCAGCCATGGCTTATCTCGCGTTGTTTGTGAAGGAGTAATTTCTGGGGCCATCGACTTTGGGATCGCGGTCAATCCCTTAAGACATCCCGATCTTGTGATACACAAATTGGCTTTTGATGAAGTGGGGTTTTGGAAAGCCGCAAATGGACTAAGGGATGTTTTAATTTACAACCCCGAACTCACCCAGTCTCAGAGTCTTCTTAAAAAAATTGAAAAGAAGATGAGCTTTGAGCGCTCCATTGCATCTGACAACTTGGAAGTCATTGCGTCTTTGGCCTCCTCAGGTGCGGGAGTCGCCATTCTGCCCAGTCGAGTGGTGAAAGCCGTAGCACCTGACCTTAAGAAACTGAAAGACAGCCCAGTTTTCCTTGATGAAGTCGCCTTCATCTATAGGGTGGATATTCCTAAAACGGCTGGCTCAGAATTGATCATCAAAATGATGAAATCGCTTTCCATTTAGGAAGTGCGGACAGTTTCGATTTTCAGAAGTAGACCTTCCGAAAATCGAATTCATTATTTAAAACAGAGCGTTTACGGCGAAGGGAACTCCGTCGACAGAGCAATCAATCGATCGGCTGTGCGCGAAATGCTTTTTCCCATCCGCGTACCATCTGACTTCTAAAACTTCCCCGGTTTTAAGATCGGCATAAAAAGCCACATCGCCGAACATTTCTGATTGGGGGGTATCCAGATTATCAAATGAGCTAAACTTGAGGTGCTTTCGCAATGAGGGCGAAAGCATTGTGCTTTCAAGATCTGGGACCCAATTTGATTTTTCAATTTCCGTTTTAAGGCGATTTGCAATTTGAGATAGCCCTGAAGAGTGCTCGACCCAACCATTTTCTACAAGAGCTTGGTCGCGACATACATTTTGAGCAAAAGCCTGGCTTGCGCATAAAGAAAGAACAAGGAATATGAATTTCATTTAGAACCTAACTTGTTAATGTTTTTAATTTTCCCCGCAACCTGAATAAGCAGACTCACCGGTGGGGTCAAGAGGGATATCCAAGAGCGCCGCAGCGAGGGCCAAATCAGAAAATTCTATAGACCTTGATGAAAGACAACCGAGAAATAAACGGTTTTTTAGGCTCCGGAAGGCTAATTTTAGGCGAGCTTTAGGCCAATGATCGAAACTAAAAGTAGGCCCAGGAAAAAGATGCGAAGTGGATTTAAGGGTTCTCCGAATAGAAGAATGCCCAAGACGACAGTGCCCAAGACCCCTATTCCCACCCAGACAGCATAGGCCGTTCCTAAAGGAATGGATTCAGTGGCCTTGGCGAGAAGGACCATACTTACAATTAAGGAAATCGCGGTCAGAATACTTGGTGTGACCTCAGTAAAACCTTTGCTGTACTTCAAGCCAACAGCCCAAAAGACTTCAAAGATTCCTGCTATAATTAGCATCCACCAGGCAGCAGACATTTAATTGTTCACCTTAATTAAAAACCATATCGCATGAACCAGGATCAAATCGAATAACGTCCATACTTTGCTTCACCGAAGTTCCATCTTCAAAAACTAGCTCGACTTGAGTCAAAACGAGATTGATTGGAGCATAATAATCTCGGCCACGCAACAGGGGTTTTGAAAACCTCACCGCATCTAAGGCAAAGGCGGCTTTTATTTTTTTATCTCCCGTCTTAAGTCTTTGAATTTGACTGTTTGAAATCGGAATCGATACAAACTCTCGCAATGTTTCTACCTGAGCATTTAATACTGAAGTTGTTGTGTTAATTAAGCTATCGCCCCACTGAACTTGACCAGAAATAGGTGTCTCGCCTTTTTCTGGTTTAAATTCCCCGACTGATATAACTCGCATAAGTTCAAGCCGTAACTCTCGAACCTTTTCCGGTCCTCGGTAGGAAAGCTCAACAGGAATTTGATCCAAGTAGACCCAACGCGCCTCTTGCTCATCTCCCTTTGAGAGTGGAAGACCTTTAGCACCTTCTCTTAAAAGCCTGACCCAATCCTTGGAAACGACATACAAAGCCATCAATGGATGAAATTGCCGAACCGGTTCCTCTGACATTGAATTTCCGTTTTGCGCAAGCAATGCAAAACTTCCAGGCAAAATCTGTGGCTTTTCGTTGGGAACCAACACAAAACCTTGGGAATGCTGCCGCGGAATCGACACCACTCGATCTAATAGAAATGATTTTCGGTGATCTACTAAAATGGATTCCCCCTCTAAATCATAGGGGATCGCACTCACCGATTGAGGAATCTCGAATAAAAAACTAAGACTACTGGATCCGCTCCACTCCGACCTTTGTGCTGGGACCATGATGTGGCCACCCGGATAATTGAGTCTCAGGTGAGTGGTTTGAGGCGTGGCTCCAGAGAATTTGTCCAATCTGACTCGAACCTGAGTCCGATCTCCAGAGCGTTGAACTTGTCGCAGCTTTGCCGAATTCGAAAGATTCAGCTCGGGCCTTAACCGCAAATTAAACTTCGCTGGATCAAGTGTCTGATTCGGCAACAGAGGCACCTCAATTAAAACGGGTAACTCTAAAACAGGCTCAGCCATCATTTCTGGCATGTCGACAGACATTTGGCTCCCAGGAATTGGAATCGATTTAAAATAATCTAACCCACTTCGATCTAACACGTAGACAGCTTGAAGTTGAAGTCTTGGTCTTTGGCCTTCTTGCTCTAGAACTTGAGCACCTAAAATATTAAGACTTCTGATCTCTCCTACGTTAGGACTTAAAAAACTCTGGACAAAGGAGCTAAAGGTATCTTGAAATTGCCCCATCAACGGACCAAGATCTTCGCCAAATTTTTCGCGCGCCATCCTCCTCATCTCGGCTTCGACCTGAGGGTACATGGCTTTAATCTGCTGAAGCATAATTGAAGTGATCGCTAAAGTCAGACTGTTCACCTCTGTCCAAATCGAACGTAGACGAGACCCTTCGGCTGAAACTTTTTCGGACAAAGCCTTTGTCAAATCAACAAATTGTCCCCGATCGTTCTGAACAATCGCAAATGTTGACTGCAACTCTTCACCTTTCTTTACTTCAATTTCAAAATTGGCATGCTCCGAGGGAATCGAAAAAACAAACAGTTCCCCTTCTGGGAGTTCGATACGGCCGAGTTCAAACTGACTAAGTCGGTCTGCAAACAATCTAGCTAAGCGATCTTTCTCGCCCTGCTCGACTCCCGAAATCTTATGACCCAACTCGTGAAGTAAAACCTTATGCACAAAACTGAAGACTTTAACTTCAGAGCCAAATAAGTTTGCTGAGTTCAGGAAAAGCTGATTCACAAAGATTGGCGTCGAAGCCTGATTGTCAGTACCCATCCATCGCTCTTGAGAGGTCTCAAGAAACTGAACTCCACGAAAATTTTCCAGGAATTCAAGCCTCGTTTGGTCGCAAGCCTGAATGAGTTCACTCAGATAGTTCTTTTCTGACGCCCCTAATTCACTGGCATTAGAATTTTTTTGAATCACTTTGAGTGCAGGGCAAAGGACCGAAAAACTTGCTTCGACGAGCGCCCTTCGATTTGGAGAACTTGCCAAGACCTCAGCTCCACCCATTCCCCAGGCAAAGAGAAGCATAAACTGAACGAATGACTTCCGGATTGGGCCTAGTTTTTTGAAGTCAGTTAAAAACATGAGTTTGTTTCTCTCTTGTCAAATTATCAAAAAATACTTTTTAACACTTAAAGGCCAGGACAATACATCGAAACTTCAGCCAAGGGAGCCAGGGTCGATTTAAGATCTTTAAGTGTGAGGGCCCGTCCTTGCTGATGAGCACACCTTAGAGCAAATCCAGCTTCTTCTCCTCTAAGCAAAATTCCGTAAGTAAAACCAAATCTTTTTTCGATCCAAGACGCCCCGGTCACATCCAGGACCTCGTCTAATATCAAAAGAGAGTCTTTTGAGTAGCTCTTATTTTTTTTCATCGCCCCTGAACGGCTGTCAGCCTTACTATTTCTAAAGCTCATCAAACAAGAAGTCGGCTTATCTAAGTTCGAATTTTGCTTGCGGCTTAAGTCCTTAAGAATCATTCCCTCTCCATTATGAAAATGGACGTATCTCTCGTTGGCACCGAGAACCAGATCTCTTGTTAATCTCACATCTAATAAACAATTGGTTTTTTTCATCAAATTCATGTGAGCGATTCTATCTTCTAGGAGGACTTCATCATCCAGAACTTCAGAATAATTCCCGGCAAAGGCTGTCAAAGATGTGGTCATAAGACAAAAAAGGGCAATTAAAGCTCTCATTAGGAACTCCTACACTAACTATTAATACTCAGGAACTTGAGATTGCAAAGAAAGAGCCTAGATTATCTGACTTAATCCTAAAGCTGGATGGGTTGAGAGTTGCCTACCTAAGCGGCATCGAGAATCAGCGGAACACCAGCTCGTCTTCCGCTTCGCTCTTTTAATTATTTTGACTAGTAGCTCGATGGTTGGCCGAAGTATGGACCTATCCATGGAAGCAATCCAGGATCCCCACTCCATTGCGAAGGAAGGACTTGATGCATTCGCAGTGGAGCTCCCCCGACCGCTGAAGCACCTCTGACCGTAGACCTTCTTGCGACATTGTGAATATCTTGAGAGGAATAAGGACCTCGCTGAAAAACATCTCTCTCCATAATGATGTCTTCAAGCCCTTCAACAGTTCCTTGATCTGCATTTTGCGGAGCAAAACCCACCATCCACGAACCCATATACAATGTAGATCCAAATCGGTTGTCTGCTGTCACCATATATCGAGTCGCTATATTAAAACCTGAGGCCCCAACATTATCCTGATATGCGCTGGTTCCTCCAGAGTGGACCTTAAGGGCCGCTCGGATGCCCGGAGGATTTGGTGCATAGTGCTCTCCTCCCATAAAGTTATGGGCTAGAACAGTTTTAAATCCGGACCACATCCGAACCGTGTGTTCGGTGGCTCTGTTTAGGTGGTTGCCAAGCAATGCCGATTTAGCAAAGGTCCCCATAACGACAATCCCAGGGAGTTGGTCCCCATTGGTATCACCGATAATTCTGTTTTCTACCAAAAAGATTTCTCGAGGCCAGTAGTAAGAACTTAAAGGCACCGAACCATGGGTCGCATAATATCCAAGTGCAGTTCCGATATCGACTTTGTCTGCATTAGGCTCTGTCATATCACAACGATATAGAAGGACTCGTGAGCCCGAGGCCGCAAGACTAAATCCATTTCTGATATTTAGATCCATCACTGTGACTTCATCCGGCCACTGCGCCAAATCTCCGCGGTTGCCCAAATAAACTTGGTTAACCACTGGCTTATTCCCGGATCCATATGTTGCAATCAAAACATTGTCGTCCGTGGGAGGAATACTAATGCCAGGAAAAGACTCTCCTCTTCTTAGTAAAATTCGCTTATTCCTATAACTCGAAGGCAAGTTCGTCTGTGTTAGTGCGCCCTGAGGACAGCCAGAATAATTTGCAGAGCTTGATACGCAGACGGTGTTTGAACCAGAATAAACAGCATTTGGATCCTGAACCGTTACGGTGACGTAGGCATAGGCTTGTTCATTATTTAATGGGTTATGAACTCGAACTTGAGCGGTGTAGGTTCCAGGATTATCATAAACATGAGCAGCTAATGGGGCTCCATTTTGAGTATTTTTAGGAAGACCTGTGACCTCCCACGACTGGCCTCGTTCATCTCCAAAGTTAAAATCATATAAAAGATCATGAAAAGGAAGACTTACGCTTGTTGATGTACTTGCGATCGCATCGAACTGAACAGCCAAAGGTGCAGGGCCTGAAATTCGAGTCGCAGAAAGTCTCGCGACAATACTTCCACCCGTGCCAGATCCGCCTCCGCCAGGGGAAGGCGTAACAACTGGCGGGATAGGCTCCTCAGGTGCTGGTTCTTCAGGGATCGGTTCTGGTTGAGGACTCCCCGCCACTTCTTGGCTTGAATACCAACAGCGCTTTACTGTTCCAGGAACAGGATCACCAAAAATTGAATTTGAACACTGAGTAGAAGAGGTAATCGTCCGGATCACGTTCTGAGTCTCGGTTCCGTAACGGACTTCTCTTGTGCCACTAAAAGAACAGGTTTGATTCTCAGAAGCACAAGAAACCCATGAACCACCCGGCGCTGGAGTTGGCTCAGGAACTGGTTCAGGCTCTGGCTCTGGCGCAGGAGTCGCACTCGCATACCAACAACTCTTTAGGGTTCCTGGAACTGGATCACCAAAAACTGAATTTGAACAATTTGTGGAAGAGGCAATGGTGCGGATCACATTCTGAGTCTCGGTTCCGTAACGGACTTCTCTTGTGCCACTAAAAGAGCAAGTTTGATTTTCTGAAGCGCATCGTATCCAGGCCGTGTCACCTGGAGTCGGCTCAGTTGGGCTTGGAGAAGGACTGCTGACGACTTCATACCAACAGGCTTTGACTATCCCTGGTGCCGGATCTCCAAAAATCCCATTACTGCAACTGACTCCGTTCGAACGACTTCGGATGACATTTCTAGAAGCCGTACTCTCACCATAAAGAACACGAGTGGTTCCGCTGAAATTACAGTGCTGGTGCTCCGAAGCACAGCGCACCCAACTTGAACTTTGAGCCTCTGACACTTCCGCCTTAAATATGAAAAGTAAACATAAAATAGATAAACAACGCATCAACCCCATAGATCCCCCAAAATAAAACGAACGAAAATTCGACAGACGATTAAAGACTATGCAAGAACATGCCAGACTTTCCTATGAAAGGAGAGGTCGAGAGATTGCATCTCAATGTCTCACCTTGAGAAAGTGTCACCATTTGAAACGCACAACTCTTAGGCCCGACTTCAAATTAAACAGTTTGTTTTTAAAATCAAATTTAAAGCCACCTGAGCCAAGAAGAGGCGAGTAAATGCTTCCCAATTTGCCTGCGCCAATCGCTTCTGACTTAGATTTGTACAGTAAACCGAAAATTCAAAGTCTATCGCCAGCGAGCAAAAATAATTAAAAAAGCTGTATTAATTGTCTTACTCGTTTGCTTGGACCCATCTAAATAAAATCAAGATAAAGTCCCAGTCTTGCGGTGTTAAACCTTTGATCACTTTCAATCCGACCCATCTCAGGTTGAGACAGATTAACGTTTTACCCTGCTATCCGTGGCTCAGTCTCATTATCCCATCTATAATCTTTTAATGAGAAGTTCGAATCTTTCCGAAAGGATTGAAGCCTAGATGGGGGAACATTTGAGAAGATTTCGTTTTAGATATGGAGTCCGGCTGACAAGCCTCTTCTTAGTCTCCTTTATATTCCTGAACTACCAAAACTGCTCGCCAGGTTTTAAACCAATTTCGTACGAGAGCTCATTCACCAGCTCTGGAGACGTCCTAGATATTCAAAATCAAGCTCTTGGAATTTTGACGAACCAGTGTAGTGCTTGCCATGGAACAATTGGGCAAGGTGGAGTTCAAGACATCCTTGATATAAACCATTTGACTGACTCCGGATTGATTATTCCAGGACAGCCAGGTCTTTCCCCCTTAATTCGTGTGATCGAAAACGGAACTATGCCTCCGACAGGAGCGATGTCAGCCTCAGATCTTCAGATTTTAAATCAATGGGTTCTTGCTCTTGGAGGAGCGCCCACAGGTCCGATCACTCCACCTGAGCCCGTCGAACTATCATTTAGTTTTTCGCCTTCAATCCATCCACTTCTCTTCAAGATCCGAATCGAAAAGTTGGCTTACGTGCTAAATACTGTAAGCTCAAATGCACTTTTTGATGGTCTTCGCTCCAGTCGAGATCTTTTGGGTGATTACGATTTTGCCCGATCCATTCAACCCAGTATCAGTTGGGAGCCTACCGATATGAATCGATGGCTTCAGGCCATGCAATCAATTTGTTCCTCGACGACATTTCGCAATACCTACACCTGGCCATCTGGAACAAATCTATTTTTAATGAGGGCTCTCGGTCGCGAGGCTAATTCTGCAGACCAGGCAAATATTCAAGAAATCACAAATTTGGCAAATTCGACAAATCAAGAGCGCTTTGAGGTCTTTTGTCTTACAACTCTTAGCTCATTGGAGTTTATCAGCAAATGATGACTATTTTAAGCTTTCATAATTTTCGATTCACGCTGAGAGTTTTATGCTCTCTTGTCTTGTTCACCTCGTCTTCAGAGTTACTGGCGCAAACTCAAGATCCAAACCAAATTCTTAACTATATGAGTTTTATAAGCTCCAAAATTGCACAAAGACCCTTAACTCAAGCTGAATCAAACCAAATCCGAACCTCTGGCGCTTCCGCAATCCCAGCGATCGTTCAAAGTTGGACGACTGAAGAAAAGTTTTCTTTAAGTGCCCAGGCTTTTGTAGATAACCTATTGATGGTCTCTGGATCTCTTGATGGAATCGACTACGGACTTCCAGGATATTTGGGGCGTGATATCGCCCGAAGAAATCGCCCCTATTCTGAACTGCTCACGGCCTCATCCTGCGTCAATGCCAGTGGACAAAATATCGCTTGTGACACCGGTGCACCCTATACCGCGGGGGTTCTTACAACTCGAGCTTTTTTAAGAAAAAATGCAGGTGCCTACAACATTTCACGTGCAGGAAAAATGACCGCAAAGTTTTTGTGTACACAGTATCCATTTTCTCCGACGGAAGAGCCTCCGGCAGCTCAAGCAAGTTTGGTCGACGAATTTGCAACAACCTCTGGGGCTGTTACTTTTGGAAATGGAAACAATTGTTATAGCTGTCACTCTCAATTTGCGCATCACACTCAGTTTATGATTAAGTTTGACGCTCTTGGAATTTACCGTGCAAACGCAACCGGCCTTCAGGCCCCTGGGGCCACGGCCGGAGCATCAGTCAACGGACTTATGACTTCACACTTTCGAGAGCCCGCTCGTGCGGCCTCTGAAAGTGGACAAATGCTAGGACGACCCGCCGCTAACCTTGCTGCCGCCGCCAGAGTTATTACTGAACATCCAAAATTTCTAAGTTGCGCGGTACAAAACTTATTTCGCCATTACCTAAGACTGAGCGATCAAAATCTTGCCAGTATTCGGCCTGAATTGTATTCAGAAATTGCAAGCCAGGCGCGAACACTCAGAACCGACCCTGGATTTTCTGAACTCCTTATCGCCATTGTCAGCCATCCAAAAGTCATCGAATCCTTTATTAACTCTGGAGCACGCCCATGAAGCTGCCTGATCTTAAAAAATTACCTGAACTTGAAAATCTATCGCCCTTAGAAAGACGGCAGTTCTTAAAGATTTTGAGTGGCGTGTTAGCCGCACCCTTAATTCCTAAAGCGACTCGTGAAGCCGTAATGGATATGGTCCTTGGAAAAGCTTATGCCCAGCAAACTCAGCCCATCAACTTTTTAGAAGTCAATTTTCGCGACCAATGGGATTGGGGCCATTTGTTTGTCCCACCAAGTGTGGCTGCATCTTACGAGAATATCCGAAGCCGCATTGCCTTGTTTGATGCCCCGATTGCCGAGCGCAACGGTTTTTTTGTCACTCCGCAAGCCCAAGAGCTTCGTCCTCACCTTGATACGATCGCCGTGATGGAACTTGGTGAATGTGTCCTCCCGGGAAACCAATCCATTCATGGACACGAGGCTGGAAACCCCCTTCGCTCGCCCGGAAGAAGCAAAGATAACTCCGCTGGAAAAAGAGACATGGCAACAATCGATCGTAGGCCCGGAACTGGAGGCAATGAGATCTTATACAGCTCATCCCCCACTCCGATGATTCTTCACAATTACCATACAAAAATGACGATGCCCTCGACCCAGAATGGCGTCATCCTTCGCAGCTCCGTCCGATCAAACACTCATACCTACTATCACTTTGAGGGAAATTTAAACAACGCCCAGGCCGATCGTTATCTGAATAAAAGTTCATTTTTGTCTGCCTTTAATACGACCCCGACACCGGCCCCTCAGACAGCCCTTCAAAGCCACGGGCGCCTGATCACACAATTGATGAAACGGGCGGATTCAAACTACCTCAACCGACTGGCTGCTAGTGCTTCAACGAATAGTGCTCATGGAGCAAAACTGGATGCTTTAGCAAATCTTCAACAAAGCACACCTCCAGCGCCACTAGAAATGGAACTCTCTGCTGCCGAACAACAATATTGGCAAAATGGAATCTCTGCTCAACTTGTTTGCCCCGGCGACAATGCTTCAAACTGCACAGTCTCTGCGACAAGCTGGACCGCGGGAGAGCTCTTTGCATATGCCTTTAAGTTATTTCAATCCGGTCGAGTTCGATCCGTGGCAATTGATTTTGATATTCATGATGTTCACTCCGACAGAAATCCGCTGGTGATGAATACGATGGCCCAACAGTCCGGTTTAACCCTAGCACGCTTAATTCAAAGCCTTAAACTTGCTGGCCTTTATGATACAACGCTTATTGCGATGTATACTCTTGATGGGGGAAGAAGCCCCTTAAGAAACTCAACCGGCGAGGATACAAAAAATGGTTTGATTCTCGCTGGTGGAATGATTCGTGGTGGCTACTACGGGGACATTCAGGTTTCAACTTCGGGTGTAGTCACTTATCGCCGCCCCAATGACCTCGGTCAGCCCATCGCTGCAGGCACCACAGGACGAGACATGAGAGTTCCTGCGGCAGATGTGTACAAAACCGTAGCGAAAGCTGCGGGCCTTCCAGATAGTCTGGTAAACTCACTTCCAGACGTTCAAGGTGGCCGCGTCCTAAACTATATGCTTCGCTAAAGTGCCAGTACATTCCTGACTCTCTATCCCTTACTTCAGACTAAATCCCGCTAGGTATATGCGGGTTTTTTTCTCTGATGAACTCCGGCACAGGAGTGGACAATCTGAGAATCAAAATCCTTCGATAGGCTGTCGAATTTAAGTCTTTAAAAGCTTTCTACGTTCGAGGCGCCACTGCCTGCGAAGCTCGGCCTCTTTGTAGCGACGAAGCTCTTCTTTGGATTCGGGTTTGATCGGGTTTACAAGTGTCGGCTTTCCCTCTTTATCAAGAGCGACAAAAGTGACATGAGCTGAGGCCGTGTGAAAACTTGTACCTTCTCTGGGATTCTCGGCATCGACTCGAACACCGACCTCCATTGAAGTTTTTGAGACAAAGTTTACACTGGCTTTTAGATTCACAATCCAGCCTAAATAAACCGGAGCTACGAAATGCAGATCATCGATACTGGCAGTCACGACCGCCCGTCCACTATGTCTTTGTGCCGCGATTGCCGCTGCGATATCGATCCAAGACATGATTGTTCCCCCAAATACACTGCCTAAAGCATTTGTATGATGAGGTAATACCAATTCGGTCATAACAACTTGTGATTCTTTGACAGTTTTGATCGACATATTTTGGGGTCCTTAAATAAAAAAAGCCCGTCGATCAAATGATGACGGGCTTAATTCAATATCACAAATCAGAAAAATTAGAACGAAGAACCGGTCTCGCCATCGACTCCAGGACCACGATTTCCTGCTGGAATCGTTAGGCCACCAACAGTTGCATTCCCTGCAGGAATTGTGTTCGCAACAGTTGCGCCCGCACCCATGTTGACATTGGTCTGGTTGATTGCTGGACTTTCTTCTTTCTCGATGAATCCCATGTGAGGTAAACACCATACGATGAGCTGAGCTCGAGACTTCACATTCATTTTTTTATAGATGTTGGTCAGATGAAACTTGACCGTCTTTTCAGTTACAAACAACTGGTTCGCAACTTCTTTGTTTGACATGCCCTTTGTCACCAATTCAGCGACTTCCGCTTCACGGTTAGACAAACCTCTTTGAATTAATACATCCCTGAGCATCCTTGCTCCCTCCCCAATATATAATTGGTTAAATAATGTTTGATCCTCTCACTAGATCAAAAGGCGGCCCGACCACCTGTATTAAAGTCTACAGATTTTTGGCTGGTCCGCAATACTAAATTTTTAAAGTTTTTTGAAACTAGACTGAATTTTATAACTCGACCAAAATCTGCATAAACTCACAAATAAATTTAACCGATTTTTTGAATCCGATAAACCGGCTGAAAGGCTCTTAAAATCTCGAAAATGAAGGGCTAAAATAGTCTACTGATGTGAAACACTTAAGGTTGATACGGTTTTATGTTACACTATTTGGCTCACCGAGTAAGTCCGCCTCCAACTGATCCGGGGGAACAAATGCCGAGACCGTCACAACCCTTTCCTCTAAGCTCTTCAATGCAAGTTTTAAATCTGGAGTATTTTTGACGGCAAAAATATCATCGACTTGTCTTCCCCATGTCAGGACCTTTGCCCATCGAATCTCAAGACCAAGCTCGAACAAAGACTGGGCCGCCAAAAGCAACAAACCCTTCTGATCTCGACCTCTAAAGCTTAAAATGACCTCGTCAGCATCTTGGCTGATCAATTCCATGCGATCAAAATGGACCCCTTCAAGTTCCGGCAGCCCCCCGACCTTCATCTTAACCAATTGGCTTTTTAAGACCTTCAAAGTCTTTCGAGTTCGAACATGAAACCAATCATAAACCCCAAGGTCAGGAAGTGTTTGAATAGAGGACTGCAAGATTGAACAGCCACTCGCATACAAAAGCTGAACAAACTGAGAAAATAATCCGGATTGATCTTGTCTGCGATGAAACCGGACCCAGACCTCATTTTTTTTGTTCTGAATCACCCGGACCGGTAGATCCCCCTCCTGCTTCTGCAGAGCCTCAGCATCCTCAAGTAAGACCTTGTAAGGGATCGACTCAAGCAGCATGGATTCAATGCCATGGGCAAAGGACTCAGGCACCACAAGCTTGGACTTATTAATTTCAGCCAACCAACTTTGAAAACTCTTCGCCCCCGGACTTTCCGAGCTTTCGACCAATTGAAAAAGTAGTCTTTCTTTCCATTGAGTCCAAGCTTCGGGGTTTGTAGCCCGAATATCAACGGCGGTTAAAATGGCAAGACGCCTCAGCCTCTCTCCGATAGCTCCACGATCTGCTAAAAACTTCCAGGTGGAGGATTGTAATGGGTTTCTACGAAATGCTGCAGTTGATAGAATCAAATGATTCAAAACCATCCACTCCACTTCGCGAATGAGGGATTCAGAAAACCCCCAAGCCTCCATACACCTTCGAGCAAGCTTTGCCCCTTTAGAGGAATGATCCCCTCCACGCCCTTTTCCAAGATCATGAAAAAGTGTGGACCACAATAAAATGCTCCACTCTTTCGGACTCAAACGCCTGGCAAACTTAGCCATCATTCCAAGTCTTTGAGGCTTAGAATAAATTCGTCTTATCTCGCGCACAGCCTGAAGCAGATGGGCGTCGGCGGTAAAGCGGTGATAATGATCATGCTGAACAAGCCCTCTTAATTTTTTGAGATCTGGAAGCCAAAAATCGATCAAGTGAGAGCGAAAAAAGGCCACAAAGACAGATTCTTTCAACTGAATCTTAAATTGTTTCTCAAGCCAGGCACCCGGAGAAAGACCCGCACCCGAGGTCTTCTCTTTATACCCACCCTTCATCACTTCTCTGACCCTTGCTTGATTTAGAATATCTGGATTTTCCACCAATATCCTTGCGCAAGCCTTCCAGCTTTTTAAGGCTTCAGATTTTTTCACTTTGGGATTTCGCTCTTTGGCCTTGGCCAAAACCACTTCCGAATAAAAACTGACTTCTTCAAGGCCCAACTGAATCTCGCGAGTAAAATCCGAAACGTGCTCATAGGCCAACCAATTCGCCATATCTAATTGATCCGAAGCTGCTAAAATTTCACCGCCGCCCACAAGATGAAGACGCTGACGAAGGCCTAAGAAAAAATTTTTGTACTTTAAAAAAATTTTCTTCTCTTTATCAAAGTTCTCGAAGCGCTCGGGCAAAAGTTCCATTAATGATAAGGCTTGCTGAATATCCCGAAGTCCCCCACCGCCATATTTTAGGTTTGGTTCGAGGTAATTCGAGATCGAGTCAAAGCGTTTATTTCGAGCTTTCTGTTCGTTTTCTATGCTCTGAATTAAGGATTTTAAAAATGGCCGCCCTTTTGCCAAGATCAGCTTCTTTTGTGGCTCTAGCTGAAGGCTTGCCCTTTCGGTCACGGCTTTTCCTTGAATGGTTGCTAGCACATCAAAAGGCTCGACTCCGACGGTCCAATCATTCATGTCCTCAGGAATGCGGTGACGGATCTTAAGCCCCAATCCTTGAACCTTTCCAACGAATTGACGAATCGCGGACTCATTTCCACAAAAAAGTAGATCAATGTCCGAGCCAGGACAAAGCTCATCTCGCGCCCAAGAGCCCAGCAAAACCGGATCTGATTCAAACCATCCGTCTAAAGAAGAAAGTCGCATAAACAGGCTTTCTCCAAGCCAGCTCGAAAAAATCGGCCCCAGGGTTTTATCTTGATCCGTTATGCGCTTTCGGTTGGGAAGATCCATTGGGCCAAAGTGGTCTTTAGCCCACTCCAACTGACTTCGCTCTAAGAAAGTTTTTGTTGCCATTGCGCAATCTGGTTCATCGCTTCTAGCGGTGTCATTTGTTGCAGCGAAAGGCTGCGGATTTTTTCGATAAGCTCTTCAAGCTCAGGAGGTGTCGATGGTCCTTGGCTAACTATGGTTTGATCCGCAAGGCTTAGCTGGTTGCTGCTATTTGGAGATTGAAAGCTTTCTAGGCGGTCTAAGACGGACTTTGCTCTTTGGGTGACTGCCGCCGGAAGCCCTGCAAGCCGAGCCACATGAATTCCATAGGACTTATTCGCAGGCCCCAAGCGCAAGGTGTGCAAAAATTCAATCTCTCCCCGCTTTTCGGATATGGCCATATGCGCGTTTTTTACTTGAGGAAGCATCCTCTCGAGATGAGTCAGTTCATGGTAGTGAGTGGCAAAAAAGACCATCGGTTTATTTTGCAACACTAAGTACTCTAAAATGGATTGAGCTAAACTCATTCCATCATAGGTACTGGTTCCTCGGCCAATTTCGTCAAGAATAACCAGAGACTTATTGTTCGCCCCTTTTAAAATTTCAGCAGTTTCGGTCATCTCGACCATAAAGGTCGACAAACCTTCAGACAAAAAATCACTGGCGCCAATACGCGTATAGATTTTCTGAAACAGCGGGAGTTCGGCAAAACTTGCAGGAACAAAAGATCCCATTTGTGCAAGAATCACGCTGACTGCGACCTGTCTCATCAAGGTGCTTTTTCCCGCCATATTCGGTCCGGTTAAAAGCAAACAGCCAGAAGGATCAAGCTCGATCGTGTTTGGCACAAAACGCGTCTTCATCTCTTGTTCAACGACCGGATGCCTTGAATCAACAAGTTTTAGGCGAGCTTCTTTAGAAAACCGCGGACGAACATAACGCCCACCAATTGCAGTCCAAGAAAAACTCGTTAAAACATCGAGCTCGCTCCATACTTTTGCAAGATGAAGCAGTTCGACCGCGCCCCGAAGGACTTGTTTTTTTAAACCAATAAAAATCTGATACTCAAGATCTGCGCGCTTCGCCTTGGCCGAAAGAACTTTTTGCTCCAAGAGATCGAGTTCGGGTGTGGTATAGCGTTCGGCATTGGTCAAAGTTTGTTTGCGAATATAATCACTCGGCACTTTTTCTGAATGGGTTTTTGTGACCTCGATATAATATCCAAATACACTGTTGTAGCGAATTTTTAAGCTTCCAATTCCAGTCCGAGATTTTTCTCTTTCTTCCATCTGAAGAAGTTTGCCCTCAGCATTTTCAGAAAGGTCGATCAACTCGTCCAAATCATCCCGAAGGCCTTTTTGAATCAGACCTCCTTCGCGCACACTGATCGGAAGGTCTTCATTGAGATTCTTTGAAAGAAGCTGCACCAAAGACATACAAAAATCCAAAGCCGCGCCTTCCATCTTGCGATCAGGAAGATACTGAGACAGCTCGAGACCTTTTTCTAAAGAATCTCTTAAACTTAAAAGATCGCGTCCCGAGCAATTCGGATGAGAGACTTTTCCGAGTCGGCGCTCGATATCACCCATTTCCCCAAGACAACGCCTTAGGTTTTTAAGATCTTCAGGGCGAGACATCCAAAATTCGACTTGATTCAATCGCTCTTCGATTTCGTTCTGCTCGGCCAAGGGAAAACGGATCCAGGTTTTTAATAACCGCGCCCCACCCGAGGTTTGGGTTTGATGAAGGGCATGAAACAAGCTGCCCCGAGATTCCCCTCGATAAGACTGAATCAACTCGAGCTGATTTAAGGTATTGGTCGACATCTCAAGATGGCGATTTAAAAACCGCTCTTCAAAAGGGCGCAAGGTCTTCAGCTGGTCTTCGCCTTGCATCGCTTTTGCGTAAGCTAACAGGCGACTCGCACTTTCCGGGAGCTGTGACTCCTGGCCTTGAGCGGTCTCAAAATCAAAACTAGTTAAGTGAACAAAAACCTTCTGATTCGACTTCAGGTAAGCTGATTTTTGATTTGAACTTAAAACCCACTCGACAGGACTCATTAGGCCAAGCACCTGAGATTTTTCCTCTTCGGAAGAGATTTTAAAATAACAAGCCTCTCCGGTTGAGGGGTCTAAAAAACTGACTGAGCCATTATCAAAACTTGCTAAAAAGTTAGATTGTGTTTGATCCAAAGTCTCGGGATCAAAAACCATCCCTGGACTTAACACTCGAGTCACCGCCCGTTTGACAATCCCCTTTGCCTCTTTTGGATCTTCGATCTGATCACAGATGGCGACCTTGTAACCCGCAGCGAGAAGCTTTCCAATGGGGCCTGCGATGGAATGATGGGGAACTCCACACATCTTGGTATCATCGGCTGATTTTTTATTTCTCGAAGTCAGAGCGATGTTTAGAATCGGGGCTGCGGTTTCAGCATCCTGATGAAACATTTCATAAAAGTCTCCCATGCGAAACAAAACAATAGCCTCTTGATATTGGTTTTTTATCGACCAATATTGTTCCATCAATGGAGTCATTTTTTGCGCTGAGCTTGTCATGAACTAAAAGAACTACCTTAGGTTTTTAGCCCTGTGAAGACTCAACTCAGAGCAGGGCCCGCAATCCACAAATTGCGCATTGCGTTTAGGTCCGAGATTCTGTTTTAAAGCTTCATCCTGCGGATCTCGGCCAAAAACCGATGAACCTCTTTAGATTGAGGAACCCTATCCATATAGCGCCAGTCCAAAATAAACTCAAAAATTTGATGAATTTTTTGATCCTGGTCAGGAAATCTGGCCTTCAAGCGATCTCGGTAAGAGATCGGGCCTTCTTGCGGGGCCTTGGGGAGACCGAAAGACTCAAATTTTCGACACAACTTTTGGTAGGCCAAAAGATCAGGGGCCGGCCGTTGAGAGCGACGAATCATTCCTAGCTTTAAAATCAGTACAAAAATAATCAGCGCCATTCCTAGGCCAAGGAAAAAAACAAGTCTTGCGTTGAACTGAAGGCCGAGCTTTTCAAGCAAGGCTTTTTGAAAGTTAAAGTCATAACTTAAAAGAAACGAAATCCAAGATCCCTCGACTTGGTCATAAGCCATACGCGCCTGAAAATACCAGCGAACCAGATCTGTTCCAAAAATTCGAGAGGCGAAGCCTTTACCTTCAGCGGAATCTCCCCCCGCATCGATAGAGTCGTTAAAACGCACCCCTCCCAGAGTCAATCGACTGGGTGCGATGACTGAAGTTGGATCCAAACGAATCCAAGTATTTCTGGCCTCACTCCAGTACTCAAGCCAGGAATGGGCATCTTGATAACGAACACTAAGGTAGTCGCCAAGAAGGGACTCCATTCCGCCCTGAAATCCCACCACGACCCGAGATGGAACTCCGGCCCAACGAAGCAAAGTTGCCGCAGTCCCAGCGTAGTGCTCGCAGTATCCGGTTTTTGTCTCGAACATAAAATCATCCAGGCTTTTAACCAGAGGCGCCGTCAGAGTGTAAGTAAATCCTTCTTCGCGAAAGAACTTCTGAATTTCGTTTGCAATTTCAGTTTCAGAAAGTCCTCTTTGCTTAAGCCCCTCGGCAAAAGCCTTAGCACGCGGCGAGTCCTCTTCTAAAACCTCAAGATATGAACTCTTCTTAGGGTAAACCCATGCAACTTTTGATCCCGCGGTTTGAGAACGAATTTTATAATACTCCCGATTCGTAATCGGGAATGCACTTCTAAAGGTCCGCCCCAACACACGCTGAATTGGTTTTCTTGAGCCCCCACCACTAACTTGAATAGATTCAGTCCAATCCAGAACAAAAAACCAGGGTTTCGATTGGGGCTCGAGAAATATTTCGATCTCTAAATCTGTCTCGCTGGGTAGACGATCTTCGTCCGGAAGGTCTTCAATCTTCGACATTTTCCACCTTAAGCCATGGGATTGATCTAAGATGGCTCCTCGCCAGTAAAGCTGAGAGGAAGATATCCCAGTCTCTTCAGGAATACGTGCACGAAATGCCAAAGCATCAGATTGAATCAATTGAGAAATAGACCCTGGGTTGAGTTCGTCAGAAAATCCGGTCAAACCTTGGCTTTGAGTTGAACGATGCCAAAGACCGGCATTAAATCTTGGGAACAAAAGGAAAACGAGAACCGTTAGCGGAATGGCTTGAAGGGTCATCTTCAAAGTGGCTCCAAGTGTCGAGCGCATATTAAATTTTTGCCCGTGCATATGATGGCTTGCCAGCAAAGCCGTAATTAACAAAACATCCACAACTAAAAAAACCGTCATCAAAATGGATTGATCCGAGATCAACTTCGACATCAAAAGAAAGTAACAAAGATAGGACACAAACATGACGTCTCGGTAGGTCTTCAATTCGAAAAGTTTCAAGCAGGCCATCAACAGCAAAAGTGGGGTGCCCGCCTCGTCTCCCAAAAAGGTACCAAAGTGGTCAAAGACAAAAAAGCTGCCCACAGCCGCAAAGGCCAGATTTAACCAACGGCCTGGTGTTGGAATCGGTCGAATCTCGCTGGTCAGTTTCCAAACTAAAAAAGTAAAACAGAACAAGACGACCCAAGTTGGAACAGTTGTGACATGTGGAAATATATTAATTAAAACGACGAAGTATAAAAACTTTTTGCTGACCGCAAGTTCCACCTTACACGTCCTCAACTTCAGCCAAAGCTCTTAAGCAGCGGCTGCGATGCCGGGGCCCCTGGGCAAAGGGGATCAAGTCCTCTCCTACCTTTAAAGAATAGGAAGCGCCCCTTTGATCAAGCTTTGTAATCCAAAGCGAAACCTGACTTAGTTTCTGTTCTAGGTTTCCCTGGTGGATTCGACTGAGATCAATTAAATATTGCTCCCCAAGATCTTCCTCAAACGTCTTGCGTAAAAGTTGGCTCTTCTTAGCAAATACCTTCCAATCTACGTGACGCACACTCTCGCCTGGCTGAATGAGTTGATGTTCGCGAAAGTCCGAGCTTTGGTCCTTGCGCGGATTTTGTCCATGTTGCCCTTCGAAAGGCAAAAGATTAGACTCAAGCTTTTGTGAACCTCGGGCCTGAGGATAGACGTAGATCTTCAAGTGAGTTTGAGGATTGCTCTTCCAGGCCCTAAAGAGGCCCAGTGGGTAAACAGATTCCAAAATCAAATTCGGACAAGTGTAAACTCCTCTGGGTTTTGCGGGAATTATGAGGCTTGCATTTTGAGAGTCCGCCTCTTTTAATTGCAAGACCTGAGGTCCTCTGCCTAGGTCGATCTTCTGGCCTCGAGCCCTCACCCTTAAAGCGTAAACTTCGTTTTGTCCTCGGTTTGCAATTCTAAAACGGATTGGAATGTCCTGACCGGCCTCACAGTCTTCGGCCCAAACTTGAATCAGTCTGGCCCCTTTTAGATTTTGGTGAGTCATCAACATACTCACAACAAGAACGGCAAACAGTAAAAATCCCAACAGATAAATTAAATTATTATTGTAAGTGGCCGCAGTCAAAACCATAACAAGAATTCCAAAGGCAAACATCAATCCATGGCCTGTGGGTATAATGTAGATTTGATCCGCTTTGGCGGTGAAGAAGGATTTTAGCCGGTGTTTCATAAGCACAAATCATCCCAGTTGATTAATCAACAGACACTTTCTCGAAGATCTCGCGCGCAAACTCTAATCCACTTTTAAAATTAGAATCCTCCGAGCGATTGAGGCGATGTCCGATGACACTTGGACCAATTGCTTGAACATCTTCAGGCAAAACCATATGACGCCCATCTAAAAAGGCCCAGGATCTGGAGGCCGCGATGATCGCAAGTCCCGCCCGTGGAGACAGACCATAATGACGATCTGATTGGCTTCGAGAGTAGTCCAAAATATCTTGAACATAACGAACCAAATTGTCTGACACGTGAATTTTTTTTGCCTGCTGCTGCAAATCTAAAAGTTGAGTTGTATTTAAGATGGGCTCTAGGCGATCCAACAGGTCGGCCCGGCTTTCGCCTTTTAAAAGTTCATTTTCTGACTTTCGATCTGGAAAGCCAATTTCAATTCTCATCAAAAATCGATCCAGTTGAGATTCCGGCAAGGAATAGGTTCCAATTTGTTCTCGAGGATTTTGAGTGGCCACCAAGAAAAATGGCTTCGGAAGTTCATGAGTCACACCATCAATGCTGACTTTTCTTTCTTCCATGGCCTGAAGACAAGCACTTTGAGTCTTCGGAGTGGCACGGTTCAGTTCATCGGCAATAACAATCTCACTAAAGATTGGACCTGGATGAAATCTAAATGTTTTTGAAGAGGAATCAAAAATTGAAGTCCCAAGAATATCCGAAGGCAAAAGGTCGTTTGTGAATTGAATTCGTCGAGTTCTGAGTCCCAAGGCCTGAGCCATCAATTTAACCAAGGTCGTCTTTCCCACACCAGGAATGTCCTCAATCAAGATATGCCCTTCAGATAAAAGAGCAACCAGAACAAGTTTTAGCTGATGGTTTTTTCCAAGGATGATGTGGTCCATTTCGGAAAAAAGTCGATTCAAGGTTTCGTTTAGATCTGGCCCTTTAACACTTAGCTGACTTGGATTCATTGCCACATCCTCATTGCTTGATATACCCAAAACGACCAGAGTTTGACGGTTTCTGAAAGCGATTTTTCACCATCTTTGCGCCTAATTTTTAGACTAGATCCTCAACGTATCACAGGGGATACGCCTCCGGTCTACTCTAAAAATTATTCGCAAATCTGGCAAAAACTCACTTCCATAAATCGGCAAACTCTGGTCGCTTTGGGTATAAGTCGTTCACCGGCCTTCTTTTTTCGGCTTTTTACCGCCACTAAATTAGAAGTTTAAGCCTTCTCGATAAAAGTCCAGAGGTTTGTCCAGTCGAAACACGGCCTTGATCTTCGTATTGTGCAGACCATTGACAGGCATGAAATCTTAACTCGGTCCTCCCGGCCATTTTGTCTAAGGAATCAACAGGCCCGAGCTAAAACCCAAACGGATTGGCATACTTGTGGCAATGCTTTGCACCCATGCGCACAAGACTCAACTTCATTTTAAGCTGGTGTTTAATTTTTTGTATCGAGGCTCCTGCTGCGCAAATCCTGGATCAGGCCAAAGAGGCTTCTGAATGTACCACTCTATTGGCAGATGCCTCTTCGGCGAAAGCCTCGGTCACCGCTGAAAGCAGCATAAAAATCATCAAGCTCAGCTCCAAACCTCGCTTCTTTAGCCCCGAGAAAAGCCATCTTGATCTAAAGGTAGAAGTTGGATCAAAATCCCGAGTTCATTATTCACGCATTATCCAGACTGACCATGATCCAAAAGATCCCACTCATCAGAAAACTGAAACCACAAAATTAATGAATCTGACACTTCAATATTCTGAACATATCCAAAATCCCGGAATCTTCTCGAGAGAACTTGAAAATTTTGGTCGCTTGAACGCAATTCTTCTCTCACCAATAGAGTTTGAGATTCAGGAAGAAAGCTCGAATTCACTGCTTCAAATTCGCTCGGAACTTTTAGACCTAGATCTAAAAATTCAACAAAAACATAACCAAGCCTCTTCTCGAGGAGATCAAGAATTTGATCCTGAATCCTTGGGGGAACTTCTAAGCCATCTGACCCAGTCCAAAGAGCGTTTGCTGTATGCACTTAAGAATTTGACTGATGTTCAAATTCGCTATCGTTTACTCGAAATTCAGTCTGCGCTGAATGAAAATACAGAACTTCTTCAAGCAGATTTTGCCAAAGAACTAGCTGAACTGTTAAAAGAAGATCCAGAATCATTGATGAAAGTTCTTCTAGATGAATCTTATCGGGCCTTGATTCCCTGGACAATTGCTCTTCAACATCCTGAAGATCGATTGATTACAGCCCTCATTTACGAAATTTTAGCCAACCGCCCACAAGAACTAGAGTTTATCAAAATCTTCAGTGCACCAGAGCCCGAAGACGAAGACTAAAGAGGTCTAAAATGCAAGATCAAGAGCCCTGGACACTTGTCACTCTTACCCTGTTTTGTATCTTCCTAACCTCAATGCTGTTCTAGCCCCTTAAGCAGCTTTTGATAGATCCCATCAAAGCCACCATTACTCATCACCAAAATGACATCATTGGACTTTGCCTTCTTAAGCAGGAGCTCCAAAAGATGATTCGCATCGTTTCCGAGGTAAATCTCGCCTCCAAGTCCCTCAATTGTGGATTTAACTTCTTCCGCAGAGAAACGCTCAGCTTCAGGAATCTTTGATTGATCAAATGGCATTGCAAGCATCGCGATATCCGCTTTGGCTAAAGCCTCGGCAAACTGAGTTTGAAAGACCTTTCGGCGAGATGTTGCGCTTCTGGGTTCGAACACTGCGATCAAACGACGCCCCGGAAACTGCTCTCTCATACAAGCAATCGTTAAATCCACGGCAGTTGGGTGATGGGCAAAATCCTCGACGACGACGACCCCAGAAACCTCTCCCAAAATCTCTTGCCTTCGTTTGACGCCCTTAAAGGAGGCCAAACCCTCAAGAACTTTATGCGTGGGCCACCCCATCTCTCGCGCCATCGCAAAGGCCGAGAGCGCGTTTAATGTGTTGTGCTGACCAAAATGCTTAAGCGCAATATCGGCGATTCTTTCACCTTTAAACTCGACTGCAAAATGATTTCGTCCAGAGATCGAGGAGCGGTCCAAGGCCTTGTAATCAACATCCCCTTGTCCGTAGGTAAGCACTCGACACTTCGCTTTTGGAATCAAACTTCTGATATTTTCGTCGTCTCCGTTGGCAACAAGGACACCCTCTTTAGGGATAAGTTCGATCAACCGAATAAAGGCCGCTTTGATCTCGTCAATATCTTTATAAATGTCTGCATGATCAAACTCGATGCTGGTCAAGATTGCACAGCTTGGACGATAGTGAATAAACTTTGGAACCTTATCAAAAAAAGCGGTGTCGTACTCATCGCCTTCGATCACAAAAAGATTTGCATCTGGTTTTTTAAAGCTTTTTGAAAAATTTAACGGGATTCCGCCAATCAAAAATCCAGGCTTATATCCACAGCTCTCAGCAATCCATGAACACATCGATGTCGTTGTTGTCTTCCCGTGGGTCCCCGCCACGACTAAACTTTGCCGATCTGCAATCACAAACTCCCCAATGGCTTTGGGCAAACTGGTATAGGGAATGTCGCTTGCGAGCAGAGCCTCAGCTTCTTCAAAATGTTTACTGATCACATTTCCCACAATCACAAGGTCCGGCTTTGGCTCCAAATTGCTTTTTTTATAACCTTCCATGATGGGAATCCCAAGACTTTCAAGTTGCGTAGACATGGGTGGATAAACATTTTGGTCACTGCCCGTCACCCGGTAACCCATGTCTTTCAAAATTCCAGCAAGACTGGCCATCGCCGTCCCACAAATTCCCATCAAATGAACATGATCCCCTGGTTTTAAATTCATTTCTTTTTAACTCCCCTTAGATAATGCTTTGATAAATAATGTCATGAATTGGGCCTCTTAAGCCCACAAAGCTTTGATTCTTCCGCGTGGGGTGGACACGATTGCTTAGCAACACCACCATCAGATCCACTTTTGGATCATACCAAAAAGAGGTCCCGGTAAATCCCGTATGTCCAAAAGACCTCGCACTAAAATATTGGCCGCAACTGGCCTTTCCTTTAGAGGGGAGCATAAAACAAAGCCCCCAATCTCCGAGTGAGTTCGGGATTGATCTTTTCGCAAAAAGGCGAACCGTTTTAGTGCTCGCCAAACCTTTGGTTTTTCCTAAATAGGATTGTCGAAGCAAAAGTCCCCACTGACTGACATCTTCTATTCGCCCAAATAGTCCCGCATGAGGAGCAACCCCTGCAAGAGCCCAGGTGTTTTCGTCATGGACTTCCCCTTTTAGAATCTTTCCGCGCCAAGAACACTTTTCTGTCGGCGCATAAAGAGCCCGCGGATACTTCGGCTTGTTTTTTAAATTGAAATGAAGTCGATGGGACCCCCAGGACTTTGAAAGGATTTGCCAATTTTGATAGAGACTTTTGTTCGTCAGTCGAGTCATCAAAGACCCAAGGAGCATTAAGTCCAAATCAGAATAAAGACTTTGAGTTCGATTTTTCTCGAGCTCTGTCTTTAACAGTAAAGTCTCGAGTTGCTGCCAACGTAAATCTGGATCCAAGGGACCTTTTAGCTTTTTATAAAATGCATTCCACCAAGGAAGACCTGCGGAATGAGACAGGAGCTGACGCCCGGTAGTATCTATACTTTTCCATTCGGGCCAAATTTTTTGAACAGATTGATCCAGCTTAAATAGCTTTTGATCCTTCAGCTGCATAAAAAGGGATGCTGTAAATATAATCTTCGTCATAGACGCTAAATCATAATACGGAGAAGTCTTTCCCATGTTCAGATCTATCGTTAAGCGTCCCCGATGATAAGCCTGAAGTTTTAGGCCAGGAGTCACAGAGCTTAAGTCCCCTTCACACAGATCTAAAATTTGATTCTTTACAATTGTGTTGAGCGCCCGAATCTTCACTTGATGGATCCGCTTTGAATATTCAACTTGGCCTTCTTACCAAGTCGAAGTTCTGCTTTTGTGAAAAACGGAATAAGCCTTTGCCTTTGTCCATGTCCCGCGGGAAGCCCCTTGAGGACCGGAAAACCCGCCGCTTTGGCAAATCGCGGGATCACGTCCTGCCAGATCATTTTTTCGTTCTCAGGACGATCAAATTGAAGGTCCCCAAAAACGACAGCCTTTACTTTTTTAAAGATTCCGGCTTGGTTCATTTGCTCGAGCATGCGATCCACTCGGTGGGCCGCCTCACCGCGATCTTCGAAAAATAAAATTTTGTTATTTCCTGAAATTTGCCAAGGAGTCCCCAAGGAGGACTGCAAAACACAAAGATTCCCTCCTGCAACTGAGGCCTTAATTCTGTAAACTCTCTCTGCTGCTGAATTAAGGGGCTTTAATGAATTAAATTCCAGCTCAGATTTTTTTCCAAAAATTATGGCTTCAAGTTCTTTTTGATCCTTAAAAGAATCTTTAAGCTGCGCGAAACGATCAAGGTTCGGAGAATGAAGGCTGGGCCAATTCCAGAACTGATTCAAAAATAAATGAAGGCTGGTGATATCACTATAGCCCATAAAAAGTTTGCTTGTGCGCGGCCGTCGAAGCTTTGCCAGCTGTGGTAAAAGTCGCAAGGCCCCATAGCCCCCCCTTAAACACCAAACTCCCTTCGAGTCCTCAGAAAGAAGGGCCTTTTTTAAATCCTGAAAACGAAAATCATCCGAATTCGCAAACAGTTTTTCCCGACCCATAATTGACTTAGAAACTCGAGGACGCAGATCTAAAGATTGAAGGTAAGCCACAGCGGCCCTCACCTCACGAGGTGAGGTGCCCGATCCCGGTGCAATGATGTCAACACAGTCCCCGGGCATTAAAGACTTCCAAGAAAAAATTTTAGACATATCTCTTTTCACTCATTTCGCAAAATCAATTTAAATCGCTTCAGATCAACTCAGATAGTAACGCAAAATCATTTTAGATCCCAAAGCAAAAACTTGTCTTTGTGATTGTCAGCATCCTTGACGTTTGGTGTTATTAAGGACGAAGAAAGAAGGAGTTCCAAATGGATAAAATCATCTGCGTCGGAAAAAATTATCTCGAACACGCAAAAGAATTAGGCGACGCAGTTCCGGACAAACCGCTATTATTTTTAAAACCCCGAAGCAGCCTGTTTCAAGTTTCTGAATCCATTCCTCGAGCAAGCCTTGAGCTAGACCTTAAGCACGGGCCTATTCACTACGAATGCGAGTTAGTTTTTCGCATCTCCCGGGAGGCTAAGATCACCGAAGCCAATAGCCTAAAGGATATCTTTGATGCCTTTGCCATTGGCCTTGACCTGACCAAGCGAGATCTCCAGTCAAACCTTAAGAAAAGTGGCCACCCTTGGGAAATCGCTAAGGTTTTTAAAGAGTCCGCACTGATATCACCTTGGCAACCGCTGAACTCTGAGGGGGTCTTGGGGAAGACCTTCTCGATGGAATTAAATGGCGTCGAAAAACAAAGGGGCTGCGGCAAAGAGATGAGCTTTAGCCCACTACAATGTCTTAAACAGGCCGCTGAGCACTTCCCTATTTGTCCCGGCGATCTTCTGTTCACCGGAACTCCAAAAGGTGTGGGACCCCTTGCCGCCGGCGATGAAGCCTGCCTATTATTTGAAGGTCAGGTTCTCGCCCGCTTTTCATGGGCGGCGATTTAGAACCGGACCTGGAGCAGGAAGGCGATGAACGCCCGACCGATTATTTTTGTTGGATATCGTAAAGAGGCCCTTCAAGCAGCGGTTTCTAAAGATATTCCATTTATTCTTTTGGATGAGTCCAAGACCTCAAAGTATGCACTGGCCTGTTTTAAAATTCCCTTTGAGGACTCTCCAGAAGACATTCCCACACAGGTCCTTCAAGAGTTGCAAGTTTTAGATCCTGAGGCCGTGATCGCGCTGACCGAAAAATCCGTGGAAGTTAGTGGAATTTTAAGAGCGGCATTAGGGCTTAAAGGAAATTCTAAACAAACCGCACAACTTTGCCATGATAAGTTCAAGATGAAGACCCTGGCTCGAGAGAAGCAGATTCCCGTCACTGATTTTTATTTAACTGACGAAAGGTCTGATTGGGCCGCAATTGCAAAAAATTTGGGACTTCCTTTCGTAATAAAGCCCCGAGGATCCTCCGGAGGACGAAACTTCAGATTGATCCACAGTTTAACTGAAGTCCAAAATCTAAAATCCGATCAGCTGTTGGCCGAAAGATTTGTCCACGGCCCAGAACTCAGCATCGAGTCTTTTGTCCTTGATAAAAAGATTCTTTTTCAGAATATCACGCGCTACCACCAGCAGTGGACCCTGAATCAGATGCCGATGGAACTTGGAAAAAAAGATCAAGATGAAATTTTAAGTCTTAATGCGAAGATCTTATCTACTTTTTCAGTCCAACAAGGGATGACCCATGTTGAGGTCTACCAAAGTCCCAAGGGACTGGTGTTCGGCGAAATCGCGATCCGCCCTCCAGGTGGATACCTGATGAAATTGCTATCTTTAAGCTATGGTTTTAATCCCTGGGACGCTTTGATAGATACGGAGCTTGGACGTGAAGTTAAAATCCCCCAGACCGCCAAATCCTCCTCCGTCAGCTGGGTCATCCACCCCGGTGAGGGCCAGGTGACAAAGGCCTTCGATCCGAAGCTTTTATCTAAAGAAATTTTTGTTAAAGAAGCACGGATGAAAGTGAAAGAAGGCGAATATATTCAACTGAGGTCGGGATCAGGGGCTGACATCGGCTATGTTCTTTTCTCGGGACCCGAGTCTGAGGCTCTGATGAAACAAGTCGAAATTTGTATGAACAAGTACCAGGTTTTGATCCGCTAAGATAAGCCTTAGACGACCTTAAACTTGGCACAGTCCTTCCATTCCCGTCCTCTAAAGCGCGTAAAATCCTAAGGATGTGGCTAATGCCAAGAAGCATTTTCATGACTGTCGTATTTCTATTCAGTTCGCTCGCCGCAGCCCAAAGCGGTGCCCCCGCGACTTTAAAAGAATCCATACACCGGGCCTTTAGAAATAATCCCATTACGAATTCGAATAAAAAAATTATTGAAGCCGAAGAAATTGGACTTGAAGCATTAAAGCAGGCTCAACTTCCCTCGATAGTGACCAGTGCCTCACAGGGGCAAAATTACGGCGCGACGGGGACAAGTAAAGATCGAAGTCTTTTTATAGGACTCAGTGTAAATCTTTATCGCGGAGGAGCGGATCAATATCGTCTTGAGGCCGCTGAAGCACAGCTTGCGGCCCAAAAAGCCCGGATCGAATCCACGGATCCCCTTTTGCCAAACACCAACGGCCAACTCGCAAACCAAGTCTATGCGGCATTTCTTGAGATTTCGATCTATGAGGAGTCTATCGAGTTTGCCAAAGAGGCGACTCGGCTTCTTCAAAGAGCCCTCCCCTTCTACGGGCCCGATGGACAAACCCAAATCCAAACTCAATTGACGGACCTAGAAGACAGTGAAAAAAAGGATTTCGCCCTTAAGATGGGGGCGCAAAAAGAATTCTACTTTAATGTTCTTGAAAACCCTTCGGAAGAAATTCAAGCCTTAAACGAAATACGCTTAAGCCTTGTCGTTCCGAGCTCAAAAGAAGAGGCTGTCCGAGTTGGATTAAAGAACTCTCCAACAATCCTGGCCTCTCAGTTCGAAAAAGAGGCGGCCCGTCTTCGCTATGAAGCCAACAAAAGACAAAACAATAGTCCCTCCATAGATTTTAGTGTCGGAAGAAGTCACGGTCATAGCCAAGATCCAAGTTCAATTCGGTCCTCCTCAGCCAGTACCCGAGCTTCGGTTTCGCTCAATTATCAGTGGGGCATCGCAAATGGAACCCGACTTCAAGGTGAACTTAAGCGTCTTGAAGCGACGGATCTAATTCTTGAAGGAGAAGTTCGAAAGATTCGTCACAAAATCGAAACACTTTTTGACGATCTTATAAGTTATGAAAACTTCATCTCTAATTTTGATCAAAGAATGAGGTCCGAAAGAGCTGCTTTAGAACAGCTTTTGATCAAACTTGAAAACCGACAGCCCGTCGATATCCAAGTCCTTCTTGATAAATACGGCGCCTATATGGGAGCGAAAAGTAATTGGATTAACTATCAGATCAATGCGGTCGAAACTCGGTTTTCACTTCAGCAAGCCCTCGGCACTTTGTTCGAAAACTTAGATATGAGTCCCCAGCTGATTGAGAGCTATAGTGTTCAAAAGATGGCCAGGTAAGAACCTAATTTCACTGGCAAATTGCCAGCAAGTGTTGATTGTTTAATTGACAGTGTTTTGTTTTGAGTCGGTCAAGCGTCGATTTTTAAGTATGCAGGGAGAATCACCGAAAGCTTTGTTAGACTAATAGAGTCGAATCTATAACAAAGCAGGCTGTTGGTGAAAAAAAATAGACGAGTATTTCGCGTTAAAATACCTCTACTAATTCTATCGATTCCAGCTCTTCTTTTGTTTCAAAACTGCTCTGGAAGTTTTAAGCCTGTTGAATATCAAGGGCTGTCGTCTTCTAACGATTTCTCTCAATCTCCTCAACGCTGCACTCTTCAAGACGGCACACAGATCAACCCGGGAGAATCCATCAGCGGCTACACCGGAATTTCTAGGGCCTTCCCTAGTCTTTGTGGAAGCCAAGTCACCAGCACCTGCCAGGCGGATGGAAATTTTGAGGGCACTTTTCCTCTTTTTGAAAGTTGCACTCAATACTGTCAACATCCCGATACGGGCCAAGCCGTTGATGTTGGCTTTGAGTATGTCTATTTTTCGATTTCAAATGGGACCACTCAGGCTCAGTGTGATGCCGCGAGAGTGTCCACCCTTTGCCAACAAGCAACCGGTCGCTTTGACCGAGTCATTCCACAGGGAAGCTCTCCAACTTGTTTAGTTCAAGGCCAAGTTTGTGCTTATACCGCGTCCACAGGAACGGCTCTTCCTACTGGAAACCTCATAGGCTCAACGGTCTCCGGCTATGGCGCTTCAACTGCGACCTATCCAAATCTTTGCGGCAGCAGCTTAACACGAACTTGTCAGGCCGGTGGATGGACAGGCACGGTTCCCCTTTACACAAATTGCTCGCAAAAATGTCTTCACCCGGATTCGGGTCAACCTGTAGATGCAGGAACCAAGTTTGCCTACTACACTCGCAACAATGGCACCACTGAAGAATGTAGCGCCGCTCGAGTCGAAGCCACTTGCCAGGCGTCTACGGGACTTCATTCTCCTCCGGTTCCAAATGCCACGACTCGCTTTGCTAGTTGTCAGATTCAAGACGTGCCAAGCCGAGTGACTTTCGAAATGTTAAGCGGTAGTGACACTCGCTATAATGTATTCAAACAAAACTGTACGGCCTGTCACAGCACCGCCTTACCCTCCGCAAATTTAAATCTACAAAGCGCTACGGATTCAAAAGCTAAAGCCACCTTGATCCTGTCTAGAATGAAGCATGAAAATCAGCAATTAGATCCAATGCCTCCGACAGGAAAGCTAACAGATGGTTATAAAATTGCCCTCGTAGAAAAGTGGGTTAGCCTTGGTGCGCCTTCAGACTCAATTGTCCCTCCTCCACCACCGACACCGCCAGGACCTACGACTCCACCGGCCCACCTTGCTTTAACTTGCGAGCCGGCGACCGCAATTCCTAAAGTTCCAATCAAACGAATTTCAAAGCTTCAGTATACTAACTCAATAATGAGTCTTCTGAATAGCTCTGGCCACCTTCAATGGAGTGATCGGGCGAACGAGGGCTATCGTCTTATGGGCTCTCTAGCTCCCTTAATGAACACGGTTCCTGATGACAATTCCGAGCGCTTTGTTTTTAGCAGCATCGATCAAACGACGACTCAAGATCACTTCTTTTCTTATGTCGTCATTAGCTCATCAATCGCCGATAGCCTTGTGAAGAGTGCAAACTGGTTACGTAGTAACTCCAAGGTCAGTTGCCTTGAGCCTATTGCTTCGAATACTCATCCGGCAGATAGCTGCATTCGAACTTTCATTCAAAAATTCGGACAAAAAGCTCTAAGAAAAAAAATCGCCACTGCTGAGGAGACAGAATATCTGACTCTTTACAAATCGGGAACTTCTGCGCAGGATGGACTTGCCACCCTGATACAAACTTTCCTTATATCTCCCAGATTTTTAAATATTATTGAAGTCGATGGAAAACCCACGGCGACTGATCCGAATCTACTTGAGTTGAATGATTTTGAACTCGCGCAAAGACTGTCCTTCCATTTCCTGCAAGGAATTCCTTCGGATGCGATGATGGATGCGGCCCAGCAGGGTCTATATACCTCAAGTGAGACGAGCTACAAAAATGAAGTGGCAAAGATATTAAAAGTCGATGATAACGCCGCTTCTCCAAATACGATGAACGACACTTATAAATCTCACCCTGCTTCACTTTCTACCTTACAAAAAAACTATTTCAACTTCTTTGGCGAATGGCTTGAAATTCACAAAATTCCCGAGATCGCTCCAGCTTCTGTAATGATCCAGATCGATGCAATCTATGGATACCCAGAACGACACTATGGAAACAGTAACGTTTCTGGGCCCATCGGGAGCGCACTGAAGGATGAAACCTACAACTTTGTTCAAAGATTGGCCTGGGTCGAAAACAAAAAGTTCTATGATCTGATGACGGATAAATCGATTATTAGCACGAATCATACCCGATCACTTTATAACCTTCCTACCCCTTCTACGACCTATAGTTATGGCCATGCGGTGCAATCAATGATCCATCATACTGGTCTCTTGACCAGAGCCCTAGTGACACTTCAGGACGGGGTCACAGACGACACTCACCCCTTTTTAAGAGGGGCATTTATTCGTAGAAAAATTCTCTGTGACGTGCTCCCATCACCAAATCCCGATGCGCTTCCCGACCGAGCCCTAAGCTCGGGAGAAATTGTGGCTGAATCAAAACGAATTCAGTATGAATCTAAGGTCACTGCTCCCGAATGCGTCGGCTGTCATGCGCAGATTAATCCCTTGGGATTTGCTTTAGATGATTTTGATTCACTTTCTCGCTATCGCGGCGGAAGTTTTGAACCCGTATTCGAAACCATTGTCCAAGCGAATGGCAGCACCACTTATAGGCATGTTAAAAATGTCCCAGTAAACTCTAGCGTTACGAACTTGAACATTGATCAGCCAACTGGAGAGAGTGTCGATGGTGGCGTCGAGTTTAGTGACTATGTAGGACGAAGTTATAAAGCCAATATGTGCTTCACACGCCAAGTCTTTCGGCACACAATGGGGCGCTTTGAGTCCTCAGCCGACGCTTGTATTTTAAATGATATGCATGGCAAAATGACCGGAAGTGGTGGAAGTATCAAAAAAATGATCCTTGAAATGCCGCACTCTCGAGACTTTAAAATGAAACGAATTGGCGGGTAAAAATGAGCAAGATGAATCGTCAAAAACGCAGAGAATTTTTAAAGAATCTTGGACTCTCAAGTCTTGCCCTACCTCTTTTACCTTCTCTTTTTCAGGAGTCGGCATTTTCTCAAACGAACGGAGTTCCAAAGAGATTCATTTTTATCCGAACGGCCCACGGAACTCGCCAAGAAAATTGGGACCCCTTTCAAACGGCTCCGACTCAGATCGGAACTAACATAAAGGAAGGTTCTTTAAGCTCGATGTTTTCTTCAACCGGAATTAACAAACTTTTGGACTCGAATTTTGCCCCCTACTTAAATCAGCTGACTTACATTCGCGGACTCGATATCCCCTTAGGACTCGGACACAACAGAGGTGGGGCTCTTGGACACTACCAGCAACTGGATGGCTATGCGACGATTGATCAGGTCCTTGCTAAGTCCCCTAAGTTTTACAATGCCTCCACTCCAGTTTTAGATGCGCTGTTGTTTAGCAGCTACGGTGGCTGTTCATTTATGAAACAAGGAAGCCATATCATTCAGCGCCAATCTTTCTTTAGCGCACAAGCTGCCTTTGACCTTCTATTTAATTTTTCACAAGGACAAAATCTTACCAGAAATTCTAAGGCCATTAACGAGGCTTTAAAGCGCTACACGGAGCTTAAGAATAATCCACGGGTTTCGGCCGAAGATAAAGTTGTCCTCGATATACAATCGACATTGGCCTCTGAAATTGATCAGAAACTAAAGCAAATCAAGCCGGTGGCGCCCCAGACAAGTCCGGTCCCTGTGAGCGCTAATGGCTCACTCAGTGTCACACAAATTTATGAGTCCTACGTCGATGTCGGAGTCTTGGCATTATTAAACCAACTGACGAATGTCCTTGTGATTAACATTGAGGAGGCCGAAGGCGTTGGTCCTTCTAGCTGGCATGGAGAATCTCATATCGGAGAAAAGGGATCTGCTCCCGGACATTACAAAGCAAGTTACTGGGCCGCTCAGAAAGTGTTCTTAAGATTGATTCAAAAACTATCGGCAATCACAGAGCCTAACGGAAAATCGATGCTCGATAACTCCTTGGTCTTTTGGGGAGGAGAAATGAGCCAGGGTGCAGGTCACGTTCAAGAGAATATGCCCGTTGTCCTTGCGGGATCGGGGCTGGGTTACATTCGTCCGGGCCGCATTCTAGACTACTCTCAATACAGCGCACCCAAGGTGCCTTCAAATAACATTGGGGACTCGAACTTCGCAGGACGACCTTATACACAGCTTTTAAATACCATTCTGCAGGCGATGGGACTAAGTCCTGCGGATTACGAACAAAATGGAAAACCCGGCTATGGGCTTACGGCTTCAGCAAGCCTGAGTCGCAATCTCCGCTATAAAGATATGATCGCCGATGTTGGACAAATCCTGCCCTCTATTCGCTAGCTGGTCTATCAGTTGTGCAATAGGCAGGATGAAATTGCTCATTGCCATCGACCATCGACTTTAAGTAAAGCATCCGATTGCCAAGCATAAAATCCGGACTTTGGCTGTAATGGCCTGAATCTAAAACTTCAATTTCGTAAGTTTCAGAGCTAATCGATATCACCTTAAACTTCACCTTAAGCTCTCGGTCAGTAAAACAAGAATTGACCGGGTATTTTCCGCTGGCTTCGGGCCAAAGCGCCCAGATCAAGCCCGAAACCCCGATCACAGCAATAACCAACAATATGAGAACTCGTATTTTATTCATAGAAAGAAAGAATCAGATGAATCTTGGATTTTGACAATAGATTTTCAGCCAAATTAAGCCAGAGGAGTTGGATACTGTCGATCAAAACAAGCCGAACAAAATTGTTTGGGACCCCCGTGAACCGCCCTCATCATTCCCTCAATCGAAAGATAGTCCAAAGTGTCGGCATCAATAAATTTTCGAATCTCTTCTTTTGATTTATTCCATGCAATCAACTGTTCTTGCTCAGGAGTATCGACCCCGTAATAACAAGGACTAATCGTCGGAGGAGAAGCAATTCTAAAGTGAACTTCTTTTGCCCCCGCTTGACGAATCAGCCGAATAATTTTTTGACTGGTCGTACCTCGCACTAAAGAGTCGTCGATCACGACCACTCTTTGTCCTTTTAGAACCTCAGACTGAGGGTTCAGTTTAATTTTAACTCCGAAGCTACGAATCGATTGGCTGGGTTGAATAAAAGTTCGTCCGATATAATGATTTCGGATAATCCCTAACTCAAAGGGAAGTCCACTTTCTTTGCTATAGCCAATACTTGCGGGCACTCCACTATCAGGAACCGGGATCACCATGTCCGCTTCAATAGGACTTTCTTGCGCTAAAATTTCGCCCATTTTCTTTCGCGATTCATAAACACTTAAACCAAAAACCCTGCTGTCAGGACGAGCAAAGTAGACATGTTCAAAAACACACTTTGCTAAAGTCGAACTTTTTTCAGCAAAGCGCTCGCTATGCTCCCCGTCTTTATCAAACCAAACCAGTTCACCTGGCTCGATCTCTCGCACGTATTTGGCTCCGATTAAGTCAAAGGCACAGGTCTCTGATGCGACGACATAAGAAAAGCCGCCGCCTTCTAAAGGACGATGCCCCAAAACAAGAGGGCGAAATCCCAAAGGATCTCTTGCCGCAATCAAACGATCATTTGTTAATAGAACCAAGCTAAAGGCTCCGACAAGACGGCCCGCCCCCTCGCGCAAACAGCGAATAATGTCGTTGCTTGGGTTCTTCGCTAAAAGATGAAGAAGGCATTCGGTATCATTTGTCCCTTGAAAAATAGAGCCCTGACTTTTAAGTTCATTTCTGAGTTTGTCTGCGTTTACGATATTTCCATTATGAGCCAAGGCCACGGGGCCATTTTGCAGACTTGCCACAAGAGGCTGGATATTCGGCTGAAAGCTTTCGCCTTTAGTTGAGTACCTGGTGTGACCGATTGAAGCTTCACCCAAAAGTTTTTCAAGCTCCGCTTCTTTAAAGACATCCCCCACAAGACCCATCGCTTTGTGTACCAGGTGGCGCCCCTCGTGAAGACTGACGATCCCTGCCGACTCTTGCCCTCGATGTTGCTGAGCATAGAGTCCGAGGTAGGTCATTCGAGCCGCTTCCGGATCGCCCCAAATTCCAAAGACCGCACATTCATCATGCCAATGTTTCAAAATTCTTTCTCCAACCTGAATGATAACTTTCAGAAATCTCTTTTAGATCCACTTGAACTAATCCCTTAATATTTAAACTTCCAAGCTTAGTCTTACCAATTCGATCGATATGAACTTCGCCTTGAAGATTCGAATAAGCCGATAAAATTGCATTGATCTTTTTGGTAAGCCCCTCGGGTCCAACAAAAACCACTTGATAAAGAACTTCGCCAAATAAAGAGGCTTCTGGATGATTCGGGTCCATTAACACCTCGTGAAGATCCACATCACAGCCCATTTTTTCTGTGCAAAGCCGAGAGAGCGCATAAGCAATTCCAAAGCGTCCAACAAGACGTGAGGCCGAAGCCAAACTCGAAACTTCTCGGCAAAACTTTAAAAAATCCGCCATCAGTTCACAGTCAAAATTTCCCGAGCCTTTTATGCCCCCGGCTGCTTCTGAAATCATTCCTGACAACTGGATCTGAGGAAGGCCCACTAAAACCAACTCTTCACCTTCGTTTAAGAATTGATTCGAGGGAATTCCTAAAGCGGAACTTCTTAATCCAACAATTCCTGTCGAGGGAGTCGAAGTGACGTTCTTTTCTAGAGTTTCGTTATAAAAACTAACGTTCCCACTAATGACGGGAGTATCAATGGCTTTACAGGCCGCACTAATCCCCTCAACGCTTGCAACGAATTCACCCATCAAATCGGGTTTCTCGGGATTTCCAAAATTTAAACAATCCGTCGCGGCCAAGGGTTCAAAACCCTTAATCGCAAGTTCTAGACCTGGATAAAATACGGCATCCATAGCACCGACCCCTGGGTCGAAGCGCATAATGTGCGGGCGACAACCTAAAACCAAGCCCAGTGCTCTGCCCGTATCGGGAAGTCTTAAAACTCCAACCGTCTGAGAGGCATCCCGAACTGTTTTTGCGCCGACTCTTTGATCATACTGCCGGCTAATCCATTTACGCGAACAGCCCCGAATATCGCTTAAGATATCTAAAAGTTTCTCTTTCGCGTTTTCCACAGGCTGAAGTGGCACTTGCAGGCCCACTGGCTGTTCTTCTCTTTTTCGAATCGTGTAAGGTCTTTCGTAAAGCGGAGCATTCTCAGTCAAAAGCCAAGGGTCGATTTCAGTCAAAAGCTCCCCATGCCAATAAAGTTCGACTGTTCGTTTTTCTTTCACTTCGCCGACAACACAGGCATCCAAATGCCACTTTTCGAAAACCTCTTGCAAGTCTTCGAATTTCTTTGGCTCACACACCAGAAGCATCCGCTCTTGGCTTTCGGACAACAAAATTTCTTCTGGATTCATTTTAGAGTCACGCAAGGGGATTTTATCTAAATGAAGAGTAATCCCGACATCACCTTTGGCGGCCATCTCAAAACTCGAACTGGTTAGGCCTGCGGCCCCCATATCCTGAATTGCGACCACTAAATCCTCGGCCATAACTTCGATACAGCTTTCGATCAGAAGTTTTTCAAAGAATGGATCTCCAATTTGTACCGTTGGTTTTTTACTTTCACTGCTTTCGTCAAAACTTTCACTCGCCATGCTGGCGCCGTGAACTCCGTCTTTTCCGGTCTTGGCACCGACATAGACGACAAAATTTCCTACTCCTCGGGCCTTCGAGTTCACCACTGGCTCTCCGGGGCGAAAGAGTCCCACAGCTAAGGCATTGACTAAAATGTTGCCGTTATAAGACGCGTGAAATTCAGTTTGTCCGGTGATGTTTGGTACACCTACGCAATTTCCGTAGCCCCCAATTCCTCGCACCACTCCATCCACCAATGCAGGCATCCGATGGGCACTGGGCTCTCCGAAACAAAGGTAGTCTGCCACAGCGATGGGACGTGCACCCATGGTGAAAATATCTCGTAAAATTCCACCCACTCCGGTTGCGGCCCCTTGATATGGTTCGATGTAACTTGGGTGATTGTGACTTTCCATTTTAAATGCGACGCGTTCGCCTTCTCCAAGATCGATGACTCCCGCGTTTTCGCCGAAGGCCTCAAGAACCCTTGCATTTTTAGCATAGAATTTTTTTAAGTGAATGCGAGAGCTTTTATACGAACAGTGTTCGCTCCAAAGAGCCGAAAACAAGGCCCACTCGATATCCTTTGGCTGGCGCCCAAGAAGTTCGCAAATTTTTGCGTATTCTGAGTCTGAAATTCGGTAATGTTTTAACCGTGAGCTTAAATCCAAAATACGACTCCTTCTAAATCAAACTAAGAAAAAATTCGTTTCCATCGCGTCCACCCATCCAGTCCGCAATGGCTCGCTCAGGATGAGGCATAAGAGCTGCCACATTTTTTTCTTTATTCATAACTCCCGCAATCTGACTTAAAGATCCATTGATGTCCTGATCATAGGTCCACCAAATTTGCTCCGAATCTTGAACCTCTTTAAGTTGGTCCTCTTCAAGAACGTAACGACCCTCTCCATGAGCCACTGGCAAGCGTGCTGATTTAAGGCGATCCATCGACCAAAAGGGATTCGGGCTTCTTAAACTTAAATTCACCCAGTCCTCTACAAAGCGCAAAGATCTATTTCTGACCAAAGCTCCGGGCAAAAGCCCACTTTCACACAAAATTTGAAAACCATTACAGATTCCCAGAATTGGCTTTCCAAGTTCATTTGCGGCTCTCAAATCCGCCATCACCGGAGCCTTTGCTGCAAGTGCCCCGCAGCGCAAATAATCCCCATAACTAAAACCTCCCGGTACAACGAAGGCATGGTAATCCTTTGGATTAAAGCGATCTTCAAACCAAAGCCACTCGGGCTTTAGCCCTGAAAACTCGGCCGCCTGCCAAACGTCGCGATCACAGTTGGTCCCAAGAAAACGCAATATTCCAAGCTTTTTCATTCAATAATTTCCAGCTCGTAAGTTTCAATCAAAGGATTATAAAGCACAAACTCCGTCATCTCTTTCGCTTTGGTCAGTGCCGCTTGTTTGTCACTTTCTTCAACCTCAAGCTGAACATATTTGCCAACTCGGCAAGACTGAAGTCTTTTGCCATGTTGTCTTAATGTGTCTTCGACAGCTCTACCCTGACTATCTAAAACCTCTGATCGAGGTAAAATCTTAACTCCAATTTTCATTCGGCTTCTACTCCCCATACTTTTTGAATGCGATTCCAAACTTCTTGGTAACTTTCTTCGACTTTTCCGAGATCTCTACGAAATCGGTCTTTATCCATTTTTTCGCCGGTCTTCATATCCCAAAGCCTGCAACTATCCGGACTAATTTCGTCGCCCAGTAAAATTTTGTTCTCCCCCGAAGAGGACTTCAGTCGTCCGAACTCAAGCTTAAAATCAATCAGCTCAAGTCCAATTTTGCCGAAAAAGTTTTGTAAGGCGTGATTCACCAAAAGCGCCTGGCGTTTTAACTCACCCAACTCGCTCTCACTTTTAGCCGCTTTCATCATCAAGGCTTGGTCATCGCTCATGAAGGGATCACCAAGACTGTCGTCTTTATAATAAAATTCAACCAAGGAACTCTCTAGTTTTTGCCCCTCTTCAATTCCAAATTTCTTCGCTGTGGATCCCGCTAAACGATTGCGCACAACCACTTCGATGGGAATGATCTCAAGTTTTTTACAGATCATCACTCTTTCACTGGGGCTTGAAACCCAGTGGTTTAAAACACCAGATTCAGAAAGAAACCTAAATATCCTGGTCGCAATATTTCGGTTCAGTAAACCTTTGCTTTCGAAAGAGCCTTTCTTTTGAGCATTAAAGGCCGTCAGGCTATCTTTATATTCCATCCAAAGTAAGTCTTCAAAACCTTCGACTGAGAAGATCGATTTTGCTTTTCCTTCATACAG